>CAYZRX010000080.1:0-16029 GCA_964480945.1 uncultured Ignavibacteriaceae bacterium | reverse complement strand
GAGGCGCGTGAAGTTCTGCCTGTCGTCAGGTGTCCCCTTATGATCGGCGTAGCCCGGATACTCCCAGTCGATGTCGATCCCATCGAACCTGTAGGCGCGGATTTGCTCGAGGCACGAATGCGCGAACCGGGCCCTTTTCGCGTCGCTCGAGGCAACCTCCGGGAAATTGTTGGAATCTTCCCAGCCCCCGATGGAGAGCATGACTTTCACACCGTGCCGGTGCGCGACGTCCGTGAGAGCAGTGCCTGGTTTGAATCCATCTCCCTCGATATCCCGTTCTCCGCGGAGAATCAGTGCATCTCCGACCGTGTCTCTCCCGACGATAGTGCCGTCGGGCAGGGGGTAGAAGAATGCATAGTTGATCGCGGTGAGCTTGTCATAAGGGATCCGAGCGGGACTCACGAGATTGTTTCTCGATCTCCACTTCCACGAAGGATAGTAGCCGATGACCTCTTTTCTCTGACTCATCGCAGGGAGCGAGAGACCGAGCATCACGATCACGAGGAGCACACTGGTCATATTGTTCTTCTGCTGCTCCACTTTGTGTTTATCCTGGCTGCGGAGTGGCTTCTGCTGACTTCGTATCCCGGAACGGAACCAGCCAGGCAACGAGAAACGAAGGAATGGTCGCAACCATGACCCAAATGAAGAAATGCTTGTATCCGAGGAAGTCGCTCACAAAGCCGCTGATCATCGAAGGGATCAAGAAGCCGAATTGCATCAGCGATGTGGCGAATGCGTAATGAGCCATCTTGTACTTCCCCGGAGCGATCTGCTGCATCATGTAAAGGATCAGTCCGACGAAGCCAAACCCGTAGCCAAAGTACTCGAAAACAACGAGCACCGTGATGGTGTAAAAGTCGGTCGGCTGATACACCGCCAGGAACGTGTAAACGACGAAGGGGATATTGAAGAACGCGCAGAGCACGAGAAGAGCCTTGCGAAGTCCGCGGTTTGCAGAGAAGTAGCCGCCGAGCACCGATCCGAGGATGTACGCAAGCGGTGGAAAGAACCCGTACAGAACCCCGACGTCTTGGGTAGAGAGCCCGAGCCCGCCGTGTTCCCGTGCCGCCCGCATGAAGAGGGGAACGATCTTGATCGCCTGTCCCTCTGCGAAACGATAGAGGATCAGAAAGAAGATCCCCCAAATGATGTACTTCTTCTGAAAGAACGTGACGACGACATCCCAAAAGGTCGTGAGAGTTTCTTTGACGGTTTTCACCTGGCTCGACCTTCCTCCGGTCGGAAGAAAGCGCCAGTGGTAGGCGCTCAGGAGAATGAGAAGCGCCCCGAACAACCCCATCACGATCGTCCACGCCGGGACGACGCCGATGCTCTTCTCCAGGCGACCGGCGAGATAGACGAAGGCACCCTGCGAGAGAACTTTCCCGACGTTGTAGAAAGCTCCCTGCCATCCCACGTACTGAGCCTGTGCTTTCTCGTCCAGAACGGTGATATAGACACCGTCAGCGGCAGTGTCATGAATGGCAGAATTGATCGCGATGAGGCCGAAACAGATGATCGTCCAGGTAAAGAAGGAGGGAAGGTGAAGGGAAAGGGCAAGCAGTCCGAAAGAGATCCCGCCGAAGAATTGTGTCGCCAAGACAAAGTACTTCTTCGTCTTGAACATCTCGAGCAGCGGCCCCCAGAGCGGTTTCAGCGCCCATGGGATGGCAACGAGGCTCGTGAAAAAAGCAATCTGTGCATCGGCAAGGCCGAGACTCTTATACATGAGGACCGAAACGACATTCACGACGACAAAAGGCAGCCCTTCGGCGGTATAGAGTGTTGGAACCCAAAGCGCCGGGTGTCTCGGCTTGGAATCATCGATGCTCATAAGTGAATATCCCTTCAGCTGGGTTTTCCCAAAGTGTTCACTTCATCAGAATCATCTTTTTCGTTTGCGTGAAGGTTCCGGCAGAGATGCGATAAAAGTACACACCGCTGGCAAGATCATAGTGCGAGGCATCGAACAGAACGGTTCCCATGCCGGCAGCTCTGTCTTCATCGAGAAGAGTGGCCACTTCGCGGCCCAGCATATCGAACACTTTCAGAATGACATGCGCAGCCGCCGGTATCGCAAACCGAATAGCCGTCGATGGATTGAACGGGTTGGGATAATTGTCATAGAGAACGAAGCCGGCAGGGAGCATCGCCGGCGCCGCAGGAACACCGATTGCCGTTCCCATCTGGGCGCCGACGACATCCATCAAGGGTTGGTTTTGACCAATAACATCTTGACTGAGCTCCCAGATCATCACTCCGGACAGTCCCTTATTCCTGGTGTACTGGCACTTGATCGCAATCGAAGCCGAGTCGTCGAACGAGATCAACCTCGGTGGTGCAACCGATGTGAAATAAGGAGCCATCGATCCGTCGTCCCACACATACGTCCAACTACCGGTCTCAACCGCGCTGACGATATCGCGATAGGCAAGTTCTTGCTCTCCCGCATAAGAAGCATAGAGAGTGGATGTACCGAATGATTTCCCATAGAATGGGAGCCCGAGGACGAGTTTCCCTTTCGGAATCGCGCGGTCCACGGTGAGATAGCCGATGCTCTGATCGATCGAGTAACGATCAAGGTCTGCGGCTGGATCAGCACCGACGTAGAGGGGGGCGTTGTGCCCGGCAATCTGACTCCAGCTTCCGTGAAAATCGTACTCCATCGCGTTGAACCAGTCGACGGAGAGAATCAGCGAGGTATAATCGTGCCATTGGCCTGACCAATTGGATGATCCGATGGCCATCGTGATGAGCCACGTCGTATCGGTTGCACGAAAAGCGGCTCGCAATTCCTGAACAAGGGTTACTTCGTTGGCTTTCTCAGCAAGGCTCGACGGCCCTTCCCAGTCCAGGTCGACGCCGTCATAATGAAAGGCTGCGAGGTGTTCCACAACATGGTCGACGAACGCTTTTCTCCGGGCAGAGTCCGCCGCGACGATCGCGAAGTTCGCGGTCTGAACGGCTCCCGCACCGCCGACGGAAAGGAGAATCTTCCGTCCAGCGCGGTGCGTTGTATTGATGATGGCTGTATCAACAGTTGCCTCAGCCGACACGATGCCGCCGTCGGTGTCCGGCCAGGCAAACGCGTGGTTGATGTGCGTGAGGTCGTTGAACATCACCGCGGAGGCAGGAAGTGTCGCTCGACCCCACATCGTGTAGTATCCGATAACACGATAATGCTGTTGGGCTGATACAGAGACTTCCGCGAACAGAAACACGGCTGCGAGCACAACCATCCGACGCAAGGCCATCATGAGCCCTTTATCATCGCTATCAAGACGGAGTGGTGCTTCCCCTCTAGAGCCAATGGAGTGGAAACAAATTGCATACAACAAAAATGGCCTGCCCCCCGAAAAGTGATCCAAGATTAAGTTAGGAGATTTTGTATCTTGGGTCAATCAAAGGAGGAAGCGATGGGTAAACAAAGGCATACTGCCGAGCCCCTTCCATCCCGCTGCACGTTCCCTCAATCCTGCTCGGCGTGGTCACCTCTGTGATGCAGTGCACGCGGATGAACATCTAAAACGGCCCGCAACTGGTGACCATCAATGGACGTGTATGAGTCTGGTGTATAGTGGAGGCGATGAAGATGTTTCATCGGCGGCCTCCCGTTTACTGTTTGGACAAATGGCTCAATGCCAATTCCACGGCCTCGAGCGAGGATTCCGGGCTGCACTCGTCTGGCCAGCGTTGATTCTGCACGCAACCGATGAAGTATTCGATTTCACCCCGGTATCCAGCCAAAGGGTCTGCTTCCAACGTCATCGATTCAGAACTATGCTCGTTGGAGAAACTCAAGATGTTTGGTTTGGCAGAGTCGAAGGCAACAGTTGCTTCTTCGAACCTTGCGAGGAACCTTGCCTCAAAGGGTAGGCAGGTATGAAAGGCAAAGCCGCCAGTGAGAATAGCTGTCGAACCGCTATCATAGCTCCACACGGCGTTGACAAAGTCATGATTGCTGATGGGACCGGCAAAGACGCTCGACTGAATATGCGAGGGCTTCCCCAATAGCCAGTTGACCAGATCGATATCGTGGATGAGCAAGTCGAACAATCCACCGCCGCTGGTTCGCCGACCCTCGGCATCCTTCCACATCCCCCAGGTCGGCTCGCCAGCCCACCGCTGCACGATGATCAATTTCAGCGCGCCGAAACTCCCATCCTTCAGTGTCTTTCTGAGTGTCCGGTACGCCGGCATGAACCGCACCACATGCGCCACCATCAGAATTCGACGGTTCGTGCGTGCCAGATCGATGAGTGTGCGGCCTTGTGCGGGGTCCAGCAACATGGGTTTCTCCAGTAACACGTGCTTGCCAGCTTGCAGAGCCCGCTTCGCCCAGTCGTAATGGAATCGCACAGGCAAACAGATGTCAACAACATCGACGTCTGGCATTGTTAGGATCGGCCCCAGATCCGTGTGCAGGCTGACGTCGTCGAGATGGACTTCCGCCCCTTTAATCGACAGGTTGCCCCCTTTGTCAACGGATTGGAGATCGCTCAGATTACTCTCTACGATTGCGCGAAGCCGTGCATCCGGCCGGCCTGCAAGGCATCTGGCGTGCGTAGATCCCATAAAGCCGAACCCGCAAATAGCGAAATGGATCATGAGATCTCTCGTAGTGCCTCATTAACTGCATTCATATAAATGTGATCCGCCTCAGGTGTCAGCGGGGAAGGCTCCTCCAAATACACATAGGCCTGGTCCACCTCATATCCCTTGTGGGTGAATGCCTCTGCTATGGGGATGTATCCTCTCGAACCATTCGTGTACGCTACAAAGAACACTTTCTTGCCCGGACAATCCCGCTTGGCACGAATCTGGAACTCGTTAAAGACCTCGCCTTGGCTCAGCAGAAAAACCGCAGGGCCTAGTCTCATTGCGCTGATTTCGATCGAGCAGGAATCAGGCACAGTTCCGCTCTTGAGGCGACGTATCATCATGTCGCCCCACTTTCGCAGGTCTTGCTGCCAGTTATGAAATTCGGTCTGCTCGTCAAGTCGTCGCTCCACCTCACGATCGAATCGCTCGGCGGTCATGTTCTGATCGCGATAGGGAAGCTGGATGGTTCGTTTCTCTACCGGAATATCCAACAAGCCATCCCATTCATCCATCGTCGAATTCACGACGGCCAAACCTAACTTTTTTCCCTCCTGATCGGCGATGGCCGGGTCGATTTGATCCGTCAGGCACGAGTTGATGTTGCCAGCGGCTCCGTTAAGGAAAATTGCCATGCCGCCAAGAGCCTGTTCGATTGTTTCTCTCGCAGCTCCCGGGTAATCTGTCGAAACCGACACGCTTTCATAGCCTAGAACCACCGGATGACAGGCGTAATTAAACAGCGTCGCAACCGGCATCCCCGCGCTATTTGCCATTTGCAGGATATTGACCTCTTGGTCGTTGGGTCCTTGGGTGTTAGCAGCTTTGGCTGCTATACCGGTCAGGGGATCAATGAGCCGGCGATTGGCGGAAATATCGCAGCTGCCGCTCCCGTACCGCACAGAGCAGGTCTGAAAGGATCCGGTGTCGATGACCGTCTTCACGCCATTGTGCACAATCTGACTCACGGCCCACGGGATGTAGCGATCATTGCTTTCCGAAGAGCCATACTCCATCACTGGCGCTGAATGGGTATGGATTGCATGCACGAAAATGTGGGCCGCGGGGATCCCAGTTTCCTGCGCTATCCTATGAATGATCTCCTGGGTCATTTCCGGCATGATATCGACGAGGTCATTTGCTACCAGGCACGCTATCTCTCCGCCTGCCTTGAGCGCTACGCAGCGGCTCGAGAGCGAGCGATGAACGCTCGCCGACAATCCCTTGCGATTGGCATAGCCAGACAGCACCACCGGCTCGCTGGGCGTGATATCCACCTGATTGCAGTTCACTTGCAGTTTATTCACAGGACTTCGTCTCCTTCGCAGTTGAGTTCAGATTTCGACCTCAGTAGTTTAGAAATGAACCGTGAGCCTGTTCGTTCCTTCTGCAACGATAACCGTAAGGAGACGATTCTCTCCATCCCATGAGAATGACGGCATCGCCACCCCGTTGAGACTTACCTCCAACGGCTTTCGCCGTAAATGAAATGTGATTGTTCCTGCAGTGTCGGCTTGTATGTGCCATTCCGAGGTATCGCCGTGAAATGCCGCTGCAGCCGTGAATCGCGACGTCCCTGTAAGCCCCGTGAATGGGGTGAGCCAGCCGGCGGGGTCGAATGTGAGAGAGGTCGCATCGTGTACAGCCAGTAATACTAATTGATTCCCTCGCACGGTTCGCGCAACGATCCTTCCGTCGGTCGCAACGTGACCATCATGTATCTTTTCCCTGTTCTCATCGATTCTGAAAAGGATCTCATCTTCCGCCTCGCCGCGCACGATCCGTGTCCCCACGTAGTTCTTCCCGTGCAGGGATTTGATGGCGTCTGAAAGTTCCTTTATTCCAGTGCTCCCCAGATCTCGGTCTTGCGGGGTTCTTTTCTTTGGATAGAGCACAACGAGGAAATTCTCCTCTGTGCTTCTGCCGACGTTGCTCACCTGTAAAAAGCCGGGACGTGTGATCGGCACGCCGAGACGCACGGGCGCACCTCTTACTTCGATGACGGCATCTACCGGTGAAAGGACTTTTGCCAACAGCGATGCCTGTTCGCGCTCAATCGTGATGTCACTGCCTGAAACGTTCACGTCCTTCCTATCATCAAAGTGGAGGAGCCAATTGTATGCATGGCGATTCCCACTTGAGCGAATTCGATCAAAGACGACAAAATACTCCGGCTGTATAAAGATGATGTTGCGCTCGAAGAGTTTCAGGTACCCCCTGTACAGTTCATGCAATTCGCCGGTGGCGGCTCCATAGTGCTCCGTGCCGATGAATTCCGGCATCTCTGCCCTCTCGTCCGCTGCCTTGACAAAATGGAGATAGTCTCCACTACGCTGGCTGCCGGGGTTTCCGTCCACCAGAACCGTATTGTGCCCTATCGCCTGTATAAAATACAGCGGGTACCATGGATCATTGTAGTAGTGAGCTACTCCCGCCTCCGGAATAAGGGTCTCGCCGAACGCACTAAGCTGAAAGCTTCCCTGATGAAAATGCTGGTGATTGAAGAAAGCGCCGCAGCGGAAGCTCATCACGAGATCGTCAGGAGTCCAGCCGGACCGAAACACCGCTCCGCCAATGTCAGAGAAGAGTTTCGACGTGGGAAGGGTATCAGGCGATATCGCGGGCCCGTTTTCGCGTCCAAACAAGAAATCCAACGCGTGGTCACGGGGGGCCATTCTGTACGACCATCGAAATACCGGATCATCTGTCTTCGATAAGATCCAGGCAAAAGAGGAGAGGCTACTCAACGTCGGATGGCTGTCTCCGACGTCAAGCACCTCTGCACGGGAACTGTTGTAGAGGAAATAGAGATATGAGCGCAGCAGTGCAGGCGTGGTGATGTCTGTATGAAGAACCCGATTGAGCGCCGTGATCGTCGGAAGAGTGTTGCTGTAGGCAAACGATTGATACCCGATTCCTTCGCCCCATGCACCCGACGTGTCAAGTGTCGAATGGATATGCTCTTCGAGTTTTGTTAGCAGACCGGAGAGGTACGGCTCAAAATCCCCACGGTTTGGGTTGTCTCCGTACATCGCCAGGATACAGGAGAGCGCGCCGCTGACGGAGTTGCCGATCCAGTTGCTCGTACTCGAAGGAATCCTGTCCTCGACGACGTACTCTTGGTACACAGGGATGACACAATTCCGAAGAAGCCCGTCCTGAACGGTCTTTCGTTCGTCCGAATTCAGGAGTGGATAGACAACATCGTAACAAAAGGCTGCGCGCACACCGAGTTCACCGACCGGGTAGTACGATTCCTGATGGCGCGCACGAAACCAAGGGTGGGTCCAGGTCTTCCAGCCTGCAATCGCCAGAAGAGCATTCTTGCCGTATTCCCCAGCGTCGCGATTTCCCCTGAAAGCATACAAAAGCGCATGGTCGTACAATATATCCCTTGCCGGGACCATGATGCCGAAGTAATGGCTGAGCGTGGGAAGCAAGTACGTCGTGTCATATCCGCTGAGATCTACCTGCGCCATCGACTGAATCGTCCACTGTGTCGGCGGGATCACTCTGAGCGACGAGGTCTCAGCGCCGAAGACGATCGAACCAAGGTTCGATGTTGTTCGCAGTCGCAACGCCTTTGCGGCAAGAGTATCAAACCAGCTTTTCCATTTGGGATCCTCCAACCGGCGCTTGTAGAAATCAGCATTGTCGGTGCCGAAGTACAGTCGTGGGTGTGGCTGAGATTTGTCTGTCACCCAAACATCGAACCGCGTCTCGACGTGCCGTCCCTTGCCGTCCTCTCCCCACAACCTTCCCTGCCATCTTCCTTTCTCATTGCTTTCTGAGAATGTGTACAGCATAGGACGCTCCCAAAGGTTCGCTTCTGGGTGAAATGAGAGCGCGACTTCATCAAGCACTTTTTTTCCATGCGGGTCGGTCAGCGAGAATGTGGTTGATGTCAGAGAGACGGGCGAAGGAACGGACACGGTGAGACTGAGCGCTTCGCCTGCGGTGTAGTGTTTGTGCAGCACCGTTTTGTTCCAGTGTTCAAGGACTGTCGCGTTCGGCGTAAGGACGTGAAACTGCACCGGCGCTTCTCCAGTGATGACGACATTATCCAGATAGAATCTATATGCAACGTCAGGATTCGTTCTTTCGATATGGGCAAGGACATAGAACGCTTCCATTTCTTTGCCCGGGGAAAGAGCTTCTTTGCCACTCATAAAGGAGGTGGCTGAAACCGTGACTGTTTGCCATTGATCGTTCGTTGGAGATGGCATTGTGTACGTGTATCTCTTCCCATCCATTCCGCACACAACAGCTTCCATCTTTTTCGCATCCCCGAACATCTTCAGAAGGTAACTAAACGACACCGTCGAAGATTTCGTCACGTACAAACGGACTTTTCGGATGAAGCCAATTTCATACTCTGTTGGAAAGCCAATTTGGGCCCTGCGTGTGAGCGCGTAGCGGCTTCCCGGCAGGTTGTTTTCGCTACTGCATTTGAAATCCGGATCGAACGCGGAATCCTGAAAGGGCGGATAGCTCTCCCACCCGCTGATATGTCCCTCTTCAAAATCCTGTCGAAATTCCACTGGCGCCATGATGACATTCGATATCTGGGCCAGCGCTGATGCAGAGATGAGCAGGCAGGCTGCTGTCAGAAACGAGATGATGGACTGTATGCGCATAGAAGACTCCCTACGGGTTGGCTCATGAGCGGACAGGGCACCTATCAGCTTTCCCCTTTCAGCCATCGGTCAAGCCAGGCAAAGGCTTCCTGCTGGGCTTCATCGGGGAAGCTGTGGCCGCCGCGGAAGAAATGCCCTTCGAGTCTCTCCCGGCTCTTGTAGAGATCATAGATCGGCTCAATGCGGGGTAGCACTTCACTCCGGATGCTCTCGCCGCCCGGGAAGACTTCATCGTCAAGCGAAACGGAAAGAAAGAGAGCGCGCGGAGCAATCAGTGCAAGAATGTGGTGCCAATCGAAGGGGACCTGATTGACTTCTTTCAGCTTGAATTGCTGGAATGTTTCCCACGTCATTTTTCGGCCGCCGAGGTAGAAACCAAGTTTGGGCATAATTGGCGTTGCGTGAGACCAGCGGAAGGTATTCCCGTCGGCACGGAAGGTCGTAAACCCACAGCTCGAGACAACAGCCTGTATCCGGTCATCGAATGCGGCGGCATGGAGCGATCCGTAGCCTCCGTGAGAGTGGCCAATCGCGCCGATCCGCTGTGGGTCTACTTCATCAAGAGTCCAGAGATAATCGATCGCTCGAGATTTGTCCCAGATCATCTTTCCGGCGACCGACCAGAGCTTGTGCTTCCTGTAGAACGCGATGGCGTCACCGTAGTGACCAAGCAGCGGATTGTGCCGTTCACCAAAGCAGATTTCATCCGGTGCAAGCGTTACGTATCCACGTTCTGCTAATCTCGGAGCCAGCGCCATTGCCGGATCTCCGTCTATGCCAGCCGCTTCGCGTTTACCGTATGGATTGGTCTGGTGCGCGCAAAGAATCGCCGGATGTTTCTTGGCACCATCTTTCGGGAGAAACAGATACGCGGGAATATCATCGCCTAGTTCCGACGTATAGATGACTTTTCGTCTGATGTACTTCTCGAACTCCTTCTCTTCAACAATTCTGGGATTCAGTAGCGTGGTCAACGGAGGAAAGTTACCCATCACCTGCAGAAGCAGATGTTTAATCTCCTCTCGTTTGGCGATCCACTCTTGTGGCGTGGAAATCCGACGTCCGTTGAGACGTAGTAAGTCGACAAGCTCCCGTTTACCGACTTGATCAGATGCATACCTCTGCGGCTTTGTGCCGGTGATGGTGCGCCAGGTCTCCCAGTTCCACAAATAGTAGAAGAAGGTCTGTAGAAGTGGAGGAACATTCACGATGTTTAACAGCCCCGGGATCCCAAGCATGCTAGTTGTAAAAAACTTGCGTCGGTTCATAAAGGGTCATCACACAATCCAAAGTGTCAGACTACCAACGGGAGCGCGACGGAACGTTTGAGCCGCGACGAGTCATACGCTGCGAGGGCTACTGCAACCGCCTGCTCTCCGTCAAGCCCAGTAACGGCGGGCTGACGTTGCTCAAGAATGCTGTCGATAAACTCCTGGTCTTGATCCTGATATGATTGCATCCGGGCAGGTGCAAATTTCCCCTCTTTCTGCCAGTCGATGGGTGCCTGCCGAAATACCTGTTCCCACTTGCCATTGATCCCTACCCTCAACTCGCCATATGCATCGAGATCGATGATCCCTCTCTCGCCAATGATCCACGAATGGAACCCTGCATGGGGAAATCCCGGCGCCGGACATTCCATATCGCACAGCAGAGAAGCCGACTGGTCACGCGTCAGTCGCAGAAAGAGCATCGTAGAGTACTCCGCTTCCACTCCTTCTGGTGAGAGGCAATGCGCCATCACAGATTGCACCTCATTGCCTGTGAACCATCGGATTCGGTCGATGCTGTGCACACCATAGCCGAGCAGCGTGCCGCGATTTTCTCCTTTCCGCTGCCAGGCTGGGTAGACATTGCAGCCGTCGACCCCGATCATCGTTTCTCGGATCATTCTGATTCTACCGACTTGTCCGCTGTCGATAATCTTCTTTGCCTCGATGTTGCCCCGCCGATAACGCTGGGTGAAGCCGACCATCAAGTTGACTCCTGCATCCTTGCAGGCGTTGTTCATGGCCCGGCATTCCTCAAGGGTCACTCCCATCGGTTTTTCCAAAAGGACATGCTTACGATGCCGCGCAGCCTCAATGACCTGCTCCACGTGGACGTTCTGAGGCGTGGTAATCACAACCGCGTCGACGTCGCTCCGTTGAAGGAGACTCGTCAGAGATTGTTCAACGTTCACGGAATAATCACGCGCAAGCTCCTCCGATCTTGAGCCACCATACACGCCAACAAGTCGGCCCCCCCGGGTGTATTTCGCAAACGCCTCGGCGTGCGTACGCCCCATGAAGCCGGAACCGATGATGCCAATGCGAACCTCATCCATGTGTAATTGCTCCTCGTATCACATCATAACATTCAACCCTTCCCGTGGGCCTGCTCACGGCGTCCTCTCCCCCGGTGTCAGAGGACTCTGTACTTGGACCACACTTCGGACATGGCCTTGCCTTCCGCAAGTTCTCTGCGGACGGCATGTTCCGTGCCGATCCGATCAACCACTTTGTCGATAACTTCCTTTTCGGCAGCCCTGGGGATTACCATGATACCGTCAAGGTCTGCAAACACCAGGTCCCCCGGTGTGATGATCACCCCACCGATCGTGATCGGGATGTTGTAGTCGACAACGCGGACCCTCCCGGTCGTGTCGATTGGCGAGGTGCCCCACGCGAAGGTTGGATAGCCCATGTTGATCAGCTTTCGTGAATCACGCGTATAGCCGTTCACGATGGCGCCTCGGCACTTCTTGACGCGGAGGGCAGTCGCAGTGAGTTCGCCCATGATCCCCGTTGTCAGATGTTCTTTCCCCGTTGTTACCAAGATCGATCCGGGGGATAGTGCATCGATACACTTGATGACAAGCTCGTAGGGTTCTTCTTCGTTGGTGTCAGGGGCGTTGAGAAGAGTGACCGCACGCCCCATAGAAACAAACGTATCGCAAAGGGGACGTATGGGTGTGTCCGGAGAGACGGCCTGTGACCGGTAGCCCATTTCATCTAGAATGTCCGAGAAGGCTGCCGCGTAGGCATGCTGCTCGAGGTACTGAAGTAGGTCTTGCTCGGTCGGGAATTCCATAGGGTGCTCCTAGAGGACCTTTTCCGGTTTGCCCGAGGCGAGCGACCGGTGAATTGCGTCGAGAATCGCTGTGACCTTCCGACCGTCCTTGGCAGTGACGAACGGCTCCCTCTTCTGTTCGATGGCGTCGATAAAGCTATACATGCAGCTGGGCAACGCACCCACCCATTTGTCGAATACCCTGTAATTCAGGAAAGTCCGCGGATAGGCATAGGTATCTTTCGTTGCCATTTCGATGGCTTCCGCCTTCCTATCCATGAACACATGCCCATCGGTGCCGATTACTTCCATGTAGGAGTCTGGGAGGTAGGGGCTTTTGTTCGAATAAATCCATGCAGACTCGAACGTAGCAAAGAAGCCTGTGTTGAATCGAACCTGCGCCTGGATGGCATCATAGGTGTCGATGCCTCGGGCCCTGAGAACCTTCTTTGCGCCGGTGGCGTAGACTTCAGTGCCCATGGCGTGGCTCCACCAGCACATCAGGTCGATGTCGTGCGAGGAGAGAAACCAGGCAGACGTACTCTTGCCCGACCAGGGAAGCCACTCTGTGGGAATCAAGATTGGATTGTTTTTCTTTGCAAACCCAAGCAGACATTCTCCGATGCTCCCATTTTGGATATCGCTGAAAACCTTGTGATAGACCGAGAGCCAGCGGTGGTTGAATGATACTTGCAGGATCAAGCCGGTCTGTTCGACCGCGCGAACGATCTCGTCGGCTTCGGAGAGGTCCGTGGTCATCGGCTTCTCCACAAGCACGTGTTTCCCCGCATTCAGTGAATCGATCACCGGATCGCGGTGTGCCCAGTCGGGAGTGTTGACGTGGATGGCATCAGTTTGCTCCTTGTCGAGAAGTTCGCGATGGCTCCCGTAGAACTTGGGAATACCAAATTCCGTCGCGACCTTGCGGGCCTTCTCGGTGTCAGTGTCGCATACGGCGACCACTTCAACCCCGGGGTATCGCTGCCACACCATGACAGCTCCCCTTCCCATGATCCCCGTTCCGACGACCGCAATTCGAGTTTTCATATACATCCCTCCCAAAGAGGTACAGATCAGGCCTGGGAAAACGCAAAAATGGCCTTCAATCCCTTTTTCTGTTCGAGGTCCCCGAAAACGGCTGCCCACCGCGCAAGATCAGCCGAGTGTGTTATCAGCTTCCGGTATGACGTGGGATCGGCGGCGAGAATGTTCAGCGCTCGGTCCCACGCTTCGTATTTCGTGGACACATTGAATAGATACCGGATGGATTTCATCATAAACTGGTCGTATGGGAAGTCAACCGCGGGTTTGCCCGTCAGCCCTATTGCAGTCACAGTCCCGAGCTTCTTGACAATTCGAGCACCAGTCACAAACGCGGCAGGCGATCCAGATGCCTCAATGAATGTGTCAACCCCACGTCCGCCAGTCAGTTCTGTTATGTGAGTCACGACATCTTCCCTCTGAACATTGATCACCGAGTCAATCGCCGGCAGGTGACGGCAGAGAGGGAGGCGGGTGCTCTCATCATCGTTTGTACCGAGGATTGCCACATACCGTGCGCCAGCATACTTAGCAACCAGACAGGCCATGACGCCGATGGGACCGGGACCAGCAACAGCGACCACATCACCGGGAATGATCGATTGAGTGAGAACCACGTCGGTCACCACGTTCGCGAGCGGCTCCGCCAGGGCGGCCACGTCAAAGTCTAAGGACTCCGGCACGCGATGCAGAAGATGCGGCTCGGGCCATCGCATCAGCGACGCGAACGCCCCATCGATACCCCAACCGGGCGATCGCTTCTGTGCACAGATCTGAGGATTCCCCGTCCGACACAAATAGCACGAACCGCAGGCCAACGTGTGCGGTTCGCCGACTACTCGATCGCCTATCTTCCAGCCGACTACCTTGCCGCCTACGGCAGCAATTTCTCCGCTGAACTCGTGACCCAGGATGACCGGAGGCCAATAGGGAAATTCGTCATGGTAAATATGAAGATCCGTCCCACACACACCGCACGCCTTGACCGCGATGAGCACGTCTGACTCGTCGATTGTCGGCAAAGGCACGTCCAGCACCTCAACGAACCCTTTCCCTTTTTGTGTTTTTACCAGTGCTTTCATGCCGTTCCCCATCAGCTGTGCCGCGCGGCGTCGTTGAAACCACACCAGTAATCAAGAAATCGAATCAGTGTTATTGCAGTGCGACAAATATCTTCAACGGCGACCTGTTCTTCGTTTGAGTGCGCATACTTGAGGCTCCCGGCCCCCAGAACCACCGTCGGGATGTTGAGCTTGGTGCTATACTGCCAGGCGTCACACGCTGCCGTCATGGCGGAGATCTCACCGGGATAACCTGCCTCTGCTGCAGCTTTCGCGAGTTCCTGAACAAGGGGGTGATCGACGGGGAGCGTGTTGCCTTCGTTGTTCAGCATGTTGAACTTGATGGTGCAGTGCTCACGCAGATACTCATGGCGTGAATTCCTGATGGCGTCAATCATCCCGTTCTGGACAGCACGGACGGTCGTATTGGGAAGGAATCCAAAGACACCTTTTACGATCGCTGATGCTGGGGCGATCGCGGGCCAGTCGCCGGTGTTGAGAAGCCCGAAGGTGATCGGCATGGGATTGTCGTACACATCAAAGAGCGAATAAGTGCCGCGTGACGCAGCCAGAAGCCGATCATGGTACTCCTCAAGAACACCCATGGCTTTGACTGCTTCTTTAAGGGCACTTACAACATCGCTTGCGCTTCCGCTGTGGCCCGCACGACCTGTTATGATCAGTTCGAACCACACCGCGCCGCGCACGGCCGCAAACACCTTCCCGCCAGAGGGCTCCATGACGATCGCTGCGTCCGCGTGAACTGGATGACGGGTCATAAACAACGTCCCGTTTCCCCCGTTTTCTTCTTCGATTACAATCTCACAAGTGATGGCCCCACGCGGGCGGAGACCAAGGCCAGCAAGTGTCCGAAGCAGGAGGTAGATGACGGCAATCTGACCTTTGTCGTCGCATGCTCCACGGCCGTAGATTATGCCGTTTCTGACTTCCGGAATGAATGCATTGATCTGGTTGCTTGACGGAGGCACAACGTCAGCGTGGGCATTCAGGATCAGACTTCGAGCCGATGGATCGGAGCCAAGAATGGTCAAACGGAGGTTTTGTGTATCTTCATATGTGAGTCCGGGGATGGGCCAGCTGTATCCCGGATCTTCCACAAACGACTCAGGAATTTGCATGAGCTCTGCCCGAGAGCAGAAGCTGTGAAGATGATCATGGATCATTCGAATGACAGACCCCTCCTTGCCTCGCACAGAAGGGATGCGAATGATGTCACAAAGGAACGCAATGGTGTCATCGACGTGCGCCCGTACCGCGCGTTCGAGCGCTGTGCCATCAAGTGGCATGGGACTCTCTCGAAACGGAATTTACGGGGAATCGAGGGGGGCGTCCATCAAGATACCGGTACACATCTTCCAAGATCTTTTCACGGATGCTCCAGCCGGCGTCTTCAGAATACCAGGAAAGGTGTGGGGTGAGGATCACGTTAGGAATACCCCGGAGGACAAAATCGACTTCCGGAGGTTCCTTTTCGAACACGTCAATTCCAGCCCCGGCAATCCAGCCTTCCTTGCATGCCTTCGCAAGAGCCTCTGCATTCACGATTGCCCCCCTTGCCGTGTTGACGAGAATAGCCGTCGGCTTCATCATGCGCAGTTCCCGCTCGCCGATCAAGT
>CAYZRX010000079.1:0-18198 GCA_964480945.1 uncultured Ignavibacteriaceae bacterium | reverse complement strand
CATCCCAACCCTTGGGCGATGATCGCCGAATGCAAGCTGGGGAGGGGGGACCTCGCGATGAAGCTCTACGACGCTCTCCTCCCCTACAATCAGAATGATCTCATCGAAGTCCGGGAAGCGGAGCCGTACTCATACTGTCAGTTCATCATGGGGAAGGATCATACGGCATATGGACGTGCGAGACACCCATGGCTCACCGGAAGCGCAGGATGGGCTTATATCGCCGCGACCCATTGGATCCTTGGTGTTCGGCCAGGCTTCGGCGGGTTGACCGTCGATCCATGTATATCGAGCGATTGGAAAGCTTTTGAAATTTCTCGACATTGGAGGGGTGCAACGTTCAAGATCAGCGTCAAGAACCCTAATGGTGTACAGAAGGGCATCAAGTCTGTGACGCTGAATGGACAACCGATCGGATCACCCATTCCGCCGCAGAAGGTTGGATCGGTCAATGAGGTTCTGGTAACGATGGGATAACCGATTTGAGCCCGAAACGCGCCGAGAGCGCGAACAGGCAATTCAACGGTCCGGAGCATCGGTCAAGTTCTCACGAAAAAGGGAGAAGAAGGGTGTATTCACGGCGAGAGTTTTTGAAAGTAGCACCGCTGGCCAGCGGCGCGGTGTTACTGAATTACCGGAAGCCGATGAGCAAATCCTTCGGCACCGGCTATTTCGGCCTGAACGAGTTCATCTGAAGCGTTCGGCGTTTTTGGCGCCGTTCACCACATCTCAATCGGCATAGCCTACTGAGTCAGCCGCTCACGGACCCCATGCGCCTTTCCCTCCGTCCATACTCCGACAACGACCGCAGCGCCCTTCTTGAGCTTTGGGCCGCGGCCCTCCCGCTGGACGCCATTACCGTTGACACCCTGGAAACGAGGGTCCTCCTCGATGAGAACTTCGATCCTGACACGTTTCTGACGGCCTGGGAGGGTGATACGCTTGTCGGATTCGTCCTCGGCGTGTATCCAAAGCACCTGCCTCTTGGTGATGCGGACCCGGAGGGAGATCGTTGCTGGATCACTGCACTCGGCGTTCAGCCCGGCCCAAGCCTGGAAGAGGTCGGCGGAGTTCTCCTGACTGAGGTTGAAAGGAAGTTTCGATCGCTTGGCAAGCGCGACTGCCGTGTCTCAAGTTACCCACCGGGGTATTTCACTCCCGGGATAGACAAGAAGGCATCTGGGCATCTCCTCGACCTGTTCCTCACACGGGGATTCGAGGTTTTCCAAGAGGCACTCAGCATGGATTCGCCGATCGTCCTCTTCACGATCCCTGACACGACAAGAGAGATCGAGGCAAGACTCCGTGCAGAAAACATCGAGGTCCGGTCGTACCGCCGGACCGATCTGGTTCAGCTTATGGACTTCCTGGAGAAGACGATGCCGTCCGATTGGGTTCGCGTCGAGCGGCAAAACCTCCGAAAGATCCCGGCGGGTGGTTTTCATCCTGAGCAGATCATGCTCGTGACACGAGGGGATGAGATCGTCGGCTACTGCCAGTTTGAGGGCTCGCACTTCGGCCCCTTCGGCGTCAGCAGTCAGTACCAGGGTCGGGGGATCGGCACCGTGCTCCTGGCCCGCACCCTGGAGAGGATGCGCCAGGAGGGGTACCACGATGCGTGGGTAATGTGGACGGATGATCTCGCCGCAAAGGTCTACAAGAAGTTCGGATTCAACGAGACACGCCGGTTCGCACTCTTGCAGAAGCGCCTGAACCGTGAGATTCTTTGATTACGAACAATCCCGAGCGCTTCTTGGCGGATCCTCTGACGAGCGGTTGATGATCGCGGTGTTGGACATCCGATCCCCACGAGAACATCTCTGAGACCAACGGGAAGGCAACCAGCGCATGACCACGGAAGCTGAACGCACAATTCTGGCTGTGGGAGCCCACTGCGGTGACATTGAAATCTCGTGCGGTGCCGTCCTGGCAAAACATCACCGCCAGGGAGACCGCATCGTTCTCCTTCACTTGACGCTTGGTGAAGGAGGAAATCCAAAGATGCCTCCGAAGCAGTATGGTGAGCAAAAGCGGCGCGAAGCATCTGCCGCCGCTACGGTCATCGGGGCAGAAGCGATGTTCGGGCCTTACAAAGATGGAGAGATCCCGAGTTCGGAGGAGGCCCGCCGGTACGTTGCTGATGTGATCCGCCAGGTCAGACCGACCCACATTATCACCCATTGGCGGAGGAGCATTCACAAGGATCATTCGACAACTCACGTGCTCGTCAACGACGCCATCCTCCTCGCCTCGCTCGAAGGCGTGGTGACGAACCACGAACGGCACCGAGGGGTGAAAGCAATCTACTACGCGGAGAACTGGGAGGACGCGGAGGAGTTCAAGCCCTATATCTATGTTGATGTCACAGAGGAGTTTTCGCTTTGGAAGGAGTGTGTCACGCAGTACGAGTTTCTGAGAGGAGGGATATCGTCGTTCCCCTACCTTGAGTACTACGAGTCCCTTGCCAGGCTTCGCGGGGCCGAGGCTGGCACACGGTACGCTGTCGCTGTGGACATCGATCCGTTTGAGAAGAAGCGCACCGTCGAGCTTCTCCCCTGACACACGGATCCACGCAAGATGGAAAGCTGCAGTATGCCGTACAACATTCGTCAGTATCGAGCGGAAGATGAGGGTGAGGTCGTTGTGCTCTGGAATTTGTGCATGCCGCGGGATGAGATCATGCTCAACACGTTTCGAAGACAGTATGGGGCGATCGATCATCGATTCTTCCATCCCGCCGGAGATGTTGGAACGCTTCTGTCGACTTGAAAAGGCGGGATTCTCGGTCAAGGTATTCGAGCCGCGATACACCCTCTGGCTGCTGGAGTTCCTTCGGGAGAACTACCCCGGCGATCTCTTCCGGCCGGCAATGGACCGGCTCCGTGAGAATCCTGAGTGTGACGAGATCCTCGTTGCTCTCAAGAACAACAGGGTCGTTGGATTCAGTCATTTTCTGGATGAACGTTTCGGCCCCTTCGGCATTGACAAAGCATGCAGCGGATTGGGACTCGGACCCATGCTGTACTACTACACCGTCGAGCAGATGAGGCGGAAAGGAAAGCACAACCTCTGGCTCGCATGGACGACCGGTCGCGCAAACGACTTCTACCACAAGCTCGGCCTTAAAGTCCTCCAACGCCACGAAGTCATGAAGAAGGCCATTGCATAGGCCGCTTGGTTCCCTATGACAAAGCAGCGAACTTCCATTGTCCTGGCCGTATGTTTTCTGAGTTCCGTCAGCCTCGGGCAGGCCCTTCATGTCTCAGTCGATGCCGGGCGATCCCTTCGGTCAATCAACCCGTGGCTCTACGGCATCAACACGGCTCGCTGGGATGAGTCCCTCTTCCCCGAGTCGGCCGATGACATGCTCTTGAGCGCGGATCGGGACGCACTTCAGAAGATCAAAGCCTCCGGGGTGACGGTCTTGAAGTATCCGGGTGGTAACGACGCCGACCAGTATGTCTGGAACTCTGCCTCGAACAATGCCACCGAAATGAATACGGACGAATATATCGCCCTTTGCCGCGAGGTCGGCGCCGAGCCGTTCATCACGGTCAACTTCAATGAGCCATCGTCCCTCGCCGCTGCGTGGGTCCGCTACTGCAACAAGCTCAAAGGTTACGACGTGAAACTCTGGGAGGTTGGGGATGAGCAGTGGGGAACGTGGGCGCGTGGTCACGCTCCGCCCGAGGAGTATGCAAAGAAGTACATCGAGTTCGTGAAGGCTATGCGGGAGGTCGACCCCTCCATCAAAGTTGCTACGAATGTGCCGTTGGGGCGGCATCCGGAGGACTGGACGGAGCGCGTCCTAAAAGCGGCGGTCGGGTACGTCGACATGCTGACCTTCACCTACTTCCCGCAGCAGTGGGGAAAGGAGAATGATGACACGCTGCTCGCGAGCGTGGCCGAGTTTCGAGACCTCGTCGCTCAGCTTCACCGTGATGTCGAACGCGCCCTCGGAAGTGAGAAGGCTCACTCGATTCTGTACGTTAACGTCGGATACAACTCGGTGAACCATTCCCCCGGCCCGCAGACGCTTCAAATCGTGAACGCACTCTGGGCCGCGGATATGCTGGGGACAATGGCCGAGGCCGGGATCGACATTGCTTGTTATTGGGCAATTCACAATTTCTACCCCCCGCGTAGAGGCGACTACGGTTACCTTTCATCAGATGGCAACAATGCTCCGCGGTACAATTACTATGTCTTCCCAATGTTCGTCCGCCATTTTGGTACAGAGCTGCTGGCGGCGCGATCTGGTGATCCGTCGGTTTCGGTCTATGCGAGCCGAGCGGGAAAGGAGCTCTCGATCGCCTTCATCAACAAAGACAAGAAGAGGACAAGAAGCGTCGAAATCGACCTCGCGGGATTCGCACCACAGGGACGGGGACATGTCTGGATTTTGGATGCGAAGCGGAAGAACGAGCAGCTGCCGGATCTCTTGAAGATCTCCGAGCATTTCTCCCTTCGCTTGTCTCCGTACTCCCTCATGCTCGTTCAGCTTGTCGGACAGGATTCCATCTCCCCTCCGCGGAACCTTGCAAGATTTGCTGCACCAAGCGCCTCATCCTCCTCGACGATCGGTCCCCACTTCGGACCGTCAAGCGCGATTGACGGGAAGCTCTACACCCGTTGGAACTCTGCGGCGTGGACAAACTCCAACGGCCAGGAAGCTCAGTGGTTTCAGCTCGCTTGGAAACAACCGGAGCAGATTGCCCGTGTGATCATCCGCTGGGGTGAGAGCCACGCTGTGCAGTATCGGTTCCGGGCTTCGAACGACGGCAAAGCGTGGCGAACGATT
Organism: uncultured Ignavibacteriaceae bacterium; assembly: GCA_964480945.1. GTDB lineage: Bacteria > Bacteroidota > Ignavibacteria > UBA10030 > UBA10030 > VGWB01. The sequence goes on along the minus strand of CAYZRX010000079.1, from coordinate 13,397 downwards.
CGGGAGGTGACCGACGGACAGGGAGGAATCGATGAGTTTGCCTGTCCGCCGTTCAAGGCACGCTACCTGAGAATGGAGGGAGGACGCGGCACAAAGGGCATCTCGGCCTATTCAATACGGGAGATTGAAGCGTTCGAAGAACCGGTTCGGTGAAGTCAATCTATACCCGACGGTGACACCATAGCATCGTCGGGCGAGAAAGGAACAGGTGCTCCGCCTATGACAGACACCTCTGCGGTTTCCTCTCATCGCTTCGCGTCGCTCGACGCGTTCCGGGGGTTCGCCATCGCCGGTATGCTGCTGGTGAACAACCCCGGCACGTGGGACCCCGCCGTTGTCCCTCGGCTCCTTCTCCATGCGGAGTGGCACGGATGCACGTTCGCCGATCTGATCTTTCCGTTCTTTCTCTTCGCTGTCGGCATGGCGATGCCGTTCAGCGATGCCAAGAAGCTCGAGCAGGGCGTTCGGTTCTGGAAACGCCTTGTAATCGCTGCGCGGCGGGCAATTCTCCTGTACCTCCTCGGAGCGTTTCTCGCCTCCGCCTCGCTCAGTACACCGGTGCTCCATTTCGGCATCCTCCAGCGTATCGGTCTCCTGTATTTCGCCGCCTACCTCCTCCTGCGGCTCGAGGTCCGGTGGCAAGCAGTCATCGCAATTGCGATGCTCTTCGTCTGGTGGGCGATCCTCGCCTTCGTCCGCGGCCCCGGTGTCGTGCCGGGTTCCTTCGACCGTGATGTCAACGCGGCACAATACCTGGACAGCTTTGTCCTCGCGCCGGATGACAAAGAGACCATCATCAGCATGATCCCCGGGCTCTCCACCGTTCTCTTCGGGGTTCTGGCTGGACGTTTTCTGTTGCGGCGAAGGGATCACGCGACCGTGATCCGCAGGCTGGCGATCGGTGCGGCGGCGGGCATCATCGTCGGCCTGCTATGGAACGAGGTCGTGCCGCTCAACAAGATACTCTGGTCATCATCGTTTGCCGTCTATACGGCAGGATGGTCGTGCCTGGTTTTCCTGTTGTTCTACTGGGTGATCGAAGTCCGGAAGATGTCGCGCCTCGCTTTCCCATTCGTCGTCTACGGAATGAATGCCATCACGCTCTATGTGGCCACAGGGCTGTTTGTTCGCTGGGTGATGCTCTCGTGGAAGGTCCCGTACCAGGGGGTAACGACCTCGCTGACGGGCTATTTCTACCGGACCTTCGCGAGCTTCGCAGGCCCCACACCCGGCTCACTGATGTACTCATTGATGATCATATTGCTCGGATGGATGCTTTGCTACTGGATGTACAAGCGAAGGATCTTCCTGAAGGTCTGACAAACGATGAGCACGCCAGCACCAAGATCCTCTCGGGTCGTTCGGACGGGCGCCGACCGCCTGCTGGTCGACGCGCCAGAGCTCATTCGAGGCAAGAACATCGGCATCTTGACGAATCAGACCGGACGGCTTTCGGACGGGCGGTCCATCATCGACGCGATCGTTGACGCGGGCATCTGCCGGGTCAAGGCTCTCTTCGGACCTGAACATGGCATCACCGGCGATATGCCGAACGGCGTGCGTGTCGAGCACGCCGAGCACGCCCGATACGCGATCCCGATCTACTCGCTCTACGGTCGAGTTCACAAGCCGAGCCGTCAAATGCTCAACGGTGTCAATGTGCTTCTCTGCGACATCCAGGATGTGGGCGCACGATCCTATACGTTCATCTCGACCATCGCGCTCGCAATGGAGGCGTCGGCAGAGCAGGACATTCAGTTTATCCTTCTCGACCGTCCGAACCCGATCCGTGGATTGGACTATGACGGGCCAGTCTGCGTTCCATCACTCAAGTCTTTCGTCGGCTGGATGCCTATGCCCGTGACGCACGGTTTGACAATCGGCGAGCTCGCTCGGCTCTGGAACGAGGAGAGATGGCTCACCAACGGTGTCGAGGCCCGGCTTGAGGTTGTTCCCATCGAAGGCTGGAAACGGTCAGTGTGGTTTGACGAAACAGGACTGCCTTGGATTCCGCCTTCACCCAACATGCAAACACTGGCAACCGCCGTCCTCTATCCGGGCCTTTGCTTCGTGGAGGGCACCTCAATCTCCGAAGGACGTGGAACCTGCTATCCATTCCAACTGGTGGGCGCACCGTGGGCTGACCCTGCGAAAATCATGAGCTGCCTCGAGAAGTTTGAGACCTCGGGGGTGACTTTCTCGCCTGAGGAGTACACGCCCCACGAGATCCCCGGCGTGGCAAACCAGCCGAAGTATGCTGGGATGCGCTGCCGAGGAATTCGGATCACCGTTCTTGAGCGCGATAACGTGAGGCCTGTCCGGCTGGGCGTGGCGGTTCTGGCCGCCTTCAAGCGCGCTCATCCTGCCGAAGCCCTGCTCCGCCACAGACGGTTGGACATTCTGACCGGGAACCCTGCCGTTCGGTACCAGCTTGACAAAGCGGTTGACCCTGAGGAGATCTATCAGGATTGGGCTGGAGAACTCGAGGCGTTTGGCCGGATACGTGCCAAGTATGTGCTGTATTCCTCTGACAGCGAGAGCCCGGAATGAATTTCCATCTCCTCGACTGGATTGTTCTCTCGGTGTACCTCTGCATCTCCTTTTTCGTCGGGATACGTGCCAAGAGATATGTCGAGAACATGGAAGGATACTTCCTTGCCGGTCGGAGGGTCAAAGTCGCACTCGGCACCGCGACGCTCATCGCGACAGAGATCGGAGTGGTGACCTTCATGTATTTCGGTGAGCTCGGATACGTGAGCGGACTCTCCTGCTTCGTTCTTGGTCTGATTGGAGTGTTCGGCTATGCGGTGATTGGCATGACAGGGTTCATCGTCTCCGGCCTCCGACGTCTCAGGGTGATCACGATCCCCGAGTTCTACGAGCTGCGGTACGGAAAGAATGTCCGGCTCCTCGGCGGCATCCTCCTGTTCCTCGGCGGCGTCCTGAACATGGGCGTCTTCCTGAAGATGGATGGTATTTTCCTCACGGAGACAATGGGCTTCAGCCCCAACGTCCTCTTTCTCGTTATGACGATCATGCTCTTGATCGTTGTCAGCTATACGGTGCTCGGCGGCATGTTCTCGGTGATCATCACGGACTTCATGCAGTTTGTCGTCCTCAGCTTCGGCATGCTGGTCGCGACGCTTTTCGTGCTCATGCGCGTGGGCGTCGCCGACATTGCCACGACGGTCGTCAAGCAGCTCGGCGAAGCCGGTGTTAACCCCGTCGTCAATCCGCGCTTCGGCTGGACGTTTCTGATCTGGATGGTGATCGGAAGCGTTGCGATCTCAGCTCTGAACCAGCCCGCGGTCTCGAAGTCGTTCGCCTCCGAAAGCCCCGCCGTCGGCAGGAAGGTGTTCCTCTATACCGGGATTACGCTGGCAGGCAGGTACATGATCCCGATGTTCTGGGGTGCGGCGGCGCTTGCTGTCTTCGGCCCTGCGTTGAACCCGACGACCGCGATGCCGAGACTGTTGGGAGAGGTCGTGCCGACGGGTCTGCTCGGATTAATGGTGGCCGGTATGCTTGCAGCGTCCATGTCAACCTACAGTGCGTATCTGCTTGCCTGGAGCTCCGTGGCGACGAGAGACATCCTTGCCCCGCTGAGTCGAAGCGAGCTCAGCGAGAAGAGAACCATGCTGCTGAGTAGAATCATCTCCGCGGTCGTGGGAATCTTCATGCTGATTTTCGGTCTCTACTACGAGCTCCCTGCCACAGCGTTCCAGTACATCGCCATCACCGGCGCAATGTATGCCGCGGGGGCATTCGGATGCGTGGCCTTCGGACTCTACTGGAAACGGGCGAACATTGTCGGTGCATACTGCTCGCTCGGCTTGGGCGCCGCTGCCCCGATCGCGTTCCTGGTGCTGAGTCAACTGAAAGACTCACTCTCCCCGTCGATGTCTTTTCTCGTCGATGTCAACGTGTCAGGATTTCTCAGTTTCGTTCTCGCAGCATCCGGCATGATCATTGGCTCCCTCATGAGTCAGCACTCTCACCCGCCGATCGGTCCCGAGGCTTGGGAGAAGAGCGAGGCCCCTGGTGACTGAGACAGCGCTCCTCTGGATCATCCTGTTTGCGATCTCCGCGTGCCTGTTTTTCGGCATGGCCGCGATCATTACCGTGACCGGCGCGAGGGACCTGAAAGATCTGCTTCGAAGGTTTCGGAGAAACGGCTGAGCTGCTCGCGCTACAGAAGAACCATTCTCCATGGCAGTTGTCGACTGCCGTCCTGTTGATTCCTTTCTCATCTTTGAGTTAACTCAAAGGAATCTCGCGGGACGTTTGCTGCAAGAGCCGGCTTGAAAGGGGCTCGCTATGAAGAGTACTATCGGGCTGCGCATCCTCAGCAGCTTGTTGCTTGTTGTTGGCACGAGCGTTGCGCAACTCAGGATAACGAGTGTCGAAAAGCTCCCTCTCCCTTCGTCGGGAGAATGGTCCCATCCCGCGTTTTCGCCCAGCGGCGAGTTCCTCTTCTATACCACGCTCGATGGCAACGGAATCTGGGAGTACTCGGTCCAATCCCGATCCAACCGCCTGATCACCGATGATCCAAAATCCGGTTTCGCCTTCAGTCTCTCAGACGATGGAACTCGACTGACCTATCGCCGCACAACATACAACGGGAGAGGACGAGAGCGAGTACAAGAGATCATCTTGATGGACCTTCTGAGCCGAACCTCGTCCGTGCTTGCGTCGGGCAAAGACCTCTCTGTTCCAACCTTCGCGGGGAACGTGCCCGTCTATTCAGTCCGCACAGGGGTTAAGAACCTCGCCAAGACGCCCGCAGCCGGGATCATCATCCTCGGCATCGAGAACACGAAGATCGCACTGAGCAAGAATGGGCGAAAGGTACTGCTCGATCCATTTGGGAACGGCAGCTACATTTGGCCAGTCCTTTCCCCCGACAAACAACTGATGGTCGCGTACGAGATGGACCGGGGAGCGTTCGTGTGTGATCTGGACGGAAGGATCCTCAACAGGCTCGGACGACGAGACGCGCCGAGTTGGACCCGCTCGGGCAAATGGGTCATCTCCATGGACGACCAGGATGACGGCGAGAAGCTGCTGTCGTCCGATCTCTGTGCGATTTCCCCGAACGGAGCAACGGTGATACAACTGACGACGACCGACAAGGTGCTGGAGATGTATCCCCAGTGCTCCCCGGTCGAGAACAAGATCGCCTGCAGCAGCGCCGACGGACAGATCTACCTGCTCACATACGAGGAGCGATGATCAAACGGATACGAGCGTTTCCCCTTTTCTTCCTTTTCACCTTGACGTCCTTGTTCGGTCAGACGGATGATCTCTCCAGCCTCAAGATCTGCATCGACCCTGGTCACGGCGGCTACAATTCGAACGACAGGCACATAGTTCCTGATGACGGGACAAATTTCTGGGAATCCGAGAGCAATTTTCAAAAAGCTCTACTCCTGAAGTCACTATTGGAGGCAAAGGGGGCCTGGGTGATACTCACTCGGAACTCGAATAGTGGGACCGTCTACGCGAACCCAAACGACTCGGACGAACCGTCGCTCTCAGCGCGATGGCAGTTAGCTAATGATAACAACGTCAATTGGTTTCACTCCATACATAGCAACGCCACAAGCCTTCCTCTCGGTCAGAACACTTCCACAAACTACACTCTGATGCTAGTAAAAGAGAATATCTCAACGCAAGAGGCCGCGTGGCCACAAGCGGAGACAATGTCAGATGTCATTGGCCCGTCCATTCAACGGGAGATGAGGACATCTCCTCGATCGAAATATACCTATTTGGACTACACATTTTATGGTGGACCGACCGGCGGCGGGTACAATCTGGGTGTTCTTTCTGGGTTGGCTATGCCGGGAGAACTCTCCGAAGGGGAATTTCATGACTACTATCCTGAAACTCGCCGCCTCATGAATAAGAGTTACAGGAAGATGGAGGCATATGCGATCCGGAACGCCTTCATGCAGTACTTCGGCGTTCCCCCCGACTCCCTGAGCATCGTGGCTGGCATCTTGTCCGAGCCGGGAACGAGAAAACCGATCAACGCAAGCCACGTCCGCTTGATGCCGGAAGACAGCGTCTACATTGGTGATTTCTACAGCAATGGTTTCTATATGTTCGATGGGATCAAGCAGGGACCCCATACACTTCGATTTGAGACACCGGGGTACGTGGCGGACTCCGTGGAGCTCTTCATCGGTGCCGGTACAACAGATTTTGTCGACCGTCAGATCGAGACTCTTGCAGCTCCTGTGGTGGTTGCCAGCACGCCGACAGACAACGACACGGCATTTGCTGCCTCAGGCCCGGTGAGAATAACCTTCTCCAAAGCAATGGATACCGCTTCGGTCCGCGCGGCGTTCTCGATCACACCGGTCGTCGCAGGGAGCCTCATCTGGTCGAATTCCAGCACTGTCCTGACGTTCGAGCCCGATTCAGTGGTCTTCCCGTTCCTTACATCATTTACGGTTCGAATCGAGGGCTCAGCGCGCTCCACAGGCGGATTCCTGCTCGACGGCAATGGGGACGGCACGGGCGGAGATGCGTTTCAAATCAGCTTCAGAAGGATCCCTGCCGATGTCTGGCCGCCGGTTGTTGTGTCCACTTCCCCCGCCAACAACTCTGTCCTTGCGGCATCGAACAGCGTCATCAATTTCACCTTTGACGAACCGCTCGACCCGACTTCCGTCAACTCAGCGAATATCGTTGTGCAGGAGGTCGGCGTAGGAAATCGGCAACTCACGTTTCAATATTTCCTCGTGAACGGGCGAGGTGGAATCAATATCTATCCGCAGGGAGGACTGAAACCGGGAAGGACCTACAAGGTTCGAATCAGCGGTGTGAAGGACGCTTCCGAAAATGCGATCCCCTCTTCAAGTCCGATCTGGACCTTCTCGATTGCGGCTCTCGATTTCCAGTCCACGACAATTGAGGACTTCAGCGTGTCCGTCGCATTGTGGCTGCAGCCGCTTGTTAGCGGAAGCACCGTGGGTGCCGACAGCGCCACCTTTGAGCGCGATACGACCATCGCCTTCAGCCTCCTGCCTGCTGGTACCGCTTCGGGACGGTTGACCTACGACTGGAACCTAACGTCCACGACCGGCTGGTTGATTCGCGAATACCTCAACAGCGGTTCCGGCCGATCGGTCACCTTCACAAAAACCGGTGCACGGCTCCAGGCATACGTTTTCGGAGACGGAAGTGGGACGCTGTTTCGTTTTGGCGTTGACGATAGCGTCGATGCGATCCCAGGCGGAAACCTTGCGAACCACGAAGTCAGTCTGTGGACTCCCATAAATTGGGTGGGCTGGCGGCTGGTGGAGTGGGACCTGGAACATGACACGGTGGGAAGCTGGATAGGAAATGGAAAGCTCGAGGGGATGCTTCGGTTCGACAGCTTTCAACTGGCCTATGATTCTGGAAAGAGCTCGGAATCGGGGGCCATCTACTTTGAGCAGTTGCAGATTGCGCGTGGATCCGTCACCTCGGCGGATCATACTCCCGGGTCCGTTCCACTCACGTTCATGCTTTATCAGAACTATCCCAACCCGTTCAATCCGTCAACGCGCATCGACTATGAGGTTGACAAGCAAGGGTACGTCGAACTGGTCGTTTTCGACCTCCTCGGACGACGTATCCGGACACTCGTTGCTGCAGAACAACAATCCGGCCAACATCATGTCCTGTGGGATGGAACGAATGATCGCGGCGAAACGGTTTCCTCCGGCGTCTATCTATATCAACTGAGAGCAGGATCGTCTGTCATCACGAAGAGGATGCTGTTGCTGAAATGAGGAGTTATGTCCTCCCTTCTTACGAATAAGATTGAGCCGTTTCACCTTCACCCGAAAGCAGGCCGGCAAGAACCTGAGCTGAGGGAATTGTTGAAATGTTGCCACAGTTTCGGAGCAGCCTATGGGCCCTTGCAACAGATTGGTGATTCTCACGGCTTCTTCTGTAATCTCCTTCTCGCTGGCGTTCGGTCAAGCTTCCCCGAAACGTGAATTCCGCGACGTCTGGATAGCGACGGTAACAAACATCGACTAGCCGTCTTCGCCTGGACTCTCCTCGCAGGTGCAACAAACTCAGCTCACCTCATTGCTCGACCGGTTGGCAAGTGCCGGATTCAATGCGGTTATTCTCCAGGTGCGTTCTGCCTGCGACGCGTTCTACGCGTCACCGTACGAGCCATGGTCTTCTTGGCTCACCGGATCCCAGGGCACGCCCCCCGGCGATTATTACGACCCTCTCCAGTTTGCCGTGCAGGAGGCATACAAGCGCGGCATGGAGTTGCACGCCTGGTTCAATCCCTATCGCGTAAAACTCAGCGGGGCATCCTCCAGCGCACTTGATTCAACGAGGAACGTGTCCGTGGTACATCCGGACTGGGCGATGATCGCCGAATGCAAGCTGGGGAGGGGGGACCTCGCGATGAAGCTCTACGACGCTCTCCTTCCGTACAACCAAAACGACATGATTGAAATGCGGGAAGCGGAACCGTATTCCTACTGCCAATTCATCATGGGAAGAGACCACACGGCGTGCGGACGAGCGCGGCACCCGTGGCTCACGGGAAGCGCCGGCTGGGTGTACACCGCAGCGACGCACTGGATCCTGGGCATCCGGCCGGGCTTTGACGGACTGATCGTCGACCCGTGCATTCCGGGCGACTGGCAAGGATTCGAGGTCACCCGGCAATGGAGGGGAGCCACATTCAGAATTCAAGTGAAGAATCCGGGACGAGTTCAGAAAGGGGTGAAGTCGATAAGCCTCAACGGGCGACAGGTCACATGTCCGATCCCGCCCCAGAAGCCGGGGTCGATCAACGAGGTTGTCGTTACGATGGGATAGCACTCTGAAGAAGACGGCCTTCAAGCCTCTTCCTGCGGGTTCATCGGTCAAGATCCCCGCCTGATCGTGATGTGGACGGGCAGGCGGGGATTCTTTGTATTTGGCTGAAATTCTTCAATAAAACCCCCGTTTTTTCCCCGCAAACTAGCTCTGTTGCCTTTCAATCGGAAGTGCAGTAGTTTTGTATTGAAGGTTTTCCCTTGCACCCGAAGCACCATCTCTCTTGCGACAACGTACTACTGGCGAGTCAGGGCAAAGAATGACGTGGGTTGCATCGAACGTTGTCGGCGGCATATACTTCTGCCGCCTTGTGCCGAATGCCATCTCCTGAAGGGATCACTTTGTGGCATTCGGGACGGGCCAGAGACTGCGTCGAGACGAAGCAGAAGATTCTGTTGAGATAGTCGGCTTGCAGAGTGTATCTCGCGGGCAGGTCGGATTCTCATCCGACTTACAGTGACGGTTTCCTCTACGGTGCGGGAAATTGTCGCTTGCCCTCTCCGGGCAGTGCCCGCGAGATCTTTTTTTGTTCGGAAGGCTTTGCCCTCTAAACGACCGTCGGATGGAGTTGCAGACCGGTCGTTGCAGCGGACCCCCTCATCGCCTCTTTTCGGTTTGACTATGCCGAACCATCTCTCTACATTCGTGAACACTGAACCGCCCATCTCCCGATAGCCACACCGCGGGAACAGACAACTACCGATCAGCGCGATTCACAACAATGCCGGACAAGTACATCGTCGCACACGATATGGGGACAAGCTCCGATAAGGCCATCCTTGTAACGGTCTTTGGCGACATTGTCGACACTGCGCAACGGTTCTATGAGACGAGACATCCGGCTCCCGGATATGCTGAGGCGGATCCCCTCGATTGGTGGAAGGCAGTGTGCGAAACAACGCGTGAAGTGATACGGAAAACGGGAGTCAGCCCGAACGAAGTCGTCGGCATGACCTTCTCGACACTCATGCAATGTCTGGTTCCGGTCGATAGAAGCGGGTCGCCCCTGCGGCCATCAATGACATGGCTTGATGGTAGGAGCGCGGAGATCATCGGGGAACTCCTCTGGACGCCGCCGCGCATCAAGGGTTATAATATCTTCCGCCTTCTCAAATTCCTCCGAATTACCGGAGGGACGCCCGGGCATACGGGGAAGGATCAGATCGGAAAGATCCTGTGGCTCAAGAAATACGAGCCGGAGGTGTTCGCTCACGCCCATAAGTACCTCGACGCAAAAGATTTCGTTATCTACAAGCTCACCGGCAACATGGTCACGTCGGTGGATGTAGCGGTCATCTGGTGGCTGCTTGACACAAGGGACAACAGGAATCAATGGTCTCCCGAGCTCTGCAAGCTGGCAGGGATCACGGTCGATCAGCTGGCCGAGGTCAAGGAGAGCGCAGCTGTGGTCGGCAGGGTGACTCCCGATGCGGCAGAGTTGACCGGCCTCCGCCCCGGCACTCCGATTGTCAATGGGGGTGGCGACATGACGGTGGCAGCTCTCGGTTCGGGCGCGATCAATGAGGGCGAGCTGCATATCTCACTCGGCACAAGCGGATGGGTTGCAGGGCACTTCACGAAGCGGAAGATCGATTTGCAGCACTATACGGGCTGCGTTGGAAGTGCGTATCCCGAGAAGTACTATCTTGGAATGGCGCACCAGGAAACAGCCGGTATCTGTCTCGAGTGGTTGAAGAAGAACGTGCTTTACCACGAAGAACAGCTCAAGGCAGAAGCGAACGTGCCCAATATCTACGAGCTGCTCGATTCGCTGGCCGAAAAAGTCGGGCCGGGTGCAGGCGGCCTGATCTTCACTCCTTGGATGTTCGGGGAGCGGTCCCCGCTGGATGACGAAACCGTGAGGGCCGGGCTCTTCAACGTCAGCCTCAATCACTCGCGAGAACATATCATTCGGGCGGTGTTCGAAGGGATCGCCTTCAACACCCGGTGGGCGATGGAGACGCTGGAGAACCTCTATGCGCCGGTAGAGGAGTTGGGCATCGTCGGGGGTGGCGCAAAAAGCGAAGTCTGGTGTCAGATTATGGCAGACATCACGAACAGAAAGATCAATCAGGCGGAAAATCCGCAGCAAGCAGGGGCGAAGGGGATCGCACTTCTTGCCAGTATGACGCTGGGTTACATCCCCAGATTCGAGGATATCAAGAACTTCGTGAGGATACGACGCCAGTTTATGCCGAACCCTGCGAATCGGAACCTGTACGACGAGCGGTTCCGTGAATTCAAGACGATCTATCGGCAGAATCGAAAAATGTACGCCCGCTTGAACCGCGGCCTGTTGAGGCGGTAAGCATGCAAGAAGAAGCACTCTCCGAATATTGCAGCCCGGGCGCAACCTACCGGGATGAACAATGCGCGATTTCTTCGCAGGTCACGCTTCGTCTTGTTTCGTTCACACCCCTGCAGGGGAGCGCGTCTCCTCCCCTGGTTTTTGTCGCCGGTTGGATCTCGCAGATCGGGGCCTGGAAGGAGGTCCTCCGCGAGATGACAAAGGACTTCAGAGTCTATTATGTGGAGACCCGCGAGAAAATCTCAGCGGAGGTAAAGGGGAGGGCAGGTTATGGCGTGGAAGACATCGCCAGCGACATCGTTGACCTCATCGATCAGCTGAGCCTTGTGCCGGGCGGCTATGTTCTCTGCGGGAGCTCACTTGGCGCTACGGCGATTCTCGAGTCCTATCGTTCTCTCACAAAGAAGCCGGGATGTCTTGTCTTGATCGCTCCAAATGCCGCCTTTCGGGTTCCTGCCTTTTGGAAGGCCGTTATCACGCTGTTCTATCCCGGACTCTACGCCTTGATCCGCCCGACGGTGAAATGGTACTTGAGGCGATTCCGGCTCAACATCGATGCCGACCGGGCGCAATACGAGAAGTACTGCCATGCGCTCGATGCAGCGGACCCCTGGAAATTGAAGAAGGCGGCAATGACCGTTTGGTCGTACGAGGTTTGGAGCATCCTGAGGACGGTGGACGGTCCCACGCTCATCGTCAATGCCTCGAAAGACAAGCTGCACGAACCGGAAACGATGAAGAGGATGGCCGCGGCCATCCCGCAGGCGACGGAAATCGATCTTGAGACGAATGCCCGAACGCACAGCAGGGACGTCGTCCAGGCGATTCGCTCCTACCTTGCCCCGTTGACCAGTCTTCCTTCTGCCGTCCAGGCAAACCCGTTTTTTCCATGAAGCGTGGTCCCGCTGAATCCTTCTGCAGAACCAAAGTTGCTGTTATTCCCTCCCGACAAGACGAACGCCGCTTCCAGACGCTCAGAACAGCAGGGTGCAAACCAACAAGCGGCGGAATCGCGGCAAGTGTCCTCGGTTTCCGCGTCACAGGCCCAACGATCGCCTGATCCCTAGCTCCATCCCTCTCAGCTCAGCCAACCCCCTCATTCGTCCGAACAATGAATAGCCCGGGTAGATGTCCTGTTTGTTCCTCTCTGTTGACATGAGATGTCCATGATCAGGACGGAAGGGCATTCGTCTATCATTTCTTCCTTCATCTTCCCGCCGCTTCTGTTCGATCAGGAGTCCCTTCATAACGCCGTACAAATCTACATCGCCATCCAAATGGTTGTCTTCAATGAAGCCTCCGTCGGAAGTCCTGGTGACGTTGCGGAGATGCACAAAATTGATCCGGCTCGCGAAGCGCTCGGCCATTCTGACGAGATCATTGTCGGGATGGGCCCCCAACGAACCCGTACAGAGCGTGATACCGTTGGACGGAGAATCGACTGCGCTCAGCACCTGTTCGATATCTCGTTCGCTGCTCACAATTCTCGGTAGGCCGAGCAACGGCCACGGGGGATCGTCGGGGTGAATGGCCATCAGCACGCCGGACTCCTGAGCGACCGGGATAATTTCCACGAGGAACTGCCGCAGGTGCTCTCGAAGGCCATGCTCACCGACGTCATCATACCTGCTGAGTGCTCGGCGCAATCCTTCGAGCGTATAAGCATCGCCTGAGCCGGGGAAACCGAGGAGCACGGTCTGCTCGAGGATCCTTCTCTTCTCCTCGTCCAGCGCCTCGAAATACTCTTTCGCGCGACGGAGATCATCGTTGCTGCACTCGCTTTCTGCTCTCGGTCGTTTCAGGATGAAGAGGTCGAATGCCGCGAAGACCTTCGCTTCGAACTCGGTGGTGATCGAACCATCGTTGAAGACGACGGTAAGGTCGGTGCGCGACCAGTCAAGCACTGGCATGAAATTGTAGCACACCGTGTCGATGCCGCACGCTCCCAAGTTTCGAATTGACTCCTTGTAGTTTTCTATGAACCGCCGGAAGTTGCCCTTCCTCGTCTTTATGGCTTCGTGAACGGGGAGGCTCTCGGCCACTGACCACCTCAACCCTTGGCCTTCGATGCTTACTTTCCTCTTCTTGATTTCCTCCACAGGCCAGATTTCGCCGACGGGAATGTGGTGCAGCGCCGTGACGATGCCGGTCGCGCCTGTTTGTCGTATTTCCTCGAGCGTGAGAGGATCGTCGGGACCGAACCACCTCCAGGTCTGTTCCAGAGCCATTCTACGGTTTCCTTCTC
>CAYZRX010000078.1:0-18287 GCA_964480945.1 uncultured Ignavibacteriaceae bacterium | reverse complement strand
GGCAAAGCGTATACGACCGTCGAGCGGTCCCAATCGAGTGTGGGAGGGCGCGAAATCGTCCGCTATGACACGAAATCGGGCCGTCGTGAGATCCTCGTCCCGGCGGAAAAGCTCGTCCCGCCCGGCGGAGACCAGCCGCTGGCCATCGAGGACTATAACTGGTCGCCCGATGGAAAGGAGCTCCTGCTCTACACGAACTCAAAGAGAGTGTGGCGTCAGAACACGAGGGGCGACTACTGGGTGATCGATCTTCAGTCATGGAAGATGAAGAAGCTCGGCGGAGATGCGCCGGCCTCGACGCTGATGTTTGCCAAGTTCTCGCCGCAGGGTGACCGTGTCGCGTATGTCCGCGAACACAACCTGTACGTCGAAGACCTCTCCTCCGGCGCCATCCGCCAGCTCACGAGCGACGGTTCGACGACCATTATCAATGGAACGTTTGACTGGGTATATGAGGAAGAATGGTCTGACCGGGATGGCTTCCGATGGAGCCCGGACGGGAACCGGATCGCCTACTGGCAGCTCGACGCTTCCGGGATCCGCGACTTCTTCCTGATCAACGACACCGATTCCCTGTACCCGTATATCATCCCCGTGCAATACCCGAAGGTTGGCACGACCCTTTCCGCGTGCCGGGTCGGTGTCGTCAGTTCCGGAGGTGGAGCAACGCGTTGGTTTGAAGTTTCAGGAGATCAGAGGAACAACTACATTCCAAGGATGGAGTGGGCAGCGAGCTCCAAAGAGGTCGTGCTGCAGCAGATGAACAGGCTGCAGAATGTTGATAACCTCATGTTGGGCGACGCGGAAACCGGGCAAGTGCGAACGATTCTCCGCGAGACGGACAGCACGTGGGTGGAGGTGGTCGACGACCTCAAGTGGTTCGATGGGGGGAAGCGATTCACGTGGGTGAGCGAACGAGACGGGTGGCGGCATGTCTACATGGTCTCGCGCGACGGAAAGCAGATTCAGCTTCTGACGCCGGGCGACTACGACGTGATCAGCATCGAGCAGATCGATGATCGAAACGGCTACCTCTACTTCATCGCGTCCCCTTCGAACGCGACCCAGCGCTATCTCTACAGGACGAGCATCGCGAAGCCCGGGAAGCCGCAGCTTCTGACGCCCGCCTCGATGCCCGGCACGCATTCGTACCAGATCGCGCCGAGCTCGGAATGGGCGCTTCACACCTTTTCGTCTTTCAGCGATCCTCCTGCGATCGACCTCGTCCAGCTTCCGAGCCACAAGACCGTTCGGGTCTTGCAGGATAACAAAGAGCTCAGGGAGAAGGTCAACGCGTTGGCTCGGGGAGAGATGTCGTTCTTCCGAGTGAAGATTGGCGGCAACGTGGAGCTCGATGGATGGCGTATGCTCCCGCCGGATTTCGACCCAGGCAAGCACTACCCGCTGCTGATCCACGTCTACGGTGAGCCCGCCGGGCAGACGGTGATCGACCGATGGGGCGGATCGAGATACCTCTGGCATCTGATGCTGACGCAACAGGGCTACATCGTGGCGAGCATCGATAACCGGGGCACTCCGGCACCACGCGGCAGGGCCTGGCGGAAAATCATTTACCGGCAGATCGGCATCCTTGCCTCGAAGGATCAGTCCGCTGCTCTGCGAGAAATGGAGCGTGAATGGTCCTTCATTGACGCGTCGCGCGTCGGCGTCTGGGGCTGGAGCGGCGGCGGGTCGATGACACTCAATCTACTCTTCCGCTATCCCGATCTTTACAAGACGGGGATGTCCGTTGCGCCCGTGCCCGATCAGCATCTTTATGACGCAACCTATCAAGAACGCTACATGGGCCTGCCCGACGACAACGTCGAAGGATTCCGTGATGGCTCGCCGATCACCTATGCCGGCAACCTGGAAGGAAATCTGCTGCTCGTTCACGGAAGCGGCGACGATAACGTGCACTACCAGGGTTCGGAGCGCCTGATCAATGCGCTCATCAAAGCAAACAAGGTCTTCTCCTTCATGGAGTATCCCAACCGCAGCCACGGCATCTATGAGGGGGAAAACACCACGCGTCACGTCTATACGCTGTTGACGTGGTACCTGACGAACCATCTGCCCCCAGGCCCTCGGTAAGCTTGAGTCTCATTGGGAGAGAACAATGAAGCACCTTTCTTTTATACTCGGTGTCGCTGCCATTGCCTCGGCGACGGCCCTCTCGCAGCAAACGGTCCGGTTTGATGACTATTTCCTGGACAAGACCCTGCGAGTCGATTACTATCATGTGGGAGATGCCCAGGAGGAGCTGGTCACGCTCGATCAATTGTACGAGCAAGGGACGTGGGCCGGAAATCCGAAGAGGACCATCGATGAACTGGGAAATGGTCGATACATGGTGAAGGTCTACGACATCGCAACGAACAACCTCATCTTTTCGAGAGGATTTGATTCGTATTTTGGCGAATACAAGACGTCGGATCCTGCCTTGAAAGGCGTGAAAAGGACCTATCACGAATCGCTTCTTATTCCATATCCAAAACGCCCGGTCCGCTTCGAGATCCTGCGAAGGGATAAGGAGAATATCTACCACCCCCTCTTCATTCACAAGATCGAACCAGAGGATTACGGCATCATTACGGAGAAACCGAATCAGTACGACAAGGTTTTCCGCGTTCTCGCCAACGGCGATCCGCACGAGAAGGTCGATCTCGTGTTTATCGCCGAAGGCTACACCGCTGATCAGGAGGAAGCCTTCAGGAGGGACGTGGAGACATTCGTGAACGCGGTCTTCAGCTTCGAGCCCTTCAAGAGCAGAAAGTCAAGGTTCAACGTGAGCGGCGTCTTTCGCCCCTCTTCCGATCAGGGGATGGACGAGCCGAGGCAGCATCGATACAAGAATACTGTTGTGGACGCCTCATTTAATGCTCTTGGCACGGATCGTTATATGCTGACGGAAGGCGACCGGGCGTATCGTGACATCGCATCGGCAGTTCCGTACGATGCGCTGTGCATCCTCGTCAATAGCGACCGGTACGGTGGCGGGGCGCTGTACAATACCTTCACGATCTCGACAGCGCACAACGCTTTGAGTCAGAAGGTTTTCCGCCACGAGTTCGGACACGGATTTGGTGGGCTGGCCGACGAGTACTACGCCTCCGAGGTTGCTTACAGTGACTTCTACCCAAAGGGAGTCGAGCCGATGGAGCCAAACATCACCGCACTCCTCGATCCGAGCCGCGTGAAATGGGCGGACCAACTCTCGCCGGGGATCGCGGTCCCAACAGAGTGGGGAAAAGTGACCTATGACAGTCTGCGCGCAGAGGCAGGAAAGCTCTATAAGGAGAGGAGTGAGCGCTTGCAGGATCTGGAGAAATCGGGAGCGACCAAAGAAGAAATCGAAAAGGTGAGGAAGGAATTCGACAAGCTCTCGGCTGACCTTCGGAAGAAGGTCGTCACCTACACGCTTGAACATCCTCTGAAGGACAAGGTGGGCGTTTTTGAGGGTGCCGGATTTGCTTCACAGGGACTCTATCGGCCGATGGTGAATTGCCTGATGTTCTCCAACGACCAGGATGAGTACTGCCGGGTCTGCCAGCGCGGTCTTGCGCGGGTCATAGACTTCTTCGCCAAGTAGAGCGATGAAGGAGCTGCTGATGAGAGCGAGACGGTTGGACTTGAGTGTTCGGGATCTTGGATTCGACATTCTTGTCGCCGCCGTGTCCGTGTGCTTGTGTGTGACATTCGGCGGCTGGATTGACGCGCTGAGGGCCGGGGAGGGGCCGGGGGTTCAGCGCGTCCATCCGTTTGAATTGAAGCAGGTCCGTCTCCTCGAAGGACCGCTGAAGCAAGCGACGGAACGTGACCAGAAGTACCTTCGTGGGCTTGAGCTCGATCGATTGCTGCACAACTTCAGGGTGACGGCGGGACTTCCTTCCAACGCCAAGCCGCTGGGGGGCTGGGAGAGTCCAACGACGGAGCTGCGAGGCCATTTCGTTGGACATTTCCTTTCCGCGTGCGCGATGATGTACGCAAGCTTCGATGATCGCGTGCTCAAGGCGAAGGCGGATACCGTGGTAGCAGGGCTGGCGAGGTGTCAGGAGGCGCTCGGCAACGGCTATCTGAGCGCGTTTCCCGAGGAGTTCATCGATCGTGTCGAAACCGGCAAGCGCGTCTGGGCGCCGTGGTATACGCTGCACAAAATTCTTGCCGGCTTCCTCGACATGTACACGCTGACCGGCAACACTCAAGCGCTGCTTGTGGCCGAGGGAATGGCAGATTGGGCCAAGCGCAGGACGGATCGGCTCGATGAGCCAGCGATGCAGCGGATGCTGAAAGTCGAGTTCGGCGGAATGAGCGAGGCACTCTTTAACTTGTACGCCGCCACCGGCGATGCGAACTACTCGTCGCTCGCGCGCCGATTTGAGAAGCGCGAGTTCCTTGATCCGCTGGCCGATCATGCGGACAGGTTGAAGGGTTTGCACGTCAATACGCACATTCCTCAGGTGATCGGGGCGGCAAAAGGGTATGAGATTACGGGCGAGCGCGTATACAGAAGCATCGCGACCTATTTCTGGCGAGAGATTGTGAATGCCCGCTCCTATGCAACCGGAGGCACAAGTTGGGAAGAGCTCTGGGGCGGCGACCCGTATCATCTCGCGACGCAGCTCGGATCGAGCAACCAGGAAAGCTGCACATCCTACAACATGTTGAAGCTGACCTCGCACCTTTTCACGTGGGATCCCGACCCTGCCTTCGCGGACTACTACGAGCTCCTCTTCTTCAACGGAATCCTGCCGACGCAGAATCCGAGCGACGGAATGCTGATGTACTATCTGCCCCTTGGGTCGGGATGGTACAAGACCTTCGGCACGCCGCGCAACTCGTTCTGGTGCTGCACAGGCACCGGCGTGGAGTCTTTTGCCAGATTGGGCAGTGACATCTATTACCATGGGGAGAACGACCTGTACGTCAACCTCTTCATTCCATCCGAGGTACGATGGGATGAGAAGGGCCTCACACTCCGCCAGGAGACCGACTTTCCTCGAACACCTCGAACTCAACTGCAGTTTCGAATCAGCAAGCCCGTTTCCTTCTCACTCCATATTCGGGTTCCTGAATGGAGCGCAAACGGAGCGCGTGTGCGCCTGAATGGCCGGGATCTAGGGGTCGCGTCGAGCCCCCGCAGCTATCTCGTGCTGACGAGGACGTGGCACGACGGCGACCGGGTCGATGTAGAATACAACTTGGATCTGCACCTGAAGCCGTTGCCCGATGACCCCGGCGTCGCTGCCATCATGTATGGCCCGGTCGTTCTCGCCGGCGAGCTGGGTTCCGAGGGCATTACGGACAGCCTGATCCACGGGTTCTACGGTCCTTCACGCCCGCCTGTGCTGACCCCCAGCCTTGTCGTCACAAGTCGGGACGTGCATTCCTGGGTTGTTCCGGTTTCCGGCAGGCCGCTTGCCTTCCGAACGAAAGGAGTCGGGATCCCTCACGATGTTGAGCTGATCCCGCTTTACCAGCTTTTCGACGAGCGGTACGCCGTCTACTGGACAATCTGTACGAACGAGCAGTGGCAAGAAGCGGAGAGAGAAAGCGAAATGATGGTCGGCCGCGTTGTGGACAGCGTCTCTCCCAGCGATTCAAACTCTGTCGAAGCTCACACCCTCGCCGGCGCCGGTGTGGATTCGGGGAGCGACGCGGGGATGGGATGGATCCGCACGCGCGACTGGATGTTGTATTCGTTGAAGGTTCTCCTGAATCGTCCAGTTCAGCTGAAGTGCATCTGGATGAAGAGCGATACTACGACCGCGTACACCATCCGGATCGACGGCGTCCGACTCACTCCCAAGCCTGAGTCCGCAGAGTTGTCGAACGGACTGGTCGAGGAGCGCTACGAACTTCCATTGGCGACGACATTCGGCAGGCATTCAGTCGCCGTCACCTTTGAGGCCGCTGGCGGCGGTCCCGGCAAGAAGCTCTTTGGCTGTTCGATCATCGGGTCTGCGGCGAAGGGCAGGTAGTCTGGCCGGGTGGGCTGGCGGTTTGCGGAGAGCAAGCGAAACGGCGGGCGGCCGAGGAGTCTCATCTGATTGTCAGCCGCTGGCTGTTCAGTCCCCAATCATTTTCCCTCCACAGTTGTATACTTTTGGTTGACCCTCAAGATTCAAGGACGAAGGACTTGACAAAGTGGTTTTCCGCGCTTACGTTTGCTGTGCAATCTAGGGAGTGTGAGGATGCCGTTGAACTGAGCGTCACAAGACAGAAGGAACAAAAGCCATGATTCTTGAGCAATTCAGACTGGATGGGAAAGCAGCCATTGTCACAGGCGCGGGCAGGGGCCTCGGAAGGGCAATGGCGATTGGGCTCGCTGAAGCGGGCGCAAATCTGTTCATCGTTGATCGTAATTCTCTCGCAGGAACACAGGAACAAATCATTTCTCTCGGCCGAAAGTGCGAGGTAATGAACGCTGACCTCTCAACTTCGGATCCTGTTGCCGCGATCGCCGCGGCCTGCGTGAAAAGCCTGGGTGGTATCGACATCTTGGTCAACAATGCGGGAATCATCAGGCGAAGCCCGTTCCTGGAATTCTCGGAGAAGGATTGGGATGACGTGATCAATGTCAACTTGCGGACGCTCTTCTTTTTGAGTCAAGCAGCTGCCAGGGTCATGGTTGAGCGTGGGAAGGGAGGGAAGATCATCAATGTGGCTTCCATGCTTTCGTTTCAAGGCGGGGTACTGGTGTCTTCCTACACAGCCGCAAAGAGCGCTGTGATGGGGTTGACCAGGATCCTGGCTTGCGAGCTCGCTCCGCAGGGGATCAATGTGAACGCCATCGCGCCGGGTTACATGGCCACGGACAATACTGCGGCTCTGCGAGCTGATCCGGTCCGCAACAAGGCGATCCTGGATCGAATCCCTGCAGGGAGGTGGGGAGTTCCTGGGGATCTGCAGGGTGCTGTCGTCTTTCTCGCCTCTCCGGCATCGTCCTACATGAACGGTTACACCGTCGCTGTCGACGGAGGATGGCTGGCGCGATAGGTTGAGTCATGAGGATGAGCCGGCTATGATCAGCCCGAGCTGAAACGGCGATTCTTCACCTCCCGCCGCAGGCTGGATGGGTTATTCGCAGCAGAAGAAGTATACCCGCGCGCCGACACGATTGTCAGGCCCGCGTCTTCTGGGTTTGCCCTCTGCTTTGCTCCCTCGAATGTATCAGTAATCAATCGCGTTTTTTCGTGATTGAGAATCGTGCCGGCTGGTCCGATTTTGCTTGACACTCAATGGTTTTTCGTTTAGGTTGCAGTTACCGATAAAGTCACCGATTCAGTCAAATCCCGGTTCTCAGACCTTCTCCTGCGTTGCTGCATCTCCCGGAGGGTGAGGGTAGCAGAGAACGAACGACGCGCACGAAGACAGACGCAAGAAAGTCGGCTGCAAGTTCCTTATGCGTCAACTCTCTCGTATCGACCCGTAGTTTGAGCAGCACAAGACGCGCAGAGAATACGCAGACAAGAAGTCACCGTGATCATCAGGTGAACCAATGATCGAGTGCCCGCGATCCTCACTCATCTTCTGTCTTCTGTCTGCACCGCTCTTTTTATGCTGGTCCGCTCGATTGTACGTATCGACGACCGGCAACGACTCGAATCTCGGCACCATCGACCAGCCCCTCTTGACGATCACCAAAGCAATCTCGCTCTTGCCTCCTCTGTTTCAGCCCGGCGATACCGTGTACGTGCGAGGCGGCGTCTACGTGGAATCGGCAACAATTTCTATCTCAAAGAGCGGGACCGAAGCCGCGCGCTACTACTTGCTCGCGTATTCGGGCGAACGGCCGGTTCTTGACTTCTCTTCGATGACGACGAGCAGCAGCAACAGGGGTGTCAGGCTCTCAGGGAGTTATTGGCATATCAGGGGACTTGATGTCAAAGGTGCCGGTGACAATGGCATGCACATCAGCGGCTCCAACAACATCATCGAGTTCTGCGCGTTCTACGAGAACAGAGATACCGGCTTGCAGCTCAGCAACGGCGCCTCGAAAAACCAGATCATCAACTGCGATTCGTACTATAACGCCGATCCGAGTGGAGAGAATGCGGACGGCTTTGCCGCGAAACTCGACGTGGGAACGGACAATGCATTCTACGGTTGCCGATCCTGGCAAAACTGCGATGACGGATTCGACGGCTATCTACGTCCCTCCGATAACGTCACCACGACCCTCGAACGCTGCTGGATTTTCATGAACGGGTATCTTGAGGACGGTTCGTCGAGCCTTCCCAATGGCGATGGCAACGGGTTCAAGATGGGGGGAGGCGATAACGGCAATGCCGATAGTCTGAGGCACAATATCATACTGAAGAACTGCCTCGCGTTCGATAACAGGGTCAAGGGGTATGACCAAAACAATAACCGAGGTTCAATGACGCTGCTCAACTGCACCGCGTACCGAAACGGCACCAACTACGGGATGAATGCAGGTGTGAAGACTGGGGAGACGATGATGTTGACGAATTGCGTCGCTTTGGGAGGCGCAGTGTCAATCTGGACCGGCGCTGTGCAAACGACCAACAGTTGGATGAATCCCCCTTTTCCATCGGTGACGGAAGCTGACTTTGTCAGCGTCGACACTGCGGGCGTGCGCGGGCCGCGCAAACCGGACGGCAGTCTCCCGGACATCACCTTCCTACACCTCGCTCCGGGAAGCCAGCTGATCGATGCAGGGACGGATGTCGGAATTCCGTACAACGGCGCGGCGCCCGATCTGGGCGCGTTTGAAACGGGCGGTGTGACGCATGTGGCAGGCGCCGCGGCTGCAACGATTGCTGGGTTTCAAGTGTTCCAAAACTTTCCGAATCCATTTTCCGCCAGAGGCGGATCCGCCTTTGGCGGAAACCCGGCGACGGACATCTCTTACCTTACTCCTCAGGACGGCAACGTTGTCGTGCGGATATACGACGTCCGCGGAAGAATGGTACGCGAGTTGGTGGATGTACGCGAGAGCGCGGGTCACCACGTTGTGCGCTGGGATGGCAGAGATGATCGCCTGGCCCCACTGTCGTCGGGAGTATACTTCGTGCGCATCGCTTTCAAGGGCGCGACGCGGACGGCGAAAATTGTTCTCCTCAAATAGTAGATACGACCTCGCAAAGTTGACTCGATCCAAAGAACATGGTGAGATGAAACAGACGAGACGGGTGATTTTGAAATTGTTGCTCACGGTACCGGCAGCCGCTCTGGCACTCTGCCTCACTTCGGGGTTCAACCTCCCGGCACCTCAGGTCTCAACGGACTTGCAAGGATGGGATGCCCTCCCCACGTTGCTGAAACGCATCTCCCCGCCGGTGTTCCCGCAGAGAGACTTCAACGTAACGAACTTCGGTGCGCTCGGCGACGGGAAGAAGGACTGCAGCGAAGCGTTCGAGGAGGCGATTGAAAAGTGCAATGCGGAGGGGGGAGGAAGGGTGGTCGTTCCGAAAGGTGTGTATCTCACGGGCCCGATTCATTTGAAGAGCAATGTCAACCTTCACGTTGCGAAAGGCGCGACGGTCAGATTCATCACAGATCCGAAGAAGTACCTTCCGGTGGTCTACACGCGATGGGAGGGGGTCGAGTGCATGAACTATTCTGCCTTGATCTATGCGTTCGAACAGGAGAACATCGCCGTCACCGGCGGGGGGGTGCTCGATGGTCAAGGTTCGAAGAATGCTTGGTGGAGCTGGAAGGGGTCGAAGGAATACGGATGGGCTGAAGGCATGCCCGAGCAGAAGGAAGGACGAAGAAAGCTCTTCGACGCGGGTGAGAAGGACATCCCTGTTCACGGGCGAGTTTTGGGAGAGGGATACAACCTGCGTCCGAATTTCGTTCAGCCCTATCGATGCAAGAATGTGCTCATCCAGGGAGTGACGTTCAAGAACTCGCCGATGTGGTTCCTGCATCCCGTGCTCTGCCAGAACGTGTCCATTGTTAAGGTAACGACGGAGGGTCTCGGGCCGAACAACGACGGCTGCGACCCCGAGTCCTCAAAGGACGTGTTGATCAAAGACTGCTACTTCGACAACGGGGACGATTGTATCGCGATCAAATCCGGCAGAAATCGCGACGGCCGGCGGGTCAACGTCCCGAGTGAAAACATCATCATACAAGGATGCAGGATGAAGAACGGCCACGGCGGTGTCGTCGTTGGCAGCGAGATGAGTGGAGGTGTCAAGAGCGTCTATGCAGAGGATTGCACCATGGATAGTCCCAATCTGGACCGGGCGCTTCGTATCAAGACGAATTCTGTTCGCGGCGGCATCGTGGAGAACGTCTTCATGAGGAACGTGCGGGTCGGCCAGGTAGCAGAAGCCGCCGTCAAGATCAACTACTACTATGAGGAAGGAGACGCGGGGCCGTTCACGCCGATCGTCAGGAACATCGAGGTGTCACGGCTGCAGTGTGGCAAGAGCCGGTTTGCCATCTGGATACGGGCATATGACCGATCACCTGCAACGAACATCAGCATCAAGGACTGCACGTTCAAGAATGTGGCCGAACCAAGTGTAATCGACAACGTGAAGAACCTCAGTTTGGCTAATGTGAGGGTGAATGGCAACCTGCTGCGGCGGTAGGTCGGCGAAGGTTCCAGTGTGAAATCGATACTTGTCATCTAGCGACAAGGAGCTGCAATGACACAGAGCATGAAACTACAGAAGAGATCCACTCGGCGAGGTACTCCGTTGCGCAGAATATGCCAGCACCAAGTTCTCCGTGTAGGTTGTTTGGCTCCCGTCCTGCTGGCTTGTTTTCTTTTTGCGCTGCCGGCGAACACGCTCTTTGCTCAGAGCTCGGGAAAAATCTCCGGCACGATTACGGACGGAACGACCCGTGAGCCTCTTGTCGGCGCCAATATTGTGATCGTTGGGACGACTCTCGGCGCAGCCTCTAGCGTTGACGGATCCTTTTTCATCCTGAACATCCCGCCTGGCAGATATGACCTTCAGGCTTCTATGATCGGGTATCAACGAGTGACTCAACGCGGCGTTATCGTTGATGTCGGCCGAACGACGACCGTGGATTTTCAGCTCGAGCAGGCAGCCATCCTGCAGCAACCGGTGGTCATCGAAGCGACGCGACCCGATGTCGAGAGGGACAAGACCTCAACAAGTGAGATTGTGCGTACTGACGAGGTGCAACAGATCGCCGGGATGAGGGATGTGGGTGATGTTCTCGGACTTGCAGCCGACGTGACGGATGGTCATTTCCGCGGTGGCCGGACGGGCGAAGAGCTCTACACGCTCCAGGGGATGGGGATTGTGAACCCTCTGAACAATTCAACCGCGTTCCTGCCTATTTTGAGCGCCGTGGAGGAGGTGGAGGTCATCACAAGCGGATTTGGCGCGCAGTACGGCAATGCGCAATCGGGGGTCGTCAATATTTCTATGAAGGAGGGAAAATCTGACAGGTGGAGAACTCGCGCCGAGCTGCGCATGAGAGTGCCGGGCAGAAAACACTTCGGCGCCAGCGTCTTTGATGCGAATGCAAATCCCTACCTTGCCTTTCTTTCCGCAGATAGCACGTGGCGCTTGAGGAGCGGCACGAGCGGCGGGACGGATCTTTACTATGCGGGGATGTCCTCCGGCCTGACCGGTCTCTACGGGCTTGACACAACCGTCCAGATTCAGGTTGCCCGAGCTCTCTGGAATCTTCAAGCCAGGAGGGACATGAACCGGAGCTACGGAAACGATATCGACTACTCCGCGGAGGTCGCGGCGGGCGGTCCCGTCGGGGACAACCTGAGAACGTTCTTCGCGTTTCGATCGAACACGAGCTGGCCGGTTTTTCCGACGGAGCAGCCTGATGTCGAGCGACAGTTGATGGGGAATATCGTCGCTGATGTCGGGGACGGCGCGATCTTGCGCCTCAGCGGAGCGTACTCTCGAGAGGACGCCAACGTCTTTCCAAGCTCCAACGGCCTTGGTTTCTATAGCTGGATTTGGGATAGAATTCTCGACATCCAGTACCAACAAACAATCAACAGCCAGCTCGGACTTCGATTCACACAAGCGTTCGGGCCAAGCACATTCTATGAGATAAAGCTGAACGCTCTTCAGACCCATAACCTTGTGGGATCCTCTCCTGCCCCAACGTCGGTTCCGGATTCGGATATCGTTATCATCGCGAATCGCATTCAATGGTCCAAGACGCTGATGGGATCGGTGACAGCACCGGACAAATTTACGGTCGGTGGAGGAACCGATGATTTCCGGGACGAGCTCACCCGGACGATCAGTCTGGACGCCTCCATCACGAGCCAGATCACCAAAGTGCACCAGCTGAACGGTGGTCTTCAGTACAACTACTATTTCATCGACGTGGCAAATCGGAACAATGTACGGACGGACGACGGGGGACCGAATGATATCTACTCGTCGCGACCGATGGAACTGGGACTCTATGCGCAAGACAAGATGGAATTCGAAGGGATGATCGCCAGCGTCGGCTTGCGGTTCGACCTGTGGAATCAAAACACCACCTACTTTCCCGATGTGATATCGCCTTTTCGGCAATTCCGAAACGCCTATCCTGGCGATACTTCTTATGTTATCAATGCCGATTCGGTGCAGAAGAAGGATGCACCGCTCCTCGGTCGTCTTCAGCCCCGCGTCGGTTTCTCATTCCCGGTGTCGAACACCACGGTGTTTCATCTCAACTACGGTTCGTTCATGCAGCGCCCCTCCTTCCAGTACACGATTCGTTCCCGGGAGACGCTGACGGCACTTGGCCCGATCCCGACGATCCTGGGGAACCCCCGACTGGAACCTCAGACGACGAACAGCTACGACATGGGGGTGATGCAGGGGCTCGGCGAAGGATTCACGCTTGACGTGAGCGGCTACTACAAGGACGTCAAGAACCTTATCGAATCGGTCTACTACACGGACGTCCAAGGCCGCACGTACCAGACGTTTGCGAACAGGGACTATGCCGACATTCGCGGATTCCGCATCGCTCTGAACAGACGAAGAGGGAGCCTCACCGGTTCGATCAACTACCAATACAGTGTGGCGACCGGCAAGAGCAGCACGCCGCTGCTTGCGCCTGTGTCACTCCGCGAAGGTCCGATCGGAACAGTGACCACCACGATCGCGCCTTCGGCGAAGGATATTCTGCTCGACTTCGACCGTACGCATAACCTCATCATCAACCTCGGGTATGTCACGGCTGAACAGTGGGGGCCGCGCATCGGCGCGACGTACCCGCTCGCGGACCTTTATCTCTCGGCCTATTCGTTCATCCGAAGCGGGCGTCCGTATACGTGGGATCCGCACAGTCAAGGTCTTCTCAATAACATGCGCACCCCGACCGAATACAACACCAACCTCAGGATTACGAAGAGGATCAGGGATTTCTTCGGGACGGCTGCAACGGTCTATTTCGAAGTATTCAACCTCTTCGACAACAAGATCTTGAACTACAACTATCTCTTCGCACAGGGGACCCCCTCAGCGACGAGCAGCAACGTGTCCAACACGAATATCGAAACGTATGAGACGCTCGGTTTGGATGATCCCAATGGGGTTCGATATTACAACGACACCAATCGTGCGACACCATTTGCGGTGGACCAATCCTTTCTGATTTACAACAATTCGCCCCGTTCGTATAATCTCGGGTTGGTCATCGAATTCTGAATTTCATTGTACATAGCATGCTAGGTTTCCCCATGAAAGCAATCAAACTCCTCTTGGTCCTGCTTGTGCTCCCCGTCTCCGCCGCATTTCCACAATTGCGCAGCTACGAAATCCACAAACGTGGGATGCTGCATCAGACTGTCTACAACACGGGGGAGCTGGGAAGAGCGTATGACAACGGGGGCAGCGGCGGTGCAGCAGGAATTCCGTCCATGGAGTGGCCGCCCTACTCGGCGAACAATGTCGATCTAACGAACAACAACGCACAGTACAACTCCTTCGGCGCGGGGATCTATATTGCAGCAGATCAACGGGGAGTGCGGAACACTATTCAATGTGGAGCTGTCACCACAACGAACGGCAACACCACCCAGGTTGAAGGCATCTACAGCTTCCCGATATCACTGCAGAGAATCGAAAACTATCCGGTCCTTGCCGACGGGACATTGAATCCGAGTTACAACCCGGATGAGGCTGAAGAGATCATTGTCTCAAAATGGGCGACGCCGCTCGGCGTGACGATCACACGCACGAGCCGCGCGTGGAGTTTTCCCGGGTACGACAGCTTCATCATCTACGAGTATGAGCTCGAAAACACGGGGGACCATTCGACGACGGGGGTTGCGGACACCCTCACCGAGATGATCGTAGCGTGGGGATATGGGCTTGGCCCTTCGATGTTCGGCTACATGCGAACGTACAATCGCTGGTCGGAAGCGGATTATCGGGCGAAGGATATGTTCGGGCGCTTCGACTGGCGGCGTTACATGACGTACAATCACGACAGGGACGGCAAGCCGGATCCGACGCACTTCGCCGAGTGGGCCCCCACGGCAAAATACGGTGGCGGGCTCGACTCGCCTCAGGCTGTTGGGATCGTGCCTTTGTACTATGATTATGACCACCTTGCGGTGAAGGGTCAGACGCGCGCTTCGGTGGGATCGCCCTTCTACGATAGTGTGTGGGTCTTCGATGCGCACAACAAGTTCAAGCAGCCGTACATCAATCGCTACGAGAATTCAAATCTCTACTCGACGAAGATCGTTTCTTTTCTCGATGATTTGGGGCGCAAGACCGGACCGTTCACGATGAGCCCGGGCAGAGACGACTCACTTTATTTCGGCTCTTACTGGCTCGGACGAGCGCGGCCATCGTGGACGATCCACACGCGTCAACCGGTGTCGCATGTCTACGGCTTCGGCCCGTACGTTCTTCCTCCCCACGAGAAGATGCATTTCACCATCGCAGAGGTTGTTGGATACGGCGCCGGCGTGGCAAGCGACAGTGTGTACGAGGACCTCGGCGGCGGTTATGGTGGCGACGTCTCTGAGCCTGAGCCGGGCATCCACCCGGTTCCGAGTTGGTACAACGTGTTCAGCTATCCCTATGTGGGGGGGGATGGGACCATTGGGAGCGATTACCTCAGTCACTATCCGCTACCGGACTACATCGACACGACCGACCACGTTGTCTCTATCCGCGATGTCGCGGACCGAGCCATCCAGATGTACACAGGGTGGCCGTTGGTGAAGTACGACACGAGCCAGTATGAGCCCCTGAGCGCTCCGCCGCACGGCGTCTATGAGGTCCCCGTCCCGTTCCCCGCACCGGTTATTCAGGTTGAGAGTGATGATCGCGCCCACAATAGAATCACCTGGAGCAATGACGTCGAACAATTCCACGCACCGCGATTGCGGGCTCCACTCAGCTACTACGAGGTGCTCAAAGCCCTTGACCCGCTCGGGCCCTGGACGCGGATCGATAGCGTTGCTAAAGAAGATCCTCGTTTTTTTGCCGATGGGAAATATGTGGCCATTGACCCATCCAGCCGCGTGGGGGATTCTTGGTATTACTCCGTCCGGTCCGTCGATTCACTCGGAGGAAAGAGCGGCTTGTACAACAACATCACGAGCCTCGTGACCCAGATCGGCCCAACGGCAGATCTCGAGCACGTGGTTGTGGTGCCGAACCCGCTCGTCGTCAATTCACCCTGGAAAAACCTGGGGGGTACGAAGGACCAGATCGTGTTCATGCGTCTTCCGGCAAAGTGCACGATCCGGGTCTACTCGTATGCGGGACAGCTGGTCGCGACGGTCCCTCACGAGGGCCAGTACACAAACGAGTACTTCCAGGTCACAAGGAACAATCAGGTATTGGCTTCTGGGGTTTACTACTTCGTGGTAGAGACTCCGGAAGGAAAGAGAACGTGGGGTAAGTTCGTCATCATCCGCTGAAAAAGGGCTTCACACCATGAAGACACGAATGCGATATGTGTGCACAATCCTGATCACGCTGGTTGTGTCACAAGACGGCTTCTCTCAAAAAGTGGGCACGGCGTCAATGCAATTTCTTCAGGTGATGCCGTGTGCGCGGGGGACGGCGCTCGGAGACGCGTACACCGTCTGGGTTTCCGGTGCCGAAGCAGTTTTCTGGAATCCGAGTGGAGTGGCCCTTACGAAGAATCAAGAACTCTCATCGACGTATACCCAGTGGATTTTCGATGCCCGGCAGCTCGCCCTTTCGTACGCCGTCTCTCTGCGAGATTGGGGGGCGTTCGGTGTTCAGCTGCAGTATGTGAACTATGGTGCTTTCGAGGAGACCAGTGTCGACGACCGCATGTTTGTCGGCACAGAGCCGAATGTCGCGTACAATCCCGGCCTCACGGGTAACAAATTCTATCCCTACAGCTACGTCGTCGGCCTGACGTACGGGAGAAGTTTCACGGACAAATTCGCCGTGGGCTTGACGGCGAAATACGCGCATGAATCACTGTTCAATGACGCGACCACCATGACGGTTGACGGTGAAGAGGTCAAAACGTACGCCAACGGCCTGTTGTTCGACCTGGGTCTGCGCTACAACACGGGGTTCCGGACGGTGCAGATCGCCGCGGCGGTCCAGAACTTCGGAGGGCAGTTGACCTACGCCAAAGAGTCAAGCCCGGCGCCGCTCCTTTTTCGGGTGGGGATCGCGGCGGATCTGATCGGCATGAACGGCCTGCTTCTGCCCGAGGAAAACAGCAGGCTCGGCCTTGCGTTCGACCTCTTTCAGCCGAATGACTACGCGCAACAGCAACACCTCGGTATGGAATACGAATACGCCGGCGCGGTGGCTCTGCGCCTCGGATACAAGTTCAACTATGATACCGAGGGTTTCACGGCCGGTGTCGGCATTCGCCAGACCATTGTGGGGGTCAACCTTTCTCTCGACTACAGTTACGGGGCCCTTGGGACCTACCTGGGAAATGTCCATCGAATCAGCCTGGGAGCTGGACTATGATGAAGCATGCACTGACGCTACTGTTTCGTTCGGCAGGATATTTGACCTGCATCGTGCTTGCCGACAGCGCTTTTGCGCAGGGGCTTGAAACGCCGCTCACGATGCAGGGGCTCGATCATCTCACGCCACCCTCAGCGGCATCTCGTTCCCTTGGCGGACTTTTCTTCAGCGTGCAAGGTGATCCGGCATTGATGTTCTCCAATCCGGCATCTCTTCGAGGGATGAAAGGACTTCAACTTTCCATCGGTGGATTGCAGGATCATGTGAGCACGCAGCAAACGCAGCAATGGTATCCGGAGAAGTACTTTGCGGGCTTCAGCCTCCTGATGGAGGGTCTGACGGGCTCCATCAGCGATCCTGATCCGACGAAGCCCGGAACGAGATTCATCAATGCGAAGGATACCGTGCAGCGGCCGTTCGACGCCATCGGCCCCAATTGGTCACGCTCGAAGAACAGGGGTTTGCCGATCCAGGTGTTTGCGGCGATGCCGCTCTCCATCGGCGAGTACCGGTTCTCCGTTGGCATCGGTGTCCAGCAGTACGCTAATCTGGACCATTATTACCAGAACAACAATGTGCTGGCTCCATCGATCGGTTCGCAGCGCCCTGAGCCAGTCCTTCTGCCGCTGACGGGAGATACCGTCGACGCATACTGGTATCAGTACTCGCAGTCGCGTGATGGCTCGATTTACGGGTACGGCGGCGCGGTAGCAGTAGCTCTCTCAGACGACCTTTCGCTGGGAGCGAGCGGTCTGCTCTTGAAGGGAACGACGGACGATAGCGAGCTGAGGACGGGTCGGGGCTTGCTCCACTTCGTCTACATACCGCAGAGTTACTTCTTTGTTGATTCGGTATACAGCCATATGACGAAGATCGGGACGTCGGATTTCAGCGGGCTGGAGTTCACCGCGAGCGCGATGTACCGGGGTCGGTACATTACCCTTGGTGCTTCCGTCAAGCCTCCAACGACAATCACTCGCAAGTATCAAACACGCGTCCAGGTCGACACCACGGGGCTGCATTCGGATCAAACAATCAGCGGGCAAGATGAGATCTCGCTTCCGTGGCGTGGCAGGCTTGGCGTGGCGCTCGCGCTCAGACAGAATCTGACGCTCGGATTTGAATACGAATTCCGCCCCTACGCGTCGGCAGTGTACAAGAGCAGTGTCGGGAAGGAGTCGAATCCTTGGCTCTCGGCCTCGTTGATGCACTTTGGTGTCGAGTACGT
Source organism: uncultured Ignavibacteriaceae bacterium (assembly GCA_964480945.1). GTDB lineage: Bacteria > Bacteroidota > Ignavibacteria > UBA10030 > UBA10030 > VGWB01. The sequence continues at coordinate 146 of CAYZRX010000078.1, read as the reverse complement.
TCCACTAGGGTGGCTTGCACTGCGTGCCGGCGTGCGGCAGGCGGCGGAGGTCTTTCAGGAGGAAGGAGCTCCAATCGTCGGGGAGCCGGTCGGCTATTCCATCTACTCGGCAGGCGCGGGCATTACGTTTGATAGATTTCGTGTGA
>CAYZRX010000077.1:4437-19180 GCA_964480945.1 uncultured Ignavibacteriaceae bacterium | reverse complement strand
CTGCCTGCCGTCCGTGACCGACGCTCAGCGGGCCTGTCGGATTGGCACTCACGAACTCGACCTGCGTCTTCTTCCCGTCCCCGAAATTCGTTCTTCCGAACTCGTCGCCTCGTGCCAGGATCGTGCCAAGCTGTCGGGTGAAGAACCGCTCCGTGAATCGAAAATTGATGAAGCCGGGACCGGCAATTTCTACGCTTGCAACGAGGTCCGGATCAGTCTTGAGGGCTGCCACGATCTCCTGAGCAATCGCCCTCGGATTCTTCCCTGCGGACTTCGCCAGCAGCAAAGCAATATTCGTCGTAATGTCTCCGTGCGCTTCGACGCGCGGCTTCTCGAACGTGAGCCGGATACCCCCGTCGTACTGAAGCGTCCGAAGAGCCGCGCCGACCTTCTCTGTAAGGTAGCTCTTCATTCTTCGCTAGTGTTTCATCGAGATCTCGTTTTCGACCGTCGACCACCCGTCACGCGAGCGGGTTTTCTTGGCGAACGGACCCTCGATGGATGTTGCCCAAGGTCATCGTGAACAGGTATGAATGCGGCATCACCCCAGAGCCGTTCCAGGTTATAGAAACTCCTCGCTTCCCGCTTGAAAACGTGAACAACAACGTCGACGTAATCCAGCAAAACCCACGTGAGCGCCCTGAATCCTTCCGAGTGCCACAGTGACACCCCGATCCGATCGGTGCCGTCACGGACCGCATCGGCAATCGCTTTGACCTGAGTTTCGGAATCAGCTGTGCAAACCACGAAAAAATCCGCGGGAGCGCTGAGCTTGCGGAGGTCCAGCAGAAGGATATCTGAACCCTTCTTGGAGATCACAAGATCAGCGATCTTTTTCGCCAGGGTCCTTGAGGTCAAGAATCATTCCTCCATCTTGTTACTGCAATGGTTTGAGGGCACGAAAATCCTTTCCGATCACAACGGTAACATCCAGGTACGCGTTGCGGTCGATCTCCTGCGTCACACGCGCTTCCGACACCCCGAGCGCTTGGGCGACCTGCTTGGCGGCCTGGAGGTCTCCCGTCCGGTCGATGACGCGCGTGAACTCGACGCCTGATTCTTTGTAGTTTCCCATTTCCACGACATCAAAACCCCGGGCCCGCAGGTAATCCGTGAACCGCTGTGCGAGGTTTGCCCCCCCGGATCCATTCAGGACGTCCAGCTGGATGATGTGCGACGTGCCATCCCGCATGACCTCGGGCTGGACCGGCGGATCGATGAAATTGTGATGGACGAACGTGTACAAGAGCCCGAGCACGATGATGCCGAACGCGAGCAGTGCCCCGGTTCCCGCGCGTGTTCTCCACCTCCTCGGTTTCTTCCTCGAACGCTTTGAGGCTCCGTCGTGAGCTGCATGAGATCCTTTGTCTGACGAATCGAAAGGCGCCCCCTGGATTCCGGTGCTCATCGGCCCATCCATTCAACAACAAAAAACCGAGCAGATGCCCGACGATCTCGGGCTGTACTGCTCGGTTCTGTCAATCAGCGTCTTGTCAACAACCACAGATCAGCGCTTGTCCCCTCCGACTTGGTCAAATCCACCATAGAATCCTGAGAGCCCGTATCCGCCGTTCCAGTAGTACATCGCCGGCAGCTGACGGAACGAGATCTGGAACAGCGTGTTCTTGGAAGGCCGGTAGTTCAGCTCGGCGCGACTCAGGAATATTCCGCTGAGATTGTTCTGAAATTGTTTTCCGAAGGAATTGAACGGAGAATGCATCAAACTGATATCCGCCTGCACATCCCAGGCATCTGAGATCTTGTACATCAGGCTATTGGTATAGACGCCAAGGGACATCCCCTGCCCGCCGAACGTTTGGTACGAGAGGGAGATGCTCTGGTGCATGCTCAGTCTGTTCGGATCGAACCAGCCGAAGAGCAGCCCGCCATCGTCCGGCTTGATAATCGACTCGGAAACGGTTGGCTGTGACGCAACGTTCGACTTGTATTGGGCTGAGGCAATCGAAGAACAGAGCAAGAGCGCCAACACCGCGCATCCAACAAACGTCCTCATTTCTGTCCCCTCCAGTTATTCCCCCGAATAGTACACAATTGTGCAGTGATTGTCAAGATTTCGCCCTCTCTCTCAAGTCGGCGTGGCCTCGAGCTTCCACGATCGCCCGGGCTTTCTCGAGCTGCACCACGGTATTGATGCCGTGTATCTCTTCCGCCCTTTCGGCGAGCAGCGCCGAAACCTTCCACTGATGTCGCCAGAAGTACTCGAAGACATCAGTCAGATAATACTCGTGCTGCACGTTGTTCGGTGAAAGCTGTCGCAAGCAGTCAAAGAGCTTCTTCTTATCAAACAAATAGATTCCGGAATTGATTTCCTGAATCAGTCTCTCCTCCTCAGAGGCATCCCGATGTTCGACGATCTTCTTCACCGAACCGTCGGCATTGCGAATAACCCGCCCGTATCCGGTGGGATCTTCCATCTGCGCGGTGAGGATCGTAGCGACGGCACCCGTGCCGAAATGATGCTCAAGGAGGCTCTGCATCGTGCGTTCCGTCAAGAGGGGGACATCCCCCGAAAGCACCAGCACCTCCCCCTCGAATCCCTTGAGCGCTCCCTCGGCCTGCAGAACGGCGTGCCCCGTTCCGAGCTGCTTGTCTTGCACGACGCACAGGGCATCCGGGTGGCTGCGCCGCAGGTACGAGCTCACCACCTCCCGCTGGAACCCCACGACCACGATCACCCTTCTCGCTCCCAACGCGTACGCGAGGTCCGCCACGTAGTGAACCATCGGCCTCCCGTTGAGTTCGTACAACACCTTCGCCTGCGTCGGGTCCTTCATTCGAGTCCCCTGCCCGGCTGCCATAATCACGGCGGCAAAACTGCGGTGCGCATCGGTAACCCGTAGCTTCTCCATGCGGCTTACGTTGATTCCGGAAGAAAGATGACCATGTTGTCAATGAGTCGCGTCGGGCCGAAACGGACCGCCAGAGCGACGAGCACGGAGGGGGGGCTGAGCGTCTCCACTTCCGTGAACGTGTCCGGCTGAACGAAGGCCACATAGTCGATCTGCGTCGGCTCTGCGCCGGAGAGGATCTCCATCATCTGAGCGCGCACGGCTTCCGCAGAACGCTCGCCACCCGCGATGAGAGATTGCGCAGACTTGAGCGATCGATTCAGAGCCATGGCCCGCAACCGCTCCTGGGGGCTGAGAAAGGAATTGCGGGAACTGAGAGCGAGACCGTCTTCCTCCCGAACCGTCGGTGCGACAAGGATCTGAAGATCGAAGTTCAGATCCGCCGCAAGCTTCTTGATGAGAAACACCTGCTGAGCATCCTTCTGTCCGAAGACCGCAACGTGCGGCTTTGTGATGTTAAAGAGCTTTGTGACGATGGTCGCGACACCCCGAAAGTGTGTCGGTCGGAACTTCCCTTCGAGAATGGATGAGACTTTTTCGACCTCGACGTACGTCGCATATCCTGCGGGATACATCTCATTCGTTTGAGGAGTGAAAAGGATGTCCGTACCGGCCTGAGCCGCCGCCTCTCGGTCGCGCTCGAGGTCACGCGGATACTGTTCAAAGTCCTCGCCAGGACCGAATTGTGTTGGATTGACGAAGATGGTCGTGATCACCCGGTCGCTGTGCTGCCGCGCGAGCTCGATCAGGCTGCGATGCCCGGCATGCAGATAGCCCATCGTGGGTACCACGCCGATTCGCTTCCCTTGGGCGCGGAGGGACCCTGCTAGCATCTGAATCTCTTGAATGCGCGTGACGATCTTCATCGTCAAATGATTCTCTTCCCGAACGCCGATTGGACCAACTCGACGGCAAATTCGGCGGACTGGTTGCGGTTGTCGAGGATCGGGTTGACTTCGACGACCTCGAAGGAGGTCATCTTGCCATGCTCGTATACCGTTTCCATGATCAGATGCGCTTCACGGTAGTTGAGCCCCCCTTTGACCGGAGTTCCGACGCCCGGAGCAACGGAAGGATCAATTGCGTCCACATCAAGGCTGACGTGGAGCAGATCGACATCACGCAGCTTGCGCAATGCTCTTGCGAGAACGACGGACATGCCGTGCTTGTCGACCTCCTCCATCGAGAAGACGCTCACGCCGCTCTGCTTGATATTCTTGCGTTCGCCGTCATCGAGGTCCCGGGTTCCGATCAACACAACATGTTTCGGATCGACTTTTCGAAAGTCTCCACCCACCGACGTGAGCTCAATCGCCCCGAGGCCGACCATGGCGGCCAGCGGCATGCCATGAACGTTGCCGGAAGGAGTGCTGCGCTCCGTATTGAAGTCGCCGTGCGCGTCGATCCAGAGAACACCGAGTCGCTTGCGGGTCTTCACGGCATGGGAGGCAACTCCAGCGATGCTGCCGATCGCGACGGAATGATCGCCCCCGAGAACGAGCGGGAAGCCGTCGTTGCGAAGAATCTTCTCCACCCTCCGGGCAAGCACCGTGCAGGCGCGGACAATTTCGGGCAGGTACCTTAGTTTGTCGTTTCGAACCCGCTGGAGCTCCGGAGGTTTTGTCGTTATATCGCCCTCGTCCTGGACGGAGTGCCCGAGGCTTCGCAGCTTCTCGGCGATTCCGGCGATCCGGATCGCCGACGGACCCATATCGACGCCTCGCCGACCTGCACCAAGGTCCATAGGAACACCAAGTATATGGATCTTCATACGCCACCGCGTCGTCCAGGTCAATCCTGCAGCAGCCGAAGGACCTTCGTGATGGTTTCCTTCAGATCTTTCCGGTGCACGATGACGTCGACAAATCCCTTTTCTTGAAGGAACTCCGATCGTTGAAAGCCTTTCGGGAGGTCGCGGCCGATCGTCTGCTTGATCACACGCGGCCCGGCGAACCCGATCAACGCTGCGGGTTCTGCAATGTGGACGTCGCCGAGCATGGCGTAGCTCGCCGTCACTCCTCCCGTTGTCGGGTCCGTCAACACCGAAATGTACGGAACGCCCGCATCGGAGAGCTGCGCGAGCTTCGCACTCGTCTTGGCCATTTGCATCAGCGAAAGGGCAGCTTCCATCATCCTTGCGCCGCCCGTGGCCGAGATGATAACAAGCGGCAGGCGCTTCTTCAGGGCGCGGTCGATCGCGCGGGCTACTTTTTCCCCCACGACCGAACCCATGCTTCCGCCGATAAAGGAAAAATCCATGCACGCGATCACGACCGGAATTCCGTTGATCTTGGCCGTCCCGGTCCGCACGGCCTCGTTCAGACCGCTCTTCCGCGTGGACTCCTTCAGCCTGTCGCTATAACGCTTGGTGTCCACGAAGCCCAGCGGATCGATCGAGCGCATCTTGGCGTCCGTTTCCTTGAATGTCTTTTGATCCAGCAACAGGCCGAAATACTCCTTACTGCCGATCCGGAAATGATAGCTGCACTTGTGGCAGGTGTAGTAATTCTGCTCGAGCTGCTTCCGGTGGATGATCTCACCGCAGCCTTCGCATTTCGTCCACTGGCCGTCGGGGATGTCCTTCTTTGGGCCCCCGGGCGAGATGTTTTCCTTCGAACGCCTGAACCACGGCATGGCGACCTCCTTATGACCCTTCGAAGTTACATGTTGTTGAAAACTAGTTCTTCACTGCCGTTCGAACGACAAAGTCTCTCAGATAGAACGGCTCGGCCGACGCGACATCCGCAAACTCCTCGTTCAGCGCCTTACGATACCCCAGGCGAGCCACCACCGATGCGCAACAGAACTGATGAACGTCCTCGACCAACGGACTTTCCGCCCGCTCCCCCCGCAACATTTCCACCTTGTCGGTGATGACGAGTGCGGCCGGATTCCGACGAATGAGTGACACGGCCTCCTGAACCGACATTACCTCCACCATTCCCCGGCTCTTCACATCATCTTTCGTCTTCTCAAATCGGCCCACATAGAATTCTTCCCTCTTCGCATCGAGCATCACGAGGATTTCCGAGGTTCGAGCCGTTTTCGCACCTGCAGCCACAGAGATCGCCTCGAACGTCGGAACCGTTACAAGAGGTCTGTTCAAGGCGAAACAGAGCCCTTTTGCCGTGCTGAAACCGATGCGCAGGCCGGTGAACGAACCCGGTCCGCTTGATACTGCCACCACGTGCACGTCGCGCAGCGAGAGCGATGCCTCTGCCACGACCTCCTGGACCAGCGTCAGCAACTTCTCAGAGTGAACGTGTGACTCAATCAGCGAACGCTCGACCTCAGGTTTGCCTTCAATGAAAAGTCCCGCTGCGCAGACAGCCGTGGAGGTTTCAATGCCCAGGACGATCATTGCTGCACCGGGTGGCTTCGTGGTGCAGGGCTTGCGGCTTCGCCGGTCACAGCGAGGATCTCAATGTCCCGCTGGTCCGGTCCAGCGCCGTAGCTGAGGCGGACCTCGTACCGGCGAGGAGGCAGAAGGTCACCGAGCAGCTCGGGCCACTCGACGAGGCAAATCCCTTCCCCGTAGAAGAACTCCTCGTAGCCGATGTCGTAGATCTCCTTCCGCGACCGCACGCGGTAGAGATCGAGATGGTAGATGAGAAGCTCAGCCCCGCGCTCATCAACCCCCTCGTACCGGTTCAGGATAATGAAGCTGGGACTTGTCACCTGATGGTGAGTTTGAAACGCCTCGCAAATGCCTTTCACGAAGCGCGTCTTTCCGGTCCCGAGCTCGCCGGAGAGAGCGATGACATCGCCACGACGCAAGGTGGCCGCAAAGGACTTCGCCACCTCCACCGTCTCTCGCTCCGACGATGTCGTAAACCGTTGCTTCACAACGTGCGTCTATTTCGGTTCGAGAATGATCACCGGAAGCATCATTTCTTCCATGGAGATGCCTCCATGCTGGAAGCTGTCCCGGTACTGGCTCAGGTACTTGTGGTAGTCCGTCGGATAGACAAAGTAATAGTCTTCTTTCGCCAGGATGTAATTCGTAGTGACGCTCGCGCGCGGCAGCTTGAAATCGGCCGGATATTTCACGAACACCGCCTGTCGTTGGTCCACGCGGAGGTTGCGGCCGAACTTGTAGCGAAGGTTCGTCGATGCTTCGCGGTCACCGATCACCTTTGCCCCGCGCAGACATCGGACGCTTCCATGGTCGGTCGTCACCACGATCGTGACGTTCTCTTGCTTCGAGAGCGCTTTGAACATGCCGAAGAGCGACGAATGCAGGAACCACGAGCGGGTCAGCGAGCGATACGCCGCTTCGTCGGGGGCGATTTCCTTCAGCAGGGGAGAATCCGATCGCCCGTGTGCCAGCATGTCGACGAAATTCACAACGACGGCTGTCAGCTTGGTCTTGGTATAGGAAAGGATATTGTTTTCGACCTGCCGACCGAACTCTGTATCGAGGATCTTGACGTACTTCGGTTCCGGTTTGAGCTGGATGCGCTTGCGTTCAAGAAGTTTCTCGAGCAGTTGATGCTCGTGCCTGTTCCGGCTGTTCTCGTCGTCGTCACCGGCCTGCCAGATCTCCGGGAACCGCTTCTCAAGGTCGATCGGGAACAAACCGCTGAAGATCGCATTGCGGGCGTAGGGCGTTGCCGTCGGCAAGATGCCATAATGGAAAGACTTCCGGATGGAGAAATAGTCGGCCATCAGACTCTCCATCACCAGCCATTGATCGAGCCGCAGGCAGTCGATGACGAATAGAAACACCGGGCCCGGTTTTTCGAGCTCCGGAAAGACCCACTTCTCCAGCACTTCCGTCGAGAGGACCGGCCGGTTCGTCTCCTGCTCGGTCCAATCTCGATAATTGCGCTCGACAAACCTGCCGAATTCGGCATTGCATTCCCGTTTCTGATCCAGGAGCGTTTGCCGCAGACCGAGCTCGGGATGCGCATCCAACTCCATATCCCATTCCGTCAGTTTTGTATAGAGCTCCCACCATTGATTGAAATCGAGCGGGTTCATGAGGGCAAGGGAGATCTGCCGGAACTCTTCAGTATAATCCCTCGAGACATGCTCGCTCGTGATCTTCCTGGCCTCCAGGAACTTTTTACATGCCATGAGGATTTGGCTGGGATTGACGGGCTTTGTAAGATAGTCACTGATCTTGCTGCCGATCGCCTCCTCCATCAGGCTTTCGGCCTCGTTCTTCGTCACCATGACGATGGGGAGATTGGGATCCACATCCTTCAGTTTGGAAAGGGTCTCCAGACCTCCCATACCAGGCATCATCTCGTCCAGGAAAACAAGATCGTAGCCCTTGTCCCGGACCATCTCAAGCGCATCATCCCCGTTTGTCGCCGTGTCGGTTTGGTACCCTTTTTCCTCCAGAAGGCGGACGTGGGGCTTCAACAGGTCGATCTCATCATCGATCCACAGTATTCTCTTCCTTGTTGTCATTCCTAGCAAAAGTACCTATTAATGGTCTGAGAATCAATCAGAGTGATCCATCGTGAAAAAGTCGGTTTAGCACAATTAGTCACAAAAGCACCTCACGAGAAAATATCGCGACGATCGGGCTCCTCGACATGCGTTTGCAGTCTCTGTGCCGCATTGCCGGCGCCTCTTGAATACCGCGATCCGGATACGTATCCCCAAGGAGGAAAGAAAAAGGCACGGAACATTCCATCCGTGCCTTCTTCTATCTCAGTGGATCAGTAGTTGGGTGCAGGTATAATTCTAGAAAAGTCCTCCCAACAGAAGTCCTACGACTCCGCCAACAAAGGCTCCCACTGGCCCCCAAATCGCACCACCAATGATGAAACCGCCGACGATCGCGGCTAGAATATACGTTTGGTCGTCGAAGAAGATCATCATAGCTCACCTCCGAAGTTAAGTCGTTGAGTGATCCCGCGTGAGCCAAATCCCAGGTGATCAGGCTCCGACAGGATATGCGTGAACTCAATGCGAGAATGGCAATTTTTTTCATAATAGTCAAGTCCTGCGAACCTTGCGGCCACCAAGATTTACCGAAACGACCATGCGTGCCCCGCCAGTGTTGATCCCCGGAAAGAACCCCACTCGAGAACTTGGCACCGCCGAAGCACAATCTGGCGAGTGGTTTGCGAAAGCTCATAGCCATCTCCTGCCAGCACACGACATCTACCGTTTCCAGGTGCCCGGCGACTGCGCGCGAAGAACGCTGTCCGGCAGTCTTAAATGTGGTGCCGCGCCCCGAGCTACGGCTGTATAGAAACGCGCACGTCTACACCCATCTCGTTTGTCGTGGATCCGGGTATGCGCGACCCTCCGGCGTCCGGCTTCACCTTGGAGTACTTGTAGTACACCGATGCCGTCACGCGGGCGCTGAGAATGTACTGAATCCGCGGCTCGATGTTGGTCCGGCTCATCCCTTCCATCGGTGTTCCGTCCGGTTTGAAGACCGACGCACTCATGTCGTAGACACGGCGCGAGGTCTTCGAGTAGCTGTACGATAATCTGATGTCGATATCATTCGACAGCAACAATCCGAAGAACGGAAACTGAAACCCCTGCCGCGAGTAATTCGCCGTCACCGAAATGTCCGTTGACGCCGATTCTACGATGTTCTTTGCGGCTGGGACGAGATCGTAATCCGTGGAGGTCCCCACACGAAACGTCGCCCCGAAGCTCCCTTTCGACATCCCCTTGAAAGCGAACGTGAGACCGACGAGCGGCGAAAAGCCGTACGTGACCTGCTGCGCCTCGGTTACTTCATTGCCGTCCGGGGAGATTTTCCACCGGCGCTTGTAGTCGGATTGATAGCTATGTTCCAAGGTCACTTTCGAGGCGATAGTGCTGAGCAGCGGAAGCTTCTCGAGACCATCCCAGTGGAAGGTCCAGTTTACCCGCGGGAGAATGTCGCCAAGGAATTTGCGCGCAAAAGGAAGAGCTTCCAGCCCGTTTTCAAACGCGTCGGCCAGCTTTGCGTCATCGGGGCGGGTGTCTGTCGGATCAGCCCGGAGGCTTCCGTAGAGGTTCTGCACATCCTGGATGCTCGTCCGGAAGAACTTGAAAAAGAGCACCTGCGGAAACGAGAGAAACGATCGATCGACATCGCCGCTGATAACGCTGCTGATTTCGTGCGCGACACCGAGCGAATCCGACTGCAGCGTCCGGTTCACATTATAAGACCACCCGACGTTCCAATTGAACTCCAGACTTGCTCCTTCCCACAGCGGCCGAGAGGTCCTCATGGCGATCGTATTCTTCTGCCCGTACATATCGACGAGATTCCCATTCGGTGCCCTGGGCCCGGGCAGCGTGTATCCGGTCAGGAAAGGAAAGCCTCCCTTGGATTTCACGATGACGTCCCCACTTGGATCGGACGATAGCCCCAATTGATACATCAACGATGGCCCGTTCTCCGGGAGCGAACTCTGAAAGAACGGCACGCGGCCGAACACGTTCGCAAATCCGGCCCGGCCGACGACACCGCTGTTCTGACTCCGATTCTGCTGGGAGAATGATATGTTGAACTTCTCGAAGTCAAAGATCGGCGTCTTGAACAGAACCCGTGAGAGGCGATCCAGGCCGCCCCAGAAGTCGAGCCCCTCGCTCCCTTTCGTAGTATCGCCGGGAGGCGGAGCCGCAGCCGGACGAGGAGGGGACCAGATCTCGTCGCCGATCGCGCGCAGGTTCAGGTCAAACGTCATGCTCAGATTCCCGCTGCTCGCCGCGCTTTTGCCCAAGTTCCCCGCTTGAGGGTTGTTGGTCCAGTCGTACCGCGCCGAATAGCGCGTCGTGGCGGACACGAATTTGTCAAGCTTCAAGATGGGAGGCACCGTGAGCCGGGGGTTAAAGTTGATCGATTGGCCGTAGGAGAGATCCGTTCCAAAATCGATCAGCTTCGCCTTCCCGAACATATCCCCAAGGATGGCCGAAAACGAGCGCTGGTGGCCGAGCGAATCCATTTCGAAATTGAGGAGGCTGCTCTGAATATCGACCGAATAGTCGGTCGCGAGATTAAGCAGTCCGCCCTCCGTGAACTGCCACGAAAAGCTCATCGATCGCGAGGAGGCGAAATTCCGAACGATCGGCTTTGGTGCTGTTTGATCTCGCGCCTGCTCGAACGTCTGGCCGCGCGCAAACGTCGTGGACACGTTGAAGTTGCGAGGCGAGTAGAACAACTTCAGGTCTTTCCACGGTTGAAAGAGGAAAAAGTCGCCAATCAACGCAAAGGGCGACACATAGTTTTTCTGACCGAACTGCAGCGCATAAGCTCCGCGCGCGTTCCACTGCCACTGGTTTAACGTCAACGTGACCGGACTTCTGCGCGAGGTCGTGGTGTACGAATACGCAAACGACAGCTTGTTGACCGTTTCGCTGACGAGCCAGCTGCTGCTCGGTATGTTGAACCTGATGCTGGGAACAGCGTAGGTATCCGTGACATTGACGGTCTGCGATCGCAGCCGGACGGAATCAGCGACCTGCTTCACCTCCCCCGGAGATGCTCCATCCGCCTGCGCCACGTCGGCTGTCCGCTGAGCCGCTTCGGCGACGAGGATGTCCGTGCCCGGCATGTACTTGGGATTCTGGACCTGCTCTAGGTGAGAGTACGAGAAGGCGAGAGTCGTTCCCGCCCAACTTTGCGGCAGGAATCGTTCGAACGCGAGCGAGGCACTCAGCCCCCAGTTTCGATCCGTATTACGCGTCCCAAAGTGATCCTCGAGCGCATGGAAGTTTGGATCTCGCTGGGTCATGTTCACCGCAATGTTGCCGATATCCGCTAGCTTGAGAGAGGTATCGAAGCGATAGGCCCATCCCGGCGTGTCATCCACATCGGTCAATCGCAGCTCATCGACCCACACCTCACCGTTCACGACCGTCGACCCCTTGTTCAGTGGATTCTCGATCCCGATGATAATCAACCGAACATTCGTCAGCGTCGGGTTCCCCCGCACCTGAAACGTTGCCCCCGGTGGACCGCCGGGCACCGGCACGCGGGCGCTGAAACCCTGCACGCTGTCCCGGCCGAGCTTGAGGGCGGTAATCTGGCCGAAGTTGATGTTCACATCATTCATCGGATCCCATCCCGGTCTGATCGGCTCTCGATACTCGTAGTAGTTCAAGGAATCGGATCCGAAGCGGAGAAAGATTTCCAGATCATAGTCGGTGGTGTCCCTGAACCGCAGTCGCGATCCCGGCTTCTCATCACCGTGTACGAACATCTTCATCGCGCGATAGCTGAACAGGTCCAACGGGCGTACCGTAAAGAGCTTCAGAGCCTGCCGCGATTCCCCGTCCTTCAGGCCGTTGATCACCAGATCGAGCGACTGCTCGTTCAGCTTGATGTTAAGATCCGGCCGCGTCGGGTCCGTGAGAAGCGGAAGGCCGGGAGGAGAGGTGTATTCCGGATTGTCTTCGCGATTGATCACGCTTGCGCGGAAGGAGCTGTCATTCTTCACGAGCTCTTGCCACTGATTGCCGATCAGGTTCAGCTCGGCAATCCGCACGAGAGCGCTCTCGGTCGCGCCGGTCATCCAGACACGAATCCCCTCAACCGTCGACAACGACGGATCCCCTACCTTGCGCGTGTATTCATTCAGCGGTATGCGTATCTGATACCAATCGTTCGCGCCGCCGGTCACGTACTGGCGGAAGGCTGTGCTGTTGGTATCCAGCGGTAACTCGTACTCGTAGTAACTGTTGATTCGATCCTGAACGTTATTACGATTCAGATCCTCCGTGTCCGGAAATCGACCGGCATCACTTTGCCCGTTTCCCTCCGTTCCGTTGACGCCGTTGTAGTCTTCGGGGTTGAGCGAGCCGAGACCCGGCCTGATCCAATCGTCGGCGGAAGGATCGTTGGCGTATTCAGGATATTTGTTGATGAAGTCGGCAAATTGCTGTTTCTCCTCACCGTCCGAGAGGCCGTCTATACCGATGTCTTCGCCCGGCCGCAGGATCCCGTTGAGGATGCTCCCGTCGAGCCCGTCCTCGGTGTGGAGCTTCAGGCCTTTGACAGGAGGAGTCGGAATGACAACCTCGCTGAGAATGCCGAGATCAACGTTCAGCTTCATGGTGGGCTGGACTTTGTCGAGCCGGACCCATATCTCGATGAAATTGATATTCTCGTCCAACAGATTCGTCGAGATGGAGCCGATGAGCGTCTGCACCCCGGCCCACGCTTGGTCAGGGTGAGCGCGAAGCTTCGTATCCAGATTCATTGAGTAGTTGTACATGCCTCGTTCCCGGGGCTTGAAGTACAAATTCAGGACGGTGACCTGGTTTTCCTCGGGAACAATGCTCTTGTTGGGGCGAAGATCCCTCGGGGTGACATCACTCGGCAAAACATTGTACCAGGTCAACCTCCCCTCGTACTCCATTTTCTCGCTGAGCGTCAGTTTCGTGGGGTCATCGAGGGAGGCGTCATAGTCGGGGATTGCCGCCTGACGCCACGCCCCGAAATTAACACCCAAAGGAATCAACTTGCGCGCCCCCTCGAAGTCATCGATGTAGGCAACACCTTTCCCGCCGTCCTGGGAGATCGGGCTCTTGCGGGTGTTGGGGTCCGGCTTCATATATGCGCCCTCACCGCGAAACGTGAGGCTGGAGAGAGCATTCGTCTGAACTCCCGGCAGCCAATTGAGCGCACGCGTCAGAAAATCCAGGTCGAGGGTCGTTCCCCCGTCAACCCCCATAATGGTATTGCTGATCGGCTCCTCGCCGAGCCGCACCTTGTCGCTCAACGATTGTTGGTTCAAGTTCATGATCGTGAACCCTAGCGCTGAAGCTTTCCCCAGCGTCAGTTCACCCCGCGCGCCCAGGAGCGATTTGGACGCCAGCTGGAACAGGTCGTTCGCCTCATACTGGATCTGGAGATTCTGGCCGGGGACCAGGAGGCCTTGGTCCCGAATGTTCACCTGACCCGAAATATAGTCCACAGTATACGCGTTCGGCGGGGCGGGGGTTCCGTTCACAAGCACCTTGACGCTTCCTTCGACCACGTTGAAACCGATGTTGTAGCTCGCCGCCATCGATCCCGTGCTGGTGCCGGTGATGAGGAACCTGTTGTGCTGACTGTTCGTCGCGCCGTTGAAGGTCGTATCGTACACCTCGCTGAAAGCAAAGGAATCCGCCTCGGCGATGGTCCGCCCCTTCGAGAGGAAGTAGCGTCGGATTCCTTCGCGGAACGGTTCGGCGCGCGGGAACATCAATTCCCCCCTCGCTTCATCGATCGTCAGCGTGGGGGCGTAGTCGAACTTCCCATCCGGAGGTGAACCGGGACTCTCGCCGTAACGATCCAAGCCGAGCACCTCCAGCAGATTGAATGTACCGAGGAGATTATCCTGCGGCTCTGTCCCCGGGGTCTCATACAAGACCTTCAGTTCAAATCCCTCCTTCTTGATTCCGCGGACCCCCAGCGGGTACATGTTCTTCAACATCAAGCGCCACGCGGTCTTGAATTGCGGACCCAGATTCGCGGGCCGCACCAGCTTCATGACCAGCTTCAGGGCCCTCGACGTGTCACGCGAGCTGAAGTTGCCGATGTCGGCACTTTTCCTGGGATCGGTGGGGTCGGGGACGGTGTACGCGACCGCGATCGCCTGCTGCGGCTGAAGGGAGCGGTTCAGCGTGATATACCCTGCATATTTGTCGAACGTGTAGTCCGTGTTGGGGTCCAGCCGGATGAATCGCCCTACCTCGAGTTCACCGGGCACCGCGTCGTAATCCTCGGCGCGGGCGATGAGATCGTTCTGCGTCTGCTGCACCCTGTTGACATTCATAAACGCCACGACATCGCGTTCATTGGGATCCTCGATGCCGATGCGCGTGACCCAGACCTCAATGTCACGGATCTCCTTGTTCGGGTCGACGTGCGGCGGGATATTGAGATAGCTGGAGTCAAACCACGCGATATAGGACGTGTCGAC
>CAYZRX010000077.1:0-4337 GCA_964480945.1 uncultured Ignavibacteriaceae bacterium | reverse complement strand
GCGGCGGGATATTGAGATAGCTGGAGTCAAACCACGCGATATAGGACGTGTCGACGAAGTAGTGATCGCGGGAGTAATCAGTCGCGCGTATTTGAAACGGCGTGGGCCTCCCGCCGCCCGAGACGGTTAGCTCCCGGATCTGGCCCTTCTTCTGGGAAGCCACGGTGGTTAATTTGAACGGACCGAACTGCAGACCGGTCTTGATGCCGAAGAGCGCGGCACTGCTGGAGATGAAGGAAGAATTCGTCGCCAGAGAAACGTTGCCCGCTTCCACGCTCTGGACGATGTCATCTGCATACCCGGTGTAGCGCACCTTCAGTTGGTTCTCGTACTCAAACTGGCGCTGTGTGTTCCAGTCCGCATCGATGTTCAGCTTGTCACCGATGGTCCCCTTCACATTGACCTGTACCTCCTGGCTGAAGTCAGGCTCGCTGCGGCTCTGGGCAAGAGGATTGTTGGCGAACAAATCAGACTTGGTGTTGCGGAAAGCTCCGTGGATGTCGACGGCCCCGTTGATGCTCAGCCGGATGACGTTGGGACCGAAGATGCTGAAGAGCGGATTCTTCGGGACCGGGATCTCGATGTTGGTCACCTGACCGAAGAGCTCCCCGAGCCCTTTGTTCTTTTGCGAGGTAAGTTGGTACGCCTGCGCAAGGTCCTCCCAGTTCTTGCGTATCGTCTGCTGCATGTGCACGCTCAGGTACTCCTCCAAGCTCAGGTCGAGTGGAACCCGGGTGTCGTAGTCACCAACGGCACGGCGGAAGTGATAGACGTAGCGGGTGGAATCCAGCACTACCTGGGTTCTGACCTGCAGCGGATCCGGGAGGAACAGGGGGGATGTCTTGTGCTGCATCAAATCAACCATCGGCAAATCCCGACGGACGTACAGAAACTGCTCGAGTCGCGCTGAAGAGTCGCGCGGCATGGATCGGATCATTTCCAGGATCTGCGCGGGGGTAAGGGTAGCCTGGGAGGTATCCACCGAAGCGCCTTTCTTCAGCAGAGCCCGCGCGCGGCGCGACAGCCCTCCGCCCGCTCGCCGCCGGGTAGTGTCCTGCTGAAGGCCAGACCCGACCTCGAGGTTCAAGCCTTCTAAGTCCAGCTTCTCACCGTTCGGCCAAGCCGCCGCCAGCCGCGCAGATTCGTTCGCCGCGGGCGCTACACGCCCCATCGTGGATGCTTCCGAAGGGAAGGACAAACCGAGGAAGGAAAAACAAACAAAGAGCGTCACCGACAAGACTGTCGATCCCCACGTGGCTGGGGCAGTCCACCCCCTCCCTCCCGAGTTCCGTAATTCGCTACCTCTTTTCACGCAACCCTACCTGTCTATACGAATGCTATATCCGACACGAGAAAAGAATGTTCCAGGAGGACCGACCACCTGGTGCAGTAGCGAATTCCTCGATATTTCTCCTTCGAGAGTGAGTGATGCCGGCCGCTGACTATGCAGGAGAGAACTTAAGGAAAAGCAAAATGAATATCAAGTTTGCCCGCGTGAATCGAGCGTCCGTCTGAGAGCGATTCCGGGCCAAGCGGAACTATTCGTGAGAACGATATTCCGAGCCGAACCCGTCGATCGTGCTCCGAATGCGAGTGAGGATGAGATGAGGGACATACGGCTTCTGCACGAAATCCACCGCGCCGTCTTTGATCATCTCAAGCTTGAGATCCGGATCGAGATAACCGCTTGCGAGAATGCATTTGACCCTGGGATCGACCTCCTTCATCTTTTGAAGGACCTCCCAGCCACCGAGCTTCGGTAGTCCCATGTCGGAGAGCACGAGGCTGATCTCAGCTTGATGATCCCTGAAGACGTCCATCGCTTCCTGCCCGTCTTTCGCGATGAGGACGCGATACCCGTTTTCCTCGAGGAGCGTCTGTAGCAGATTAAGCAAGGTTTCCTCGTCCTCGACCAGAAGAATCGTTTCGCCAAATCCCTGCGGCGTCGTCTCTTCAGCGGAGGAAGCCGCCGTGGTTTCAGGAGAGCCGAGGGTCGCAGGCAGAAAGAGCCGCATCGACGTACCGGAGCCTGGAGCACTCTCAACCTCGATGAAGCCGCGGTGGGTGCTCACAATCCCATAGACCACGGCGAGCCCAAGCCCGGTTCCTTTACCCGGACCCTTTGTCGTGAAGAACGGTTCAAAGATCCGGCTTTTCGTCGCGTCGCTCATTCCGGTCCCGGTGTCGGTGACCGAGATCGTCACATACCGATCGTGGCTCGCCCCAGGGAATCGCCCTATGATCTCGCTCCCCAGAACGACGCCTGTTTCAATCGAAAGGACACCCTCGCTGCGCTCAGAGTCGAGGCCTTCGAGAATGGCATCACGAGCGTTCAGGCACAGATTGAGGATTGTTTGTTGAAGTTGACTCGAGTCTGCGAGAACGTGAGGGACGTTCTTGCCCATCTGCAAGTCAAAATGAACGGATTCCGGGAAGGTGTCCGAAACCAGCCTCGAGAGGTCGGAGATGGTTTCGTTTACGTCGACATTTTCGAGCTGCGCGCCCGCCGGTCGCGCAAATGCGAGGAGTTGGCCGACGAGACCCGTGCCACGGGCGACCGTTCTTCTGATCGCGTCAAGGTTGTGGCTGAGCTTCTCTCGATCGAGGATCGGCTCTTCAAGGCTGGCGAGATAGCCCTGGATGATTCCCAGGATATTATTGAAGTCGTGAGCGATGCCCCCGGCAAGGGTTCCAATACTCTCCATCTTCTGGGCCTGTCGCAGGTGTTCCTCCAACCGGCGCTGTTCGGTCACATCCCGGAGAATTCCTCGATATGCAACAATCTTGCCGTGCTCATCGGGGACAGCTGTTGTCGTCTCGAGGACAAGGAGCCTCTTTCCGTCGGCTCGTCGAACCAGGCTCTCGTGATCCTTCAAGTAGCCGTATTTTGCAAGAAGCTCGGTCGATCTTCGCCGATTCATCGGATCCACATACAAGTCCCGCCCGATGTTTACCTTCAGAAGCTCCTCCTTGCTCGGGAAGCCAAACAAATCCACACCGGCCTGGTTGATATCCAGGAACTTGCCGTCCGGCGTGCTGATGAAGACGACGTCTTTCGATTGCTCGAAGAGCGTACGGTACTTCTCTTCCGACAGCCTGAGGCGCGCGTCAGCAAGCTCCCGATCCGTTACGTCTCGAAAGCTCCATACGCGCCCGACGGTCTCCCCGCCGATCATCTGAGGCTTCGAGTACCGCTCGAAGACGCGGCCGTCCTTGAACCGGATCCAATCATAGCTCTCCATTTCAGCCTGACCGTAAAGCTCCTGAACCTTCCTGAGAAATCCTTCAGGATCTTCCAATTGCTCAAGAACGAACTGCAACGCTTTCTGATCCTCTCCCGTCTCGAGAATGGAGTCAGGGATGCGCCACATCTCACGAAACCTTTTGTTGTGACTGACGATGCGTCCCTGCCGGTCGACCACGAGGATGCCGTCAGCCGTGGAGTCAAGCGTTGCCCGAAGGAGCGAGAGTGAGCGCTCCAGGTCTCGTTCTCCCTTCTTCCGGGCCGTGATATCCTCGATAATTCTGATTCCGTAGAGTGGAGGACCATCTCCCTCGCGCACGACGGAGGTCGTCACCAGCCCCCAGATCACTTCACCTGTCTTGGCGATGTACCGTTTTTCGACTTGGTAGCCCGAGATCTCTCCTTTCAGTAACCGTCGCAGATTCGGGAGATCTTTCGTCAAGTCCTCCGGATGCGTGAAGCCTCGAATCGAAATCTCCTTGATCTCTTCCTCCGAATACCTGATCATCGAGCAAAACGCCTTGTTCGCCCGGATGATCTCCATATCGAGGTTGACCAACGTCATGCCGACCGGACTCTCCTCGAAGACGACGCGGAATTGCTCGACGCTGGCCCGGAGTGACTGCTGGGCCTTCACCCGCTCGGTCTCGTCAATCACATACCCTTGAATCTGAACGAGTCCATCATCTTCATCGAACTCCCCGTTGATGTTCACCGTCAGATAAATGTCGCCCCCGTCCCTCCTCTTCATCTTCTCCCGATGGTTTACCAACCTGCGTTTCTGGCGGAGCGTCTGAATATACTCCTCGCGCGCCTGGGGACTCTCGTAGAGCAAGTTCGCATCGACACTAACGATCTCCTCGGGGGAGTCATAGCCGAAGATCTCCGCAAACGAAGGATTGCACGCGAGGATCTTCCCCTCCGGCGTGGAGATGAAGTTGCCCGACAGGTCTTCCTGGAAAAACCTCCGATACCTGCTCTCGCTCGCCGCCAGTGCCTCCGTGATAAGCCTTCGCTCGTCTTCAAGCTGCTGGCGATCCGTAAGATCGACGATGACACGGTTTACGCGGTAGAAACCGAACAACAGGAGAAT
>CAYZRX010000076.1:0-19283 GCA_964480945.1 uncultured Ignavibacteriaceae bacterium | reverse complement strand
CGATGATTTGAGAACGGATAGTCGGATCCGGATAAACGTGATAGAAATCCTTTTCTGGAAAATTCCCGATCGGGATACGGCCCAAGAACTCCATCTTGCCGTTGTAAAGGAGAGCTCCAAAGGACACAACGAGAATTGAATACAGATTAACCTTTCTCGTTGTAGGTATCTGTTGCCCCAAGGAGCCTACCGACAAGCCGAACATCACCAGGGCCAAGAAGAAAACAATATTCGATGCCCCAAAAATGCTGAACAAAGCGAGAGAAGCGAGAGAGCCAAGTGCTGCTCCGGACAAATCAGATGCGTAGAGCTTGAAACTTAGCTCTGCGTAGTTCTTGTATATCTGTGCATAGACAATGCCGCCGAAAAAGAAAGGAAGAAATAGTAAGAAAAAATAGATGAACGGACTTGTAATGGAAAGTTGTATCACAAGAATGATCGAAGCGCATAACGAGACACCAAGAAGAAACACAGAGGTAAATCCATTTGCTGTTATTCATTCGCAGAGACGGCATTCATCGGTTGGATGACCAAGAAAGAAGCGTGTTCTAGCGTTGTATTGTCTCGCTGGCCCTGTTTCTGTTCTGAGTTCTATGGGCCGACCATCATCGATCAAGATATCGTTCGGCAAATTCTAGAAAAGTCGGCCAGTTAGGCCCGGTGGTATGTCCTCCCTTATGTTGACGGAACGCTAGTTCTCCGTCAATCAAGAGAGTCTCCATGGGCGGGAAATCAGTCGTTCCCAGATCTTTCTTGCCGAGGAGTCTATAAACCGGTCCCGCCGCAACAGCTGCCATGAATTGTCCTCTATCATCAACCCAGTTCCCTTCAACGTTGGGCGAACCGCAGCTAATGAAGACCGGTCGCGGCGCACACATGGCTATCAACTCGTGAGCATCGACCGGGAGATCGCATGGAGTGAGCGGACCGGCATATTTCAGGAAATTGCCGGCCATCCAGTGGTACTCGCCGGTGGAAGCGATGTTCTCCACCTGTTCTCCAAAATTCCGCCGAAGGAGTTTTGCACCGCCTGCGCCGGAGGAACCCACGAAAGCGATGGCGAATCTCTCGTCATAAGCCATGGTTACCAAAGCTGCTTTTCCGTATCGCGAAAGACCCTCGATGCCTACTTTCTTACCATCAACTGATTTATCGGTTTCGAGACAATCCAAAGCCCTACTCGCACCCCACGCCCACGCGCGCAACGCACCCCAGTCATCCAGCTTGCGCGGCTGACCCCTGTTCGTGATACCTATGATTCCGCTCGTGAGATCCTTGCCATTATCTTCCTGAACGGTCGTGGGAATGAGAATCGCATAACCCCAGCCCCTCGACAATACCAGGCGCTGCCAGCTGGACATGGAGTCCACAAACCTTCTCATCTGCTCGGTGATCTTGAATCCAGGGGGAAATCTAAAACCAAATTCCATCATGACCGGGACAGGACCTTTGGCATCCGCCGGCACTGTTAAAGCCAAATCTATGTCCACTTTGATAGAAGGACACGATGAATTATCGACGTGCCCCAAGAGCTTCTTCGTAGTGACCGGTATCTGTGCATTTGTGTCTTTCGAAGTACTGATGATTTCCCATTCAACCTTTGGGATATCCTTCGGCACCCTGCCATAGATTTCTCTATCAAACCATTCCTTTATTTCCGGGCGGCGCAGGTTCCACCACATATCAGCGGTGGTGACTCTCTGACCATCGTTCAATCTCAGCGGATCAGGAAGCTCGGGACAAGGGTTGGCTACGGACTCGTCCGAGTTCGCTGCATTTGGTGCAGTGGGATTTCCAGACGGACCGGGTCGAAGCGAATCTATGTCGAGCAGTCTCATCAACCGTTCATGATCCTGGTCTGCGGTCAATTGAACCGGAGGCGTCAGTGTATCGGTGGCCGTTCTTGAAATCGCCTGAGGAAACAGGCTACGAGATACGATGGTCATCAGAACGAGAAGATACGATAGTTCTTTCATGACGAAACTCGCGCCGAAGTCTGAGGTCGTGATGGAATTCTTCATGACGTGTTGTGTGCGAGAATACTGCGGCGCCCTCAAGGCGCTCTTCTGATTCCGATGTTCACCCTATGGGCGCCGTACCATGCACGAAAGTCAAAGGCCGGATTACTTGAGCACCATGAGCTTCTGTGTCTTCGTGAAACTTCCAGCAGTGAGTTGATAGAAATAGACCCCGCTCGCGAGATCCCGACCGCTGAACGTAACTGTATACTGGCCAGGTGCCTGCACGGTGTTTACCAACGATTGAACCTCTCTCCCCAAGAGATCAAAAACCCTTAACGTCACTTTTGATGTCTTGGAGATGCTGTACCTGATGTTCGTAGTCGGGTTGAACGGGTTAGGGAAATTCTGTTCCAATCGAAAATCTGAGGGCAAGCTCGACACCGTTTGTCCTATGCCAGTCGGATTGCTCGCTACGTATTGAGCCAGCCACAAGAGTGCAGGTCTGGCGGTACCATCAGAGCGAACGAGGTAACAAGTGCTTTGCCAGGTCTGCCCTTCCAGATAATCCCATATAGTAATTCCCTTTACTCCCGGATGTCTCCACAAGATCGGAAATACTTTTTGGTACAGCTGTAGCTGTTGAAGGTCATCAGGAGTACCGGCATTGCCAAGGTTTCCCAGATCGAACTCGGAAATATAAATCGGTAATCCTGTTGCAGCAAGCCGGTCCAAGTTGCTTTTCATTACATTCGTATCCGCACTTTCTAGCTCAAAGCGATGCCCCTGCACACCAATGCCGTCGATCAGACCTCTGTCTTTCAGCAGATTAATGATCTGGAGATAGGAGGTCGTGTTCGAATTGTCATTGATGATATTGTAGTCATTCAGCAGTAATTTTGTGTTGGGCAGATATTGCCTTGCTTTCGTGAAAGCCCATATGACCCAATCCCATCCTGTAGAGCCGCCACCGCCTAATGCAGCTCGGTATGGTGCGGGGTTATGTCCTGAAAGAGGTTCATTGACGACGTCGATCATGTCCATTCCAGGATATCTGCTACCAACCAATCGAATCCATTGTTCAACTGCGCTTGCCTGTTGGGCCGAATCTAACCCAGAACCTGTTAGCCACGCCGGCTGCTGTTGCCCCCAAATCAAACAATGATCTTTGAAAACCAAATGATTGTGTAGTGCCAAACTGTAAGCTGCATCCAGGGTGGTCCAATTCCATTGCGATGAGTCAGCAGAGACAGCTACCGAACCAAATTTACCTGCATTCCCGGGAGTAACCTGGGTCCAGTAATTAAGAAAATTCGGATCCGCGCTATTGTAGGTACAACCGATGAATTTGGACATCCCGGCTGCAAACGCCGGACCATTCCATACAGTGCCCGTATCTACCGACTGCATGGAGGTCGAGCCAGCTTGTATGCTATCAAGATTTGCTACGGTGAAGTACAGATACGCCTTGCCGAAAGCTATCTTATCAATATCCAATCCGTTCTCACGGCTGCCTATCTGAAAGGTCCTCGTAAGGCTGTCCCAGCTTACGACGAAAGCATCTCCTTTTGCGCCCTGGTAAGGATTCTTGGTCAGGTTGACCCACTTCCAGACACTGTTGCCAGCCGTTCCCGGTCCATCCACAAAAGCCGTGGAACTCGTGAACCCCCCACTTGCGAGGCCATTGCTGAAGATCCAGTCGCTGGCTGCAGTATCACTCTTCTGGCCGAATCCGTTACCGTAGAAGAAACTGTCATCATCATATCCATTTGGACCGACACGAACGCGTGCAAACAAATTGTATGACCCCGAATCGGCAAATGGCACCTGATATGTAATCATGCGGCTCGTGTCCCCGGGACTGGTAAGGCTTGTCCAATTTGTATCTGTGGTGACATAAGTGACACCGCCATCCTGCAAGACCTTAAAATGGCCGCCGAGCTGACCAGATTCGGCCTCTACAATCACAGGTTTCTTGCCTGCATTAACATCAACGATCTGCAGATTGTCGATGTAGATGGTGTTTTCCGCGTTCAGCGCATAATTGAAATGAACAGGACCGCGAATAACGGTCTGATTGTCATTCACAGTGAACTGCATGGTAAACTTCTGCCACTGAGTAGTAAGGGTAGCGGGGCGGATCGCTTTGTACTCGGTATATGCGTAGTTCCCCATCGTGAAATTTACCTGGGCTCCGGGATTAAGTGCCTTGGCCCAAATTGAGTAGCTGTACGTTCCGCCCGGCGTAACTGGGATACTGTCTGCCACTACCTGAATATCCCATTGATTTGATCCCAGGCCGCGAACGGTGACTTTCAGTGCGCGGCTTCCCTGCTCAACGGTGTCGCTTACGATCTCGAACACAGGCTGCGGATCGATACTTGAGACAACTTGAATAAACCAACTTTTGACATCATAGTTTGAAGCGATGTTTGAAATGACACCAACGTCAGAACTCTCGAAGCCTCCGTTGGTCACAAGCTGAGCGTAGACGTTGGATACAGTTGAGCACCAAATCATCATCGCCGCGACCATTCCACCGAACAGAGATTGTATCTTGAGTCTATTCATTTTTGCCTCCGTCCATTTCTTGAAGAAAGAATCCTTACTTGTTTAGTTAGGACAATTCTCTTGTTTGCGATCAAGGGGAGGTAAGGTTCCATGTCTACTTGAACAAGAACGGCGCCAGGTTGTAGAGACCGTTTCTCCACACCGGCCAGGTGTGCCCTCCAGGGTATTCGTAATATACAAACTTGATATTCAACTCTTCAAATTTCGGAAGCATAATCTGGCAATTGCCGTATGCCATATCTTCCTTGCCACCCATCGCGACCCATAGAAGCTTCAGGTTGCTGTTAATCATTGGTGCGTTGCTTTTCAAAAACTCATACTGTGCGTCCGAAATGCTCTTTTGGATCGGCAACCAGAGCTCGACACAACAAACAAGAAGTGTTTACCTTCTGAAAAGCAACGGTGCAAATTGGCAGAGGCACCTACGCCAGGTCAGCCATTCATGAGCTGTTCCTTCCGATTCAAAATACGTGTTATGAATTCCCGCCTTCTGTAGCGCCTCGCTCAGTGTCTTCATGCGTGGTCCTTCCTTGGATCCAATACCGAGGAAGAATGCGTGAACCTCCTTGTTGAATGCCGCACTATCGCTAAACACGCCATTGTAAACTGTCTTGAGATCTGTTTGGGGATGGAACAGACCTGCGCCGCTGAAGCCTCCCATGTATGAAAACTTGTCAAGATTATTCAGCACGATTTGGAATGTCTGGTACCCTCCCCACGATAGACCGGCCATTCCCCGGTTATCCCTGTCGGTCAGCACGCGAAATGTCTTTTCAACATATGGAATAATCTCATGTAACAGCATAGGAGTGAAATTCTCGCCAAAGTGCCTCCGGGCTTCATTGATATCTTCTCCTGGTTTGGGCCTGAACATCGCACCTATGTCACCGTTGCTAACTACGACGAGCATTGGTTTACAGCGCTCCCCGGCGATCATGTTGTCCATGATGATATTCAACTTCCCCTGTGTAACCCAACCTCGTTCATCCTCACCCATCCCGTGCTGAAGATAAAGTACCGGGTAACGTCTTTCTACGTTGTTATCGTAATCCGGTGGTGTGTAAACGCAGAATCTGTTATAGCCCTTTCTTACTTCCGACAGATAATAGCACTCCCGTACTTGCCCATGAGGAACGCTCTTCGCTGTATAGAAATCTTGATCAGGAGCAGGAATCTCAATCCCGCTCATCATCCTCCCAACACCAAAAAACGACTCGCTCGCTGGATCTGCAAAACGAAAACTGTCGATCATGAGATAGTAATAGTGGAATCCCGGGTCCAGTGGTTTAGTCGTTACCGTCCAGGCACCATCTTCACCCTTCACCATATCATAGACCTCTCTCAGATCGAGCTGGACCTTTTGTGCATTGGGAGCTTCAACACGAAAGATGGCTCTTCGTTGAGAATCTACTCTGGGAAATTCGACTCCCGGAACATTTGTCGGAGCGGGTTTTGAATCCTTTTTCAAATCACCGTTCTGCGCAGCGCAAATCGCGCCAAATGCAGAAAGGAATACGAAAATCGTTAATCCCCGTTTCATTCTGTCACCTTAGCAGAGTTTATGAAAAGCCAAGCTTATGAAAAGTAATCTTGCGCCAATTCGGAATCAGAGACGACAACGGCGACGTATCACCCTGCATTCCGGAGGTTACATCAAAATAGACGGCTCCAAGTGGTCCGTGGCCTCCGTGGATCGAAAGAATAGCCGAGGAGGGACCGTTATTTTCATGAGGAAGACAAATGTCGAGTTCTTGGGCATGCGATACCGTCGCATAGGGAATATTCAAAAACTTGTTCTTGATGCCGGATATATCAGCTTTCTTCATTTGCGCGTCAGCCGCCAGTGAAATCAACCCAACGAACAGGCACGCTACTGTTGTGTTCATGATCGTGCTTCCGTCAGGTTCGTTTCTCTTCCGGGAGCTACACTCCGCTAATCAATTCTCACAGTTATCTGCGTGAACGAATGTGGGAGGAACGAATAAGTGAACCTGTTTCCCTTTGCTTCAATCTCTTTCGGCACCGGGACATACTGCTTCTGTTTCTCGAACGTGTACGGGGCCTGAATATCCTCGCCGTTGATCTCTTGCACAGTGGCCCTTCCTGCAAAGGTACCTGACTGGCTCACGATCTCCGTGGCTATCGCTTTCTCTTTGTGTCGGTTCACCACGTTGACGACGAGCGACTTCGTCTCCTTGTCATAAACGCTCGTGACATCCAGATACGGAATGTCCTTGTAGTAGCTGCTCGTGCTGAATGTGTCGCATTGCACCGACGCATCGAGCGAGCTGCCCAGACAATTGTTTGAAAAGAGTTTGAACGTATAGAAGAGCGGCGACTTGAAAAGTCTTCCTTCCCTGTCCCGATCCAGAATGGATGTCAGCAAAGTGAAGTTCGCCATCTTCACCACATCGGCATGGCGGATGAACGAATTGAAGTACTGCGCCATTGCAAGCGTGGAGAGCAAGCTTCTGCCGAACGCGCCCCACTCATCGAAGGCGACAAAGATCGATCGTGTCATCATGTATTTTGATCTGACAACCGAAATGATATCAGCGGTCGTGGTGATCTTCCGCTCCACATCCATCGCACTCTGCCCCATGTAGGTGTAGTAGTCCCGCGAATTTTCCCAGTAACCGTGAATCGAAACATAGTCGGCGATGTCCCTTAGCCCCGTAATCACCTTCTGATTCCAGTCCACCCATTTCCCATCGGGAGTATACCACGATGAGCCGCTGATAATAAATGAAAGGCTGTCGCCGGCATTCTTCATAATCTTCGCCGCTTCCGTTGCGAACTTGATGTAGTCGTCTGCATCCTTGTGCGCGATGATCCATGGCTCGCCGTCGACCTCGTTTCCGAGGTCCCAGTACACTACGCCGTACGGTTTCGGATGACCGTGCTTGGCGCGGAGGTCGGCGTAGTAGGTCCCGGGCTCCAAATTGCAGTATTCCACCCAGTGCGCCGCTTCATCGAGTGTGCCGGTCCCCCCGTTGATGCACACGACGTTCTCCGATCCGATGGCTTCGTTCAGTTCTATCCATTCGTCGGTCCCAACCTTATTGCTGTCGATGTATCCCCAGGCAAGGTCTTTGAGCTTGGGACGTTTGTCTTTGGGGCCGATGCCGTCCATCCAGTGGTAATCGGCAGTGTAGTTCCCGCCTGGCCAGCGCATGTTGGTTATTTTCAGCTCCTTTGCCGCATCAATATAGCGGGTATCGAAGCCGTCCTTGTTCGCAAAAGGCGAGCCGGGATCGTACACCGATCCGTACAGGGTGTTAAACGGCCGCTGATTTGGGCCCAACCGCCTCCCGCTGAACCCTATCGGCTCCATAAAGATGCCGTAGATCTTCGGGTCGATTGCGCCAATAACGCGGGCAGTATCGATCATAATCCTCGCCCGCTGGGCGTGGGCGAGGAAGGGCAGAAAGATAACCAGCGCGAGAAGTATTCTTTTCATGAGACACCTCCATGAAAATAAATGCAACCAATGAATTGGATCTGAAACAGAGGCAAAGCAAAGCTTAGGAGCAATGCTATTGATCAGCTGCGTTGGACGCGTGATCCGCCCGTACGCTGCCTTCCAACGACGTGATTCTCATGCTCATTGCCGAGTCAATTCACCTCAAGCGTCACGATGGATCTTGCAGGAAGCGTAACAGTGAGAATTCCGTCTCGCAGTTGCGCACCTGTGAACGGTTGCATATTCACTGCTTCCGGCTTGCCAAAATCGTTGTACGCATTCATCGTTGCCGCCGTGATAATTTCACCGGAGACTCTCGAGACGGTTGTTCCCTCCAATGCGCACCGTAAGTTCTGCGCTTTCGTCGGGTCGAGATTTGCGATGGAGACATGGATTCTTCCTTCCTCGTCCCTCGATGCAGAGACGCTCAACGCCGGTATCGAATCCGTACCGTTGGTGTACGATTCGCTCTGCAAATCTACCGGCAGCAGCGCAGCGTCCTGATGCACGGAATACATCTTGAAGACATAGTAGGTCGGGGTCAGCACGATCTCACTTTCCCTTGTCAAGATCATCGCTTGCAGCACATTCACCATTTGAGCGATGTTCGCCATCTTCACACGATCACAGTGCTTGTGGAAGATGTTGAGGTTAACAGCCGCAACCATCGCATCGCGGAGGCTGTTTTGTTGATAGAGAAAACCCGGATTGGTTCCCGGCTCAACGTCATACCAGGTCCCCCACTCGTCCACGATCAGGCCGATTCTTTTCTGCGGGTCGTACTTGTCCATAATTGCCGAATGCTTCGTAATCAATTCCTCCATCTGCAGAGTTTTTGAAAGTGTGGCGAACCAATCGCTCTCGGAAAAATGCGTTGCAGACCCCTTTTTGCTCCAGTCGTTCACCGTGTAGAAATGCAGAGAGTAGCCGCTCAAGAACCCCTGAAGCCATCCGTCTGCGCCCTTCCATTTCTTCATGATTGTTTCAGTCCAGTTGTAGTCCTCCGGGAGTCCGCCGGAAGAGATCTTGTAGAGTGCATTGCCGCCATAGTTCTTGAGGAAGAAGGAGTACCGTGCGAGCTCATTGGCGTAGAAATCGGCCGACATGATGCCGCCGCATCCCCATGTCTCATTCCCCACCCCCCAGAACTTCACCTTCCAGGGCTTCTCCCTGCCGTTCTTCTTGCGCAGTTGGGTCATAGGATTATCGCCGTCGGAAGTGAGATACTGAACCCAGGCCGACATTTCCTTCACCGTGCCGCTTCCGATGTTTCCGCAAATGACAGGCTCACAGCCGATCTGTTCGCACAGATCCATGAATTCATGCGTCCCGAAGCTGTTGTCCTCCGTGACTCCTCCCCAATTCGTATTGATGATCTTGGGGCGATCGGCGCGCGGGCCGATCCCGTCCTTCCAGTGATATTCATCTGCAAAACACCCTCCGGGCCATCGAATCGCCGAAACTTTAATGCTCTTCAGCGCGGCAACAACGTCGTTGCGTATGCCGCGCGTATTGGGAATGGAGCTGTTCTCTCCCGCCCAAACACCTCCGTAGATGCCGCGTCCGAGGTGCTCCGCAAATTGTCCGTAGATATACTTGCTGATGGTGCCTTTGGGGGCATCGGCATGCACGACCAGCGTATTCATTGCTGATTGCGCCAGCAGGACACTTGGAAGGCAGAGAAGCGCAAAGATGATCAAAATACCTTTTCTAGTCATTGTTAACACTCCCGATAAGTGTCACAAATTTGACCTGCACTGCCTGAGCCGACAGCACTTGCCGGCGATAGTACATCCTCCTCGTTTCGAAAGGAGATTGTGGAGATAAAGTGTACGAAAAGGATCAAAAGCCCCTTATTTCTGATACACCATCTTGATTGTTTCGGAAAAACCCCTCGATACCATTCGGCAGAGGTAGACTCCGCTGGCGAGACCTGATGCGCTCCATTGCAGCCGATGCTCCCCCGATGGAACCTCGCCCTCAACAAGCGTCTCAATCGCTCGGCCCGTGATGTCATATACTGTTAACTTCACGTACTCATTGCGTGGCAAATAGAACGCGATCATGGTCGAAGGATTGAACGGGTTCGGGTAATTCGAGCACAATTGAAACTCAGAGGGTTGCGATGGTTTGAGGTGGTGACTCACAGACGTCGCCAGGCCTGTTCCATCACCGACAAGCTGAATCTCACTGAGCTGATTCGTGCCGACACCTTTTGCGTTGAGGAGGTAAAGATGGTTGTCGGTCGTTGAGGATGTTGCTGTACCGTTTGTCATGGGTGCAGGGAGGGGCAAGCTCGCTGCCTCCGAGTCCAATCCCATGATCTTCGCACCGATGCTATCGGTGGCAACGGGGTCCAGTCCTGCAAAGAGCGCATGCTTTGAGCACGGTGCAAAATTCGCGCACCAGGCCCCCTCCCCACCCGTCGAGTTTTTGATCCCATCGACAACAGCGAGGTGGACCGGCCGCGCCGCATTCAGATCGCAAATCGTCCTCGGCAAGTAGGTCCATTCCGCCGCCGTGCTGGTCGGATGATGAAGTGCTCCTCTGCGACCGTTGTCATTGGTTATCATGTACAACGATTTGGGGACTATCCCGACCTGGTTCTTAAGGGCACACGTGAGACCAGCTGCAGAGTGGTGTTTCAACTTCGGGATGGAGACATAGACATCGACAGAATGCAGGATTTTGTTCATCGTGAGCGACGCGAAGTTGAAATAGTTGCTCCCCGTCGGAACTGCTTCGATATTCGCAGCGGTGGTATCATTGAGGTCTACGACGTTGCAGCCCAGCGCCTGCTGAACCTCCCGATAGCCAAACTTGTCATTGGAGCCAAAGGGGGCTGTCGAGCCGGAGCTCTGCCATGTTGCATCCCAGAAGGACTCCACGATAGAGAGATCGGAAGGATTGACGCCAGCATCAAGGATGTACTGACCGACCGCCTGGATGACTGCCGGATGAGTCCACATCGCCTCGGTAATGGTGTATCCGCCCAACTTCGAGCTTGAGGCGGTACCTGAACCGCCTGTCAGATTGATCTTGAGAGCTACTTTCCTCCCCTTGCTGAACAGAGCGGAGGCCGCACCAGACTGGTTTTGGTCAAGCAAATCAAGAAGGTATTTCACCTTCTGCTTGACTCCGCCACCAGCATCGTCATACACATAGCTATCCGCAGCCGTGTTTGCCGTGTTACAGATGCCAACCGTCGCGAGAAACGAAGAACTCTGCATATGGTTGTATGCAAAGACTCCCGATGGTTTCAAATACGGCACAACGAGCAAACCTGCGGCAGCGGTACCGACGTTCTTTATGAACTTCCTTCGTGAAGGATTCGTTTCGTGAGATGTCGCCGAACGTTCTCTTCTCATAGCTTCTCCTGATTGTCCACTTGGATTGACAACAACTTTGATCTCTATTCAATTGTGAAAGTGTGCTTTACACGGATGTCCTTCGACGAACTGCCAACCTGAATTTCCCACGTTCCTGATTCCGTTTTGAGATCATTAGTTTTTGTGTCGTAAAAAGAAAATTCCGCTGCCGGTATCTTGAACGCGAGTGCCTTAGACTCTCCCGGGGCAAGTGTGATCCGTTGAAATCGCTTCAATTGATTGATGGGTACTTTTATGGATGCGTTCAGCTGATGGGCATATACCTGGGCAACTTCGTCACCTTTGATCTTGCCGGCATTGTGAACTGTAAACTGGATTTCAATCTCACCATCCTTCTTAATTCTGTCGGCGTCGAGTTGTAGATTACTATATGCAAATTGAGTGTAGGACAGCCCGTACCCAAACGGAAAGAGGACGGGCTGATCAAAATACATATAGGTGCGGGGGCGATTGATGAGATCGTAATCATCCATGGGAGGAAGCTGCTGTGTCGATGCATAGAACGTTTCAGGAAGCCTCCCGCCCGGATTAATATCGCCGAACAGAACGTCGGCAATTACCTCACCGCCGTATTCACCTCCGTACCACGCTTCAACTATTGCTTTAGGCTTGTCTTCAGTCCCTGCAAGAGCAACAGGTCCCCCGTTGACAAGTACGACGACAATATTGGGATTAACGGATGCGACTTCAGCGATCAGATTCCTTTGAACTTGCGGCAATTCAATTTCAGCACGGTCGAGCTCTTCCCGAGCAATGCCGGGAGAGGTCCCTAGAACGAGAATAACGGCATCACTTCTTGCAGCGATCTCTTTAGCTTCGTCGAAGTCTTCTTGACCAAGATCCCATGTTAGCCTTGCACATGCACCCAGCGCATTATCATACATATCGAATTCAAGTTCATATTCTCTCCCGGGGATTAGCTCAACTTCTGCACTGTTCGGTGTTTCAGCATGATCTGTCCAATCGTCAATCAACAACTTTCCATTGAGATAAAGGCGCGCACCATCATCAGTGCTGGTGCCAAGGTGATGGATAGGTTCAGGAGGAATGATCTTGCCCTTCCACCGGATGGAAAAATGATCTTTCGGCACGCCGGGAGCCGGTGAATTCGTACCGAAATTGAAATTTACCATGGAATCGACGCGCGTGAGGACAGGTTTCCCGGTGAGGCTCATATTATCGAAATACTCACCCTTCATGCCGGTCTTCTGAGTTCCTTCAATGCCGGCGAAATATCGGGGCTCAATGGGCCTCAACAGCTGGTTATTCACGACGCATCCCATTGCATACTCTACTTTGATTCCGAGAGCAGTGGCTTTCTTCGCTATTCCGTCGAGAGGACTGGACTGAACATTCGGCCAACCGCTGTAGATTCCCAGCTGAGGTTCAGCGGCATTCGGACCGATGACTGCGATGGATTTTGTCCTGTCCTTTCCCAAAGGCAATATGCCATTGTTCTTGAGGAGCACGATTGATTTCTGCGCTACCTCAAGTGCCAGATCACGATGTTCCTTGCAGTCGAGTCTGTCTCCTGTGATCGAACTGTAAGGCACCATTTCCGGCGGATCCAACTCACCCAGCCGGAAACGCGCAGAAAGAACTCGCTCCAGAGCACGATCCAGATCTTTCACTTCCAGTAATCCTTCATCGAGCGCCTCCTGGAGGAATCGACGATATTCTATTCCGCAATCGAGATCGCATCCGGCAAGAATACTCCTGGCTGCAGCTTCTGCACCGGTCTTGAAGAAATGATGTCTGAAGAGCATGTCAAAAATAGCGCCGCAGTCGGATACGACATAGCCTTCAAAACCCCATGTATGTCTCAACAGATCAGTTAACAAAAACATGTTTGCATTACACGGAACATGATTAAGTTCATTGTATGCCCCCATGATGGAGTAAGCTTTGCCTTCGACAATGGCCTGGCGAAACGCTGGCAGATAGTATTCGTACATGCTGCGCATGTCGACATCGGAAGAACCTGTGTGGCGGCGTTCTTCCTCATTGTTCGCCACGAAGTGTTTGGGAGTGGAAACGGTTTTCAAGTAATAAGGATCATCGCCCTGCATGCCCTTCACAAAAGCGACACCCATTCGGGAAAGCAGATAAGGATCCTCACTGTAGGACTCCTCGTTCCGACCCCATCGCGGATCACGTGCGATGTTGAGAGTGGGACTCCAATACGTTAGTCCTTTTCCCTCGATCACATGCAAAGCACGCGCTTCGTCAGATATGGCCGTACCGACACGATGGACAAGACCGGGATCCCATGTAGCTCCCATGGCAACAGCTTGCGGGAATGAGGTCGCCCCGCTTGCAAGCACTCCATGCAGAGCTTCGCTCCAATAGTTGTACCGAGGAATACCCAATCGAGGAATTGAATCTGTTTGGTTGGTCAGCTGTTTGATCTTCTCATCAACGGTCATCAAACTTATCAAATCGGAGAGTCTCTCCTTGTAAGAATTTGGCTTGAAGACATTCACGATTGTGGAACTGCTGACTGAGTCCTTACCAGTTCCTTTGCTGGAAAGTATGAGCAGATAGTAACCAGGGCGGGGGAACGTGACTTCGGTAGCGGGGTCAGAAGCGTTCCTGAAGAGCACGCTCGAATTCTGAGGACACGTCCACTTTACTTCTACTTTGTTTGAAGACACACTTCCATTGAGTTGTGCGGAGTGCGTCTTTTCCCAATTGATGATTTGAGTACTGCCGGCATGAACTGCAACGGTTTGAGAGAAAGATGAAGCAAAACTTAGTAGGAGTAAAACCATTATCCCAACTATTGATTTCGAGATTCTCTGTTCCATTTAGTCCTCCCTTATGAAGCACCAGCAATGAGGTTCTGGATCTGTCACGCGCACTCCACTTGTCTGCCGAGAACTACATAGCGACTATTCAAAACTGATCCAGTCTATTTCAACATTGGCATCCTCTCTCAGGAGCGCAATCAGATTATGAATGCCCGATTGAGGCTCTGACAAACGTGAATGAACAATACTCCAATCATCACCTTGAGGAATCTCCACCCGGGCAATTGCACGACGGCCGACCTCATCCAACCGCAGCTCTATAGTACCTCCTGTCTTTGACAGTGCTCTGACACTGACGGATTTGTATTCCTTGCTTCCGAAATCAACACCATTGTATTGTATCCATGCATTTGCGGCATCGAGTGCAGTCTTCCACCCTTCGAACCTGTTGAGCGTATCGAGGAAAGCAATTGATGCACCCTCGCTCTTGAGACTGTACCTGTCGATCTGTATTTCTTCGGAGGCATCCGTCAATCCTACACCGCGTAGCGTGGGAGCTACTTTCCTGATTGTACCGTCTTCGTTGAAGAATAGACTATCAATCCTGACGGATCTATTCTTGTCGAAATGTGGAGATAAGTCATTATGATGATAGACCAGGTACCATTGATTTTTGAACTCAAGGATTGAATTCTGGTTCGTCCAGCAATCAGGGGTTTCATCCATCATCACCCCTGCAACCTTAAAAGGACCCATCGGATTATCGCCAATCGCGTATTCGAGTCTTTCAGTCTTATTCTGCACATGCGGATAAGTCAGGTAATAAATGCCGTACCGCCCAAACACATAGGGTCCTTCTTTGAGTCCCTCACCAGGCAGGCCTTCAACCACCTGCGGTATACCAGCAAGTTCCACCATATTTTCTTTCAGCCTTGCCACGTAGATATTTCTCGCTGCCCAGTACAAATATGCCTGTCCGTCTTGATCGATGAACGGATTGGGGTCAATTCCATGAACATTCTTGATAGGTTCAGGCTGCGGAGCAAATGGTCCATACGGTTTGGCCGATACTGCAACTCCAATTGAAAAACCTCTCCCATAGGTTGTATCTTTGGCTAGAGCCGGGAAATAGAAGTAATACTTTCCGTTCCTGTAAATGCAGTCCGGAGCCCACATACTGTATGATTTTGAATTGACCCAAGGAACTTTATCCTGGCTTACGATAACGCCATGGTCTGTCCAATCGATAAGGTTGGGGGACGAGAAAACGTGATAGTCTTCCATACAAAACCAGCCGGGACGGCCCCGCCCTTCGCCAGCGGGAATATCATGCGAAGGATAAACATAGACTCTGCCTTCAAACACCCTTGCGGAAGGATCCGCTGTAAACTGATTCGTAATAATTGGATTTTGAGCGAACAAACTGTCTGTGACACTAACTATGAGAATAGCTGATATGAACAGACAAAAAGCAGAATCGCGCATAATATAGGTTCCACTGAATTCTACGGAAGCATTGTCTATTTCACATTTCCTCTGAGACGAAGGTGTATTCTTGCCCCGGTTCGGTCTCCATATCAAATAAGAAGGTATTTCTCAACTTCACCGTTTCCAGCTTCGCCTTCGCAGAAACGAGGGGCTTCTTTATTTCTGGCACCTGGTAAAATGGATTGCTATTCTCGCCATTAGCTTGAACGAGTGTTGCATTTCCTTCAACCTTCAGCGGTGAGTAAGACCGGATACGGCAATTGCCTCCTAAGTTGGATTTGATTACCAGCTTGGAGATCTTTCCGTTTTTCCATTCCATATTTTCTATTTCAAATCCTCCGCGGGCGCGAAGTCCCTTTATGCTTCCATGACTCCAAACATCGGGTAACGCAGGAAGCACGAAGATTGCACCATTATCGCTCTGCAGAAGCATCTCGGCGATGCCGGCAGTAAACCCAAAATTCCCATCAATCTGAAAAGGAGGATGAGCATCGAACATGTCCGGATAGGTGCCACCGCCAGCAGAAAAATCGATGTGTTTGTAGTCCAGGTTTGGAACTAACTTTATTTGATCGCTGATCAATTTGTACGCATGATTGCCGTCTAAGAAGCGTGCCCACAAATTGATCTTCCAGTTCATCGACCACCCTGTGGAAGGATCGCCACGGAAGATGAGCGAAGTTCGTGCGGCATCAAAAAGCTCAGGTGTGCGGAATGGCGAAATCTGGTTCGATGGGTACACCCCATACAAGTGCGAAACATGTCGGTGGTGGTCTTCCGGGTTGTCCCAATCTTCAATCCATTCCTGCAATTGTCCATATTGACCGATCTGCATCGGAGGCAGTTTTTCAAGCGCATCATTGATTTTGGCAATGAAATCTCTATCAGTATTCAGAATCTTCGCTGCTCGTATTGTCTTGGTAAAAAGATCGAACAACAGCTGATTATCCAATGTTGTTCCGGCAGAAATGGATGATTGCGGATGAGATGATGGAGCATTTTCGGGAGAGACAGAAGGACAAACTACCAGCCAATCGTGTCCCGGATACTTAACGAGGAAGCTGAGATAGAACTCCACTGCGCTTTTCAGAATGGGGTAAACGGATTCAAGATATTTCTTATCGCCGTTGAACTCGTATTTCTCCCATAGATGCTGGCAGAGCCATGCACCGCCCATCGGCCACATTCCCCAAAACGAGCCATCCACCGGTCCGTTGATGCGCCAAATATCCGTGTTGTGGTGCAGTACCCAACCTTCAGCACCGTACATAACCTTTGCAGTTTGTCTTCCCGTAATAGAAAGTTCTTTTATCATTTGGACAAGAGGCTCATTCATTTCACTGAGGTTCGTAACTTCCGAAGGCCAGTAATTCATCTCTGTATTGATGTTGACAGTGTACTTACTGTCCCACGGGGGATAGAGCTGGTTGTTCCAGAGTCCCTGCAGTGTTGCAGGTTGTCCGCCCGGCTGGGAACATGAGATGAGAAGATAACGACCAAACTGGAAATAAAGCGCTGCCAATTGCGGGTCGTTGTTTTCGGCAAATTGAGCAATTCGAACGTCGGCGGGGTTCTTTACCGAATCAGTAACTCCCAAATCAATGCTTACACGATTGAAATATTTTTGATACGCGACAATGTTGTCACGGAAGGCTTGCTCATAATTTCTCTTCAAAGCATTCTGTAGATATGCATCTGCTCTGGCACCAGCATCTGCACTGATATCGGCATAGTTCTTAAAGCTGGATGCGATGGAGATATAGATGGTGGCAACATCAGCATTTGTAACTGACAGTGCCGTATCGCCAGCACTCACTGAACCGCCCTCAGTAAGGATCTTAACTTGAACTTGAAACTGCACCTTGCCTTTTACGGAATCGCAGTCGCCTGTTACGCCCGACATGATTAGTTCGCTATTGCCTTTTGTCGAAATATTAACCGCCGACGGCCTATCCATCGTAGCGGAGAAACTAATTGAGCCGGGTTTATCTGCAGTCATTCGAACAAAAATTACCTGGTCAGGGAATGAAGCAAATACCTTACTCTGATAATGCACACCGGCAACTTCGTAACGTGTCGTTTCCAGCGCCTCTTCGATGTCGAGCTCTCGATAGTAGTCGGAATAATTCTCGTGTCCGGGGAACAACAGGTTAAGATCTCCGACCGTTTGGTAGGGCATCCCGTTTGAAATCTTGCTGATGAATTTTTGATTAACCAAATCCTGTGCTTTTTTGTATTTGCCTTCAAAGACTATTCTTCTAACCTCCGACAGCGCCTCTCTGGCATCAGGATTGTCATTACGATTGGGTTGGCCAGCCCAGACTGTGTTCTCGTTGAGTTGAATTGTTTCCTTGTAAGGATCCCCGTAGACCATGGCACCCAAACGACCATTCCCCACCGGCAGTGCTTCGACCCATTGTCGGGCAGGATGGTTATACCAGAGTTTTAGAAGAGAATCACTCTGGGCGCTTGCACCATTCATTATTGCAAGAGTAAGCACAAAGGACAATGATGCCTTTTTCACAATTGTTCCGATCATTTTCTTCTCAACGCTTGCTAGATAACTACTCCCCTTTTCATTTGATCTCTTCATCAAACACCACAGCTACTTTTCCGCACTTGCCGCTCGCCATTAATGAATAAGCTTCACTCACCTCATTGAGTGTGAACCTGTGCGTGATCAACGACTCGGGCTTAATATTCCATCTGACCAATCGTTCGACAAGCTCCTCCATACGCCAGATCGTTGTTACCCAGGAACCATAGATCGTTTTCTGATCGTGGATGATATCTCTCGATGGCTGAAACTCACATGTGCCGCCCTCTCCAAGAAAGACTATCTTCCCCCATTTACGCGCTGCTTGGATACACGTAAGACGCGCTTTGCTGCTAGCAGAACAATCAATCGATCTTTCTACACCGTGGCCTGCTGTCAAGTCCCGGATTTGCTCAACGTTATCTTCAGACGCTTTCAGAACCTGGGTGAACAATCCCAAATCCCTTGCGAGGGACAGCCTCTCATCGATCACTTCAATTCCAAATATCTTCTGTGCGCCCATAGCCTTACAGAGCATTCCAGAAGCAAGTCCCACGGGGCCTAACCCTGTTATTAGGACAGCGTCATTCCCGTTCACTCCGATTTTTTCCAGACCTTCATAAACGGTCCCAAAGCCGCATGCAACCTGGGCTCCATCAGAATAACTCAGCTCATCTGGCAAAGCCACAAGGTCTTTTTCTTCAGCAAGTAGATATTCAGCCATTCCACCATCACGCTGCCATCCGTACGCACGTCTGTATGGGCTCGTACAAGAAATCATGTAACCTCTTCTACAGTCATTACAGACGCC
The DNA here is from genome assembly GCA_964480945.1 of uncultured Ignavibacteriaceae bacterium. Classification (GTDB taxonomy): domain Bacteria; phylum Bacteroidota; class Ignavibacteria; order UBA10030; family UBA10030; genus VGWB01. The sequence continues at coordinate 317 of CAYZRX010000076.1, read as the reverse complement.
GCAGCCGGAAATGTGATAGACAATCACACGATCATCCCTTTTGAACCGGCGGCATCCAGGCCCAGTCTCCACTATCTGACCGCTTGGTTCATGTCCTGCAATCATTCCAGGCTGATATCCTTCCGGTCCTTTGCCGAGATGTTCATGATAGATGCACCGTATGTCCGAACCGCATATAGTAGATGATTTCATCCTTATCACGACTTCGCCATGCCCCGGGACAGGAATATCAAATTCTTTTATTTCTACGGTGCTGTTTCCGGGCAGAATTGCACCAAGCATCTTCTTCAATGCTTCACCTATGAGATTGATTTTTC
>CAYZRX010000075.1:0-19606 GCA_964480945.1 uncultured Ignavibacteriaceae bacterium | reverse complement strand
TCCTTTTAGGAGAGGGATAGGGTGAGGTTGAACTGATTGAACCCCCTGCCTTCCGCTTTGCTGCCTCAAAGCGGAACGCGTCCCCCTAAGAGGGGGACAAGCTACGTTCGAACAGCTTGGTCAGTGTTCCCTCTCCTCTTAGGAGAGGGCTAGTCCCAAAGGGATCTGGCGAAGCCATCCCTTCGGGACATTCGGGAGGAGAGGTCTCTCCGAAGGACTTCTTCGGACAAGAACACAAGAATATTCTTTGGTGATGGCACTAGGCCTGCAGAAGTCTCATGCGGGTTCTGGAATAATGCTCTCTACGACGCGGAACGCTTGAGCCCTTGAGGACCGTTATGCAGTAGGTATCGCCCAACTGCGTTGACTGACGGAGTCCCGTGCCTTCAAAGACAGCCCTCCAATTCACCTCTAGACTGGAACAGTCCCACAACAGGTTGTGGGGCGGTCACTTCGGGGTGCCGATATCGGTAGCTCAGAAGCTGGTTGATGCCGGCTCGCGCCGGGTCGTCTGTTCGATCAACGGCTCGCCGGAATACCAGTGTGCCCTCCTGCCCCACGGCGACGGCTTGTATGTGGTAAGCGTCAATAAGAAGCTCCGCTCTGCGCTCGGTTTGTCGTTCGGAATGGCGGTGCATGTCAGTCTGCGAAAAGACGAAAGCAAGTACGGTTTGCCCATGCCGGAGGAACTGGAAGAGTTGCTCCGTCAGGACAAGGAAGGCCATCGCCTGTTCCACTCTTTGACGGCCGGAAGACAACGAACACTTCTGTATACGATCAACTCAGCGAAGAATACGGAGACCAGGCTCACGAGGGCTGTCATCATCATACGGCATCTCAAAGCCAACGGCGGCAAGATCAACTACAGGCAGTTGAGTCAAATGTTGAGAAAGCGATAGTCTGAAGGTGGCCGGGAATTCATTCTGAGTCTACAAAGTCGTGCACTAGCGTTCGGAGGAATCCGTGAAGATTACCAGTAACACCATCTTGATCACCGGCGGTGGCACGGGCATTGGGCTCGCTTTGGCGGAGGCGCTCACCAAAGCAGGCAATGTCGTCCTGATCTGCGGCCGACGACCTGAAAAACTGGATGAGGCGAAACGTCGAGTACCCGCGATCCACGTTCTCCCGTGCGATGTTGCCGACAGCGGAGGGAGGCAAGGTCTCTTCGATTGGGCGACGCGGTATTTTCCGAGCATCAACATTCTCGTCAACAACGCCGGCATCCAGCGTCAGATTGATCTCCGGACGGGAGCCAAGGATCTCCTGGGTGGTGAGGATGAGATCGAAACGAATTTCCGAGCGCCCGTTCATCTTGCCGTCCTGTTTATTCCGCATCTTATGAAACAAGAGAGTGCTGCGATCGTCAACATCTCTTCCGGTTTGGGCTTCGCCCCTCTTGCCTTCATGCCTCTCTACTGTGCCACCAAAGCCGCAATGCATTCATACTCTCTTTCCTTACGCCACCAGTTGAGGGGAACATCCATAAAGGTATTTGAGATCATTCCGCCGACCGTCGACACGGAACTGGACAGAGGAGCGAGGGCACGAAGAGGTCAGGAAGATAGGGGGATCAAACCCGGGGAGGTCGCCGCGGCAACCCTGCAAGCATTAGAGGCGGACAAGTATGAGGTGGCGATGGGGAGAGCTCAATGGCTCGTCACGGAAGGGCGGAAGGAGCCCGACGTACTTTTTCAGAGGATGAACGGCGGTTAGCGAGTGCTCGTGAGCGCTCTTGAGCTCCGCGCGCTGTGCCGCTTGTCTCTCATCTGCTCTCCCTCGCAGCAGTTTCGTTCTTCATGCCGTAAAGAGGAATCTGCCCTTGCTGTCTCGTTAAAGGTCCTTTGTCCCCCGGACCCTGTGGCTGATCCCGCCGTTTTCCTTAATTCTCCACAATTACCAGTATTCGGAAAATTGTCGAGGTTTCACAGGAACCGAGAGCGGAAAACGGTTCATAAAGGTGGTACGCGCAGACGGCACAATATTTGTGTCATTCTTGACACCTAAAACCGAAGAGGAAAGAGGACATGGCCCAAGTTGTTGCAAAACCGAAGAAAGCAGTCGGCGGCGTCATTATCATGGCAGAGCGGTGCAAGGGATGCGGCTTCTGTGTGGAGCTCTGTCCGCCGGAAGTTCTCGAGCTCTCCAACCAGTATAACGCCAAAGGATATCATCCTCCCATCCTGATCAACAAGGATGGGTGCACCGGCTGCGACATCTGCGGAATGGTCTGTCCTGATTTCGCCATCTACGGGTTCATTATGAAAAAGAAAGTCAAGGAGGTAAAATAGTGCACGCAGATCCAGTCGGCGTTCTCACAGGAGCTCATTTCATTGACGGTGATCATGCGTGCAGCGAAGGTGCGATTGCCGCAGGTTGCCGGTTTGTTGCCGGTTATCCGATCACGCCGTCGACGGAAGTGGTGGAGCGCATTGCCGAGCGCTTCCCGTTCGTCGGAGGGATGTTCATTCAGATGGAAGACGAGCTTGCCTCCTCGATTGCAATTCAGGGAGCAGCGTGGGGAGGAAAGAAAGCGATGACCGTGACGTCGGGTCCGGGGTTCTCGCTGATGATGGAGCACATCGGCCTCGCGGCCATGACGGAAACGCCGTGCGTGTTCGTCAACGTCCAGCGGGCGGGTCCGTCCACGGGGCTTCCGACGATGCCCGCGCAGGGGGATATGATGCAGGCGCGCTGGGGATCGCATGGCGACTATGAGATCATTGCCCTCTCTCCGAATTCCCCGCAGGAATGTTTCGACCTCACCATCCAGGCGTTCAATCTTTCCGAACAGTACCGGGTTCCCGTTCTCTTCATGATGGACGAGTGTGTGGGCCATATGATCGAGCGTGTGGTCGTCCCGCCCGCGGAGAAGATCGAGCTGTACCAGCGACGAATGTACGAAGGACCGAGGGAGAACTTCCTTCCGTTCGAGACGGGAAAGGATCTCGTGCCCTTGATGGTGAAAGCCGGCGACGGGTACCGTATTCACGTTACGGGTCTCACGCACGATGAGAGAGGGTATCCGGATATGACCGTCGGCACGCAGGCGAAGCTCGTTCGTCGCCTTGTGGACAAGATCCACGCCCACGCTGATGAGATCATCCGGGTCGAAGAGCAGAACATGGACGATGCCGAGATCGTCGTGGTGACGTATGGGATCACCTCGCGAACCGCCATTCCAGCCATTGAGCAGGCGAGGGCCAAGGGGATGAAGGTGGGGCACCTGCGGCTCGTTGTGGTGTGGCCATTCCCGGAGAAACGCATCCGGGAGCTTGCAGGCCGGGTGAAGGCGTTCGTCGTCCCCGAGCTCAACCTCGGACAGATGGTTTATGAAGTAGAACGTTGTGCGGCCGGAAAATCGAATGTCGTCTCCGTGCCCCACGCCGGCGGAACAGTCCACCAGCCGAAAGACATTTACGCCGCAATTGAGAAATCTCTACGAGGATAGAAGAGTATGCCAGAAGAATTGTACGAGCTTGAGACGGCCATTCCTGAGAATCCGATCGAGGAATTTCTTCGGATGGACCGGATGCCCCACATCTGGTGTCCGGGCTGCGGCATCGGAACGACGGTAAACTGTTTCGCCCGCGCCCTCGAGACGAGCGGGCTGGACCTTGACAAGGTCGCGATCGTCTCCGGCATCGGGTGCACCGGGCGTGTCGCGGGGTACGTCCGGCTGGATTCATTCCACACGACCCACGGACGGGCGATCCCCTTTGCGACCGGCCTGGGGCTGGCCAACCCGGGGCTCAAGGTGGTGGTGTACAGCGGTGACGGTGATCTGGCGGCCATCGGCGGAAACCACTTCATTCATGCCGCGCGGCGAAACGTCGATATGACCGTCATTCTCATCAACAATATGATCTACGGCATGACCGGCGGTCAGGTGGCTCCGACCACCCCGTTGGGGGCAACCGCCTCGACAGCGCCGCATGGGAATTTCGAGCAGACGTTCAACCTTCCGTCCCTCGCGGAGTCCTGCGGGGCCGTCTACGTGGCGCGCTGGACCTCCTACCATCTCCGGCACCTGACCAAGTCCATCAAAGAAGCGCTGGCCAAGAAGGGGTTTTCGTTCGTTGAGATCCTCGCGCCGTGTCCGACGCTCTACAGTCGACGCAACAAGCTCGGGGACGGCCTCGATCAAATGGTCTATTACAGGGACCACAGTGAGATCCGGAACGGGGCCGACACGAAGAGCGTAGCCCTTGATTTCCAGGGGAAGATCATTGTCGGCAAGTTTGTCGACAGAGAACGACCCACGTACCTGCAGGCGATGACCGAGCACTTCGGGAAGAGGCTTGGTGACCGATACGTTCCATCCGATGAAATGAGGAAACTTCTCCATGCCCAGGACAGAAATTAAGATCGGCGGTTTCGGCGGACAGGGGGTGATCCTGTGCGGTTACATTTTGGGCCGGGCTGCCTCCATCTATGATGACAAGCACGCCACGATGATTCAGTCGTTCGGACCGGAGGCGCGTGGGAGCGCGTGCAGCGCACAGCTCATCGTCTCCGACGACCCCATCACCTACCCTTACATTGTTGCCCCCAACCTGATGGTTTTGATGTCGCAGGAGGCGTACTCGAAATTCTCCCCGGAACTCGTCTCCGGCGGTACCCTTCTCACGGAGGAGGACCTGGTCGTTACACACAATCTTCGAAAGGATGTCCGCCACTTCTCGGTTCCGGCGACGCGGTTTGCGGAAGAACTCGGGAAGCGGCTCGTGCTCAACATCGTGATGCTGGGATTCACGACGGCAATCACGAACATCGTTGGAGCCGAGGCTGCCAAGAAGGCCGTCCGTGTCTCCGTTCCAAAGGGCACGGAGGACGTCAACACTGCCGCGTTCGAGAAGGGATTCGAGTACGGCCTGCAGGTGCTGAACAAAGACCCCGTTCGGGTCGCGTGATGAAGGAAGAGACGCAGGCATTTCAAGAGGGATGAGCCGCATCAGGTTATCCTGTCTCTTCAAGAACTGAGAAGCCCAGGGTGTTACAGCCTTGGGCTTCTTGCGTTTCACTCGTCAACGTTGCTGCAGACGCCGGCCTCGGGGAACAGAGGGTGAACCGTGGGTGTTTGTAGATGATGCAGTCGTCCAAAAAAACTACTCTGGACAATGGGGTGCCTCGCCCGATGGGGACCCCGTTGTGTTGAAGGATCTTTGCGATGGCATTCTCGTTAAATAGAGCAACGCTACGACTGTTTCAGTTTCTCTCGGGAAGGTCCCCCGCTTCGGTTCTCTTTCTTTCCATCTTTCTTGTTCTCCTTGCGGGTTGGATTGACTATGTGACCGGCGTGGAGGTCTCCTTGTCGATCCTGTACCTCCTGCCGGTAAGTATGGGCGCGTGGTTTGTCGGCCGCAGGGTCGGTGTCGTTCTGTCGTTCCTGGGCTCTGCTACGTGGTTCTTAGCCGATTTCTTTTCGGCAAGAACGTACTCGCACCCGCTCATCCCCTACTGGAACGCGCTCGTGATGTTCGGCTTCTTTCTGACCACCGCGGTTATTCTCTCTACCCTGAGGGTTTCGCTGGAGAGGGAGCGGAGAAGGGCGCACGAGATTCAAGAGTGGATGCTGCCGCAGGAGATCCGCTCCGTGGATGGATATCAGATCGCACGGATATGGAAACCGGCAGAGGAGGTCGGAGGCGATTATTACGACATTCTGAAACTGGGCGATTCGGCGATCGGATTGTGCGTTGCAGATGTGATCGGTCACGGAATGCCCGCTGCTCTGCTGATGTCGAATCTGCAGGCTGCTGTCCGGCTTCTCGCGAGCCCCGTTAACGAGGCGAGCCAGAGTCCGGCACCGTCGGAGTTGTGTGCTCGAGCGAACGCCTTCGTCAGTAGAAACGTGAAGCCGGGCGGGTTCATTACGTTCTTCTATGCCGTGCTTGATCTGTCGTCGGGCAAGCTTCGATACGCCAACGCAGGCCATAATCCGCCGCTCATCGCAAGGAAGGACGGGGAGCTGGTCAAGTTGGTCACAGGTGATTTTCCACTGGGCCTCCGCGCATCGACGAGCTTTCACCAGAGCGAAATTGGATTGCGTTCCGGCGACGTGCTCCTGCTCTACACCGATGGTGTGGTTGAGGCTGCAGACATCTTCGGGGAACAGCTCGGCGAAGAGCGACTGATTGAGATTTTGAGAACGAACCGTCATCTCCCGGCTTCTCAACTGGCCGATACCATTCTGAATTCGGTTCATACGCGCTCGAAAAATACATTCCAGGACGACGTTACGATGCTTGTGCTCACTGCTCCTTGAGCGAGAATCCGAACGTCGGCGGCAGCGAACATCGCCCATCATCGTACTTCTCCTCTTTCACCTTCCATCGACCTGATTGGACATCGTGAGCATCCTCGACTGCTCCTCGATTTCACGTTTAGGGCTGAAATGTGTCGGAAGCGGTCCGGCTTCGAGGTTCAAAATCCCGGTTGCTTTCACACGTTTGTTTGAATATCATTTGCCGACGACGTTTCGGTCAACGGAAACCGCCCACATCCAACGATGAGGACCACGATGAGTGAACAGCGAGCAGACTGGCATGAGTATTTTATGAGAATCGCCGAACAGGTGGCGACCAGGAGCACCTGCGACCGGAAGCATATCGGTGCGGTGATCGTGAGGGACAAGACGATCCTTTCCACAGGGTACAACGGCAGCCTGCGCGGCGCGCCCCACTGCGACGAGGTCGGTCACGACATGGAAAACGAGCATTGTGTTCGCACCGTCCACGCGGAGGCCAACGCGGTGGCACAGTCTGCAAGGAACGGCGTGATGATCGATAACTCGGAGATCTACATTACGGCATCGCCCTGCTTGACCTGTTTCAAGCTCATTGCGAACTCGGGGATCAGGGTCGTGTACTACAAGGAATTCTATCGTGATGAGCGGATCAACCGGTACGCGAAGGAGGCAGGGATGAAGCTTGTCTATATGGGAAAACAAGAAAGATGACCGTCATCTAACCATCGCGCAATCATCGCGAGATGACGGTCATCTCAAAGGAATGGCGTTCGAGCCTCGGTCAGCAATAAACCTCACCCTCCCCTCTCCTAATAGGAGAGGGTTTCTGTCACACGCTCTCGACAATCTTGATCTCTTCCTCCGTCAGCCCGTATTGTGCAAAAAGAAGGCGAGGGGTGTCACGGTCTACACCGTGACACTCAAAACGACTTGTTTTCTGTATTCTGGCGTCAATGAGAAGATGTACGATGTCATGCCCGCTCGTCTATAGCGGGCATCCAGTACCTTGCATTAATCCTGTTCTGGATTCCCCGCCAGACTGCATGGCGGGTCCCGTTGTACGGGATCCCGTAAAGCGGGACTGGCCGACAAAAGCGTTCGGGAATGACTTGTTCGCTTCTATTCTCTTCCCTCCACGATCTTTATCTCTTCCTCCGTCAGTCCGTATAGCTCATACACCAGGGCATCAATCTGTTTGTCCGTCGCTTCGATCTGGCGCTGGAGGACTTCCTTCTCGTGCTCGGTTCTCGCGGCGGGAAGCTGCTTGTGCAACGATAGCATCTGCTCCACTAACTCCACCATCTTGTCGTGACGGGATTTGTCGGCGGGATTGGAGAAGTCAATTGAATGGAATGGAAGCTGTTCTATGTATTGGCGATTGTAGGCATAATAGCCGCCGCTGAAGCGGCTGCTATGTGACTTGAGATAAGTGTCAAGAAGTTTGGAGTTAAGCAGTCCCAAGACGTAATGATAGCTCATCCTCTCGTTCTTCTTCAGGGTAAGGCCATAGCCGCCTCCGCCTCCCCCACCGCTTCCCACGAAGTAGTGGTCTTGGATATCCAGTGTGAACGACGCCTGACTCGCAATGCTTGGAGTCAGAATCTTCTTTTGCTCCATCTCGCAAAGGTTCTGCGATCGCCCAAACGCGTACCAGCGGTCATGCTTCCACTTCCCGTGTTCGCGACCTTGTAGCAATTCCTTGTTCAGAGATAGGTACTTCCAGGTATTTGGGTACTTTCTCCGCATTTCATTTTCGGAAATGAGTTCGGCCTTGCCATTCTTGAGCGAGTAAGGAAACAGAATATACTTCTCGATCTCGGATATCCTATATCGTCTGATATTGACAGATCCCTTACAAAGAGCATGTAAGAAACTGTTTTCGAGAACAAACTCTGCGCCCAGAGACTCGGAATAGGCAGGGCATCCAGACTATCTGTCCGGGGCAAAAGCCGGTAGTGGGTGCTGGCTCGTAGTAGCTCTTCACCAAGCCAGATATTTCAACTCCCTTGCGCGTCAGAGTTGGATGGAGGGTTAATTGTTACGCGAATCCTTTTGACAGCATTTTCATCGATTGCGGCAGATTCGTCCCAAGCTTGCAGAGCTTCGAAGTACGCATCGCTCTCAGGATCACTTCGCGGCTGTACCTCGCCGATTTTTCTCAGTCGAGCTGCGATTTTATCGCGTAAGATTTTCACTCGCGCCTCGGTTTCCTTTGATGCTTTCAATGGGATGACTTTCGGAAGGGGTTCTCGTTTGATTGAAGCGAAATCCAGTTCTTCGCCTCTTTGTTGGACCGCCTGCATCGGTTCCGTCTCGAAGTAAACGTAGTCAAGCACCATGCCAAGGGATTTGTTCCCCCATTCTGCGACGACTCGTTTCACCAAGAGGCCCGTCTTTGCGTCAACGATAGAGCCATAGGCTCTTGGTGCTTCTGCCACTTCGATTTGGATAAAGGTCTTCTCATCGCGGGTCTGTTTGATTTCCTGTGAGAATTCCGGCTCCGCAAGCACGGCTTCCAGCTCGTGAGCGTAAGGCCCATAATGGTAGAATTTCCATCTGAGATCGGTCAATCGCTCTCCGGTTTGCCGGTAATGCTCAACCTCAACAAGATAGAGCATCTTGACGAGGTGTGTCTTGCCCATGGACAAGTTCTTTGAGGAGGTTTCGGTGAGGACTTGTAGCAGTATATTCTTGGCTGGGATCAACTGGATGCGGGAGAGATTCTGATCTGAAAGACGTTAAGAAAACTTCTGAGTAACGTCAAGGGCAGCATTCATGGACGTCACTTGCTGGAATCTCGGCGCTACTGCTGCAATCGCGGTGCTTGACTCACTGAAAGTAAAAGCCCGAGATGAACTCGGGCTCTCTTGGTCAGCGTATCTGCCGGATGCGTCACGTTCACGCTTCCACACACACTTCCGTGCTCGGAATGACAATCTCCAGAAGCTCCTGTTCCAATTCCAGCACCTGCATCCGCATTGTTTCGCGATACCGTTCCGTCTCTTGCACCAGCTCTGGAATGATCGACATGTAGTACGCGATGCCTTCGTGAAGGTTTGCCCGCAATATGCTGAAATGCTTCTGTTCCTTTGCGGTCCAGGTATCGAGTCGTTTCCTGATCTCGTTTCTGAGGTATTCGACATTCAAGCGCAATTCGTTGACAAACAAATTCGGGCGGTCCAGTGTAGTGAGGAGCTGGACACGTCCATAGATGTGCCCCACCATTTCTTCCAGGGTGGCAATCTTTGAGAAATACGCAAGGTTCGGGCCGGGGCAAATGGCCACGGCGTGACTTTCGGGTGCTCCATTTGACTTGCTGTTGATCAGCGCGGTGGCCGCAAGATCGTCGCAGAGGCATGCTTTCTCAAGGACCTTCCCAATCCTGTAATCCAACTCCTCTGGCGCAAGATCCGCACTCTTCAGCTGTTTAAGCTTCAGTGACTGATACTGTCTCGATGCGGTGCAGATGGGTTCCTTGGTGAATTCGGTATTCGAAACGAGGAACTTCTTCAGACACGGGCTTCCCGGTTTGCCTTCGTCGGCGCGTCGGCGTATCTGCTGTTCGCTTGAGGTGTCACGCAAGTTGCTGAATGGGATCCCGAGCGGCGACGCGTCGCTCAGGTAATAATCTTCTTTTCGTGCAGTGGTCAGCTTGCTTCGCGTCTCATCGTCGACATTCGTAGCTTCAGGAACCAAGAGAAACGGCGATGCCCAACCCGTTCCGTCGACCTCATAGAATTCACGCAGAAACGTGTCTTCGCTGGCTGTGCCGATGCCCCCTTGGACGGTGATTCGCACCTTCGGTGGCGACAAAGGCACTGCGATGCCTTTTTCCCGAAGCGCTGCGCAGTACAATTCGTGCAATTCACGGAGCAGGTCGTGCTTCTTTGTCTTGAATTCCTCCAAAATAGGTCCCATGAGAATTCCGTCAGTCGCAAAGGCATGACCGCCGCAGTTCAGACCCGATTCGATGCGGAATTCTGAAATCCATATCCCCTTCTTTGCCAGGATCTTCCCCTGAATGTATGCCGACCGGTAGTTGCTCACTTTCAGAATGATTTTTTTCCTCAGCGTGCCGTTGCACTCTGGAAGAAACTCAGGGCATCTTCCCATATAGCTGAACAACCGTGAATTCAGTCCGGCAGAAAGGACAATAGAAGATTCGAGATCGCTCTTCGTGAAGCCGCGGAGGGATGCGAGTGCGTCCGAGAACTCCGGAGGTAGCTCCTTTCGATTCGTGCCGGTGTTCGTCTTATCCACTTTAGTCATGATATTCACATCGATAGCACCTGGAACGATCTTCGCGCGCAGTTCGTTTTCCAGCGTCGCTCGAGAGATCGGGTCATCAACCTTGACCATTCGACGGTAAAGGGCTTTTAACGGAGAGCGATCTGCCAGCATCTCAAAGTACTTGACGATTTCGCTTTCACGTTCAAACGCCGAGGCTTTCAGCTCTGCAACTTGCCGATGCACAATCCCGTTCACGAGATTGAGATAAGCGGTAATCCTCCGGGCGCGATGGTCGTCATCTTTTGGAGAGATGGGCGTGTACGGTTCGCTGTGCAGCCTGGAGTAGTGCTTTCGCATGTGCTCGATCAGAATGTCGTCGACGATCGAAATCACCGAAGAGATGCCGAATCGAGCGACTCGTATCGGGGTGTCGATGGAGAATGCCAGACCCATGACCGGGATGTGAAATGTGTGAATCCTAGGATTTTCCATTCTGTTGTTTTCGAACGAGATCGTTGAATAAGTGGTTGGCGTAGGCGGCGCAATTTGCTCAAAAAATGCGGGCAGTTAGGACTCGAATTGCCAGCTAGTCTTATCTCTTTCGCCGTCTCGCAAGCATCTGTAGAGCTTCAACATCACCCCGAATGAGCGCTCCCTTCTTAGCTCGGCTCCGTCGCTTGACTTGTGATTCACGTCTCCGAGCTTCGGCAAATGTGTTGAATGTCTCTGCGTAAGCAAGTTCCAGTGGTGGATCCAGTCTTGTCGTCCGACCACCGATACCACCGAAATGTTTTTACATGCGCTTTGGTAAGTTCCTTGTGGCACCTGGGTACAGGCCACCAGATTTCAAGCGCAAGATGTAGAACCATGCTGGCATGGATTGTCAATTCGCCCTTCGACTCCCCCTCGACTCGTGACAGGAGCAAACGGTGGACCCGCTCGGTGTCCCTCAGGGCTGTTCGACCCGCCTGGCTTCCGGAGATTATCTCCGTGTGCCAGCCGGATCAGAACGTTTACCCGAGACGGCATGTGAGTCTCAGGCGCTCACCCACATGCGTCAAGCCGACAACGATCCCAAGGTTGACCAAGGCGTTTTTCCCAAAACGATCTGATCGGTCGGGAACGACGTTTGTGTTTGAAGGTCTTGGATGCTGCTAGAAATCCGGCCGAAAAGGGTCGCCACAAAGTCACGAAGACACCAAGGTATATGAAAACTTCAATTTTTCTCTTCTTTTCTCTTCGCGCCTTGGTGCCTTTGTGGCAAATAACCGGTTTCCGTCCGCGCTTCTAGCGGGCTTCCAGAGCAGAAGTTCATTGAGCGGTGAGGATGACCTATTCTTCATAGACGGGTCTCGAGCCGTACTTTGCCGCGGCCCAGAGGGTGAGAATGGACGTTATTCCCGCAATGGTGCGCTTCTCGTCTTCGTCGTGTATGACGAGACCATACGTGTCCGCAACAAGATGCAGGTTTTGCAGGATCTTGAAAGCGCTGCGCCGGTCGATCGATCCGTGCCAGTAGTCGACCTGACTGAGAATCATTCGTTCGTGCCGGCGGAGAAATTCGCCAAGAGAAAAGACCTTGCGGCTCAAGGACGTGCGGGGCTTCGCGATCGCCATCAGATCTGCCAGGTACTGGTCCCAGAACCGGGCCAAGCCCCTGTTTTCGGTTCTCCGGAGGTAGCGCGCCCGCGCCACGGAGAATTTCGCTTTGGTTTGAACACGCGCCCTCGGTATGACCGGATGGAGATCGTAGATGTTCTCCCAGTGTTGCTTGTCGTATTCGTCCTGTTCGTGATAGACCCAACGGCTTTTTAGTTCTCCCCACGTCACGATGGTGAGCACTGCGTCGTCGCGACTATCAAGAAGGATGAATTTTCCCCCCTCCGACTTCACCACGGTAACCCAATGGTTCCACTCGTAGATGCAGAGAAGAGACGGGATTCCCCGTTTCAGGTACTTCATCAGTTCTCTGCGCGCAGCCTCCGGGTTGTGCCGGCGGATCATCGGCATATCGCAGGCGAAATATCGCGCTGCACGTTTGAGCTGCTCTTCGTCGGTGCCGTACGCTGACCTGCTCGCTGCGATACGCGTGATGGTTTTCTCTTCGGCGAAGATGCCAAGCGTGATGAGCGCGTGTTTCAGCGCAAACGGACCGCACTGCCAGAGGTTCGGTTGGGGAGCGATACCCATCGATTCGACTTAATTTCGAAGATTGCACACAAAGCTACCGAAACTCATAGCAAATTGCAATGATGCTAATTCTTGCGATGAGGCCAGAAATTGCGCATATTTTCACCAGGAGGAGTTATATGCCCAACACAGGCAAGGCCAAGATCGGTAGAGTTCTCATCCTCTACAACTTTGTTGGGGAGGACGAATATGAGAAAATGAAGAATGTCGATCCTGCGTCTCTGGGGTTCACACCCGAATACCCTCTTCGCGTGTCCACGGTCAAGGAAGACTTCAACGCCATTGTGAAAGCGCTGCGAAAAGAAGGATTTTCAGCGCGCGCCGTGAACTGTGAGGAACGGCTCGATACGCTTGAAAGACTGCTGCAGCGGAATCCCCCCGATGCCGTCTTCAACCTTGTCGAGTTCTTTCACGACAGTCCCCGATTGGAGGCGATCGTCGCGGGCCTCTATGAGCTCTATCAGATCCCCTATACGGGTGCTCCCCCCTTCGCACTGGCCCTCTGCCAGCGCAAAGGGTTGACGAAGCAGGTCCTTCTCGCGAATGGCGTCCCCACGCCGAAATTCCGGCTTCTGCGACAGCCGAGAATACCGAAGCGTCACGGTCTCCGTTACCCCGTGATCGTCAAGCCGGGTCGGGAGGATGCCAGTGCCGGCGTGGAGAAGGACTCCGTGGTGCGAGACTATGCAAGCCTTTCCGATCGGATCAAGAAGCTCTTCGCTGAATTCGCCCCGCCCATCATCGTCGAAGAATTCATTGAGGGCCGGGAACTCCACGTATCCGTTCTCGGGAATGATCCCCCGGTCGTCCTCCCGATCATAGAGTTTGATTTCTCCGAATATCCCTCCGATCATCCGAACATCATCAGCTATGACGCGAAGTGGAACCCGCTGGTTGAGACCTATCACCGGTTGCATTCGGTTTGCCCGGCGAAGCTGCCCAAAAGAGTACGGAAGAGAGTTGAAGAGATCGCCCTTCGGGCCTATCAAGTAACGGGATGCCGGGATTATGCACGTCTGGACCTTCGACTCAGTGAGCGGAACCATGTCTACGTGCTCGAGGTCAATCCAAATCCGGACCTGACAGAAGGCGTCTCCTTTATGGAATCCGCGGAAAAGGTAGGAATGTCCTTCTCCCAGACCCTTCGCAAGATTGTTGAATACGCGCTTGCCCGGAAGCAAAAGTAGCTTCGCACGAAAAAAGTCCGACATCTTTCCGGATTGATGTTTGTAGATGTCGGACTTTTGCAACCCTTGCCGGCAAAGTGGTCTTGGATTCTTTTCTCGAGAGAACGCGTGGATTCGCTGTAGAGGTTGGTAGACTGGAGGCGAAGGATGTAGAACCAGGCTGGCAATCAACGCTCCCTGCGTTGCGGTCCCTCGACTCCGCCTCGGCTCGGTCGCATTCGGCACCCTCGCTCAGGACTCGCTCGGCGTCGCTCGGGACGGTTCGACTCACCGCCAGAATGGATCCGAGGGAGCAGTGAGCGAATCCCACCAGCAATGGTGGGGTGAGTCGAAATGCTCCGCGAGTCCGCCAGAGGCGGACAACCCCCGCACAAAAACAATCCCGCTCCAGACGTTCGTCTAGAGCGGGATTTTGCTCCGCGAGTAGGACTCGAACCTACAACCCTGCGGTTAACAGCCGCATGCTCTACCATTGAGCTATCGCGGAATAGTATAAGCAAAGAACGACGCGACAGCCGCATGTTGAGGGCCAACACCGAAGGTGGCGGACCGAAATCCCGTCGTTGTCTGACGGGACTCTACCATTGAGCTATCGCGGAATGGCATGTGAAAGAAGAACCCGGAGGGACACATCCGGGCCTCGAAAATATATCTCAATTTGCATCGAAAGTCAAACGGATTTTCCCGGAGAGCTCGTCCTCTGCTCTCGATGCGAAGGTCCTTCGCGTTTCGTTGACATTCCTACCATTTCAACCTATATTGGCAGAAATTGTCTAACGATTCCAGCAGAAAGATCGAAGGGGCACGTGATGATGAAGGGTCCAATGCCGAATATGCAAGGCATGATGAAGCAGCTGCAGAAGATGCAGGAACGAATGGCGCAGGTTCAAGCCGAGCTTGAACAGAAGACCGTGACGGCCGAGTCGGGTGGAGGCATGGTCAAGGTCACGGCCAACGGGAAGCAGCAGATCATCAAAATCGAGATCGAAAAGGAAGTGGTGAACCCTGAGGAGAAGGAGATTCTCGAAGATCTCGTCGTCGCGGCCGTGAACAAAGCGCTCGAAGAGGCAAGTGCGATGGCGCAGCAGGAAATGCAGAAGGTCACCCAGGGTATGATTCCGAACATCCCGGGCCTGAACTTCCCCGGTTTGTAAGACAGATGAACCAGAGATCCCGCACAAGAGTATGATCTTCACCGCTGAATCGGTCGAGCAGCTCGCCGAACAGTTCGCTCAACTTCCCGGCATTGGCCGGAAAACGGCACACCGCCTCGCATTGTATATCGTGAAGATGGGCAAAGACGATGTGGAGACGCTCGCCCGGGCCCTGGTGGCCGTCAAAGAGAAGGTGCGCTACTGCTCGATTTGCTCGAACATCACGGAGAGCGATCCGTGCTTGATCTGCTCCAACACGAAACGGGACCGGTCGCTCATCTGCGTCGTGGAGGAGCCGACGGATGTTCTGGCGCTCGAAAAAACGAATGAATTCAGGGGTCTTTACCACGTCTTGGGGGGGGCTCTGTCGCCCCTCGATGGCATAGGTCCGGAGGATCTCAGAATCAAGGAGCTGTTGCAGCGTCTCTCGCCCTCCAGCGTGGAGGAGATCATTCTCGCCCTCAATCCGAATGTGGAAGGAGAGGCGACGACCTTGTATCTCTCTAAACTTCTGAAACCCCTCGGCATGAAAGTCACGCGCATCGCGCGAGGCCTGCCGGTCGGAACCGACCTGGAGTACGCTGACGAAGCGACGCTGAGCCGTGCACTCGAAGGCCGGATCGCCGTCTGATCCGCCGGTGAGGAGAGCTCAATCGTTGAAGAAGAACGTGAACCCTCGGATCGTTTTCCTTGCACTTCTCGCTGCGTGCATCCAGTTTTCGTGCAACATCTTTGAGACGAGGGATCCTGAGCCGCCATCTCAATCAAGCTCCAACTACGTTCCACCCACCGACCCGTCGATCGTGTTTAGCAATATGGTGAGTGCATTTCGGGATCTGAACTCTCTCAACTATGTCAAATCGTTCGCCGATTCCTCGACGTCGGACCGCAGCTTCAGCTTCGAGCCGACGCCGCAGGCGAAGCTGAAATACGGGGGTGTTTTCCTCACCTGGACACGACAATCTGAGCAGCAGTATTTTGAGAATTTACGATCGAACATACCGAGCGGATCATCGGCGACCTTGACGTTCGATGTTCTGAACGCGCAGAGCCTTCAGTCCGATTCGGCTCAATATGAAGCAACCTACCGACTCAATGTGCAGCACTCGCTTCCCAACGTGCCGACGCTGGCCAGCGGACGGGCTCAATTTTTCTTGATCGCCGATCGCTCCCGGAATTGGGTCATCTGGCGGTGGGTGGATCTGGCAGCGAACCCGAACGATTTCACCTGGAGCGACTTGAAAGGGGAGTTTGGGCAGTGACGGTGAAGAGTTGCGAGTTGAAAGTTTCGAGTTCCGAGTTTCAAGATTTAAGTTTGAAGGTGTGCACTGAGGGCTGAATGCTGAAGGCTGACCGCTCATTGACATACATCGCGAAGATACTGCCCGTTGTCCTTCTGCTCGGCGCATGCAATCCCTTCGCTCCGGGGCTGGACGAAAGTCTCGGCACAGGCGACTCGATTCTCGGTGACGCGAAGACGCTCGACGGCGTGTTTCAAAACTTCAAGTACGCCTATACGTTTCGAGACACGACGATCTACGGGCAGCTGCTGAGCTCGGATTTCACGTTCATCTACAGGGACTACGACCGCGGTGTCGACGTGACGTGGGGGAGGGACGAAGACATGCAGACGACGTATGGCCTCTTCCAAAACGTCCAGCGCCTCGACCTCGTGTGGAACAACATCATCTCCCTCTCCACCGATTCGTCCAATACCAAGGCCACGGTGAGCCGCAATTTCAACCTGACGGTGTCGTTCAACCCGAGTGATATCGTACGGATCGACGGGTATGCGACCTGGACACTGATCCGGCCCGATCCCGAGAAATCCTGGCTGATCGTCCGCTGGCGTGATGAATCGAATTTCTAGAACTGGATGCCTTCCCCTTCTGGCAACGAGCGAACGGGACGTTCCCTATGATTGTTGCATACCAAGGTGAGCTTGGCGCTTTCAGTGAAGAGGCGGCGCGACTCTTTTTCGGTCGCGCCGTGCCCCTTGCGCCACGGAAGAGTTTCAAGGACGTGTTCCGCTTTGCGGCGACCCACCGAGCTTCGTACGGGATGATCCCCATTGAGAACTCGGTCTATGGAAGTATCCATCAAAACTATGATCTGTTGCTCAAGCACAAGCTCCACATCATCGGAGAGGTGAAGCTCCGCGTCCAGCTTCACCTGATGGCGCTTCCCGGTGTCTCGTTGAGGGACGTCCGTTCCGTCTACTCCCACGCTCAGGCGCTGGGCCAATGTGACGATTTCGTGCGTTCGCTGCGGCGTGTCAACGTCGTTGCCTACTATGACACCGCAGGGGCTGCGAAGATGATTCGCGAGAGAGACCGCCGGGATGCCGCCGCGATTGCGAGTGCCCGTGCCGCCACCACCTACGGCCTGAGGATCGTCCGTCGAAACATCGAGAGCAATCATCGCAACTACACTCGCTTTCTTGCTCTCTCGCGCAAGCCGGCGGACGCGAGACGGGGAAGGAAGACGTCGATCGTCTTTGCCGTGAAAGACGCGCCGGGTGCTCTCTTCAAGGCCCTGGCGGTCTTCGCCTTGCGGGAGATCAACATGCTGAAGATCGAATCGCGGCCCCTGGTCGGCAGGCCATGGGAATATCTCTTCTATGTCGACGTCGAAGGCTCGGCGGCAGAGAAAAGAATGCAGCAAGCCCTCAGCCATCTCGACGAGTTGACGACGTTCGCTCGCGTGTTGGGCTCGTACCCCTTCGCGGGAACTTCCAAGGACTAGGCCATGCAGATCACGTATCTGTTCAGAGAAGGATTCTCCGGGTTCAGGCGGGCAAAGCTCTCGGTGCTGGCTGCGATTACCACCATCTGCATTTCCCTCCTGCTGCTCGGCTCCTTCACCATTCTCGTCCTCAATGCCAATACCATCATCCGATCGCTGCGCGACAAGGTCGAGATGGAAGCATTCCTCGCCGGCTACCTGACGCCGATCGAAACGTCCATCGTGCGCGATAGTATCGCAACCCTCGAGGGGGTGCGGGAGGTTCGCTACATCTCCAAAGAACAGGCAGCCGCAATCTTCAAGGAGGAGTTCGGCGAGGATATCAAAAGAGTTCTCGACTTCAATCCACTTCCCGCGTCGGTCAAGATCTATCTGAAGGATGGGTACAAGAACGCAAGAGCGGCGGAAAAGATCTATGCCGCGGTGAAGCAGATCAAGGGCGTGGATGATGTCATCTACCGAAAGACCCTCTTAGAGATGCTGGATCGCCGTGCCACGACCTTCCTGTGGCTCGTGTTCGGCATCGGTGTCTTTATCTCCATCTCCTCGATTTTTCTGGTCGCGAACACCATCCGTCTCGCCATTTATGCAAAACGGAAGATCGTTCAAACCATGAAGCTGATCGGTGCCACCAAAGCATTCATACGGGGGCCCTTTATTCTGGAGGGATTGATCCAGGGCTTCGTTGGCGGCTGCGTCGCCGCGGGCATTCTGTTTCTCGTTTTTGAATATCTCGCGCGATGGATTTCCTCAGAGCTCGCCGAATTCGCTCGTGTGCAACCGTTGTATTACGTCGTCGTCATCGCGGTCGGCTGTGTCCTCGGGTTTCTCGGAAGTGCGATCTCCATCAGAAGGTTCATTGGGGAAACGGTGGTGCATAACTAGTGCCACTTCTCAAAAGAAATCTTGCGTTTTCTGTCTGAACCTTCACGAAGAAAGCAGTGGTGCTCGTTTCCATTTGCAGTCGCATTATCGAAAAACACAGAGTCACTTTATGGAAACGGCACGAGAATCTGAAATTGCATTTTGTCGAATTCTTTTCTAAAATCCTGCGGCGGAAAACGCGGTACGCTTGGTACCGGTTATGTCCCCTCGATGCCCCCATCAGTCCCGTTGAGTTGCGCGGCGAAAGCCTCCTGTGCGCGGGGAACAAAACTCAATTCAAGGTTGATCTAACCATACTGTCGCCATGAACAAATTTATCCTTTTCTATCGATCCTCCATCGGCAAGAAGATCATCATGAGCCTGAGCGGGCTCTTTCTCTGCACGTTTCTGATCGTGCACGTCAGCGCGAACCTTTTCTTGTTCAAGCAGGATGGGGGTGAAGCGTACAACCAGGTCGCACACTTTATGTCGACCAACTTTGTCATCAGAACGATCGAGATCGTCCTGTTCGTCGGGATTCTGGCGCATATGATCAGCGGCGTTTGGGTCTGGATGATGAACAGGCTCTCACGGCCGGTGGGGTACGACATGTATCGCCTGAAGGACAACACGAAATTCTCATCGAGGACGCCGATGCTGAGCACCAGCGCTGGGCTCGTCGGCTTCTTCCTGGTGTCGCACCTGACCACGTTCTGGATTCCGACTCGATTCGGGACTGAGACCATGACCCCCTACCAGATGGTTTCTACGGCGTTTTCCGATCCCATCCTCAGCATCTTCTACATCGTTTCCCTCGCGTTCCTCGGGTTCCATCTGAAGCATGGCTTCCAATCCGGCTTTCAAACCCTGGGTCTGCGGAATCAGAAGTACAAGGTGTGGATCGATGCTGTCGCAGTGATCTTCTGGCTGCTCATCCCGCTCGGATTTGCAGCGATACCGGCATATTTTCTGTTCTTCAAGTCAT
>CAYZRX010000074.1:5209-19722 GCA_964480945.1 uncultured Ignavibacteriaceae bacterium | reverse complement strand
GGCCTGGCTGAAACAGATATTGCTGTTCTGGAGATAAGCAGCTTCCAGCTCGACCATTGCGAGACGTTTCGACCCAGGATTTCGATTATCCTGAATGTGACGCAGAACCACATGGACCGGTACGAGAATTCGATGGAGAAGTACGCGGCGGCCAAGGCCCGGATCTTCATGAATCAGGCGGCCGACGACATGCTGGTCTACGGTGCCGACGACCCGTGGACGGCGAAGGTCGTTCAGGAGGCTCGGTGCAGGAAGATTCCGTTCAGCATTCGGAAGAGCTCAAGCGAAGGTGCTTTCATCAAGGAGGAATGGTTGATGACTTCTCTGGATGGCAAAGAGACCAAGGTGATCAAGACCGACGAGATCAGCATCAGAGGACCCCACAATCTCTATGACGCGATGGCTTCCACCCTGAGCGGTCAGCTCCTGGGTGTCGGGACGGCCTCCATCCGAGCGACGCTGAAGAACTTCAGAGGGGTCGAGCACCGGCAGGAGTTTGTCCGGGAGGTGAACGGCGTCCGGTACTACAATGATTCGAAGGCGACGAGCGTCGATGCCGTCTGGTATGCGCTTCAGTCGTTCGACCGGCCGATCGTGCTCATGCTCGGCGGTCGCGACAAGGGAAATGACTATACGAGGATCTTCGACCTGGTCCGAAGGAACGTGCGCGGGATCGTGGCGATGGGCGAATCAGCCGACAAAGTCGAGAAGGCTTTTTCAAGCTTCAAGCCCGTCCGGCGGGCAAACTCGATCGACGAGGCGGTGCTGACGGCGCAGGGTCTGGCGCAGCCGGGAGATGTCGTGTTACTGTCGCCGGCGTGCGCGTCGTTCGACTGGTTCGAAAACTACGAACAGCGCGGCAAGGTGTTCAAGGAGCTTGTGAAGAATCTCTAGGAAGATGTCCGACTTCTTTCGTCGCGTCACGGAGGGAGAAGTCGGACATCTGCAACAGCATGACGAGAACGCAGCGTAACCATATCGACCTTGCGATGCTCATCGCCGTCCTGACACTGATGGTGTTAAGCCTCGGCGTGGTCTACAGCGCGTCGGCGACGTGGGCAACAGAAAAGTTCGGCCAGAGCAACCGGCTGTTGAACCTGCACGCGCTCAAGGTTCTGCTCGGAATGGTTGCACTCTTCGTGGGTATGACGATCGATTACAGGAAGTATAGGAAATTCACGAAGCCCGCGGTCATCATTTCGATCGCGTTTCTGTTCGTCACGCTCCTCCTCGGTGGAGAAGTCAAGGGAGCAGCACGCTGGCTGCGGCTCGGAGGCTTGAGTCTTCAGCCGTCGGAGTTCGCGAAGTTTGCGCTCCTCTTTCATCTCTGCACGCTGATCTCGACCAAGGGTGAAGCGATCAGGAAGTTCAAAAAGGGCTTCCTTCCGATGATGATCTGGATCGGAGGCGTTGCGGGGCTTGTACTGCTCCAGCCGAACTTCAGCACGGGGTCGATGATCATGCTCATCAGCCTCGTGATGCTGTTCATCAGCCGGGCTCGGTTCACGCACCTATTCGGGACGCTCGGCGTGGCGCTTCTCCTGCTGGCTGCCGTCGCCGTGACGCACCCCCACGTGATGGAGCGAATCGATTCCTACATCGACGGAACCGCAGGCGGGAAACCGAACTACCAGCTTTCGCAGGGAATCATCGGTTTCGGCAACGGCGGCTTGCTCGGCGTCGGTCCGGGCGAAAGCAAGCAGCGGGATTTCTTTCTGCCGGAATCGTACGGCGATTTCGTGTTCTCCATCGTGGGAGAGGAGTACGGCTTGATCGGCACGATGTTCTTCCTGGGGGTGTTCCTCGTCATCATGCGTCGCGGGTTCAAGATCGCGAAGTTTGCACGGGATGAGTTCGGCCGATTGCTCGCGATAGGAATCACCAGCACCATCATCCTGTACGCTGTGGTGAACGCCGGGGTCACGCTCGGCATTCTTCCGACGACCGGCCTCCCCATGCCCTTTGTAAGCTATGGCGGCTCATCGCTGCTCTTCACTTCGTTCGCGGTCGGCGTGCTCCTCAACATCTCGGCACAGACCGACCTGCACCCGCGGGCAGCCAAGGTGACGGAGCCGACGGGGCCCGGAGCGTTGACGGAAGACAAGACGGTGAAAGTGTACTAAGGGACGATGTGGCCAATCAGAGTCCCAGAATTCTTTTGGCAGGCGGAGGGACGGGCGGGCATCTCTTCCCCGCTCTCGCTCTCGCGGATGAAATCAAGAAGCTTCGGCCGGGCGCGCAGTTTCTGTTCATCGGAACGAAGGGGAAGCTTGAAGCACGCGTCGTACCGCAGCGCGGCTACCCGTTCCGAACGATCTGGATCAGCGGGTTTCACAGGAGGTTGACGGTTGATAATCTCCTCTTCCCGCTCAAAGTTGTCGTTTCACTCATACAGTCGCTCTTTGTCATAAAGCGGTTTCAACCCGTTGCGGTCGTCGGAACCGGGGGCTACGTCTGCGGGCCGGTCCTGTTCGTTGCTTCGCTGCTCGGCATTCCGACCGTGGTGCACGAATCGAACAGCTATCCGGGAGCGACAACCCGCATGCTTGCAAGCAGGGCCACGAGAGTGTACATCGCCTTCGAGTCGACAAGGCGATGGCTGAAGCGGCCAGACAATGTGGAGCTCGTCGGAACGCCGACACGGGATACTCTGGGAACGATCTCCAAAGAGGAGGGCGGCCGCTTTTTCGGTCTCGCTGCCGGGAAGAAGACGGTTCTCGTGTTTGGCGGGAGCCTCGGAGCGACATCCGTCAACAATGCGGTTCTTGGGTCGCTGGATGATTTGCTTGCGGCGGGGGTTCAGCTCCTCTGGCAAACGGGCGAGGCGGATTATCAAAGGATCAGGAAGGCAGTGGCAGGAAGGTCGATCGGCTGGCTCGGCGCGTTCATCGACAGGATGGATTGCGCATTCGCATCCGCGGACGTCGTCGTTTGCAGAGCCGGCGCCATCACCCTCGCCGAGTTGACACGTGTCGGAAAGGCGGCGATCCTTATCCCGTATCCCTTTGCCGCCGCGGATCATCAGACGCACAACGCACGGTCGCTCGTCGATGCGGGTGCGGCTCTGATGATCCCCGATGGAGAGGTGGCCCAAAAGCTGAAATCGATCCTCCTCGATCTGCTGGGCGATGAATCCCGGATCGAGCAGATGAACGCATCGAGCGCACGACTCGGCAGGCCGGCCGCAGGCGTCGAGATCGCGGCGAAGATCCTGGAATTGGCCGGTACCTAGGTGGACGTTATGCAAAAGGTGTTCAAATACAAGCTCGATTTTTACTACCAGCAGGCATTACTGTACCTGCTCGTGTTTCTGCTCTACGCGGGGATCAAGGGGAGTTTCTTTGAGGACCAGTTCAGCTTCGTCTTCAAAGACCCGATCGTTTACATCATGATCCTGTTCGTCGCGATGGCGCTGGTGACGCTGGTGCTGAACCTTCTCCGCAACCGAAAGCTGATCATCGCCGAGGATCGTTTGATATTTAGCTCCAGGGGTCGGGAGCGGGAGATCAAGTTCTCAGACATCGAGTGGATGCACATCGGGCGCGAGATGCTCGTCCAGACAGCCGGAGGATTTCAGCTGATCATCTTCAAAATGAAAGGCCGCAAGAGGCTCTTCCGCATACGAGTCGGGCGATATGAACGCGGCCATGAGCTTGTGGCAGAAATGGAGCGGATCGCGCAGAACGTCCCGAAGGGAAAACGGAAGCGATTTGGAATGAGAAGAAGGAAGTCGGTCTAGCAGCATGTTCTCCTCTATCAAAAAAATTCACTTTGTCGGTATCGGCGGGATCGGCATGAGCGGGATCGCAGAGATCCTTCTCGACCAGGGTTTCAAGGTCAGCGGATCCGATAAAGGGCTCTCCGAGGTAACGGAGCGCCTCCAGAAGCTTGGAGCCGTCATCTACGAAGGTCACAAGGCTGAGCACGTCGCCGACGACGTTGACGCCCTCGTCTATTCCTCGGCCGTCGCGCTCGACAACCCGGAGGTGCTGGAAGCACAGCGGCGGAAGATACCGGTTATCCGCCGCGCGGGGATGCTTGCCGAGGTGATGCGCTTGAAGTACGGCGTGGGCATCGCAGGAACGCACGGGAAAACCACGACGACGTCGATGATCAGCCTGGTGCTGATGGAGGGAGGGCTCGATCCGACGGTCATCGTCGGCGGGAAGCTCAGCGGGCTCGGCGGAACCAACGCCCGGCTCGGACACGGGGACTTCATCGTTGTCGAAGCGGACGAGTTCGACCGGTCGTTTCTTTCCATCACCCCGACGATCGCGGTGCTCACGACGCTCGAAACCGACCACCTCGACTGCTATCGGGACCTTGAAGACATCAAAGGAGCCTTCATACAGTTTGCATCCAAGGTGCCATTTTACGGATTTGTCGTGCTCTGTCTCGACGAGCCTGCACTCCTCGATATCATGCCGCAGCTGAGCAAGAAGAAGATCATCACCTACGGGCTCAATCCGCAGGCGGATATTCAAGCCGTGGACATCCGGTACAAGGAGAATACTTCAACCTTCACCGTTGTCCAGGCAGGAACGGACCTCGGGCTCCTCACCATCCAAGTGCCGGGGAGGCACAATGTGCAGAATTCGCTCGCGGCGATCGCCGTGGGCCTTGAGCTGGGCGTCCCGTTTCAGAACGTGAAGGCAGGAATTGAGAAGTTCACCGGTGTCTATCGGCGATGGGAGAAAAAGGGGGAGGCGGACGGCATCACGCTCTACGACGATTACGCGCACCACCCCACGGAGTGCCGTGCGACTTTGGCAGGCGCGAAGGCGGGCTGGCGGCGGCGCGTGGTTTGCGTTTTCCAGCCGCATCTTTACACGCGCACCCGTGACTTCTACGAGGAGTTCGGGAAGTCGTTCCTGTTGTCCGATGTCCTCGTCGTGACGGATATCTATCCCGCGCGCGAGGAGCCGATCCAGGGCGTCACCGGCGAGTTGATCGTCGATGCCGCGAAGCGGTTCGGTCATAAGGACGCACGGTTCGTCCCCGACAAGAAGAGCGTTCCGGCCCACCTGAAGACGATCGTCAAGAGCGGCGACATCGTCATCACCATGGGCGCCGGAGATATCTGGAAGTTTGGGGAAGAGTTTTTGAAGCAGTTAAGAATGAAAAAGTAAAAAGGAACAAAGGATTGACCACTTTTCATTTTTCATTTTTCAGCCGGCGGCTGATCCCCGCCAGAACGCACGCCGGGCCGGCGCCTTTGGCGGTGACTTTTTACCTCTTCTGATGATTTCCTTAAGCAACATAAAACAGTTTTTCCGCGGCTACATCGCCATCGACGAGCCGATGTCGAAGTATACCTCGATGCGGGTCGGTGGCCCCGCGGACTACTACCTGGAGCCGGCAGACAAGCTCGACCTCGTTGAAATCATCAAGTATTTCCAGAAGAATGATATTCCGTACCTGATGCTCGGCCGGGGAAGCAACCTTCTCTTCAGCGATGAAGGGCTGCGGGGTGCTGCGATCAACCTTGAGGCGTGTTTGTCGACCGTGCACATGGAAGGCGATCTGGTGGTTGCCGAGGCGGGCGTTCACATGGCAAAGTTTGTCGACTTCTGCATTCAAGAGAGCCTGGCCGGCGTCGAGATGTTGGCCGGAATTCCCGGGAGCGTCGGCGGAGCGATCGTGATGAATGCGGGGGCGCACGGGGGTGAAACGTCCGACCACCTCATCGAGGTCGAGGTCCTCCGCAATGGTGAGATTCAGAGGGTGAAGAAAGAGGATGGACAGTTCGCGTACCGGCAGTCCAGTTTCGCTCGTGACATCGTGCTGAGCGCAAGCTTCCGGCTGCCGAAGGGCAACAAGGAAGAGTTGATGGCCCGGCGGCGCGAGATGATCCTGAAGCGAAATGTGACGCAGCCGCTGAACCTGCCGAACTCGGGCAGCATGTTCAAGAACCCGCCCGGCAACTACGCCGCCAAGCTCATCGAGCAGGCGGGACTTAAAGGGAAACGCGTGGGCAATGCACAGATCTCCGAGAAGCATGCCAATTTCATCGTCAACCTCGGCGGAGCGAAAGCATCCGACATCTCGACCCTAGTCGACCTGGCCCGGCGCACGGTCCATCAGAACACGGGAGTGCTTCTCGAGCTCGAGGTGAAGCTCATCGGTTTCCCGAACGAGGTGAAGCGGGAGCTGGCATGAGCGCGAGCCGACCGGTGAAATATGGCCTGGCGATGCTGCTGGTGCTTGCCATAGGTTTGGTTGTCGCCGCGAACCTTTGGAAATCGGGCCTGAAGGTCAAACGCGTGACCGTCGAAGGGAACCGGATCGTCGAGACTGCTGAGATCATGCAGCTGGTGAACATCAAAAAGAATGTCCAGCTCGAGGAAATCGATTTGACGGCCGTCCGCAGCAGCATCCTCAGTCACTACTTCATCAAGGACGCCACGGTGGAGCGCGATCTTCCCGCAACGTTGAAGATCAGCGTGACGGAGCGGGCACCGCTGGCGATCATCAATAGCGCTCAGATTCTCTATCTCGACGAGGACGGGGTTGTGCTCCCACATTCGATCTCGAAGCAGCTATTCGATCTGCCGGTGCTCACGGGAGTGCCGGCCGGCATCGCTCTCACACCCGGCACGGCGATCAAGGACGACGACGTCCGTGAGGCCCTGGAGATACTCACGACGTCCAAGATCGTGAGCAAAGAATTGTATCACCTCATCTCCGAAGTCCGCCTGCGAAACGGCGGCGACATCGTGCTCTATGCTGCCGAGTGGGGCGTCCCCATCATCTTCGGCCGGGGGGAGGTCGCCAGCAAGCTGGTTCGTCTCGAGGCTTTCTGGGACAACGTCGTTCGCGAGCGCGGCTCCGAGAACCTGCAGTATGTCGATCTGAGGTTTGACGATCAGGTCGTCGTTCGTTGGAATCAGAAACATGGATAGAATGCCAGTTGAATAAGGGGGGGCGATTGAAAACACTTCTTCAAGACGTTACGGGAGAATACGCTGTATGACAAATGATATTGCTGTTGGGCTGGATATCGGCACCACCAAAGTCTGTGCCATCGTAGCGTCACCGGATGAGACGCATCCCGGGAAACTCAATATCCTCGGGATCGGGCGGAGTGCATCCGATGGGTTGACGCGCGGCGTGGTCACGAACATCGACAAGACGGTCCGGTCGATCCAGGTAGCGGTTGCGGATGCCCAGGCGCAGTCGGGGGTCAAGATCACCTCCGTCACCGTGGGCATCGCAGGCGATCACATTCAAAGCTTCCAGAGCCGCGGCGTTGTGGCCATCAGCCGCCCGGAGAACGAAATTACGCAGGAGGACGTCGACCGGCTGATCGAGGACACCAAGCGCGTCGCTTTGCCCTCCGACCGAAAGATCATTCACGTGATTCCGCAACAGTTTATCGTCGACGGTCAGGACGGAATTTACGATCCCGTCGGGATGTCCGGCGTCAGGATGGAGGCGGTCGTCCACATCATCACCGGGCTCGTGACGGCAGCGCAGAACATCTACAAGTGCGTGCAACGCGCAGGGCTGCACATCAACGATATGGTCCTCGAGCCGCTGGCGTCGAGCTATGCGGTCCTCGACGATGAGGAGAAAGAGGTCGGCGTCGCGCTGCTCGATATCGGCGGCGGGACGACGGACCTCGCCGTCTTCGAGGAACGGACGATCCGCCACACGGCTGTCATCGGCATCGCCGGAAAAAAGGTGACGGACGACATCCGCAAGGGCCTCGGCATTCTGACGGACCAGGCGGAGCGCATCAAGCAGGAACACGGGTATGCCTATATGCCCGCAATCGTGAACAACGAGCCGATCATCTTGCCGGGGATCGGCGGTCGGGCCCCCATCGAGATCGACAAGAAACTCCTCTGCCAGGTGATCCAGCCCCGGATGGAGGAGATCCTCGAGATCGCCTCGATGGAGATCAAGCGTTCCGGTTATTCGAAGCATCTTTCAGCCGGCGTCGTGCTTACCGGCGGCGGATCGCTGATCAAGGCGACGGCCGACCTGGCGCGGGAGGTCCTTGGCATGCCCGTGAAGATCGGGATACCCTCCGGCTTCGGAGGCGGCTTGATCCATGAGATCGAGAACCCGATCTACGCAACGGGCGTCGGTCTCGTAATGCACGAGCTGAAGCACCGTGACCGCTCGGCCATCACCGTCAACATGAGCAACGGGAAGGGGAAGGGTTCGGTCAAGAACATCTTCAATCGCATGAAGACGTGGTTTGATGAATTGTAGTAGTAGGAAGTAAGAAAGTAGTAAGTAGAAGGATTCAGAGGAAAGAGATCTTCTTGTTGGTTGAGAATTGGAATTTGATTTAGAAGACCCCATCCTAACCTTCCCCTAATGCCGAAGGCATCTCCCAAAGGGATCCCTTGGGGACCTTCGGGAGAGGGGAAGGGATTTTGTCCCCTCTCCTCTTAGGAGAGGGACAGTCCCGAAGGGATCCCTTCGGGAGGTGAGGTCTAAAGAACACAGTACTATTCTTCAAGGAGTGGCACTAGAGATAGAAGAATTTTCTCTGGCTTGCTCTCTGCTGACTGCCATCTGAAAAGTGAAATGAATTTTCAATCTAACCTACCATCAACCAACTAACTCAAGGAGACTGCGCCGTGATTGAACTCGATACCTTAGCAGACCGCGGGGCAAAGATTCGTGTCGTCGGCGTTGGCGGCGGAGGCGGAAACGCTGTCAATAGCATGATCGACAAAGGGCTGATCGGCGTGGATTTCATCGCCGTCAACTGCGACCTCCAGGCCCTGGAGCGCAGCAAAGCATCTCACAAGATCCAGGTCGGGAAAAACCTGACCCGGGGTCTCGGTGCCGGAGCCGATCCTTCCATCGGCCACCGGGCCGTGGAGGAGGACCGCGAGGAAATCGCGCGCGCTCTCGCCGGCAGCGACATGGTGTTCATCACAGCCGGTATGGGAGGAGGGACGGGAACGGGGGGCGGGCCGATCGTGGCGAACATCGCCAAGAGCATGGGGGCTCTTGTGGTCGGCATCGTGACGAAGCCGTTCAATAGTGAGGGGAAGAAGCGCGCAGCCCAGGCGGAGACCGGCATCGACGAGATGAAGAAGCAGGTCGATACGCTGATCGCCATCCCCAACCAGAAGCTGCTGGACATCATCGATCGGCACACGCCGCTTCTCGACGCCTTCGAGCTCGCGAACCAGGTCCTTCACAACGCGACCCGGGGGATCTCCGAATTGATCACCGTGCCTGGCTTGATCAACGTCGATTTCGCGGACGTTCGCACGGTGATGCGAGAGATGGGCGATGCGCTCATGGGATCCGGCATCTCCACCGGAGACAATCGGGCCGTCGAGGCTGCTCACGCCGCAATCTCCAGCCCGCTGCTGGAGGGCGTCTCTATCGCTGGCGCGCAGGGGATCCTCATCAATATCACGGGCGGTAAAAACATGTCGCTCGTTGAGGTCGATGAGGCGACGAGCGTCATCCACGATGCAGCAGGCGACGATGCCAACGTGATCCTCGGGACGGTGGTGGATGACGACATGAGCGATGAGCTCATGGTAACGGTGATCGCTACCGGCTTCAATAAGAAAGCATCGATGGCCAAGCAGCCGCCGAAGGCCGCATCGAAACTCATCGATCGTATCCCGTCCGGGCCCGCAGATCTGCAGAAGTTCGAGGAGCCGACGTTCCTCCGCCGGGGCATCGACATCTCGATCCATGCACAGCGAGACGAGGAGAAAGCCGACGAGAAGATCGACAAGGCCGATCCCGACAAGCCCGCGTTCCTGCGGAAGATCATGGACTAAACCCTGAATCACTGGGGCGGCCCCGCGCTTCAGTGAGAAGGTGGGAAGGAGACCCGGCCTCGCGCCAAGATGCGGGCCGGTCTTCTCCCTACAAGATCACGGACCCAGAGTCAGTCTCCATCCCCGTGGAGGGTTTCCTCCTCCGCGGGGATTTTTTCTTCGTCCCCGCGGTTCGTCCCGCGTTCGTTGCTTCTCTGCCCCGCTTTCCCTACATTCTCATTATGAAGAAACTCCTTTTCTTCCTCTGTATTCTTTGCATGATGGCAGCGCCGGAGATCCTTCTTGCCCAGCCGCGCATTGAGAGCCAATTTCGAATCGCACGACTCAAATACAGCGGCGGCGGGGATTGGTACAACGACCCCACCGAAGAGGTCAACCTCCTCAAATTCGTCCGACAGAACACGGCGATCGATGCGGATCCGATTTATGAGTTCGTCGACCTCTCGAGCGATAAGCTTTTCTCGTATCCGTTCCTTTTCATGACGGGCCACGGCAACATCGCCTTCTCCGACTACGAGATCCAGCGCCTTCGCAGCTATCTTACGAACGGCGGATTCCTCTATGCCGATGATGACTACGGCATGGATAAAGCGTTTCGACGCGAGATCCGGAAGGTGTTTCCAGATCAAAATCTGGTCGAGATCCCCTTCAGCTATGGCCTCTACAGTTGTCAGTTCAACTTTCCGAACGGCGTGCCGAAAACCCATGAGCACGACGGGAAGCCGGCTCAAGGCTTCGGCATCTTCTACAAGGGGAGGCTTGTTGTCTACTATACCTACGAGTCGAACCCGAGCGACGGTTGGAATGACCCGGAAGTCCACGGCGACCCCGAGCCGGTGCGTCAGGAGGCGCTGCGGTTTGGAACGAATATCGTGGTCTGGGCATTGACACATTAGTTAATTGGTGAATAGTTAATTGGTGATAAGCTGATGAGCGGCTACAGCTTTGAAGATTTGGAAGTCTGCAAGGCCGCGCGGGATTTCCGAAAGAAGATCTATCAGCTCATAAAGCGGCTACCTGCGGAGGAAAAGCATGACCTTGTCGGTCAGATGAGACGAGCGGCGACATCCTTGACGAACAACATCGCCGAAGGTCACGGTCGGTTTCACTATCAAGAGAATATCCAGTTCCTGCGGCAAGCGAGAGGTTCACTTGAAGAATTGCTCGACGACCTCAACATATATCTCGATGAAACGTATATTCCGGAAACAGAAATCGATATTCTCAAAAAGGAGGGGTTTGAGCTTCTCCATCAGATCAACGGCTATGTCGCGTACCTTCGAAAACGGAAGCAAATGGATAAATCTTGAGAGGATCGCCCCCCGTACGCTCATTCACCAATTAACCAATTAACTAGTTAACCATTCAACCATTTTGGCTTCATCTTCTTCAATATTGACCGACATTCATCAACGCCTGGATTCTGTCCGCACCCGGCGACATAGAGTCGAGCTTCAATCCGGCATGCTGGTGTTCGGCACAACGATCGTGCTCTCCATTGTCATCGCGGCTCTCTTCGAGCTGCTGTTCGTACTTGGCACAACCGGTCGAACAGTTCTCTTTCTGGCTCTCGCCGCCCTCTTCCTTGTTCTACTGGCCTGGCATGTCCTCCAGCCGCTGCTTCGCTCCCTCGGGGTTCTCCGTTCGATCAATGATTTCGCTCTCGCCGCTCAGATCGGAACGTTCTTTCCCCAGATCCACGATCGCCTCCTGAACCTGCTCCAGCTCGACAAAGAGATCAGCTCGGGAACGTCTCTCTACTCGCCCGAGCTCGTCGACGCTTCGTTCGCGGACCTGGGGGAGAATATCAGCGGCCTCGATTTCACCAGCTCCGCCGATCGCGGGCCTGTCAAACGCGCGCGTAATTTCTTCCTGCTCAGCATGGTTGGAGCAATTCTCGTGGCCATCACCAGCCCGACACAGTTCTACAATTCTCTGTTCCGTCTCGTTCATTTCAACACAGAGTTCGTCACACCGCCGGAATTCATCTTCGAAATATCCCCGGGGAACAAAGAGGTGACGAAAGGTCAAGCGGTGGAGGTCGGCGTCAGGGTTCACGCAACATCCCTGGACGGTTCCCTGCCGGGCGACGGAGCGCTCGAGCTTCTCTGGCGACAGGAAGGACAGTCGGCCTACGAGAGAATGGATTTGCGCCCGGACTCGACGGGCCTTTACCGGACGGTGTTGCAGAGCGTCCGGAGCTCGACGGAGTATTTCGCCCGGCTCTCAGATGTCGCGAGCGATCACTACCTGCTCTCGGTCATCGATCGGCCGATCATCAGATCGTTCAAGGTCCGTCTCGATTTTCCGTCGTACTCAAAGCTCCCGCCGCGCGTCCAGGACGAGTTTGTTGGGGAGGTCTCGGGCCTGCCCGGGACGAGGGTCTCCCTCACCGGAGCGGCGAGCAAGGACCTCGAGCGCGGCCGGATCGTCTTCGGAAACGGCAAGCTGCTCCCACTGACAATCCGCGATCAGAAGTTCTCGGGATTCTTTCCGCTCGAAACAGAGACGGAGTACCACCTCGAGATCACGGATAAAGACACTCTTTCCAACGCCGATCCCGTCAACTATCAGATCAAGCTGGTGCCGGACGAAGCACCGATCGTCGCGATCGAACAGCCGGGGCGCAACATCGACCTCGCGGGAGATCAATTCCTTCCGCTCCTCGTTCAGGCCAAAGACGACTTCGGCATCTCGAGCCTCAGGCTGAGCTATCGGCTCATACACTCCCGATACGAAAAACCGTGGGACACGTACAAGTTCAACGCTCTTCCACTTCCGACACCGGCCGGGGCGCAGCTTGAAGTACCCTACACCTGGGATCTATCACCGATGCGCCTCGTCCCCGAGGACGTCGTCGAATATTTCGCCGAGGCATTCGATAACGACGCCGTTAGGGGGCCGAAGAGCGCGCGAAGCCGGATCTTCCTCATCCGTCTCCCGTCTCTGGAGGAAGTCTTCACCGAGCTTGACAAGGGACACGAGACCTCCATCGAAGACCTCAAGCAGACCCTGGAAGAAGCCAAGCAGCTGAAGGAGAAGATCGAGTCCATCAATCAGGACATGAAACAGAACAAGGAGATGGACTGGCATCAGCAGAAGAAGCTGGAGGAGATGGCAAAGCAGTATCAGGATCTTCAGAAAAAAATGAACGAGGTGCAAAACCGCCTCAACGAGATGGTCCAGAAGATGGACCAGCAGAAGGTCCTCTCGCCGGAGACGCTGGAGAAGTATCTTGAGCTGCAGCAGCTGTTCGACCAGCTGAATTCCTCGGAACTCCAGCAGGCTCTGAAGCAAATGCAGATGGCGATGCAGAACATCACCAAGGAGCAGCTGCAGCAGGCGATGCAGAAGCTGACCTTCTCCGAGGAGCAGTTCCGCCAGAGCCTCGAACGCACCATCGACCTTTTGAAACGAATTCAAATCGAGCAGAAGCTGGATGAGACGCGAAAGCGTGCGGAGGAAATGCAGAAGACGCAAAAGGAGCTGAGCGACCAGACGAGCAAACCGCCCGCCGATCAGCAGACGCTCAACGATATGGCGAAGAAGCAAAACGACCTTGCGGAAAGCCAGAAGGAGCTCGAGAAGGCCGCCGCGGATGTTCAGAAGCGGATGGAGGAGTTCTTTGCCGAGATGCCGGTCGACAAAATGCAGAAGCTAAACGATCAGATGCGGCAACAGCAGCTTGCCGAACAGATGAAGCAGGCTGCAAACCAGCTCAAGGAAGGCCAGTCTCAACAGGCGCAGGGAACGCAGGGCCAAGTTCAGCAGCAGCTCCAGAGCATCACAAGCCAGCTCCAGTCGATTCAGCAGGAGATGCTCCAACGGCAGATGCAGCACGTGTTGAACGAGCTCCGTCGATCGATCAACAATTTGTTGGAGCTTTCGAAGCAACAGGAAGACTTGAAGGATCAATCACAGAACGCTCCGCCGAACTCCCCCCAGCTCCGCCAGAACGCGGAGGGGCAGATGGAGGTCATTCGCGACATGGGCAACGTGATCAACGGCCTGGTGGAGCTCTCGAAACGCTCGTTTGCGGTGACGCCGGAGATGGGACGTGCGATCGGTGATGCGATGATGCACATGCGGACCGCGATGAACGCCCTGGAGGTCCGGAACGGATTCGGCGCTTCGCAGGAGCAGGGGCTTGCCATGGGATCGCTCAACAAGGCAGCGATGCAGGTTCAGAAGGCCATGAAATCGATGATGCAAGGGGGCGGGACCGGTATGGGCGGGCTGCTGCAGCAGCTTCAAATGCTGGCCGGCAAGCAGGAATCGATCAACATGCAAACGCTCCAGATGCAGCAGGCGGCCGAGGCGGCGCGGATTGCGGTCGGTCAGGAAGCCGTAAGGAAATCGCTGGAGCAACTCTCCAAGGAAGCCGAAGCAAGCGGCGAGCAGAAGAAGATCCTGGGCGATCTCGACGGGATCGCCGAGGATATGAAGGAGGTTGTTCGCAACCTCGAGCAGAACAACGTCAACCCGGAGACCATCCACCGGCAGGAGCGGATTTTGTCCCGACTCTTGGATGCCTCGAAGTCGATGCGGGAGCGGGATTACGAAAAGAGGCGAAAAGCGGAGACGGGGAAAGAGATTGCGCGCCGCAGTCCAGGCGAGCTTGACGCTTCAACGCTCGAAGGACAGAACAGGATCATGGACGATCTCCTCAAGGCTCTCCAGCAGGGATATTCGAAGGACTACCAGGAGCTGATCCGGAAGTATTTCGATGCGCTGCAGAAAACGGAG
>CAYZRX010000074.1:0-5109 GCA_964480945.1 uncultured Ignavibacteriaceae bacterium | reverse complement strand
GTCGATCTCCTTGCTCAGCTCGTCGATCACCTTCGGATCCGGCCCGCCGCCAACGTGCTTGAATTGAATTCGCCCGCTCCGGTCGATCAGGAACTTCGTAGGGATCCCCTCGACCCCGTACGACTTCACCACATCCGTCAAGTTGCCCAGTAAGACCGTGAACGCGTAGTTGTTCTTCTCCATGAACGGTTTGATGACAGAGCTTGGCTCGTTCGCGTCGATGCTGAGGAAGACAACGTTGGGATTGCGGGAATACTTGCTGTAGAGCTTCACGAGATTCGGCAACTCAGACACGCACGGCCCGCACCACGTTGCCCAGAAATCTATCATCACGACCTTCCCTCTGAACTTCGACAACTGAACCGAATCCCCTCGCAATGATGCAAGCTTGAAATCAATGGCAGGCTCAGCTCCCTTCCGCCGCTCGGCGTCGATCATCTGCTCGGCGTTCTGCTTGGAGTGAGTCTCCGCCAGCAGTTTTTCGAGCGCTTCCATCGCCTGCTTGTCATACTTTATTGCCAGCCCCTTGGCGAGCCACTCGATCGCTTCCTCCTTCTTTCCCTCTGCCTCGAGAGTATACCCGAGTTTGTAGAGCGCAATCGGGTACGTGCTCTTCAGCGCTTCGGGGACCGATTCCTTCAGATATTTCTCAGCGTCGGCGTAGTCTTTTGTTTGATAGTACGCCCATCCGAGCGTCCGGGCGATGAACCCAGAGCGGAAGCTGCTCGCAACCTGTTCGAGCCTCTCGTCGGGGATGTTCGACCCAAAGATGATCCTGTTTCCGACATTTTCTTTTGTGCAGACTTGATATGCCCGTTGAAGACACTTCAGAGCGAGTGGTACATTCTGCAGCGAGTCGAGGCAGAACCAGCCCACTTGTGCCGCCAGTGAGGGATCTGTTCCGGCGAGCACTTCTTCAGCGAACGCGGGGATTTTGTCCCTTCCCGTTCTCTTCAGATTCTCGAAAATCGTCAAATAAGCGGTCTGCCTTACCGCACGATCCTTCCCAATTTCCGAGGAGAGTACCCTGTGAGCGAGGGCGTCTGCGGAATCCGGATTCTCCTTGCTCAGCAGCCACATAAGTTCTCGATACGCGGACTGTTTCACCCAGTCGGTTTTCGTCAACCTGATGGCTTTCCAGTACAGGTCCTGTTTCTCAGCCGCGTCGTTCGAGCGTCTCGCCAGATCAACGAGAGAGAAGGATCCCGTTTCCGATGTAGAATCTCTCTGCACCAGCATATGTCGGAGCTTCACGGCTTCGTCTCCTTTGCCCATTCTCTCATAAGCACCGACGAGGTAGGAGTAAGCAAGGTCGAACGTAGAGTCAGCGTGGACGGCTCTCTCATAATATCGTGCCGCCCCGGCATAATCCCCTTTCGTAATGGACAGGGAACCGAAGCCCATATACGGCCACACGTACGATGAGTCGATGTCGAGGGCTCGCTCAAGGTACTGCCTGGCTTTCGAGCGCGCCGCCGTATCCGCTTGCGGCGTGAGAAGGGTGCGCGCCACCAGGTAGTTGTAGACAGGGCTCTGCGGTTCCTTCTTGAGAAGTGATTCGAAAACTGGCCGGATGCTGTCGGCTTTGTTCGGAAAGCTATCTTGATATTCCCGGAAGAGGTCGGTGGCCTGGTACATCGTTTTCAGCGCGTGCGTTTTCTCTCCTTGCTTGAGCAGATCCATTGCCTGGCGATGTGCCTCCTGCGCCGCGACGAACAGCGAGTCGGCGCTCTTGTCTTGGCCAACTGCGTTCGGGCTCTGTGCAACGAGAGAAAGCAACACGACAACAAGGTACAGCCTCATCACATATCTCCTTAGACTGGCAAATGGTCGAGCCACGAGAGGTTCTTTGCCTCACAGTGATTCTCCGAATTACTCTGAAGAGCAATCACAGCGGCGAAGAATCAACAACTGGTGCCTTCATTACTCCAGGAAGCGTGGTAGGACAAGCTAGAGAAATCGGCGTGAAGTGTCAATGGGGGAAGTGCATTTCTCGATGCCCGACTTCTGACATCGCGAGACGTGTGTGAAGTCGGACATCTGCCTGACACATGAGCAGCTACTCAAGCTGAAGCTCAACGGAAGCAACAATGACGAACTTGTTTTTTGACACGATGCTCTCCAGCGGTTCGCGAGGCGTGACCCGCACTCCTTCTGAACTTAGAACAAAAGCGGAGAACGGCGCCTTTATGCCGGATTGCATTTGCACGTTGGAGAATGGGGACCAAACTGTTGAAGGAAACCCCTTCACCGAGATCTTCCCGAATGTTATGCTCTTGTACACGCCCGACCCGGCGGTGACTTTCACAGTGAACTGAATGCTATCGTTTTTCTCGTACTTGAAGATTGCAATATCGTGTTTCCCAGGTTGCGAGCTGCCGATGCGAGTGCTCTTCGAATCCTTAAGCTTGCCGTCGAGATATTTGTCAAGAGACAACGTGAGCTTGTGCTTGTATGGGAGCTCATACGTGAATCGATACATGTGAACCCCAAGATAGTCAAGAGCACTTGCAATATCCTCGGCGGTCAACGCTCCTTCCGCGAGCTTGAGTGGAAAGGCGGTCGATCTATCAGCGAGTTTGAACGTGAATGGGATCGTGATCGGTACGCCCACCGGTTTGCCTTTCACTTTCGCCGGCTTGAACTTGAAATACTGGATGGCTTCCATTGCCGCCCTGTTCAGATCTTCACGGACGCCTTGGGCAATCGATGCGCTGACAACATCCCCTTCTTCGTTCACATACACATTCAAGAGCACTGTTCCCTCTACCTTGTCTCTGAGAGCTGACTCGGGATACACCGGATCGGTTTTCTCGATCGGTTCTGCATCTTCATCGATCACGAATTGTCCAAGCGGCCGATCATCCCGAACGAGCGGTTTGTCATTCGGACTGCCCGCTTTGAGAACAAATGACGCGTACAGTCCGCCCTCTCTAATCTGAAAGTTCTTGCAGAGGAGGGGTTTATAGCCAGCGCGTATTATCCGGACAGTGTACGCTCCCGGCTTCCACCCCTCTAGCTCAAATTCCCCATTGTGGTCGGTGTACGCTTCCCATTTGGCGCCTTCAATTGACACTTTTGCCCCATTGATTGGCGACCTAGTGACGAAGTCGATCACCATGCCTTTGACGAAGGGCGGCTTCAGTTTTTCCTGGCCATTAGCAGTTTGCCGGCCGCAGGCGTTCAGACAACACCAAAGCAGTGTGACCGCGAGAATTGACTTTGTCATGGCTCAACTCCTTTATCGCTTCGAATCGTTCTTAGGCGGATAAAACCCGATGACTTGTATCGCCGGCAGGCGCGGAACGTAAACAACTTCTGGCCTGGTGTTTACAGCTTTCTCCTGCGGGCGAATCCACAGAACACTCAAGGCAATGCTACCTGCCAGCACGATGACAACCAACGCAGCCGTGACCGGTATCGGGATTTTCTTCCGCCAGATCAGAGCAAGCACGCCTGTGACGCGGTTCCGTTGCGCCCGAGAGACCGTTGCGACGTCTCTGGTTTTGCTCATGCTAAATGCAGAAGCTCCTTTTGGCTTCGTCGCGAAAATATCAGCTTGAAGCTGCCACGACGCTCTCAGAAAAACTCGACACTCGGTGCAGGCACCAAGATGCACAAAGAGCTCCTGCTCGGACTCCGGCCCGAGCTCGTGATCGATGAACTGGCTTACCAGCTGCTGGTACTGTTCGTGGTTCATCATGCAGTCCTCCAGTAATAACCCCCAAGACTTTGCCCCTTTGTAACCTCCTCCTAACCTCCCCCTAATAGGGGGAGGGATCTTTCCTCCTCTCAGCGGAACCACATGGTGGGTTCATTCCTTCACATACGGCTTGAGTTTCCTGATCATTTCCTTGCGCGCCCGGAAGATTCTGGATTTCACGGAGCTTTCCGTCGCGCCGGTGATCGCGGCGATCTCTGCGTACGACATCTGCTCATACACCAGCAGCACCAGCACCTCGCGGTATTCGCGCTTCAGACTGTCCAGCAGCCGGTTCACAATTTCCGCGTGTTCCAGGGCAACGAGCTGCTCATGCGGCGTCTCCTCGTTCCAAACCGAAGCGCCATTGAGTTGACCGTCCAGGCGTCTCTTCCGCAGCTGCATCAGCGCTTCGTTGCGCGCGATCCGGAAGATCCACGACCTGAACGACTCGTTGCGCTGAACCGACTGCGCGTGCTGTTGCACCTTGAGAAACGTTTCTTGCACGACGTCCTCAGCAAGCTGACGGTCCGCAAGGATCTTCAGGCAGTAAGCGAAGACCCCTTCGCCGAATTCTTGATACACCGCTGCGAAGGCGCGCTGATTCCCGCGCTGAAGCTCTTCAATGAGCTCTTGTTCGGAGCTAGAATTCAACAATTCCTCCCTGGGAGGTGGGGCCGCTTCTAAAGATGCAGAAAGCGTGGAAAAGTTGCTCTGGCTGGAAACCTTCCGAAGGTTGGGGTGAAAAGCGCGAGGGACCCTTCGGAAGGTTAGCGTGGGGAACCCGGTGTGAAACCTTCCGAAGGTCTAGAGAAGGCGGGGGAAACCTTCGGAAGGTCTAGTTGCTCTTCTCCTTGCGCATCTGCAGCCATTCGCCGACGGCCGCGCCGCCAACACCTACCAGAAACGCCAATATAAAGAGGAGAAGAAAATAAAATAGCAGGGCGATCCTAACCTCACTTCGTACAAGATCCCATGAACTAGTTGTCGGTGCAAGACAAGTAAGTAAACACAATACCGAGGCGATCCCGGGTTCGAACATGGTGATCCGTTTCGAGCGAAAGCCAACATACGCGCTCACGATTGCTACCCCCACGCCCTGTTCAAACAAACTCCACCCTCGTCCGTGCAATCGAAACCACCCCGCGAGATCATCAGCGAGATACGTGGGGAAAAGGACGAACAAGACGAAGAAGCAGTACGTCACGAACACCCATCTCCAGTCCATTGACATCAGAGAACGCGACCCTTCCTGACCTTCCATGTTTCTCTCCTTACCTCAGTTTCTGATTCGCACACCGCTACTGCTGCGAAGGATTAATACTCGAAGTTGCCACCATATTTCCACAGAACCAGTGTTCCGATGCTGTCTACTTCTACGTCCACGGAGGCCGTCGGATACATGATCG
>CAYZRX010000073.1:0-19952 GCA_964480945.1 uncultured Ignavibacteriaceae bacterium | reverse complement strand
GCCTGAAGACTGTGTCGTACGAATCTTGCTGCGTTCATGACGTTGCTCCTTTTTGAGAATGATGAATGATTGTTTACGCCAGAAGCGCATGCGCGCTCGGCGAAGGTGATTGGTGAATGCTTCTTCTTGCATTTGTCCCCGACCAAAGGGCCAGCGACCATTCCCGCGTATCGTGTTTCCATGGTATGTGCTCCTCTTATGAAGTTGGTGAATAGTAATGACCGCTCAGTAGCCGTCACCGCTCGGGTTGCTCCCGCTCAGAGCACCGTTCCGACTCCGTCAGAACGAGCATCCTCGTCTCGCAGACAGGTGAGACGCGACGACCCTCGTCAGGTGACCGTCAACTCTCTTGATGGCAATCACTTCGAGCGTTAGGGTGGTCGTGGACTATCGTGCTGCATAGTATCCTCCAATCTGTTGTAGTGATTGGTTAATGAGTTAATTGGTCGTACCACGATGCTTCTTCACTCTGATCCGGTATGGTCAAACACACGCGTCCGGATCTCCGATTCAGCGATCGTCTGTCAAAGGGGATCTGAGCAGGATCCCTCTTGCAGCGACCGCTCGTCCTCGTATTGCGCAAATGTCTATGAAAACATATCATCATCGCTCCTCACACAAAGCGCGGACTTTGGCTCCCCTGCGCGTTCCAGGAAGAGAAGGAGCCCCAATGGGATCCCGCCTTGGCGGGATAAACTCTTCCCGATGACGCACCTGCCAGCGCCTGCGACGTCGGACTTTGTCGAAGGTGACCTTCACCCGTGAGGGCGGACCTATCCCTAGAGCCTCCCGAAGGATCGGCGGTCTCATCGGTGGACCACCTCTTCCCATTCCACACCCCAGCACACTCACACTCCACCCAGGCGGTCCCATCCCGGTGGCCTTCCGAAGGGTCTCTTGGTTCCCTTTGCGACCTTCGGAAGGTTCTCCTGTGTCTCCCCGTGGCAGTGGTATCAGCCTATCCCACCGCCAAGGACCAGCACGTATGGTCTTCCCTTGAGCTATCATAGAGCCTTCCTTCTTGTTCACACCCCTGTTCCCCCCTACCTCCCCCACACCACAACACCCAGCGCGCTACGATGCTCTTAGTATACTCCGATCGTCCCGGTGTTCGTCAGGATGCCATCGTTCTGCAAGTCTCCGTTCATATTGATCGTCCCGTTGTTCACCAACTCCGTCCCTGAGGCGATCGTCAAACTCACGTTGCTGACGTTCGCCAACGTCACCGTCGTAACGTTGTTCGTCACGACACCCGTCCCGCTCAAC
The DNA here is from genome assembly GCA_964480945.1 of uncultured Ignavibacteriaceae bacterium. Lineage (GTDB taxonomy): Bacteria > Bacteroidota > Ignavibacteria > UBA10030 > UBA10030 > VGWB01. The sequence continues at coordinate 18,686 of CAYZRX010000073.1, read as the reverse complement.
AGATCCATCTGGTTCGCACCAAAGGTCGTTCCACCCAGGGTCTTCGCCGCTCCTCCTGCGAACTGCAGGACGTTGAACGACTCAGCAAGGTTGGAGACCGCCTGCGTTCCACTCGTCCCGGCAAACTGGAACGTGCTGTTCGTGTAGGTCCGACTCCCTGTCCCTGGATCGATCGTGTAGTTGCCCGTCACGGCGACTGTCCCACCATTGGGGAAGGTCTTCCCACCGCTGGCTCCCAGTCTCAGGTCCGCATACGTGACCGCACCGATGTTCTGTGCTCCCGTGCCGTCATAGTAGAACGTCCCCGCATCGGTGATACCACCGTGGAAGCTCGCATCGGCTGCCACCTTGATCGCTGAGCTGTTGATCAACGTCGGTGTGTTCGCCGCCAGATCAAGGTTCCCCGTCGACACATACAGCGTGTCGTTCGTATCGACCGTCAACTGGCCGCTGCCCGCAAACGACAAGGCTCCGGCCGAGGTCTTCGTCCGGGCGGTCGTCGAACCGGTCAGCGTCAGAACCTTATACTGCGTCGGGATGATGCTCTGGTCCAGATCCCCGGCATACCGCACGATACCCGAGGCTGCACTCAACGTCCCGCTGTTCTGATCCACGTTCGCCGCTCCCAACAGGTTCATCCGGAACGTGCTCACCGCCAGCGAGGCATTATTGTCGATCCTCAGAGAGTCGTTCACCACGATGCTGTCTGCCAGCGTCTTGGCACCAGCCTGATCGGCTACCAAGGCACCGTAGGTCGTGGCGAGAACCGTCTGCGCACCACCGTCATACCAGACCCGGCCACGGGTGGTCGTGAAGGTCCCGCTCGTGTTGTTGATCGCTCCCGCTATCCTGATCGTCGACAACCCTACCGTGCTGTCGTTATCAATCGAACAACCTGTGAAGTTGTTGTTGATGTTCGTTGCGACGACCATCGTCCCGTTCCCCACTCCACCAATGAAGTTCTTCACTGTCCCCGCTTGCGCACTGCCGTCGGTGTTCAGAAAGTTCCCTGAACCGCTCCCGGCCGTCGATGTCGACAGTGTCCCGCTATTGAGGATGGTGCCGTTGCTTGAGCCTTTGTAGTTCTGGATCTCCTTGTAGGTCGCACTGCCGGTGTTGCGAATGACCCCGCCGTTCTTCAGTATGCCCTGGCCAAAGGCGATGGCAGAGATCAGAAAGACGGCCAGCACGGCCTGAAGACTGTGTCGTACGAATCTTGCTGCGTTCATGACGTTGCTCCTTTTTGGAAATTGTGAATGTTGATGAGGAACTGGTGATTCGACCTCAACTACTACCTTCTTACTGACTTCCGCTGCGTGTTGCGTTTTCATGACATTTGCTCCTTTTGTAAGAAACAGTGAATCGTGAACAGTGAATCGTGAATTGTGCTGCCGCTCTTGCTCAGGGAGCGACGGGTTGCAGGCGCCACGCACCTCCAGCACGAAAATCCTATGGACAAGTGCGTGGCACCTCTTGCCTACGGTGGTCTGAGTTGGTCGACTCTCATAAAGCCTCCTTTCTGCTTGGTCATTGGTGGCAGGTTCCTTCTGATTTATTGGGCCGTGATGATTCCATTGTTTGTTAGTATGCCATCGTTGAGTAGATCGCCGACCATTTGCAGGGTGCCTGTCACAACAACATGTGCTCCTGCATTGATGAGCATATCTGCATTGACGGTCGTAACAGCCCCGATCGCCTTCAGTCCGATGCCGGAGAACTGCAGCGCGTTGAACGTCGTGCCAGCGCTTCCCCCGATCGTCTGAGGGCTCGTGCCGCCGAACACAACGGTGCTCGCTCCGGCAACGAATGAGCCGCCATTGTTCGTCCAGTTGCCTAGCACGGTATGAGTGTACGAACTACCATTGAGCGTGCTGCCCGCGTTGAGGACAACATCGCCGTCGACCGCCATCCCCCCACCAGTCGTCACGGAGGTGGTCCCGGAGATCGTCAACGTGCCCTGAACCGTCATCGGAGCCGCGGGCATCGTTTTCGCCCCGCTCCCCGAAAGGATCAGATTGCCATACGTGTCACTCGATATCGTTTGGGTCGTGCCAGCGTAGTTTGTTGTGCTCGAGACCCCAAAAGTTTTGGTTCCGATCCCCGTGATGGCAGCCATCCCGGAGGTGCCGCTCAGCTGGAACGCGGCACCATCGCTCACGCTGAAGGATTGGTTATTCGCGAGCGCAATCGCAAATCCGCCATTGTCGAATGTGCCAGCCAGGACGCTGAGGGAACCTGCAACCTTTGTCGCAGTGACCGCGGAGGCGAGCGTGACCGTCGATGTACTGTTGATTTCCAGATTGTTGAAATTTACCGTGGCGCTACCGCTGATCGTCTGTGGAGCGGTTCCCTCATACTGTATCGTCGAATTGACCCCTGGAACAAGTGTTCCGAGGTTCAGGAAAGGATCACCAGCACCCGACAACCGGATCGTGTTCAAACTGGTAAATGACAGTGAAAGTGCCCTGGTATTGAGGTCTAGATTTGTCAGATTGAAGGTGCCGGAGCCGGTCCATTCGGAGTTTCTGTTGAGCAGAACGGTGACACCGTTCGCATCGAAAGTGCCGTCGTTGCTGAAATCGGTTCCCGTCCCTCGTCCCCAGGAGATCGTAAAGGCTCCGCCACCTTGCAGGATGGCGCCGGCATTGATCGTCAGCGACCGGATCGCTGCCGTATTCAAGTCAATCGTGACCTTGTTGCTCCCGGTCGTAGCGATGACAACGTCAGAGTTGCTGCCGGGCACCACGCCGCCGACCCACGTCGCGGTCGCGCTCCAATTGCCGCCGGTTGTCGTGCTGGAAATCGCTGCTCCCGAATTGACCGTGATCGCAGGGCTCGTGTCCGCGGTCTTCGCGGGTTGCGTGACATCCGAAGCGGTCACCGTCTGGCTTCCGGACGTTCCGAACGTCAAGCTGAAGGTCTGGGTCCCGCTGACGAGGGCTGCATTGGACGGCAGCGTTGCGATCGGATCGCTCGAAGTGATCGAAACGACGTCGGTGGAGGAGATGGGGTTCCAGTTGTCGTCGATAGCATTGACGGTAACGTTGAAGGGCGTACCGGTGACCTGCGTCGTAGGCGTCCCGCTCTTGCCCGTGCTCGTTCCTGGAGCCGCAGTTTCGCCCGGCACCAGCAGCTGCAGCTTCGTGAACGCTCCCGCATTGATCGTGAAAGAGGGGCTCGTGTCGGGTGTCTTCGACGGCTGATCGATGTCCGAAGCCGTGAGCGTTGCCGTCCCCGCCGTGGTGAGGGTAACGTTAAACGTCTGGGTGCCATTCACGAGAGCGGCGTCTGCAGGCATCGTCGCGTTCGCGTCACTCGAGGTGACCGCGACGACGTCGTTGACGTTTACCACGTTCCAGTTCGCATCGACTGCGTTGACGGTCACCGTGAAGGCGCTTCCCGCAGTCTGAGGAGTCGGAGTCCCCGTCTTGCCGGAAGGAGTGCCCGGCGCGGCCGTCTCACCCGGCAGCAAGATCTGGAGTTTGGCGAAAGCGCCGGCCGTGACCGTAATCGCCGAGCTCGTGTCGGCAGTCTTGGAAGGCTGTGTGCTGTCCGATGCGATGATCGTCTGCGAGCCGGCTGCGTTGAGCGTGACGGTGAACGTCTTCGTACCGCCGACCAGCGCGGCATTCACCGGCAGCAGAGCACTCAGATCGCTCGATGTGATGGAAACGACGTCGGTCGAGGCCACGAGATTCCATTGTGCGTCAACGGCATGGACGGTGACGCTGAAAGCCACCCCGACAGCCTGAGAGGTGGGCGTACCTGTTTTGCCGCTCGCTGTTCCCGACGCCGCACTCTCACCCGGAACGAGGATCTGAAGCTTTGTGAACGATCCGGGACCGATTGTAAGAGAGCTGCTTGCAGGGCCTGAGACCATCCCATCGCTGGCCGTTATCGAGATCGTTTCGGCTTTGTCCAAGACGGTGGTGAGGGTTGTCGTAGATTGTCCGTTCGTAAAGCTCACCCCCGTCGTGAACGCCGCAGCACCTGTGGCACCGCTGTAGGAAATTGACTTCGCACCGCTGTACGAAGACACAATGTTGAAGAACTGGTCGGTGGCCGTGAGCCCCGCGATGTCGAAGGCCACTCCAGCCATCTGATTGTCCGGAGACCCTGAATTACCGCTACCTTCCACGAACGTCTGACCCGGAAGCGTGACAACCAAGCGTGTCATCGCCCCAGCGATCTCAGTCAGGGTTCCAAAGCTCGTGCCGTCATTCGTCACCCCCGTCATGGAAGCAGTGGAGAGGCTTGACTTCGTGATTTCCCCGCCTGCGAGTGGCGTCCCGAACCTCGGCCGCACGCGAATATTCTGCCAGGTAAGGGCATCCTTAACGCCGCCCATGCTCTTGCTCGTGACCGTGAAGGTGATCATCGAGTCGGTCATCGATGTGATCGGGAGGCTTGTCCCGCTCGCCACTTTGTTGATGTTCAGGGAGTCAGATCCCGCTCCCGCAAGGCGGTCGACCAGAACCGTGGGAGCTACTCCGACGGTGTCGAACATGAATCCTGCGGGGACCTTCAAGATGATCGTTCCGATGTCCACATTTCCCGGAGTGCTCTCCGAGTATGCGGGTCCCGTCAATGCCATGAACCCGCCACCCGTGCTGTCGGCGGAGATCGCTCCACCACCTGTGGCCGGAGTGACCGTCCCTGTGCCCGCTACGTTCACCGTGACGGACGGGCTCGTATCGGGGGTCTTCGTGCCGTTCGTGAGGTCGGTTGCCGTGACAGTCGCTGATCCGACGGTGTTAAGTGCCAGGCTGAACGTCTGAGCGCCCCCAACGAGCGCGGTATTGGGAGGCAGTGTGGCTGCACCATCGTTCGACGTGATTCCCACGACGTCGGTTACTGAGCTCACCACGTTCCAGTTCGCGTCGACGGCGTTGACGTTGAACGTGAACCCAGCGCCTGCTGTCTGCGCGGTCGGCGTACCTGTCTTTCCGGTCAGCGTTCCCGGGACAGCCGTTTCGCCGGGCAGGAGAACCTGGAGTTTGACGAATGGCCCGACGTTGACGGTAAGCGCCGCGCTCGTGTTGAGCGTCTTGGTCCCGTCAGAAAGATCGGTGGCAGTGAGTGTGGCTGATCCCGCCGTCTTGAGGGTGACGCTAAACGATTTCGTGCCCGCCACGAGCCTCGCGTTCGCCGGCAGAGCCGCATTCACATCCGTCGACGTGATCCCGGCACTGTCCGTCACGGTGTTTATGAGGTTCCAGTTCACATCGACGGCATTTGCTGTAACGGTGAACGGGACACCAGCCGTCTGGGCTGTCGGCGTTCCCGTCTTTCCTGTCGGCGCGCCGGGCGCGGCCGTTTCGCCGGGGAGGAGGATCTGGAGCTTCGTGAACGCTCCGGCGCTGACAGTGATCGGAGGACTGGTGCTTGAAGTTCTCGAAGGTTGCGTGATGTCGCTCGCCGTGATCGTCTGTGATCCGGACGTATTCAGGGTCACGCTGAAGGTCTTCGTCCCACTTACGAGAGCCGCGTTGGCAGGCAAGGTCGCGCTCGGGTCGCTCGATGTGATGCCGACGATGTCGCTTGCACTCACGAGGTTCCAGTTGTCGTCAACCGCGTTGACGGTGACGTTGAACGCAATTCCTCCATTCTGCGCCGTCGGTGTCCCGGTCTTGCCCGAAGGAGTGCCCGGCGCGGCTACCTCCCCAGGAACCAGGAGCTGCAGTTTCGTGAACACGCCAGGGTTTAGAGTCAAGCTGGAGCTGGCGGGTCCCGTTATGGTGCCGTCGGAGGCAGTGAGTGTCGTGGTTTGGGCCTTGTCCAAAACAGTCGTGAGCGTCGTCGTCGATTGACCGCCGGTGAAGCTCACCGAAGTCGTGTAGGTGGCAGTACCACTGGGGCCCGTGTAGCTCAGCGATTTGACACCATTGTACGAGGTCGCCTGGTTGAGAAATTGATCTGTTGCTGTGATCTTCGGAATAACGAACGATGTCCCGGCCGTTTGCGCTGTCGGCGCGCCCGAGTTGCCGCTTCCTGAAGTGAACGTCTCGCCGGGCAAGGTGATGACGAGCTTCATCGCGGCGCCGGCAACCTCTGTGAGCGTGCCAAAGTTCGTTGATCCAGCTGTCACCCCCGTGAGGGTGGATGTACCGGAGGTCGTGATATTGCCACTCGCCAGTGGAGTTCCCGCAGTCGGGCGCACCCGTACATTTTGCCACATCAACGAGTTCGTAACGCCGCTGTTGCTGGCAGATGTGATCGAGAAAGTGATTTGTATGGAAGTGGCCGCGCTGACCGCAACACTGGTCCCGCTCGCGACCCCATTGATATTCCTGCTACTCCCCCCATTCCCGCCGATCCTGGTAATCAAGACCGTAGGAGGCGTTCCCCCCGTGTCGAAAATGAATCCAGCAGGCACGTTCAGGATGATCGTCCCGACGCCTGCATTACCGCTGGAAGATTCGCTATACGTCGGTCCGGTGAGAGCTGTGAAACCACCCCCGACGTTGTCAGCCGAGATGGCGCTGCCGCCGGTCGCCGGAGTCACCGTCCCGGTGCCCGCAGCGTTGACTGTAATGGTCGGGCTCGTATTCGGCGTCCTGGCTCCGTTCGTAAGGTCTGAAGCGGTCAGGGTCTGACCTCCTGCGGTTCCGAACGTCACGTTGTACGACTGTGTGCCGCCCACCAGCGCGGCGTTCGGAGGCAATGTGGCCGTTCCGTCAGTTGACGTAACGCCGACGACGTCTGTCGAGCTTACGAGGTTCCAGTTCGCGTCGACGGCGTTGACGGTAACCGCAAACGAGCCGCCGACAAATTGAGCTGACGGCGTGCCTGTCTTTCCAGTCGACGAACCGGGCACTGCGGTTTCACCCGGTACCAGAAGCTGCAATTTCGTGAATGGACCTGCGTTGACTGTGATGGATGGGCTCGCGCTGAGCGACTTCGAGCCATCCGTCACGTCGCTCGCGATGACCGTATGCGTCCCGGCCGTTCTGAGCGTGATGTTGAACGTCTGCGTGCCGGAGGCCAGCAGCGCATTGCTCGGGAGGACCGCGTTCGGATCGGTGGACGTAATGCTGACTACGTCGGTTACGGTGTTGACCAAGTTCCAGTAGGCATCCACCGCATTGACCGTGAGTGTGAGAGCGGAACCCGCCGTCTGGGCCGTCGGCGTTCCCGTCTTTCCACTCGCCGTGCCCGGAGCTGTCGTTTCGCCCGGTACGAGAAGCTGGAGCTTCGTGAACGCACCTGGATTGACAGTCGTTGCTGGACTGGTGCTCGCTGTCCGAGACGGCGTGGTTATGTCAGAGGCCGTGACGGTTCGAGAACCGGCCGTCTTGAACGTCAAGGAAAAGGATCCGGTGCCGGAAACGAGCGCGGCATTCGCAGGGAGCACAGCATTGGGGTCGCTCGTGGTGATGCCGACAACGTCAGTCGCAGAGCTCACCACGTTCCAGCTCGAATCCACCGCATTCACCGTGACGCTGAATGCTGCTCCCACCGTCCTGGACGCCGGCGTCCCACTCTTTCCGCCCACCGTACCGGGCGCTGCCGTCTCTCCCGGCATGAGGAGCTGCAACTTGACAAACGCGCCCGCGGATATCGAGAAGGAGGTGCTCACAGCTGAAGTCAAGCCCGTTCCTGATGCTGTAAGGTTCTTGGAGCCTACGACATTGACCCTCAGATTGCCGAATGTCGCCACGCCGGTCGGATCGGTGTTCTGCGTCGTCGTACCCGCGAGAGTCCCTGTTCCACTGGACAACGTCATCGTCACTGCGGTTCCAGCCGTCGGAACGATGTTGCCGAACTGATCTTTGAGCTGGACAGTCACTGCCGGCGCGATGGCATTATCCGTGGATGTGTTGGTCGGCTGCTGGATGAAGACCAATCGAGATGCAGCGGCGGGATTGACGGTGAAGATGCTGCTGCTGTCCGAAATCAGACCCGTACTGGTCGCAGTGAGCCGTTTGTTGGCACCCGAGAGGTCGATGCTGAGATCATCGAACGTCGCAAGGCCGCCGGAATTCGTCACCTGCGTCGCGGTGCCGCTCAGTGTGCCGGATCCACTTGTGAGCATGACTGTTATGGAGACGCCAGAGCTTGATACAGAATTGCCGAGGGAGTCTTGAAGTTGTACGGTGACTGATGGAGTGATGACGCTCCCAGCCGTTGTGGTGGAGGGCTGTTGAACGAACGCGAGTTTCTTCGGCACTCCTGCCGTGGTGATGGTGAACGCGTTGCTGACGGCCGGCGTCAGGCCGCTTGACGAGGCAGTGAGGGCCTTCGAGCCGGTAAGATTAACGCTCAGATCGTTGAAGGTTGCCAGGCCGGCTGCGCTCGTTGTCTGCGTCGTCGTTCCGCCCAGCGTTCCGGTACCGGAAGAGAGCGTCATCGTGACATCCAGGCCGAGCGTATCGACATTATTTCCGAAGAGGTCCTGCACCTGAACCGTCACTGGCGGCGATATCGTCGCGCCTGCCGCGGCGTTCGAGGGCTGCTGGACAAAAACGAGTTGCGCTGCGCCGAGTGAGGCAATCGTGAAACTACTGCTGGCTGCCGAGGCCAATCCGCCGCTTGATGCGGTGAGAGCCTTGGTTCCCGAGATATTGATGGTCAAATCATTGAAGGTAGCAACACCCGAAGCATTCGTTGTCCTCGTGGTCGTGCCGCCCAGTGTCCCACTGCCGGAGCTCAGCGATATTGTCACGGAGACACCCGAGGTTGACACGCTGTTCCCGAAAGCATCCTGGAGCTGGGTGGTGACGGAAGGATTAATGATGGCGCCGGCGGCTGTATTCGTAGGCTGCTGAACGAATGCAAGCTGGCTCGCGGCCCCGCCGATGATGCTAAATGCTCCGCTCGTATCCGCTGCCAGTGATCCGCTGGCCACCCTGAGGACCTTGGAACCAAGCAGATTGATTCTGAGACTATCAAAGGTCGCCAAACCCGAGGCGTTCGTGATCTTCGTCGTGGTCCCACTCAGAGCACCCGTGCCGCTGATGAGCGAAACCGTGACAGAGACTCCCGACGTTGAGACCGTATTCCCGAAGGAATCCCGCAGCTCAACCGTTACTGCCGGGCTGATGTTGGATCCAGCAGGCGTCGTCGTCGGTTGCTGAACGAACTTCACGGCCGCGAGAGTACCCGCAGAAATCGTGAACGCATTACTCACCCCCGATACCAGGCCGGCGCGTGACGCCGTGATGTTCTTGGTGCCGCTGGCGTTGATGCTCAGGTCGTTGAACGTGGCCAGGCCGGATGCGTTCGTCAATTGCGACGTCGTGCCGCTCAGGGTACCGTTCCCTGTCGTGAGCGACACCGTGATGGCGAGTCCGGATGCAGAGACAGTATTGCCGAGCGAATCCTCGACCTGGACCGTCACAGCCGGCGCGATCGTCGCTCCGGCCGTCGCGTTGCTTGGCTGCTGGACGAAGACGACCGTGTAGGGACTTGAGGGATCGATGAGAATGCTGTTTGAGGTGACGCCCGTCAGGCTTCCGCTCGTGAAGGAGATCGTAATCGTCGTAGCGACATCATGGCGAAGATTAAGGAACGTTGCCACGCCGTCTGCCGCTGTCGCGGTCGTTGTGCCCTGCAGCGTTCCCGAACCGGCGCTGCGTGTGGCCGTGACGACCGTGGTGTTGTCGGCCAAGCCATTCGCCGCGCTCCGGAGATTGTTGAATTGGTCGAGGACTCGGATCGACGGCTGCGTCCTAAACGGAATTCCTGCGGTGTCCGGAGTCGACGGCTGCGTGGCGATTGAGAGCTTGGCCGCCGCACCGACGATCTGAGAGAGCGATCCAAAACTCGTGCTGCCATTCGTGATGCCGGCGATCGTGGCCGTTCCCGGGTTCGAGGTGGTGCGCAGGATGTCACCCGAATTTGGGACAGCCACCCCGTTCTTCGACTGAACTTGAACGCCGGTGATGGTCAGAATGTCTGTCTTGTTCGTGCCGCCCACAGTTATCGTGAGCGTGATCGTGGAGTCCGTCAGCACGACACTATTGACTGCCACATTCTGTCCTCCTGAACCACCCGTCACGCTTGTCGTAACCGTCGCCAGGGTGTTGAACTTCCAGCCTCCCGGCGCGGTTAGGATCAACGTCTGATTCGTACCGGCGGCGAAATCACCCTTGGCGTTCTCCGAAATCACGATGTTCCCGAGCGTTGTCCACGCCGGCGACGCGGCATTCGCCGCTTTGTCGGCGGAGATGTTCGTCCCACCGGAGGCAGCCGTGACGGTCACCGCAGCAATTGCAGAGTTCGCTCCGACAATCAGGAGTGAAGCCAACAAGAGGGCACGCGATATGTTGCTCCGAGGAGACATTACCGCTCTCTGCCGCCCTCGTAGCGCGAACAGGAGAACCGTCGCGCGTTGCTCCTCAGGTCAATATGTGGTTGATGAAAGATCACCAAGGAATCGTTTTCGTCCGGTCAGGCGCTGTGAACTCCGACGGCCTGAGTACCGAGCCTCGCCTGTTCATTGACAAGCAGCGTGACGAGAGCATGCTTCATCGAGCTCTTGTCGATGAACCCGTCCGCCGAGTTCTGCCACGCCCTCCTGCGATACTCATCGCCGGAATGCATAGAGAGGATAACGACCCTCGTGCTCGGGGACCGATGCTTGATCTCCCTCGTTGCCTCATAGCCATCGCTGGTAGGCATATCGAGATCCATGAGGACGAGATCGGGATGAAGGCGCTCAGTTTGGCTCACGGCCTCAACTCCATTCACCGCCTCCCCGACGATCTCGACTCCCTGCTGGGCTCCGAGAAACGACGCCAGAAGCCGTCGAAATCCGTCGTGATCGTCAGCCACCAAAACCTTGAGCTTGTTCATGATGTGCTCCTTTCGGATCTGACTGAAAATGGAAGAATGGCAACCATACTCGATGTTCAATAGTCCACGATCGAATTCCGCGTCGAGAAGGATCAATGGGTCTCGACGCTGCGTCGAAACACCGCCTCGAGGCCCGGTTTCAACGACGATTTCGTGATGAACTTGTCGGCTTTCACCTCTTCAGCACGCTTCCGGTACTGCGGGTTGTCGTGCATCGAAGCGATCACGACCGTCTTGGCCGGCCATCGTTCCTTGATGATGCGGGTAGCCTCGAGACCATCCCGCTGAGGCATGGAGATGTCCATCAACACGACATCGGGGTCCAACTGCTCGGTTTTATCGATCGCATCGATCCCGTCAACTGCCTCGCCGACGACAACGACGTCTACCGTCGTGTTCAAGAATTCACGGATGATCCTGCGGATTTCCGCGTGATCGTCCACAATGAGCACTTTGATGCGCTTCATGTGAACCTCTTCATGAAAGGTGGATGTGCAAAGGGATGTTGAATCGAAGTGGCCCCCCACTCGGTTGTCCACAAATTCCCGAGAAAGGGGGAGAAGCACTATAGAAGGAACACCGTATTTCTAAAAATACGGTAGCGTACGGAGGCGCTTACGGTGTACACCGTAGACAAAATGAGACGGGAGGGTAGAACCTTAGCGAATAGTAGTCACGGTCCAAAAAAGTGGCGAGGAAATGGAGGACGGGTCGCGGAGCCGACGGCGAGACGCGCTCGGGCGAGCGACGGAATGCCGCGGAAGAACGTTAGATCAGAGCTTGGAGGCGAACGAAGAACAAGAAGAAAAAAACTGGAGACGTGCGGAGGGTGAAGTGAGGAAAGGCGATTAGTCTGTTATGGTCAACACGACCTGATCGCTGGACGAAGGAATCGGACGATTCTGGAACGGCAAAGAATCCAAGCCGGCACTTTGACGCGGAACGAGGTTGCGGGAAGACGAAGTCGACGCGCTGCTGCGGGCTTCGGGCGCGGAAGGAGTGACAAGAAGTACATCGACACTGGAGCCGCTGTTGAGGGATTCGCTCATTGAAACCTTAGCACCCCGAAGGGCAATTGGATCGTCCTCCTTCAAACTCGCCGGAGAGAGATTCGTGCTGCCGCCGGAGGTGTACTGGCTCACCTCGGCAACCGATTGCTGAGCGGCGAGCGAGGAAAGAGCGTGACTTTTCTTCACACTAAACGTAACCGTCTGAACTGCAGAGCTCGACCGCTGAGCGAACAGCGCCGTTGCAGACAACGCGGAGACAGCACAGAACGCAAGCGTGTATTTGAGAGCTCTCATCCTAAGTCCTGCCACCTATTCTGTGACCGTCAACGTTATGACGCGAGAGGCGGAGTCGATCTCCGGCGCGCTCACGTCAGCCGCAAAAGCGTACGTAATCGTTTGGTTGAGGTCGCTGCCGCGGCTGATACCGCTGACCAAATCCACGGGAGTCACAGCGCGCGAAATATCAATCAGACCGTCGCTGATCCCCTTGCTGCTTTCCAGCTTCATCATCAACTTGGTTCCCGCCGGCATCGACTCGCTGATCGACGCGACGATCTTCATGTTCTCGAGGTTCGTCAGCATGCTGTAGCTGGTACTGTGATCGCTGACGGCCGTGACATCCGATCCGGATGACGGATCAACAACAATCAGCGAACCTGGATTGTCACTCACGGCAATTTTGGTGATCGGCTTGACTTCAACCGTCAGGATTTGAGTCACACTGCTGCCGACTTGCGCGAGCGCGGCAAGTGGAAAAAGGAGTGAAATCAGGAAAAGGTTGTAGGCCCGTGCCCCCATGGCTAACTTGAAGAAAGAAAAAGAAATGACCAATGTCAACAGAATGTTGATTTTCCCCTTGCGAAGGCTCGACCTACAAAGAGCTTGCCACGTCCGAAGTTTTCCATCTTGAGACGATCCTCATCGTGATCGACGGAAGTTGAGGAAAAGCACTTCTTGCGAATTCTCTCGCTCTGTCGGCTAGGATCTGAACTTTCTGCAAGCGCGGACGCTTGATGAGGACACGGGGAAAGGAAGTGAGGAGTTCGAAACGTTTTTGACGTGTCGGGAGGCTCAAAACGAGACACGAGCAGCCAAAGTGACGATCTTCCTGCCGGACTCCAAGATTCGAAAAAAGAGGGCTGAGTGACGGTCCACTCACCTGTTCTGTCTGAGTTCTTCAGCTGCCGAATCGGCGAGCGCTCTTGTCTCGAAGTAACCGACGTAGACCCTGAAATGAACTCCGAGTTCGGGCAGATCGATTTTCCGCACAAACGTGTAGTAGCCTGTCGCGTTCTCCAATCTCCTTGCCTCCTGCCACGCTTTGCCTTCTGTCTCCCACGAGGACATTTGGATCGTGTATGCCTCACGGTTGGGATAATGCACGACAAGAGGACCTGGCTGACCAACAGCGAATGGTGGCTGGATTTGCCTCTGCTCAGGCTTACGTATCTCCGCCGGCTTGGGTACTGGCGTCGGTCGAGGTTGTTCCACCTGCCTTCGCTCAGCGGGCTTACGCTCAGCGGGCTGCGTCTCGACGAGGGTCTTGCCGGTGGTAATGACTTGAATGCGACGCTTTCTTGGGAGCACTTTCAAGGTCACGTCCTGCTCGCCGCCCGGCGGGAGATCGACGTCAAGACTTTCCTTGTCAATATAATAGTTTGCGGGAAGATTCCCGTCAATCACGCGGAGGGTCCATTGCCCGGGCCGCATCCCCACGAAGCTGAAGCGGCCGCGATTGTCCGAGATGCGGCGCTGCGCTTCGACTGCATTTGAAAGCTCGAGCACGACGTTCGCGTGCCCCCCCAGTTCCACAAGGGGAGAACTCGTCGTATCCACCTGCAAAGAATCCTTCGAAGCGTAGAGTAACACTGTGCCTGAAAGCGTCGCCGCACGGATCACTCCCATGTCAAGGCGATCGGCTTCGCCGCCTTTGATGGTGATCTCACGCGGCATCGGCTGAGACGAAACACGATTCAGACCGATTTTCACCATATCGAGCTGGATGTAGTATGGACCCGGCCTCAAGGAAGGGAAAATGAATTCACCGTTGCGGTCGGTGACCGCCGTGACGCCGTTGGCATAGACCAGCACGTTCGGTAGCCCCGTCTTCGTTTCAAGATCCATCACCTCTCCGCGAAGCTCACCGCTCGTCTTGATGCGGGCGAGAGGGACCCCGATGGGGATTGAGTATTCAAAGAGATAGGCCGCATCCTTCGCGTTGAAGGATGGTGTGAACTCACTCTGGCGGCCGCGCACCGTGAGCTTGTGACCCCAAGGGAACGTATGCTCGAGAGTCAAATCCATTAGATAGTACGTCTGCTGGATTGAATCTGGAGCGCGACTTCCGTAGGCGGTGAAGAGAAGCTGGGTTTTCGCGCCCAGAAAGATCGAGGCGCTCAGGCTCCCGGAGAGCCGCCGCAGTTTCTCATCGGTGTAAATGTTCTGCTCTTTCGCGTACTCAACCGAGACGCTGTAGCTTTGCCACGATGCCGGCCTGAAGCTGGTGGAGAGCGTGTACCGTTGAAACGGATAGTTCTTCGCCAGAAGCTTGTCATGAGCCGCCCCAAGATCGGCGTTCGCGACAAAACCGAAGTCGGCGAAATTGTGACCCGTCCTCAGCTGAACTGCTTCATCCCTGCGCGAGTACTTGGGAATCGGCAGGAGATCAGTCTGCTCGTTCACGCGATAGTAAACGGCAAGGAGATCGGAATAACCTGCCCCGACCTGGTAGTACCGATCTCTCGGGGCCACGAAGAGGCTCGTATCGCGCGCAAGATTTCTCTCTTCATTCCGAAAGTATCCCTCCACTCTGAAATCACCCCACGGCATGAAGGTGAGATTAGCCGTCTGGAAATTCAGATCCCTGTAATAGCCGGCATACTTCGAGCCGGCCCAGACGTACCTGGCTTCGTAGGAGATCCATCGCTCTCTTCCCGTCACCCGCCCTGCATAGGCCTGGTCGTTGTAGTTCTCCGCCGACGAGCGTCCGTACTCGAGATCGACCTCAGCATTCTGAAAGGGGCGGATGAGACTTCGCAGGGAGACGATGTCGCTCTTCGTCGAATCCAATCTCCTCATGTAGTTGAGGCCGACCTCCGAGCCTTCGGCGACCCGATAGCCGAGCCACCCGGCCTGCTCTCTCTGGAGCGGGAGCAGGAAACGCGTTTCGTTATAGAATCCACCGACCGTCAATCGGGAGAACGTTGCTCGGCCACCCGCCCCAAATGCGTAACGGTTGAATTCCGTCAATGGCGTCAGCGCGTAGTTCTTGTCACCGGCGTACACTTCGTAGGCCTCGCTCTTGTAGTCGATCCGGTACTCGTCCCGCTGACCGAGAATCGAGCGGGGCTGGATGTCAGGGGTGCGGATCAGAAGCTCCAGTCGATCCCGTCGTCCTTCGCCGAGAGAACCCGTCCCCGCGATCTCAACCTGTCCGCCTCTCGCTCCATTCTCTCCGGCCGCGCGCAGGTTCACTTGAAGCGGAAACTGGAAGAACCGCTCCTCAACGCCTGAAACCCGCGGGACCACTTCCACCGAGCTTGTTGCACGAGCCGTCGCCTGAGCGTCCTCAACGCGAGCAGCGACGACCTCCAGTACATCCGCCATTCGTTGAATCACGCTCACTTCCGTTTGAACCGTCGCCGTCACTTGGCGCGACTCACTGGGCTGCAGGTTGACGAAGTTCGAGTCCAGGCGGACAGTGAAGTTGCCGCTGCTCCTTGCGTTCAATCGGATCCTGCCTGAAACGTTGCCCTTGTTCGAGAGCAGAAAGACCGACGTGTAGCGCTCACCCGCGAGAACGTAGCGGGGCGATTCCAGAGTTTTCAGCTCCAGCTGACGAACGGGCGAAACGACGACGGTGATCGATGCTTCCTTCGCGGCGCCGGGGGACGCGACATCTTTGACAACGTAGCGGACTTGGTACTCGCCAGCAGGAGTTTCGCCCGGGATGGAGAAGCTCACGAGTCGAATATCGACGACGCCGGAGGCGAGCTCAAACTGAGATTCTTTGCGGAAAGCCCTCCAGCCGACGGGCAGCACGGTTGTCGGCTCCAGTTTGAGCGGGGAGGAAGAATTGTTCGAGACTTTGAAGCTGACGGTGAGGATCTTGCCGGGCAGCGTCTCTGCGCGCGACGCAGCAGCAGGCGTTACCTCAAAGCCTGCTTGCTGAAAGGCTTTCGCCGTGCCGAACAACGAAAGCGCGCCCGCGAGGATAAAAAAAAATATCCGGTTCTGGGAGACCGGATGTATCTTCAGTGACAAATTCACAGTCGTGAGCGTCAGAACTTCAATGTGTAGTCTGCCGCATAGACGTTATCACCGCCCGCATCAACAACAACCAGCGCTTTGTAGGTGCCTTTCAAGTCCTTATTGAGCTCAATCATCTGTCGCACGGACGTGCCCGGGTACATACGAAAGCGCACACCCGGAAATTTCCCTTGCGATGCGCCTGTCTCATCGAAGAGTTCAACATAAACCTCGGGCCTCATAAAGAGGTCGCCGGCATTCTCGAGGTCCACCTGCAGGTACCGCTTCCCGTCCTTTGAGATTAGTCTCGCGTCGAGGAAATCTACCTTGATGGCACCCGTGCCGGCAATGTGAGTGGCAATCTGTATCCCGTACCGAACGGTCTGGCGGATGCCCATTTGCGTTTTCTTGGGATCCCGCGGGAGAGCTGACTCCACCGATCCTTTCTGAATACCCTCCACCATCAACATGCTCCAATACGACCCTTCGAGCTTCATCTCCGGCGTGTCCGGAGGCACTGTCACAGCATAGTTGATGGTGACGGTTGCCTGCGGCGGCACCACGAGGTAGGACGGGCTGAAGGTGATCCACTTGGCGTTCGAGCGCGGCAGCGTCCCAGGATCTGCATAGTTGTTCGTCCCGTCACGATAGAACATGTAATCGGTTTGGTAGACCTTCGCTTCCTGCGGCTCGTTCGTGTCGTTCCGGAGTGTTATCACCCCTTCATAGTGTTCTCCCGGCTTCGCATCCTTGTCCCGGCTGAGCTCTCCAATGACTGAAACCTGGGCATGCAAACAGAGGGGCGATAGCAAGAGTACAGCAGTGAGCAAGGGGAGGTGCTTTCGCATGGAAATCCTATTGCGCTAGTATGGTATAGGTGACGGTGTGAACGTCATTGCCGAGGTCCGCACTGTTGCCTTGGGAAAAGGTTGCGGAGGCGGTGTATTGCAAAGTGGCTGACCTATTTTTGGGGCCTGTAGTCGCAATGTCCCTTATGAAATCCGTGGCCGGCATCCCATTGATCAAAGTGACCTCTGGTGCTGCTACCCCTCCCGAGACGCCGGTTGCGAGCACTTTGAGTGTAAACCTCTGACCAATGCAGGAAGTCTGCACCGTAATCTTGCTCACAGCCTTTTGCTTGTTATACGAGAGTGTGACCGAGGTGTTCACAACCGGGATCGGTTCTGAACCCGCTGTTCCGGTTGTAATGTTCAAAGTCGGATTGCCACCTAACGTACTAATCTCTTGTGCTTCCACCGTCGGTAGGACTCCTGCGGCGGCAACAAGCAGAACGCCAATAAGAATATATCTCTTCAAATGATGCAATGCAACCCTCGGCTTGAATGGTTCGCCGTCATACATGAAGTCTTGATGGCTATTGGGTCGAGACTGTGAACGTAATAGTGTGCGAATCGGTCCCTGTTCCCTCTGATGCCATCGCGATCCCCGTGAATTTCAATGTGCATGTCCCAGTAGATCGACCCATATTGAGAAGAAAATCGTTCGCCGTCGTGCTGAGCGTGACCTCAGGAGCCGCCGTGCCTTGAGTAGGATTCAGCGCTAAGACCTTAAGCGTAAACTGAGGCGCCACCAGATTTGTGTTAACCGTGACCTTCCTGTTGGCGCTGTTCACACCCCAAAGCAGGTTCGTGGTCTGATCGACGGCCGTCATTTGATCCTGCCCGGCAGGCACACCCGCGCCGGTGATGGTGAGATTCACGCTCCCAGAACTGACCTGAATATCCGTAATCGTGGCTACCGTGACGGTGACGGTATGAAAATCGGATCCGTAAACTTGAGCAGATGCGGCTTGCCAGAAGACGGAGAGCGACAGGGTGAGAAGTGCCAACGTCAGCGCCTTCTTATATGGACTCCCTGGCATCACGAGCGCACATCCCCCAAGGTTACGAGAAGAAAAGCGACGGCTGAAATATAGGTCGATTGGAATTGATATTCAAGATGGGGCGGGATTTGTTCACGGGCGGCCTTAGCTTCCAGTTATCGTATAGGTAATAATGTGAGTCTCGGTGCCGATCCCGTCCGATATCTGGGCTGAAGCAGTAAGCTTGATCTTGCATTGCGCCGAGGCCTTTGAGATTCCGACGACAAGGTCTTTGGTGGTATTATCGCTGAGAATAATCTCGGGGGCGGGGGTTCCGGCCTCAGTGGGGACCTCGAGGGCCACCATCTTGACGAGATAACGAGGCGTCGGGTTGTTGCTCGCCACGGTGATCTTCTTGTTGTCGCCGTTCGTTATCCACACCAACATTCCTTCTTCATTCACTGCTGGCAATGGCAAGCCGGTCTCAAGCGATGCCTGATCGATGACGAGGGTGATTGCGTTCTTGTTGATGCCGATCTTGTTGATTTCAAGAACCTGCAGCGTGAGGGTCTGCTCCGTGCTCGTCTCCTGAGCCTGGAGCTGAGCCGCAATCAGGAGGCTCAGCAACATCATCCCCCAGCATCTCTTGGTCATATGTCTGATTGCTCGTTTCATCGTCAGAGACCTTGTTTCCGATCCAGTGCCCGCGGCCGGTCACTCCCGAAACCAGCCGCGGACGCTTCCTCCGTTGGAATTAGTTTGTCAGAGTAAGAGTAACAGTCCTGGTGGTGGATGAGAGCGTTCCTGCA
>CAYZRX010000072.1:8845-20315 GCA_964480945.1 uncultured Ignavibacteriaceae bacterium | reverse complement strand
CGGGGTAGCTCAGTTGGTTAGAGCGTCGGAATCATAATCCGCAGGTCGTGGGTTCTCAGCCAAAGGCTGATCCGCCTCCGGCGGAGAATCCCCTCCCGAGATTCGGATGAATGTTCTCTGCAGTCTTGCTCTTGTCTTTCTGGCGGGGTAGCTCAGTTGGTTAGAGCGTCGGAATCATAATCCGCAGGTCGTGGGTTCGAGTCCCTCCCCCGCTACGCCGTCTGAACAAGAATTCTTGGTCCTGAGGAGGTCGGGATCAAGATTTTTTGTATGCAATGAGAACGATGAACAACCTTCAAGAGAAATGGGAGTCGCAGTTCGCGGAATTTGCCCGCTCAACGGGGTTGGTGCGTGCCGGCGACTGCGTCGTGCTCGCGGTGAGTGGGGGCGTCGATTCGATGGTGATGTTGCATCTCTTCGAGGCATTTCGGGAGCCATGGGGACTCAACTTGCATATCGCTCATCTCAACCACCAGCTTCGAGGCGAGGAATCGCTTCAAGATGAGAAATTTGTCCGGCAGGCAGCTCAGGAACTGGGCCTTCCGTGCCACGTCAAACGCGTCGACACCCTCGAGCATGCTCACCTGCGACGACTCTCAAAACAAGAAGCAGCCCGTGAGCTGCGGTACCAGTTCTTTGAAGACGTCCGGAAGTTGATCGGGGCGGCGAGCGTCGCTACCGCCCACCATGCGGACGACAACGCCGAGACTGTCCTCTTGAATGCGCTGCGCGGCACGGGCATTCGCGGGCTTGCGGGCATCCCGGTCCGGCGTGAACCCGGGAAGATCATTCGCCCCTTATTGTTTGCACGGCGATCTGAGATCGAAGACTATGCTGACTCGCGGAACATCAAGTATCGCACCGACTCCTCGAACGATTCGACAGGGTACACCCGAAACTACCTCCGCAAGGCGATCATCCCCCTTCTCACGGAGGTCCACCCCGAAGTCGTTGAATCGCTGAACCGGATCTCACGAATGATGCGCCAGCTCGACGAAAAGATCGGGCATGAGCTCGATGAGCGCTGGCCGACCCTTTGCACGATCGACAAAACGGGCCGAACAACGGTGCGCGTCCCTGCGTTGCTCGCTGAGCCGGCATTCCTGCAGGAGGAAATCGCCCTCCGCCTCCTGCGTTCGTTGGGCATCGAGTCGCATGCTGCAACGGTCCGGCGCATCCTCGATCTCTGTTCCCATACGAGCGGTCACTCCCTGCAACTTTCCCGGGAACTTGCCGTCTTTCGCGACAGAGATCGGCTCGTTTTTGCCGTCTCGGCCCCCGACCAGCCCTTCCATCATCAGGTGAATCTCGGCGGCAGGTACACATTCCCGACGTTTGAGTTTTCCGTGAGCAACCGCCTCCCTCCGCCCGCGCGTCTCGACTCAGCCAGGACGAGGGAATTCGCCGATGCGGACCGACTCGGTGGCAGCTTGATTCTGCGGTCGTGGAAAGTGGGGGACTGGTTCATCCCGCTCGGGATGCGGTCGAAGAAGAAGCTGAGCGATTTCTTCACCGACGAGAAGGTGCCGCGATTCGAGAAGCCAACCATCCCGATTCTCGAGTCTGAAGGAAAGATCGTGTGGGTGTGCGGAAAACGGCTGGACGATCGATTCAAAGTCACTGGTCGGACGCGTTCGGTCGTGAAGCTTGAATATCTCCCAACAATGCCGCACCATTAAAAATCCGGACATTATGGCAGACGAAATCACCATCAACAGCGACCGCTTCACCCTCTACCTGAGCGAGGAACAGATCCGTGCGAAGGTGAAGGAGCTTGCAACCCAAATCAACAGCGATTACCGGGGAAGGGTCCCGATTTTCATTGGGATCCTCAACGGGTCGTTCATCTTCTTCTCGGACCTGATTCGCGAGGTCGCCGTCGACTGCGAGGTGGATTTTCTGAAGCTCTCGAGCTACGGAGACGCGAAAATCTCCTCCGGCCAGGTCCGGCTGCTGAAGGATTTGAATTGTCAAGTGAGGGGGAGGGATATCGTCGTCGTGGAGGATATCATCGATTCAGGACTTTCCATCGACTTCATGAAGAGATTGGTGATGCGGGAGAATCCGGCGTCCTTCCGCGTCGTCACACTGCTGCTGAAAAAGACGGTCGCAAAGCTCGATTTCTCCATCGACTACGTGGGATTTGAAATACCGCCGGAGTTTGTCATCGGTTACGGCTTGGACTATGCTCAAAAAGTTCGTAACTTAAAATCGATCTATAGGCTTGCCCCGAAAGAGCCGGGGCTTGCCCCCAAAGAAACGAGAGCAACCAGCGCGGCGGGGGGAATCTGACCAATGAGACGAAAGCGTGCCAGGCTTGGGGGCAATGAGTTTGAAGGAGTCATGTACATGAATGCTTCGTGGAAACTCGACGAACCGTCTGACGACAGGCAGCGAAACGGGGCTCCCAAGAGACGCCCGCAACAACAGCGCCCTTTGAAGAAAGCCCCAAAGCAGTTCAAGGAAGATGAGTTCAACTGGAACAAAGTCGGCCGCATGATCGCCGGATGGCTGGGCATTCTGCTCGCCGTCTACCTGATCATGCTGGCGTTCAAAAGCACCGAGGAGACCGAATACGAGATCAGCTTCACGACGTATCAAACGCTCTTGAGCAACGGGAAGATCGCTGAAGCGCTGATAAAAAAGTCCGATTTCAACAACTACGACTTCCATGGCAAGCTGACCGGGCCGACCGATATCACCACAGCCTCAGGGAAGAAGCAAGCCGGAGCAACTCGCGTCGTCCTGACACTTCCGTACTCGAACCTCAGCGAGGACGTGATCACCGCGTGGAACAGCAAGGGGCTGAAGTTCAACGTCGTCAAGGAGGACAGCACGTGGATGAGCGTGCTTATCTCGACGCTTCCGTGGATCCTTCTGATCGGAGTGTGGCTGATCATTTTCCGCCGCATGCAGGCCGGCGCCGGGGGGACAAAAGGCCTCTTCTCATTCGGGAAGAGCCGAGCGAAGCTCCTGACGGAGGGAATGACGAAGGTGACGTTCCAGGATGTCGCCGGTGCCGACGAAGCAAAGTACGAGCTGGAGGAAATTATCGAATTTCTGAAGGAGCCCACAAAGTTTCAGAAGCTGGGCGGCAAAATCCCTCGCGGCGTCCTTCTGTTGGGCCCGCCCGGAACCGGCAAGACACTCATGGCACGAGCTGTCGCCGGAGAGGCAGCAGTGCCTTTCTTCTCCATTAGCGGTGCTGATTTCGTGGAGATGTTTGTCGGCGTCGGCGCGAGTCGCGTCCGCGATCTTTTCGAACAAGGGAAAAAGAGCGCCCCGTGCATCATCTTCATCGACGAGATCGATGCCGTCGGTCGCCATCGCGGCGCCGGCCTCGGCGGCGGGCATGACGAGCGGGAACAGACGCTCAACCAGCTTCTCGTCGAGATGGACGGATTCGAGCAGAACAGCGGCGTCATCATCATCGCTGCGACGAACAGGCCGGATGTCCTCGATCCTGCCCTCCTCCGCCCCGGAAGATTCGATCGCCAGGTGGTTGTCGATCGACCGGACGTCAAGGGACGAGAGGGAATCTTTCGCGTTCACACCAAGAACATCCCGCTGGCCGACGACGTGAAGCTCGATGTCCTGGCAAAAGGATCGCCGGGCCTTGCCGGTGCCGACATCGCGAATCTTGTGAACGAGGCCGCCCTGCTTGCCGCACGCCAGAACAGCAAGGTGGTTGCGATGAGCCACTTTGAAGAGGCGAAGGACAAAGTGATGATGGGAACGGAGCGCAAGTCGCTCATCATCTCCGATCGTGAGAAGAAGGTCACTGCGTACCACGAATCGGGCCATGTGCTCGTTGCCAGGCATCTTCCGGACGCGGACCCGGTGCACAAGGTGACGATCATCCCGCGAGGACGTGCGCTGGGCGTCACCACCTATCTGCCAATCGACGAAAAGCATACGTACTCGAAAGAGTACATTGACGCCATGATCACCTACGCCCTCGGCGGGCGCGCGGCGGAGAAGATCATCTTCAACCAGTTGACGACGGGAGCAGGGAACGACATCGAGCGGGCGACTGAGCTTGCACGCAAGATGGTCTGCGAGTGGGGGATGAGCGACAAGCTTGGGCCGCTGGCATATGGCGCAAGGGAGGAAGAGATCTTCCTCGGGCGGGAGATCACGCGCTCACGGAACTTCAGCGAGCACACGGCGATCGCGATCGACCAGGAAGTCAGAAGAATCGTTACCGCTGCGATGAAACGCGCGGAGAAGGTTCTCCACGACAACATTGAGACGCTCCACCGCCTTTCCAATGCGCTCCTGGAGCGAGAGATCCTCGACTCGGAAGAAATCGATAAAATCGTTCGAGGCGAAGAGCTGCCGCCGGTTGATCGGCGCAAGAACGGCCAGCCTGGGGATGAATCGCCTACCAGCCAACCCCAAGCTCCTCAAAAAGCAGAACAGCCGGAGAGCGTCAAGCCGAAGAAAGCGGTATGAGCGCAACGCCCCCTGAGGTAGTCGAAACTCCGGCTCGCAAAGCACATGAGTCGGAGCTTCTCCACAAGCAGGCGACCATCGATTTCAAGTTCGAAGTCGTCCGCAAGGCCATTCACCTCCTCTCCCTTTCGATCCCCGGCGTCTACTATTTCATCACCAAACAGCTCGCTCTCACTATCCTCATCCCCATCGCTCTCGCGTTCCTCATTGTCGACCTCACCCGTTATTACCACCTACCGACAAGTGAATGGTTCTATCGTTGGTTCGGATGGCTGCTGCGGAAACACGAGGCCGACGAAACCACCAAGCGTCTCACGGGCGCGACGAATATCCTTCTCTCCGGCATCCTCTGCATGCTGATCTTCCCGAAGATCATCTTCGTGAACGCGTTCGCTATCCTCATTCTCTCTGACATTACATCCGCTCTCGTCGGGAGGCGCTTCGGCAAAAGGAAGTTCTTCCACAAGTCGCTCGAGGGCGCATTCGGCTTCTTCATTGCGGCGCTTGTCGTCGTGCTGCTCGCGCCGAAAGTCGAGGGGCTGGCTCTTGAATACCTCATCGGGATCGTCGCCGCCGCAGTCGGTGCTGTCGCCGAATCCCTCTCGGTCAAGATCGACGACAACATCACCGTCCCGCTCAGCATCGGCTTCGTGATGTGGGCGCTCTACGCTCTGCTCCTTCCCGGCATCAACCTCTATGCGATCGTGTAGGTGGGCCCGCCCCGGGGCCGTAGAACGACTTCAGATCACGGTCGGTCCGGAGATCGGTCAAACGCAGGCGGCTGCCAGATGGACGAGTCGCTTTCCCCTGAACACCTTCCGCAGTCGCTCCTGCCTCGCTCGAACCTGGTCATGGAGTTTTCGGATGCAGTCGAACCGCAACGCTGAGCAGGGCTCCACGGACTCAACATACGCGTTACTATAGAGGCTCGGCGCAAGGGCGATCGATTCGAGGATAAGGCTGCAGCAGCTCCTCCGTACGAGTTCGGTGAGCGTAGCGGCTCGGGGAAGGGAGAGAAGATCGCTCGAGGCGAGGACGTTGTGGAGAAACCAGACGAGCCTGTTCGCCATCCCGTCCAACGATCCTTCCCTCGCGGCAAGCGTGAAGAGCGTCCGATGACCGCTCCGTGCATCTTCACCGACGTCTTGGAGGTCATCGATAAGTTGAAGGAACACACCGTAGCCGAACGCGAAGTCCGCCTCCAGCAGGGTAAGCGACCCCTTTGCTACATACGCGTCCGCAAGAACTGACGTCCCCCCTTTCTCCACACTGATACGGAGGATCTCACGCTGGGCGCAACACTCTTCCTCGGCGGATTGCCGAAGGCTGTTTTCCTGAGCTCGATGGATCGCGAGCAGGCTACCGTACACGCCAGGGAACAATGCCCGCGGGTATTCGGACTCAATCATCTGCACAAGATCGGAGACCTTCGCTGCGTGATCATTCAAAGGTCCGACGGAAACCCCGGCCAGCCGCCGTCCAACGAGACGATTGAACTCCTGCTTCTCGCATTCAGAAATTGCCGGGGCATCGAGATAGTTGTCGGTGTAGGGATAGAGCAGGCTGTACGCAAGTCCGGACCGGTTGAGACAAATCGGGAGACCAAAAACGACCTGCATGCTGTTGATGATCCAGAGATTCCGGAGAGCCTGAAAGATCTCCTCCGGCTTCAGCTTGGGATCGAACTCTCTCGCCTTCCGCACAAACTCATCCCCGCTGTCAGAGAATTGACTGAGCATCTCCCGGGTTTCACGACGATGATCGGGGTCCATCGACTTCACCACAAGATCTCGCACGGACGTTTTCAGCCGCTGCATCTGAAGCAGAGCGTTTTCTTCGGAACTCGTGTCGACATCCGGCTCGCTCGACATCATCTTTTCCACCCTCCCTTCCGTCTCGCGCTGCTGCTGAATGCTGAACGATGTTCCAAACGGAGCGAGCGCCTCCGATGCGCTCTGCCACATCGCAGAGAACTTCGATGCCAGCCGAGAGACCCGTCCTTCAAACACCATCGTCCCGTCGGCCCCGGCATCGACGTGATCGTCACTTGATTCAAGTTGTGTCATTTGTTGGAAAGCAAGAATAGCGGGACCCGAGTATGTGTACGATCGAGTCGCCCGAAAGTTGCAGGCGGAGGAATGCCGAGGCACGCATCGATCCCGCTCCCCGGAGACGGAAATCGGAATCAGGCCGTGAACTTGGAGTAGACTGAGCAGGCGAGATCAAGAGACGTTCTCGGCGAGACGAACAAGACAAACAGACCTGGTCGACCGGTTCAGTTCATTCTCCTCATTCGTATCGCAGAGCGTCAATCGGATTGAGAAGGGCGGCCTTCCGTGCGGGATAGAAGCCGAAGAAAATCCCGATCCCGATCGAAAACCCGAACGACAGAATGATGGAGAACGCCGTAACGATGGTAGGCCAATCGGCGATACTCGAGATAACCGACGAGCCGACCGTCCCGAGGATAATTCCGACGAAGCCACCGAGAAGACTCAGGGCGAGCGCTTCGACAAGGAACTGAGTGAGGATGTCTCGTTCGCGAGCGCCCACCGACATCCGGATGCCGATCTCGCGTGTCCGTTCCGTCACGGACACCAGCATGATGTTCATGATCCCGATTCCACCGACGAGCAAGGAGACGGAGGCGATGCTCGCGAGAAGAATGGTGAGAATTTGCGTCGTTGCCGTCGCGGCGCTGGCAATGTCGTTCTGGTTCCGTATCGTGAAATCGTCGGGCGTGTAGGGCTCAATCTTGTGCCTCATCCTGAGGAGGTCGGCGATCTCATTTTCCGCGGCACCGATGGACCTGGAGCTCGTGGCCGAGACCAGGATGTACCTGATGTACGGATAGTGGGAAAGTCTTCTTTGCACGGTCGTGAAGGGAGCAAGGATTACATCATCCTGGTCGTCCCCCATTGCGTTCTGTCCTTTTTTCGTGAGCACACCGATGACCTTGAAGGGAACATTCCGTATCCGGATGCTCCGGCCGACCGGATCCGAATCCGGGAAAAGGTTATCAGCCACCGTTGTCCCAAGCACACAGACCTTGGAGGCGGCCTTGACGTCGTCGTCCGTGAAGAATTCGCCGTACTCGACGGACCACTCTCGTATCTCGAGGTAATCGGCACCGACTCCGTGAATCCTCGTGGCCCAATTCAGATTGCCGGCGATGACCTGGCCTCCCGAAAACGTCCCGGGCGAAACGTACGACACTGCCGGGCAATCCCGCTCAATCGCCTTCGCGTCATCCTCCGTCAGAGTGACGGCGGATCCTGCCGCGAACCTGACGCCGCCTTGCCGCTGTGCACCTGGGAAAACCATCAGAACATTGGTACCGAGAGCGGCAATCTGCTCCTTGACCGAATACTCCGCGCCCTGCCCGATGGCGAGCATCGCGATAACAGCCGCAACGCCAATGATGATCCCCAGCATCGTCAGAAACGACCTCATCTTGTTGCGCTGCAAGGCCCTGAAGGCGGACACAAGAATGTTCAAGACTTTCATGGTTCCTCTCCTCTGCTTGACCCAAATCGATTCACCGGAGGGCGTGTAGAACTTCCGTTGCGGGATTGCAGATCTGGTGAACTGTTGAACCGAAAGGAATGGCGCAGAACTCTCCATGCGCCCACCGGCATCTACACTTGAATCAACAATTCTCCCCCCTCCTCTTGTTCCTGACTGCTTACTTCTTTCTGTTGTGCCTCGAAAGAGGGTGAACGATGCTTTCGCAGAGGAATGTCGGGATACTGAAGGGGAAGACCGTACCGCTGAGGGAGAGGCAGCTCAACGAATCGAGAGGAAGAGTTGTGGGATCAGAAGGACGCGAGGCTCCCCTGGAAGCCAGGAGGAGCCTCGGTCTACCGCAAGGACTCAGCTTGCTTATTCGTAGCGCAGAGCGTCGATCGGATTCAGAAGCGCGGCCTTCCGGGCAGGATAGAAGCCGAAGAAGATACCGATGGCGATCGAAAACCCGAACGACAGGATGATCGAGAATGCTGTGATGATCGTCGGCCACTTCGCAATGCTTGAAATGACCGATGAACCGACTGTCCCGAGAATGATTCCGACGATGCCGCCGACAAGACTGAGCACGAGGGCCTCGATGAGGAATTGGGTGAGGATGTCTCGCCCGCGAGCACCGATCGACATCCTGATACCGATCTCGCGCGTCCGCTCCGTGACGGAGACCAGCATGATGTTCATAATCCCGATCCCACCGACGAGCAAAGAGACGGAAGCGATGCTCGCGAGAAGGATGGTGAGAATTTGCGTTGTGGCTGTCGCGGTCGTGGCAAGGTCGGTTTGATTTCGTATCGTAAAATCGTCCGCATCATACGGAGCGATCTTGTGCCTCATCCTCAAGAGTTCGGAAATCTGTTGCTGAGCCGCACCAATGCTGTTCAAGCTCGTGGCGGAGACGAGGATGTATCGCAAGTTTTGCCAGTGTGAGAGCCTTCTGAGCACAGTCGTGTAGGGTGCAAGAATGACGTCATCCTGGTCCTGCCCCATCGCATTTTGTCCTTTTTTCGTTAGCACCCCGACGACCTTGAACGGCACATTGCGTATGCGGATGGTTTGATCGACCGGACTCGACTCGGGAAAGAGATTGTCAGCGACGGTTTTCCCGAGGACGCAGACTTTTGTTGCCCCTTTGATATCCTGGTCCGTGAAGAATTCGCCGTACTCGATGGACCACTGACGGATCTCAAGGTAATCGGCGCCGACGCCTTGCACGCTCGTCGCCCAGTTCAGATTACCGGCGATGACCTGACCGCCAGAGAACGCTCCGGGTGAAATATACTGGACGGCCGGACACTCTCTCGAAATCGCCTGAGCATCATCATCCGTCAGAGTCACTGCTGAGCCCGCAGCGATCCTCACATTGCCTTGCTGTTGAGCGCCCGGGAACACCATCAGAACATTCGTGCCCAGTGCAGCGATCTGCTCCTTGACCGAATACTCCGCGCCCTGGCCGATGGCAAGCATTGCAATAACCGCCGCGACGCCGATGATGATCCCCAGCATCGTCAGAAACGACCTCATCTTGTTCCGCTGGAGCGCCCGGAAGGCCGAAAGAAGAATATTCAAGGTCTTCATGCTGCTTCCTCCTCCTCTTCCTCGATGACCGGCATCGCCTTGATCACCTCAGACGCAACCCTTGGACTCGGGTTAATCTTGTCCGCCCGGATTTTGCCATCCCGAAAAACCACGTGTCGCTTCGCAAACGACGCGATGTCCGGTTCGTGAGTCACCAGAATGACGGTAATACCGTTGTTGTTCAGCTCCTGGAAAACTCCCATGACCTCGACGCTCGTCCGACTATCCAGATTGCCGGTCGGCTCGTCGGCAAGAATGATGCTTGGATCATTCACCAACGCCCTCGCAATCGCAACCCGTTGCTGTTGACCGCCAGAAAGCTGGTTCGGGTAATGATGAATTCGATCCCCTAATCCGACCCTGTCGATCGCTTCGATGGCCCTCGCCTTTCGGACTTTGTTTGAGGTCGAGCTATAGAAAAGCGGAAGCTCAACATTTTCAAGCGCAGAAGTGCGCGAGAGGAGATTGAAACCCTGGAACACGAACCCGATCTTCTTGTTCCTGATTGCGGCGAGCTCATCCCTCGACAACTTGCCAACGTCGATCCCTTCAAGGATATAGGTTCCTTTCGTCGGCTTGTCCAGACAGCCAAGGATGTTCATGAAGGTGGACTTCCCGGAGCCGGAAGCTCCCATGATTGCGACGAACTCTCCCTTTGTGACTTGCACCGACACTCCGCGCAGAGCATGCACCTCGATCTCACCAAGCTGATAGACCTTGATGAGGTGATCGATCTGGATCAGTGCTCCGTCTGGATTGGCAGGTGACGCGGCTTGCTCGTGGATCATCTGAACCCGCCTCCCATCCGACCGCCGCTTGAGAATGGACTGCGTGCCTGGTCCTGTCCCGAATTACCATTTGAGGTGGCACCGAGAACGACCTGGTCTCCCGGCTTGAGCCTGGGGGAAGAGATCTCGGTGTACCGTCCGTCGTTGAGCCCGGTCCGGACGAAGATCGACTCCAGCAGCCCATTGGACTTCAGGATCCAGACCCTGCCTCTGCCTGACTGCTGAGCGGGGACGTAAGCACTCTTTTCATAGACAGGATACTTGGAAACGATGCCGAACTTGCCTGCATCCTTCGATGGCGTCGGTTGAGGTCGGCTTTGCTGGACCGGCGCGCTTGCCGTCTGCATTCGGCTTGCGAATATTTTTTGCATCTCGGTTCTCAGCTCGTCCTGGCTCAATTTGCCTCCGTGCGCAGCCTGGATCGAATCTCTAGTTGCCTGGAAGCGTTCCCCCATCCCTCCTCTGCCCCCAAACGAGGATCGCCCGATGGCGGAGGTGTCGCCGCCCCCATTTCCTCTGCCCATGAAACCGCCGCGAGAGGAGCCCATCCCTGTCGTGTCGATGATGTCGCTCGGCGGCTGGAAGCGTAACGCCATGTTGGAGACTCTCATGACATTTGGCGCGCTTGCCACCAGGATCTTCACGTTCGCCGTCATGCCGGGCATGAGCTTCAGCTGGTCGTTTGCCACGTCGATGATGACGATGTAATTGACCACGTTTTGAATGGATTGAGGGGCAAGTCTGATCTGTGAAACTGTCCCGGAGAACTGCTGATCCGCATACGCATCGACGGTGAAGGTCGCCTCTTGACCGATGCTTACTCTGCCGATGTCGGATTCGTCCACTGTTGTCTCGACCTGCATCCGCCGAAGATCATTGGCGATGGTGAACAACGTGGGGGACGAAAAACTTGCGGCCACGGTCTGGCCCACATTCACTGCCCGGTTGACCACCACCCCGTTGATGGGTGCGTAGATGGTTGCGTACGCAAGATTAATCTTTGCCCTGTCGAGACTCGCTTGTGCAGACTTGACAGAAGCTTCGTTTGTCTCATACGTTGTCAGCGCTGCGTCATAATTGAGCTGCGAGTCAAGGCCGCGTTGAACCAGGACTTTCTCGCGGTCCAG
>CAYZRX010000072.1:0-8835 GCA_964480945.1 uncultured Ignavibacteriaceae bacterium | reverse complement strand
TGAGCTCTTTCCAGGTTCGCTTCGGCATCTTTCAACGACTGGTAAAGGAACGTCGTGTCAAGCTGTGCGATCACCTGTCCTTCCTTCACGACAGAATTGAAGTCCGCATACAGCTTGGTGATGATCCCCGAAACCTGCGTTCCCACATCGACACTGGTGACGGCGTTGACCGTGCCTGTCGCGGTGACATAGACGGTAAGGTCGCCTTGCGACACCTTGTCGAATCTAAAATCGTATTTCTCGACGCCGTGCTTCCCGAAAAGGAAGTAGCCCGAGACAGCAACGGCGACCACGATCGTCCCGATGATATAGAACGTTTTTTTCATTGTTTCCCCTCACCCGTGATTCGTGATAAAATCAACCTATTTCCTCCGGATAGAAGCACTCGAAGAAGCAGAAATCAAGCCGAGAGCAATGGGTATAACTATCCTTTTGTATGTAGTTAGACACCCTAAGTCTCAAAAAGTTTCGCGGAAAAACCCGGGAAAACACACGCAAAACTGAAATTAGCGGTGGAGAAAGACCCCAGGCCCCCCATCCACAGGTCTTACATCCCGATGAAAGTCGCTCAGCCGCTCGGCCATGAATAGCGGAAAAGGACATGAAACGGGGTATGACGAAACACATCGAGGAGCTTACGAGATCGGAGCCGTCTCAATCGGAAGACAGGAAGGGCGTTTGGGGAGTCATCGGTGAAGGACGAGACGGGACTGCGTGGTGCTGCGGAAAGCCTTCCGGAAGCGTGGAACGAGCTTCAGGAGAGCCCTGCAGGAGGGCGGGCTTTGCCCGCGCTTACCACTTCACGCTGACGATTTGAGTACCACCCGCACGGCCCCCATACCGTACGAATCCTTGCTTCCTCCCGAACGCCACCAGATCCACCAGCGTCTGTACGTCATCCTGGCAATAGCGGGCAATCAGATCCACCTTTCCTTCCCTCCACCACTTCAACGCCTGAAGGCCGTCGGCGGTCTTGCCGGCCCCGAGCGTCGCGGTCGCAAGAGAATCGAGTCGAAGGCGGTGACCGAGCGTTCGCTTCAGATCCGTCAGGATATCGAAGGAGTTCTTCCGGATGAGACCGACATCTCCGTAGGAGCTCAGAACGATCGAATCGAATCCGTCCCCGTTGAAGCTGATCACGCGGTCGAAGCCCGAAAGGTAGGTAATGAACGCGGGCATCGAGCTTTCATCCCATCTTCTGAACCCGTCCTGCTCGCACCACGAGACAGCGATCGAAACTCGCATCTGGCGAATGTTTCCCCAGCCGCCCACCTCTTCGGCCGACAGCTGGGTCTCGACGTCGTAGTATACTTCGGTCAGAGGCACGCGAAGGCAACTCCTTGAAATCACTTTGAAGGATGCGAACTATGGAGCAAACAACCGCGCCGCGACACCCCTGCCGGACGCTTCGTCTGAACCTTCAGCAGCAGCCGAAGTCCGGAGGATTGAAACCTTTCTCGGTTGCGTAGACGACCTCCCCGGCAACGGAGTATTCGCCGCGCACCAGCACCTTGAACCAACGGCGGAACGATTCGATCAGGATGATCACGGCACATACCATCATAATCGCCGTGAGTGTGGAGTTCACGTAGCCTTGTGTTGCGGTCACAGGATTCTCAATCAACGGGATGAAGTTCTCCGTAATGTTCAGCCACCCGGCGACGAGAGTAGTGATCGAGACGAAAAGCATCGGGATGAGGGTCACCCAGACGTACCGCGCCCGGCCGGCGTTAATGATCGCGGTGGAAGCGACAGCGAGCGCAACGGCCGCCAGCAGCTGGTTGGCTGTTCCGAACATCGGCCAGATGGTGCTGATGCTTCCCTCCCAGATGAAATACGCCCACGCGAAAACCACGGCAGCCGTCGCCAGCGCGGCTCCGGGGATCCAGTTCGTTCGCTCGAAGGGCTTCCAGATCCGACCGACGAACTCCTGCACGATGAACCGGGCAATGCGGGTACCGGCGTCGACCGTGGTGAGAATGAACAACGCCTCGAACATGATCGCGAAATGGTACCAGAACGACATCAGCCCGCGCATACCCGGCACGGCAGCAAAGATCTGAGCGAAGCCGACTGCGAGCGACACGGCGCCGCCCGGTCTCCCCGCCACGACTTCGCCGACCTCCCGCTGCAGTTCAGGCAGATTGACAATCGACATCCCCAGCGACTGGAATTTTTCAGGAGAGAGATTGATCGCAAAGTAGTCAGCCGGATGGAGCGAGCTCGCTGCGATCAATGCGATGACACCGACCAGACCTTCGATCAGCATTGCGCCGTAGCCGATCATCCGTGCATCGGACTCCTTGTTGAGCATTTTCGGGGTCGTTCCCGAAGAGACGAGCGAGTGGAACCCCGAGATCGCACCGCATGCGATCGTGATGAACACGAACGGATAAACCTTGCCGGGAATGATCGGGCCGCCGCCATTCACATATTGCGTGAACGCAGGCATCCTCAGCTCCGGGGCGACGATGATGACCCCGAGGACCAAGGCGGCCAGCGTGCCGATCTTCATGTAGGAACTCAGATAATCGCGCGGCGCCAGAAGCAGCCAGACAGGCAAGACCGACGCCAAGAAACCGTAGACGGCAAGCGCAATGATAATGCCTTCCCGGGAGAAGGTGAAATAGGGCTCCAGGAACGA
The DNA here is from genome assembly GCA_964480945.1 of uncultured Ignavibacteriaceae bacterium. Classification (GTDB taxonomy): domain Bacteria; phylum Bacteroidota; class Ignavibacteria; order UBA10030; family UBA10030; genus VGWB01. Next base: position 6,191 of record CAYZRX010000072.1, on the reverse strand, counting down.
ACCTGGGACCAGGCTCCCCAGGAAAACGGATGCGAGCACCGCCACGACGCCGATCACGCTTGCTTCACCGATCTTTCCCGGCCGGATACGATTCATCCAAAGCCCCACGAACAAGGCGATGGGGATCGTCATCGCGATCGTGAACGTCCCCCACGAGCTTTCCTTCAACGCGTTCACCACCGCCAGCCCCAGCCCGGCAAGCGCGATCACGACGATGATCAGGATAGCGATCGAGCCGACGAGGCCGGCCAACGGGCTCACCTCATTCCGCGCGATCTCAGCAAGCGACCGACCTCTCCTCCGAACCGACGCTACCAGGATTACAAAATCATGCACCGCGCCGGCAACGCAGACGCCGATCACCAGCCAGAGAAATCCAGGCATAAAACCGAACTGTACCGCAAGAACAGGGCCGATCAGCGGGCCCGCCCCCGCGATCGCAGCAAAGTGATGACCGAACAGCACCCATTTGTTCGTCGGGTGATAGTTCTGTCCGTCGCGGAACCGGTGAGCCGGTGTAATCCGGGAATCGTCCAAGGTGACAACTTTCGCCGCGATGAACGCACTGTAGTACCGGTAGGCAATGGCCAGCATGCACAACGTGATGATCATCAGGGGAAGCGCATTCATAAGGTGCTCCACTCAGAATGATAATTTCAGAAGCCGGACGTACAAATTGACGCGAGCGCGAAAATCGTGCGCACGATAGCTTTTTTTCGCGAAACTTTCAACACGTTTTACATTAATAGGGCGGGAGGTGAACAGATGGGAACCGAGCGTGCAGTGACTCGAGCGCGCCTCCGCCTCCTTCCTTAGATTGGATCCCGGGAGGTCACAAGCGCGACCCCTGCAGCCTTCAGCTCCTCGAGAGCTTTCTCCCCATCACGTGGCTGCACATCGACCGCGGCGACGGCGTCGGTAACAACACAAGTCTTGAAATTCCTCTTGCGCGCATCCAGCGCCGACGCTTTGACGCAGTAGTCGGTCGCCAGGCCTGTGACGTAGAGCTCGCTGACGCCTTTCGACTTCAGATAGCTCTCGAGGTCGACGTTCGTGGCTTCGAAGGCCGAATAGCCGTCGTCCCTGTTCCCCGTGCCCTTCAGAAAGACCTGCTGGATTCTTGCACTCTGGAGCTTCGGATGGAATTCCGCTCCGGGCGTATTCTGTACGCAATGAGGCGGCCATTTGTCGAAGTGAATGCTCTTCGGGGGGTGCCAGTCCTTCGAAGCGACAATGACGTCAAATCGATCCATCAACGAATTGATCACGGGAACGACTTTATTTCCCTCCGGCACGGCAAGCGTGCCGCCCGGACAGAAATCATTTTGAACGTCGACAATCAAGAGAGCTTTCATAGGTCGACTCTCCTTCGTGCTCACTTCTCATGTTGAAACTCATCGACAAGCTTTGACCGCAAGGCTATCAGCTTTTGAGAAATGCCAACCTTGTAAAGATGCGGGAACTCGAACCGTTTGTGCTCTGTCGGAAGATGTGTCAGCCGCTCCCTCGCATACGCTGCACTCTCCTGCGCCGAGCTCTTGAGGATCGTCTTCCCTTTCTCCATCACCCGATGCATGATGGGTTCCGACGAGCATTGTGCCAGGTTGCTTTTCTGTTCCGGGAAGATCGGATGGTGGATGCAGTCCGGCGCCGGCTCATCGTGCAACGCCACTGCGTCCGCATAGAACAGGCCATCACCATTGAAGTATCTGTAGATGGACTTGACTCCGGGCAGCGTCAACTTCGTGTAGTTCTCAGAGAATTTCAGACGCGGCACGCCGTCGCTCATGCTCAGCTTGTAAACGCCATCCAGAGCCGCCGAATTCTGTCCCGTGATCAGCCGGGTGCCGACGCCGAAAATATCGATGGGCGCATCCTGGTCCTCCAACAAGCTCCGAATAACATATTCGTCCAGCTGATTGGAGACTGCGATCTTCACGTAGGACAGACCGGCCTGGTCGAGCATCTGCCGCGCACGTTTGCTGAGATATGCCAGATCGCCGCTATCCAGCCGAATTGCCTGCAAGCGGCTCCCCGTTCGCTCCAACTCCTTCGCAACGGTGACCGCGTTCGGGATGCCGCTCTTCAACGTATTGTACGTGTCGACAAGCAAAATGCACCTGTCGGGATAGACCTCCGCGTACTTTCTGAATGCTGACAGCTCGTCACCAAAGCTCTGGACCCAGGAATGAGCTTGCGTCCCCGATACGGGGAGGTCATTGTGGAGCGCGGCGTACACGTTTGATGTTGCATCGACCCCGCCGATAAACGCCGCCTTCGTCCCGTGGATGCCCCCCAGACCTTGCGCCCGCCGAAGCCCGAAATCGACCACGCGGCGGCTGCCCGCTGCAGCTTTCACGCGTGAGGCTTTTGTCGCAATCAGGGATTCGAAATTCAGAAGGTTGAGAAGCATCGTTTCGATGATCTGTGCCTCGATCAACGTCCCCTCCACGCGCAGCAGCGGCTCCATCGGAAAGACAACTTCCCCCTCCTTCACCGAGGTGACCGTCCCCTGAAATCTGAGGCCCTTCAAATACTCCAGGAACGAATCCCTGAACCCGAGCTTCTTCAGATATGAGAGAGACGTTTCGTCGAAGGTGAGGCCCTCGAGCATTTCCAGGACGTCGGAGAGACCTGCAAAAACCACGTAACCGCCGTTGAACGGATTTTCTCTAAAGAAGTAATCGAAGCAGCTCACCGCGTTTGCACGACCGGTCAGGAAATAGCCTTGCGCCATCGTGAGCTGGTAGAAGTCCGTGTAGATCCCTGCCTGGTGATTCAACAGATTCATCGCTTTTTCAGCCTCTTGTCATTTGATTTCTCGCCCGGCGTCGAGAGCCGGTTCGCTGCAACCTCGAAATCTCAGAACGCGTCGCGTAGCACTTGAATATCGGGTCTCCCTCCCTCATACGCAATAGCCACAACGTCAAATCGGCATGCCTGGTTCTCGATTTGATGCTCGTACAGGTAACCCTCAGCCACCTTCTTGATTTGTTCCTCTTTTTGCGGGGTTACGGCTTCCAGAGGCGAGCCGAAGGCCGAGGATCGGCGCGCTTTTACCTCAATGAACACAAGCTCGTCGCCGTCTCTCGCGATCAGATCGATCTCTCCTCGTTCGAATCGGTAATTTCGCTCGATGATCTGGTATCCGTTTTTCTCGAGATAGGCGGCCGCGAGGTCTTCACCCCTGGCACCTTCTGCTCTCCTGTTCATAGGCGAGGAACCTCCGATTCGCTCGCCATCACCGGTACCGGCATCCTGAAGCTCCTTCGGTGGATTTGGCAAGGACCATGCCGTCGGATGGCCTCGAGGTGGCGCTTCGTCCCATATCCTTTGTGCCGATCGAACCCGTACAGCGGAAACTCCTCGTGGTACTCCCTCATGAGGTTATCCCGCGTGACCTTGGCGATGATCGATGCCGCTGCGATCGTGAACGACAGGCCATCGCCGTGAACGATGTTCTGGAACCGAATCGATTCATGCGTGAAACAGTTCCCGTCTGCAAGAACGATCTGGGGCTCGACAGTGAGCCGCTCCACGGCCTTCCTCATCGCCAGGATCGAAGCCTGAAAAATGTTGATCCGGTCGATCACCTCGTGACTCACGATACCGACTCCGACGCAGAGAGCTTTCTCATAGATCGCATGGTACAGCGCTTCGCGTCTCTTCTCGCTCAGTTTCTTCGAATCGTTCACTCCATCAACATAAAGCCCTTGCGGGAACACGACAGCCGCAGCAACGACCGGGCCGGCGAGGGGTCCGCGACCAGCCTCGTCAACGCCGGCAATGGCGTCGATGCCTTCCTTCCATAAGACATTCTCGAATTCTAGCGATGGGACCTGTGTGCGCCTCTTGCGAGTCATGGCTTCCTTCAAGGAACCTACGATCCAAGGAAGATCGCAACCAGTCCACCCACCATGTCGAGCTTCAAGATGAGGCTGAGCCTGCCAAGGTTCGTGGGGCTCCGATCCTTCCACATCGAAACGATAACGTAGATGAGCGCTCCATTCACGACGACGATCAGTGCGAGGTAGTTGACCGAATAGATACCGCTTGAGTACGGGAGAAACGTCGCCACCACGAGCAGGAAGATGGTCATGGATGCCAGAACGAGCGCCGGCTTGACTCCGTACTTTACCGGAAGCGTACTTGCCTTCCCCTTCGCATCGCCCTCAAGATCCTCAACGTCCTTGACCAGCTCACGGGCCACGTTGATCAAAAACGCGAAGAGCGCGGGAAAGAACGAGCGCTCCGCGTGCCCAACCGCAATACCGCCGTACACAAACGCCAGACCCGTTATGACCCCAACGAGGATATTTCCCGTCAGCGCGGTTCGCTTCAAGGTCTTGCTGTAGAAGTAGAGCGAAATGACCCAGAAGAGCCCGATTGCCAGCGCTCCGCCACCGACGGAAGCGCAGAGGAGAAGACCAACCCCGGACGTAATCCCCCAGAGCCACACAGCCCCTCGGTCCGTCGCCGCGCCCCGCGGTAGCGGACGATTGGGTTTGTTGATCCGGTCGATTTCTATGTCGAAGTAATCGTTGATGGCATAGCCGCCGCCCGCGATCAAGCTTCCCGCGAGCGAAGCGAAGAGAACGGTCGGCCAGTGAGCCGCCAAGCCGCCGGCGAGGATCGCTGCCGCGGCGACGGTCAGGAATACGATGCCGAGGTTAACCGGCCGGAGAAGGCCGAGATACCCTTTGAGGGAATCAGAACTCATTGACAAGCTGAACGTGGAGTTTCGCCGTACTGAACGTATCGCCTTGGCCGAACGCAAGGCTTATACCGAGAAGTCCAAGCGGGGAATCCAAACGCACGCCTACACCGTAGCCAAGTTTCGTCTGCTCGCTCCCGATCAAACCCGACTCGGGACGCGAGGGAGAGAAGATGTACCCGGCATCCAGGAAGCCAAATACATAGGATCGAGGTGCGACAAGCAAACGGTACTCCAGATTCGACCATGCAAGGCGTGAGCCGAAAAACTGCGCCTCGCGGTAACCCCGCAGCGTGGTGGCTCCGCCGAGCCGAAACAGATCGCTGACCTCAATCTTCCCGCAACGAAAATCACGCAGGTGCATGCTTGCAGCAACAACCTGGTGATTCAACGGTGAAAGAAAGTACTGGACGTCGAGAGCGAGCCGTTGAGTCGTCGTGTGTCCCGCCTTGCCCGAGAGACTGCTCTTCGTCGTTGCCTTCGTGCCGGTGAAGTATTCGGTCAAGTAGCGAATTCCCTCGGTTGGTGTAACAGGATCATCTCGCGAATCGTACGAAACCGAGACGCCGACGCTTGCCGTGCTGCTTTCATCGACGTACAGCGCCCCGAACCCTTGAGTCGGGAAGACATCCTCGTGCCGGTAGGAAAGGGCCACCGTAAGATCTTCGGTCGCCATCAGATGAGCGCTTATCTCGTACCGGCGCAGGACGTACGTAGAATCCTGCTTCCGCTGGAAGAAATCTCCTTCAAGGTTCACCGGGTAGGAGGCCACCCAGGGCTCGAGATACCGCAGCTCGACTTCTTGTGACGCCTGATTCTCCCGATACCATCGCGTTGACAGCTTGCGCCCCGTCCCCAGGATGTTGCGGAACTCAAGGTTCAGAAGTCCCGTTACGTAGCCGGAGTTGCCCGGACCGGCTGAAGGGACGTAGCCGACGACACCGTCGAACCGGTTCGGATTCCCCTCCCGGACCTTCACAAGGAGCCCGGCGGTGCCGTCCGGATTCAAATAGAGCTCCGGCATCGAAACCGAAGAAAATAACTGAAGCTTCTCCAGACGCCGCTTGATTCGCTCGGGTTGATTTTCCTGAAATATCGCCCCCGGCTTCCATCTGGCCTCGCGGAGGATCACGTCCGCTTCGGTCGACGTGTTTCCCTCGATGCGAAAGTCCGACAGGCGCACGCGAGCCCCCTCGTCGACGGAGAGGATGACGGAAGAGAGGACCTGCTCGGGTTCGTCCTGAAAAGCGACATCCTGAATCACCACTCGAGCAAGGAGATACCCGAAGTCTTCATAGCGCCGCAGGACGGTCTGAATGTCTCGCTCGAGCACCCCCGGGTAGAATCGTTTCCCCTTCGCCGTCTCAAGGAGGTCGAGCAGCTCCCGCTCGGACACGGCCTTTGTCCCGGCGATCCTTATCGACGACACAAAGGCTGGCTTGCCCTCATCGATCCAGATCGAAAGATCGGCCGCGCT
>CAYZRX010000071.1:0-20826 GCA_964480945.1 uncultured Ignavibacteriaceae bacterium | reverse complement strand
GACGGGAGGGGACTAAGGAGAGGGTGATGCGAGACGGTGATCTCAAGTTCGCTCACGTTTCCTATTGAAGGTCTTGAGGGCCAACGTGATCCATCACCCCCACCCCACCAATCACGTCCGAAGGACCCCTTTGGGGAAGTGATGCCTTCGGCAAAGGCGTGGCGGGCAAGCTCACCTCCCCCATCAAGGGGCAGGGGCTTGTCCGCGTAGGAAGGCAAAGAAGCAACTTGCGAGGCCCGCTGCCTGCCAGACGTTTGGTATTGCTATCCTTTCTTTCTCTTCTTATCGTTCCGTCGTTCTTCGCGGGAGATAGACGAGAAACAACAGCACCGTGAGGTCGTCATCGCCGGCGGAGAGCTTTCATTCGTCACAAGTCAAGGGAGGTCAACATGTACAGAAGTTCCCGCAACCTGCTGTTCGCGGCTGCGGTCGGCACCATAGCCGCCGCATCGCTTCTCGCACAACCCCGCGGGCAGATGACCGACAGCGTCAAGGCAGTGCGCTGGGCGGTCGAGAAAGAACTTGAATCGCTCGCCATCATCGAGCGCAAAGTCATGATCCCCATGCGCGATGGCGTGCGGATCGCGGCTGACATCTACCATCCGAAGGACACCTCCAAAAAGTACCCGGCGATCTGGGTTCGCACGCCCTACAACTTCAACTACTGGGACGTGACGAACGGCGTGCCGCGGGATATGAGCGCAGCACTCACGGCGATCAAGCGCGGGTATGCGTGGGTCGATATGCAAGAGCGCGGGGAGTTCTTCGCGGAAGGGGAGTGGGACGTCCTCGGCGCTCCACTTACGGACGCCGAAGATGAGGTCGCCTGGATGACGCACCAGCCGTGGTCGAACGGCAAGGTGGGCACGACGGGGTGCTCGTCGACGGCCGAGTGGCAGATCGGCGCGGTGGCTCGCGACATTCCCGGGTATGCTGCATTTAACGCGCAGGGCTTCGGGTGCGGCGTAGGGCGCGTCGGTCCCTTCTACGAGCAGGGCAACTGGTACCGCGGCGGCGTCTTCATGATGTACAACATCCCCTGGTTCTACGGCAACCAGAAGCCCCAGCGTCCAATGTTCCCCCCGAACACGTCGCAGGAGGACCTGATCCGGCTCTCGAAGGCGTGGGACCTAACCGCCAGGATGCCGCCCGTCGACTGGTACAAGGCGTACTGGATCCTCCCCGTGCAGGACATCCTCAAGGCGGTGGGTGGACCGAAGGGAGTCTTTGCCGATTCGATGCCGGTGGCGACCGGCGGCCGAATGATCCAGCGGACTCCGAACGATCCGGCCTGGTATCGTGGCGCGCTCTTCCACGACGACAAGCGCATCAACGTGCCGGGCCTCTGGTTCATGTCGTACTACGACATCGCCATCGCGCCGAACCTCGAGCTGTACAACTTCGTCCGGAGGACGGCCAAGGGGGAAGCTGCCAATCAGCAGTGGGCGATTATCGCACCCGTCGGACACTGTCAGTTTACCCGGGCCACGGAGCACACGATCGTCGGCGAGCGGGATATGGGTGACGCCCGCCTCCCGTACCAGGAGATCATGTACGCCTTCTTCGACCGATTCCTCAAGGGGGAGAAGAGCACCTTGCTCGACACGCTCCCCAAGGTCACCTACTACACGATGGGGATGAACAAGTGGCAGACGTCCAACACCTGGCCGCCCAAGGGTGTGCAGCCGATGACGTTCTACCTCTCGAGCGGCGGCCAGGCCAACACGCTGAACGGTGACGGCACGCTGACTCTCACGCCTCCGGCAGTGGATATGCCGGATCGCTTCACGTACGATCCGATGAACCCGGTTCCCACGCACGGCGGCTACCGCTCGACGAACAACGTTGGAGGCGTAGACGGCTCGTACGACCAGCGCACAGTTGAGGCGCGGCCCGATGTGCTTGTCTACACGACCCCGCCCTTCACCGAAGGCTTGGAGGTCACCGGTACGATGACGCCGACGCTCCACGTCTCCTCGGACGTCAAGGATACGGACTTCACCGTGAAGGTGATCGACGTGTATCCCGACGGCCGTGCTTTCACCCTGGACGAGTCCATCCAGCGAATGCGCTACCGCGACGGATACGACAAGCCGACGGTATGGATGGAGGCGGGGAAGGTCTACAAGGTGACGTTGCTGCCGTTGACGACGAGCAACTACTTCGACGTCGGGCACCGGCTCCGCATCGAAGTGAGCAGCAGCAGCTTCCCCGAGTACGAACGGAATCTCAATACCGGCGGGCACAACTACGATGAGGTGACGGGGGTGGTCGCGCACAATGCGGTGCACCACTCGACACGGTATCCCTCTTCACTGACGGTCACCGTGATGAAGCGCCCGGCGCGGTAAGGGGGAGTTAGATACGAAATCCTGAACGCCAAGCCTACCGAGCCTTGCCTCTCCTCCCTCGACGGTGTACACATGGAGCGATCCCACGGGGGACCGTGGGAGTGGGCAGAGCTTCCTTCTCCTCTTAGGAGAGGGCTAGGGTGAGGTCTGCAGCCTTTTTCTTCTGACCCCGAACGGGCAGATTCTTCGCTGCGCTCAGAATGACTCTTTTAGAGAACCCATAGACCCCTCTCCCGCACCCCGGGAGAGCGATACAGGGTGAGGGCCCACCTGATTAACCAGGCACTTGCGTCTGCAACGTATCGGAACCGCCGGAGCGGGCGCGGCGGTACGCCGCCAGGGCCACCATCACCAGCGGAAGCACGCCGCAGATGATGAAGATGAGATCGCCGGGCAGCCGAAACCACTCGATCAATCGCATCGTCTCCTGTTGAAGGAACTCCGAGCTCCGCGCATGCCAGTAGCCATTCTGGAGAACATCCTGGAGTTGGAACACGCCCCCGGGGAAGAGGTTCGTCACCACCATCAGCGCGAGACCGCCGTTCAATCCCCAGAAGGAGACCCGCACGTATTTCTCGAGTCGCTCCCACTCCTTTTCCGACACGACCTGCCGGAACGCGAAGACCATCAGGGCAACGGCCAGCATCCCGAACACACCCATCATCGCGGCGTGGCCATGGTTCGGCGTCAAGATCGTCCCGACCTCGTAGTAGCTGACAATCGGGAGGTTGATGAGGAACCCGAATACTCCGGCGCCGACGAAATTCCAAACCCCCACGGCCATGACAAAGTAGAAGGTCCACTTGTGGGGGACCGAGATTTTCTTCCCACAGATATCGCACGTGCCCCGCGTGAGCTTGATGAAATCCCACGCGTCCAGCGTGAGGAGCGTGAGCGGGACAACCTCCATCGCAGAGAACAACGCCCCGAACGCCATCGTGACGCTCGACTGGCCGGTCCAGTACCAGTGGTGCGCCGTCCCGACAATCCCTCCTGCCAGGTACAGGATGGCATCCAGGTAGACGACGCGGCTCGCCGTCGTGTGCGTGACGATACCGAGCTGGTACAAGATCACAGCGACCATCACCGTGACGAAAAGCTCGAAGAACCCCTCCACCCAGAGATGGATGATCCAGAACCTCCACAGGTCTACGACCGTGAAGTTGCTTGTGCTTGTGAAGAACATGGCCGGCAGGTAGAAGAGCGGGATCGCAATGGCCGCGTAGAGAAAGAGTGAGGAGATCTCCTTTCGCTCCGTGTCCTTGCGGGCGGGAGCCACCATCCTGAAGATGATGACCACCCATACAACCAGGCCGATCGCCAGCAGGATCTGCCACGCGCGGCCGAGGTCGAGATACTCCCACCCTTGGTGGCCGAACCAGAACCAGAGCTGGCCGAGAAACCGATTGATGCCGAGCGCTTCGCCGAAGAGACTCCCGAGAACGACGATCACCAGCGCGACGAAGAGGAAGTTGATCCCCCCGACCTGCCTCCCCGTATTTCCGGCCAGGGACGGCGCGAGGAACATCCCTCCTGCAACGTAGGCCGTTGCGATCCAGAAGATGGCGAGCTGCAAATGCCACGTGCGGACGAGGTTGCTCGGGACGAGGCTGGAGAAATCGATCCCGTAGAAGCTCGAGGGATCGGCCCGGTAGTGGGCGGTCGCCCCACCCACCGCGACTTGCAGGAGGAACAGAACGGCTGCGATCGAGAAGTACTTGATGGTTGCACGCTGATTCTCCGTCGTCACTCCGGGCAGGAGCTGCGGATGGATGTGACCCTCCTTCCCCTTCCAGCCGAGGTAATCGAACTTGCCGAAGACGAAGAGGATCAGCCCGGTCCCGGCGAGGAGGGTGATGAGGCTCAGGGCGCTCCACAGCACCGCGTCCGCACTGGCGGTATTGCCGACCGAGGGATCGTACGGAAAATTGTTCGTATAGGAGTACGATTCCCCGGGACGCTCCGCGACCGACGCCCAGGCGCACCAAGCGAAGAACGCCGTCAGCTGCCGGAGCTCAGCCGGATCCTGGATGAGCTTCGGATTCAAGCCGGTGTTTGTCTTCGTCTGAGAGAAGTAGCCTGTCCACGTTCCGATCTGTTTTTGGTACGAGAGGGCCTCGCCCGCGGTGAAAACGAGAGTCTTTGTTTGCGGATCGAAGCGATTCTGCTTCAAGACCGTTCGGACGTCGGTTTCGATCTCACGCTGCTGCTCCGGCCCGAGCCGGTCGAACTCCTTGCCGTACCGCTGCATCGCGATCGCCTCAGATTCGTGGCCGGAGAGGGCGTGAAGGTACTCAGCTGAGAAATCGGGTCCGAGGTACGCGCCATGGCCCCAGATGGTGCCGTTCTCCATCAGGCCGTATTTCAGAAAGATTTGCTGACCGCTGGTGACATCGTCACCGGTGAAGATGACCTCGCCGGACTCGCCGACGACGTTCTCCGGGATCGGGGGCGCGTTTTCATACGTCCTCACCGACAGCCAGATCAGGACAGAAAAGCCGACGATCATCACAATGATGACGCCATTTCTCCACCACGGCGAAAGCCCGCTCGTCGTAGATGTTGACTGAGCCATAGGACCTCCTCTCTTGTGGAATATCAGATCATGCCGTTAGGGACGGTGCAGGTTATCTCTGATCGCCCGCGCCCAAGTCGTCGAGGTTGTACCCGGCCCTGGCCAGCGCTCGTCGCGCGGCCTCCAGAACGAAGGACTTGTCATTGTGGGGGTGCACCGGTACGTCCGGAGTGTTCTTCGCTTTTTCCAATAGACTCTCGACCTGGTCGCCCACGAGCTGTTCGCACGCCTCATACAAACCGCCGGGTGATTCTTCAAGGACGTTGTGGTCGGCCAGTATCTTTCGCATAGCAGCGACGACCATCGGCGAGGGTGACGGAACCAGCAGCGCCGTGATCGCGCCATGGTCGAGCCGGATCTTTGCCGCGATCGGTAGGGGTTCGCCGCCGCGCGCTTTCTGCGCCATTGGGAGTAGGATCTTCTCTTCTATCTTGATGTGCCTCAGAAGCCCGGTCCTGAATTGAGCGTACGCCTCCATCTCATACTCCCCCGGCCGGGCGGTCGCACGGTCCAGCAATCCCTCGAGACGCCGGTGATCACCGGCGAAGAATTCGTAGAGAGGTCCGTTCATGCGTCACTCCTTCAACATGTTGAGATGGCCGTCAACCCAGCCTGACATTGATCCTTGTGAGGCGTTCAGTTGTCCGGGAGTTGAACTCCCGGACAGAATCCTCTCCGACAGTTCAACTGTCGGAGAACGTAGGGTGGTGACGGTCATCTGCCTTGCTTCAGCGCTTCGAACATCGCGACGACATTCTTCAGCGGGACATTCCCCTGGATATTGTGCACGGCGTTGAACACGAAGCCGCCGTCTCTGCCGAAGATCTCGCACCGCCCGAGGACCTCCTCCCGCACCTCTTTCGGAGTCCCGAACATCAGCGTCTTCTGCGTATCGACGCCCCCGCCCCAGAAAACGATCTCCGGGCCGTATTTCCTCTTGAGCTGCTCGGGCTCCATTCCCGCGGCCGAACACTGGACAGGATTGAGGATGTCGAATCCCGAATCGATGAACGAGGGGATCAGCGTCTCGACTGCCCCGCAAGAGTGCTTGAACGTCTTCCACGACGTGTGGATGTGAATCCAGTCGTTGATGCGCTTGTAGTACGGCAGATACAGCGACCGGAAGGTATCGACGGAACAGAACGTGGACCACTGCGTCCCGAAATCCGTCCCGCAGATGAACACCGCATCGATGAGGTTTCCGACCTGCTTGTAGATCTTGATCAGATTCTCGATCGCAATCTCGCACTGCTTTTCGAATACCTGATGGATGTACGGTTGGCGCGTCAGCGTCGAGACGTACCACTCTTCGATGTCCCGGATCCCCTTCGGGTGCTTGAGAAACGGCGCCGGAACGAGCGCGATGTCGCCGAATGCCATCCCCCCAAACGTAGCAATGACAGCTCCGCCCGTCCGCGATGTCTCCTTTGCTTCCCGTTCGAAATAGTCGAGATCCTGATCGGAAATATGAGTGAATTCTTCGAGGTTGTTCGCGGGGTCCAGCTGCTCCTCGACGATCGGCTCCTGCCGGATGATCGAGTCGAAGAAGAAGCCATTCTTCGGCATGCGGCCGGAGGGGGCAACCGACAGATCGCCTTTCGGATAGATGAGCGTGTCGCCGTTTGCATCCTTCGTCGTATTGAAGTTTTCCGCCACGAGGACCTGCAGACCGCTGTCCAGCCGCCACGGCTTCCAGTTCTCGTTCCGGAAACCGAACAATGTCTCCGCCGCGTATACTCCCTCGACGTCGATCCCCAAGACCTCCTGCAGGTCTTCGTCGATGTACCCGAGCATTTGGTACGGCTCGTGCACCTTGACGGGCCTCTTCTCCAGACCGTAGTACTCGCGGAGCCCCGCGACGCAGTTGACATGGATGCCCGTGACCGCCGTCCCTCCAAAATCCACGGGGACTGTGTCCGGTTCCCGGTGATTGAGAGCTGCGAGGACCCGTTCTTTGCTTGTCATTCCGTTTACCTTTCAGAGCGTCGCTGTGCGCTCAATGATCGCACTCGCGTTGGCAAAACTCAATTGCCCGCTCCCGTCAAGGATCGCTCGATCTCCTCCAGCGTCTTCCCTTTCGTTTCCGGCAGCACCTTCCAGACGAAGAAGAATGCCGGGAGACATATTGCGGCAAAAGTCCAGAACGTCCCCGCCGGCCCGATGTTCTCCAGCATCCACGGGAACAGTTGCCCGACGACGGCGTTCGCCGACCACAACGCGAACGTCCCGATCGACATCGCTCTGCCGCGAATGTGGGTCGGAAAGATCTCCGAGATGACGATCCACGTGCCGGGACCGAGCGAGAACGCGAAGCACGCGATAAAGAGCAGGATGAAGATGATAAGGATCGTTCCTTGAGCAATGTGGAAGAAAAAGAACAAGCCGACGGCGACCAGGGCAACGACAACCCCGGCGATGCCGAAGAGGAGCAGCGGTTTCCTGCCGATCTTATCCACCTGCCAGATCGCCAGAAGCGTGAAGAGGACATTGACGATACCGATGGTGACCTGCCCGCCGAGCGCGGCGCTGATCGAGAAGCCTGCCTCGCTGAGGATCTTCGGGCCGTAGTATATGATGACGTTGATGCCGCTGATCTGCGAAAAAATCGGCAGCAGGATGCCGATGAGAAGTGCGATCCTCAGGCCCGAGCGGAAGAGCTGCGAAATCGAGGCCCTTTCACTCTGGATAGTCGCGACCATCTCCGCGTACGCGTTGTCGCTTGCGCCCCTGGTCTGAATTCTCGTCAAGACCGATCTCGCCTTCTCTGTGAATCCCTTCGAGATCAGCCAGCGTGGACTTTCGGGGATGAAGAGGAGAAGGAGGAGAAACGCGAGGTTCGGGACCGTCATCGAGGCGAACATCCCCCTCCAAATCTCGTCCTTGTAGATCCACTGCAGGAGGCCAGCCGACAAGGTCGAACGCTCGGAGATGCCGAGCACGAGGGCATTGGAGAAGTACGCGCACAGGATGCCGAGCGTGATCGCAAGCTGATAGAGCGCGACAAGCCTCCCTCGGTAAGCTGCGGGAGCGATTTCAGAGATGTAGAGCGGCGCCAGCATGGAGGCAACGCCGATGCCGGTGCCCGCGACGAGACGCGACAAGGTGAGGACGAGGTGCGTCGGAGCAACGGTGCAGCCGATCGTTGAAGCGAGAAACAGAAGCGAGGAGAGGAGGAGCACCTTCTTCCTGCCGAACCGGTCGCTGAGCGCCCCTGCGAACGACACGCCGACGATGCACCCGACGAGCGCCGAGCTGACGTACCATCCCTCCTCGATCGTGTTGAGAGCGAACTGGCTCTTGACGAAGGAGATCGTGCCGGAGATGACGGCCGTATCGAAGCCGAAGAGAAATCCCCCGATCGCGGCCGTGAGCGAAGCTCCGATCAGCAGCGACCCGGGTCGTTTGGAGCTTTCAGTTTCAGGTTGAGAGTCCAAGGTTCACAGGTCTGAGTTCTGAGTTCCTTAAGTCAGTCTGCTTCCTTTCTACTTCTCACTTCCTCCTCCGCTCTTTGCCAGTCCTGCTGCAAATTGGTTTTCTTGCATATTAGAGGTGATCCGTTTCCGGTATCGATGCGACGGGGTTGTTGCCCATTCACTCGCTGGTTTTTCAAATGAGTTTGCCGCTTTCTTTAGGAAAGTGCCAACGATACATTCACGAGCGCTCAAAAAGATTCAAGACGACGTTTTGGAAGCGGCACTACTTCCTCACTTGAGAAACACTTCGATCACCGGAACGACCTGATCGGGTTGCTTCATCGGGAGCTTCAGGATAACCGTTTGGGAGGCGATCTTGTCCAGTTTGCCCTGGAACGGCCGGTCGGCTTTGCCGATCTGCACTTCTGAAGCATCGTGCAGGAACTGGGCGTACTCGATCTTTCCCACATACCCCTCGAGGAAGAGATTGCCGAGAGGCCAGCTCAACACGTGGATATACAACCTCTTCGTCTGCGGATTGTAGGTGAGGAGACAGTTGTCCGGGGCCTTGAATTCCGGCGGGGCCTGCGTGCAGCCATAGATCGACCGGCTGTTCAGCTTCATCCATTCTCCAATCTCTCTCAGTCGCGTTTTTGCCCGCTCATCAAAGGTGCCGCGCGCTGTCGGGCCGACATTCAACAGCAGATTTCCCCCCTTGCTCACCGTCTCGATGAGCAGTGCCAGGAGCTGATGCGTGCTCTTCCACCCTTCCTCATCCCGGTAGTACCCCCAGGAGTCGGAAAAGGTCTGGCACGTCTCCCACGGGACTTTTTTCCCGTTGACGGTGATCCACTCCCGCGGGATGAACTGTTCAGGCGTCTTGAAGTCCCACCCGCCCGGAACGTCGTCGAGATCCAATCGATCGTTCACGATGATGTTCGGCTGCAGCTCCCGCACCATCTTCAGGATCCGCTCGGATTGCCAGTCCTTTCTCCCCTTGCCGTCCTTGCCGGCTGGAAACGAGTAGTCCAGGAACAGACAATCGATGGTGCCGAACTCGGTCAGGAGCTCGCGAACCTGGTTCAGCACATAGTCGACGTACTTGTTCATATCCCGGCCAGCAGCTTTCTTCTTGAACTCTTCGTTGTTGTACATCGGGTGGTTGCGATCGATCGTGTACTCCGGATGATGCCAGTCGAGCAGAGAGTAGTAGAAGCCGACGCGGAGCCCTTCATCGCGGAATGCCTGGACCACCTGCTTGAGGAGATCGCGTCCGTACGGGGTCTTCGTCGCCTTGTAGTCCGTGAACTTCGAATCCCACAGGCAGAAACCCTCGTGATGCTTGGCGGTGATGACGAAGTACTTCATGCCGGCGTTCTTCGCCATCTGCGCCCATTCCTTCGGATTAAAGAGGTCTGGGTTGAAGTGATCGAAATACTTTTGATATTCTTCATTCGTCAAGTGCTCGTAGTTCTTGACCCACTCGTGGCGCGCGGGAAGTGCATACAAACCCCAATGGATGAACATGCCGAATCGCGCTTCGGTCCACCACTTCATCCGTTCGGCCTTGTGTTGGTCGGTTTCGACCGGAAGAATACTCTGAGCTGAGCCCACCGACAGAATACCGAACAACAAGAGACACATTCTGAGCAGTCGAATTGTTCTCGTCGGCAAGAAGGAACCTGACGGCTGAAATCGATGAGGATTCATGCTACCTCCTTCGTTGAAGGTTCAAAGCGCCTTTCCGCTTGCACACGCCAGGACCATTCGACCTGCCCGAAGGCAGCCCTGTGGAAGCAGGGGTATATCAAGGAATTGCGTGCTGTCTGGTCGGATCGCATCACAATGCAGACCCTCCGACGCGAATGGCGGCTAGGGGAACGACTGCAAATTAAGAGCGGATTTGGGAGGAAAGCAAGAGGTGGTCGGCAGAGAAAGCGTCAGAGGAAATACTGCTTCACGATACCGATGATCGTCGTCTCGTCCACGTCCGCCTGATCGATCGTCACATCGTCATCGCCGATCGTGACAATGACCATATTCTGCGCAGGGACGACAAATATGAACTGACCGCCGAATCCTGCCGCCATGAAGACCGAATCGCGGCTGTCGTAGTTGTTCCACCAGAGGTAGCCGTAGTTGACCGTCGAGAAAGCGCCCCAAGTCCCATTTTGCTGATTCCTCAGGAGAAGCGACTGTTGGATCCAGTCGCTCGGGACGATCTGCTTGCCGTCGAGCAGGCCGTTGTGGAGGTAGAGCTGACCGAAGCGTGCCAGATCCCGCGGCGTGAAGCTCATCCCCGTCCCGCCGAGGTAGACGCCCTGCGGGTCCCTCACCCAGTTTCGGATCGAGATATCGAGCGGTGCAAAGAGATACGTTTCCGCGAAGTCATAGGTCGAGATGCCCGATGCCCGCGCGATGATCCCGGAAAGCACATTGACATTCGGCGAAGTATACACGAAACGCTCGCCGGGTGAATACGCGAGCGGCAGCTCCAGCGCCGTTGTGAGCCAGTTGACCTTGTCGGTAAAGAGGGCGGTGTGGTCATCGGTCTCCACCCAGTCGATTCCGCTCTTCATCGTCAGGAAGTGCTCGAGCGTCCAGTCACGCTTGCGCGGATCGAGATTGGTCGCGTCGAGTTCCGGGAAAAAGCTCAAGATCTTTTGCCCGGTCGAGCTAAGAACGCCCTTTTCGATCGCGATGCCGACGAGCGCTGAGATGAAGCTCTTCGAGGCCGAGTGAATGTCGAAATCGTTCTCCATCTGCAGCCTGTTGTAGTACTCGATCACCAGGGAGTCGTTGCGTACGACCAGAAAGCTAAGGATGAAGGAATTGTTTTTGATCTCCCTCAATCCGGCAGAGACTCTCGAAGTGTCCATCTCCTGGGAGAGAGGATCAGAAATCGGCCACGGAAAAGGAGGACGGTAGGTGAATTGAGGGTCCGTCGGAAGATCGCTTGTTACGGGATTCCCTTGACACCCGCCAAGCACGATCGCAAGGACAATGACAAATGAGGTTCTCAATGACATAGATTCCGCCCGTCGGTGCTGCTCTGGACGTTCCTCATCCTCTGTTTCCAAATACCGGCCGAGGGCCGCCCCATTTCACCCTGATCGGCGCCAGCGTTTCTCTCAGTTCTAACGCAGAACTGAAGCGAATTGTTTCAACCCCATCCGGGGATGGTTCACTTCCCGATTGATTTTTGCTACATTGGAGGTGAAGACAGCTCGCGGTCGCCGTTGACCTCGCCGCGAGGATCGTGCCACTTCGACCGTTTCAGGAAACGTCCTCATCATGAATGCGGAATCGGAACGAGACAGCATCCTCGTCGTCGACGATGATCGCGCGATGCAGATGCTCCTGGTGAACACACTCCGCCTCGAAGGATTCGACTGCCTCACAGCGGACGACGGCACCGAAGCGCAGGAAATTCTCCGATCAAATCCCGAAGCCGTCACGACGGTCGTGCTCGATTGGGTGATGCCCCGGATGAGCGGGATCGATCTTCTTCGTTGGATGAAGAATCAGCCGCACATCGAACACATCCCCGTGGTCATGCTCACCGCACTCAGCGATCCTTCCCGCATCAAAGAGGGGATCGAAGCCGGCGCTTTCTATTATCTGACGAAACCGTTCCAGCGCGAGCTCCTCCGCTCCATCGTCACCGCCGCAGTCTCCGATTGTCATTGCTCCCGCAAGATGCTGCGGAAGCTTCAGGAGTCCGAGAAACCGCTTGCCCTCCTGGAGGAGGGAACGTTTCGCTTCCGCACACTCGCCGATGCGGAACTCCTTGCGGTCAGGCTCGCGAGCGCGACGCCGGATCCTGAGCATGCGATGCCGATCGCGGAGCTCCTCATGAACTCCGTGGAACACGGAAGCCTCGGCATCACGTACGAGGAGAAGACACAGCTGGTGGAGAACAATACATGGGAAGCTGAGGTGGAACGCAGGCTCGCGCTTCCCGAAAACGTGCGAAAGGATGTCCTCGTCAGGATGAAAAAAGAGGGAGGGTCACTTCGGATCGAAATTGAAGATCAGGGACCCGGATTTGACTACGAACAGTACTTGAAGATGGATGAATCGCGACTATTTCACAACCACGGCCGCGGCATCGCGATCGCAAGGGCATCTCTCAAAATCGACTATATCGGCTCAGGCAGCAAGGTCGTGGTGACCATCCCGCTCCAGTAGTATCAGTCCGCAGTCTCTTTCCTGTCGACCCCCCTCAGTCTAGACAGACCTGACGGCTTCAGAACGGGAATTCCTCCTTCTGCTCCACCTTCTCCTCGAGCTTCTGCACAGGCGGCTTTTTCGCCACAAGGTGCACCGGGTTTGCAACCACGTAGATCGCCTTGCGCGGCGTCGTGGGACATGGGTGTTCGCAGGAGCCGCAGCCGACACAGATGTCGTTGTTCAACTCCGGCAGCATCAGTTTGTTCTCGTACGGCACCATCTTCACGGCTTTCGTCGGGCAGTGCTCGGCGCACGCACCGCAGTCCTTCTTCTTCGTGATGACGATGCAGTCCTCTTTGACGAACGCCGCCTTACCGATCTGAATCAGCTTCTTGTCAGGCACATCGACCGGCAGGATGGCGCCGCTTGGACAAATCTGCGTGCACAGGTTGCATTCGTACGTGCAGGAGCCGATACTATAGTCCATCTTCGGCTGGAACACACCGGCCACGCCGTACTCAAGAAACGACGGGTACAGGACCTGTGCAGGACACACGCTGACACAAAGATGACACGCGGTGCAGTAGCTGGAGAAATGCTCGACGCTCACGGCACCCGGCGGGACGATCGGGTTTCTCCTGCTCTCATCGAAGCTCGGCGTTCGGGTCGCAAGCGAATCGTTGGAGACTATCCTCGGAAGTGCTGCGCCCATTGCCGATGCCAGGGCGGCGTTCATGAACGTCCGCCTCCCCTGGTCCACCTCGACGGCAGGCGCTGCTTTCTCCTTCCACCACGATTCATACTTCAGGCCGACGCTCGGACACACATCGATACAGTTGAAACAGCTGACGCACGCGCTGAAGTCGAGCCGCTTCGTGTCCGCCTCGATGCACCTCGCCTTACACACCTTCTCGCAGAGCTTGCATTCCGTGCAGGTCTCCTCGTCGATCACGATTCTGAAAAGCGAGACGCGGGACAACAAACCGAGCAGCGCGCCGGCAGGACAGAGGCTGTTGCAGAACAGCCGCCCGTAGTTGTAGGAGAGATAGATGACGACAACGAGAAAAACCACGGGAAAGAGAAAAGCCCCCGCGTTCACGAATCGCACGGAGAGGGTGGGGACCGAATAGAGGCCAAATCGCTCGAATACAAAGGCGATCGCATTGTTCGCCAGGACAATCACAGGGTGCACGAGCGTCGTCAAAACTCTTCCGTAGTTGCTGAAGGGCTCAAGGAGGTTCAGGAGGAGCACGCTCCCACCTACGAAGGCAACGGCTGTAACAGCAAGAAGGGAGTAATGGAGGAGGAACGGGGCCTTCTTGTACCGAAACCATCGCCGCTTCCGATTCCTCCGAGCGATGCGGATCACAATGTCTTGAAGCGTCCCGAGCGGGCAAATGGAGGAGCAATACACCCGGCCGAATCCGAGCGTGAGCAGCAGAACGACGAGAAGACCAAGGGAGGTGAACGTCAGGAGTCTGAGCGTCTTCGTTAGCGAAGGGACGACCTGGACCGAGGCCAGGATGTTGGAGACGAGGGCGGGAAGAATCGCACCAACATCGAGGAACAAGAACGTAAGAAGGAGAAAGAAGAGAATGGAGACAACGACCCGGATCTTCTTCAGTGACTCCAAGCCACCACCCTAGATCGCTATCCGCTTGATGTTAAGGTTCTCGAGATCCATCCGGCCCACCTTCTGATCTGCCGCCATCTGAATGTGGGGGACATCCATCGGATCGATGCCGAACAGCTTCGCGGAGGCCGTGTCGACTGCGACCATGTCCGCCGACATCAGCTGTGCTTTCACCGTGACGACATCTTCGACCGAGACGCCGCGGGGGCCGTTCCGCTTCATCACGTAGTAGGCGTCGACGATATTCAGTGTCGGCTTCCGGTAGGTGCCGAAGTCAGCGATGCACTGGTGGAGATCGTTCCCATGCCAGAACCGCCTGTCCCACACGTCCCCCATCAGGTTCTTTAGGGAGGCCGTCAGCCGTGCCGAACCGTGGTTCTTCAGAATCGGCACGTTGAAGAAAACATCCGACTCGAGCACCAGCTCGTGCTCCTTCGCCCTCTTCAGGACCTTGCCTGCCGGAACGGTTACATCGTGGTAGTACCCCTCCGTATGTGCAGGGGCGACCTTCGCGCCGGCGTCCTTCACCGCCGATTCAATGCCGCTGTTCCTGTAACATCGCCTCCAGTCGTCGCAGGTGTGGTCAAACACATACACTTCCTTCGCTCCCGCATCGAGGCATTGTTTCACGATCTCGACCATGAGCTTCGGATTCGTGTTGCCGCCTCGCTCGGGCGGGACATCCCAGCCCATGTTCGGTTTGATGACGACTCTCTGACCTTTCTTGACGAACGCCTTAATGCCGCCCAGCGCTTCAATCCCCTTCCGGAACATCACCTCCGGCTCTCCGCCCCTGACGGCAACAAGATCAAACGGAAGTGCCGGCCGCGGCTGGGGTCCCCATGCGAACAGGCTCTCCCTCGAGCTGAGCGCCAGGTAGGAGCCCGCCAGAATTGTTGCGCCGATACCCTTCTTGAAGAACATCCGTCGATCCATCGTAAGCTCCGGAAACAGGTGAGAGGAATTCTCGGTTTCCTTCTTCAACTGACGTGCCACGCCGTCGTCGCTCAAACTCACAAAGTCTCACTCATCTGGAGAGCTGTTTTCGCCAGGATGACAATGGATTCTCAATTGTGATAACGCTCGGAATTGTGTGCACCGTCGATGGGGGATTTCGCCTGCAGTCACCTTGAGGTAGGCTCTTACGGGTGTAGCGTGGCGGGAGAACGCTCGCCAGGAGCTCAAGAACTCGACGTGAGAGAGCTTGCAGACTGCGAACGAAGCCGGCCCGTGACCTTTTCTTGAAGGCCGCTCAGAACGTGAGATCTCCCTGAGGGGTATTTCAACCTCTGAGAATGTACATTTAACCGTCGAGCGTCTCAGGCGTATCATCAACAGTAGGACAGGCTCAAGAGGACAGTGGAAGAAGCATCGGACCAAACGACGCACCACCTTGTTCGCCGAAGCGTGGAGGGCGACCTTGCTGCATTCGACAAACTTGTTCGGATCTGCCAGCCCTATGCGTATTCGATCGCTGTCCGCCTGTTGTGTAATGAGGACGAAGCCGAAGAGGTGGTCCAACAGTCGTTCATCAGGGTCTGGAAGCACCTCGATCGGTACGACCAACGACGGAAGTTCACGACATGGCTCTACAGGATTGTGACGAACCTCTGCCTCGACGGTCTCAGGTCGGCGAAACGGAGATCACGACTGTTCTCTTTGATCGAGGAGGATGATCACGCGGAGACCATCGCCGATCCGCAAAGTCTCGACCGAATGTACTCAACTGAAGAGGCGATCCGCGCCGTCAAAGCGCTGACGGATCGCTTACCGACTAAACAAAAACTGGTCTTCGTCCTCCGTGACCTTGAGGATCTTCCCGTGAGCGAGGTGTCCGAGATTACCGGGCTCTCAGCCGGGAGCATCAAAACCAATCTCCACTACGCACGGCGTGCCATACGAAACCTCTTGGAGCGTGAATACAATATCAAGAGCATTGAGCCATGAACTGCGACCGCTATCGAAAAATGTTGTACCTGTATCGCGCCGGCGAGCTCACTGAGCGCGAGAAGACCGAGCTTCACCTGCACCTTCAAACGTGCGAGCGCTGCGCCGCCGAACGAGAGCGCATCGAGACAGCCGACGCGTCGGTCCGACGTTTGCGGGAGTTCAGTCCGACCCTCCGCGATCCGGACCGCCTCGCCACGAGCATTCTCGCCGGCATCAGAGAGCGTACGCGTGAGCGATTCGTCGATCGCATCCTCGACGCGATGCTCGCGCCCGCCATCCGCTATGCGGCCGCGGTCTTCGTGCTGGCAGCGGTCGGCTCGTTCCTCTTTCAGTATTTTTCGACGCTCGATCAGGTTGCAAATCTCGAGCAGAGATTTGGACGTGGTCCACAGGGCCAGTCCGTACCAGGCGTGGTATACTCGATCAACTCGAGCACACTACGCAGCCTCCCGGAGCGGAAAGAGCTTCAGTTCCTCCCTCTCCTCAAGGACTATACCGGGAGCGACGATTCCTTCACAATCACACAACGCAAGCTCAGGTCTCTCGTGCCTTTCATGGACCTGCTTTCGCCCATGACCTCCTCTCTCTTGCACACGGCTGGATTGGACAGGAAGCAGATCAATGCCGTCATCGGTTTCCTGCAGAAGAATGCATCGTTTTCCTTCACTGTTTCGAGGGAAGGAGTCTGAACCATGAACAAACAAAGCCGTCTTTTTCTTCTTGCGACTTTCGCTCTCGGCGCCTTGTCCGTGCAGGGGTGCCTCGACATCGGAATAACCACACACGTCAATACCGATGGCTCCATCCTCCGCACCGTTGTGATCAAGGGGGATTCCTCGGAAATCTACGGGGGCAAGATCCCGCTGTCGTTGGATTCCACCTGGAAGAGAACAATCGAGAAGAAGGACAGGAAGAACGTCACTCTTACGGCGACAAGATTGTTTGAAGGGACGGAGGAGATGAACAGCTCGTTGAAGGGAACGGAGGGCAAGACCCTCGGCGCCCGGGTGGAGCTCCAGCGACGCTTCCAGTGGTTCTTCACGACATTTCGGTACAGCGAGACGTGGCCGAACTTCAATCCGTTTCGAGCAATTCCGATCACGGACTACATCTCGCCCGCAGAGCTGGATTATTGGATTCGTCATGAGATGAATAAAGAGCCGTACTCTTCCAAAGGCGACAGCCTCGCGATGGAGGATGCTGGGAAGCGATTTGAAAAGTGGGATGATGAGAACATGTTTGCGGACTACTTCGACGCGTTCCTTGAGGGGGTGCGAAAACTCAACGACCCCTCCCTGACCCCTGCGTACGTCACCGGATTGAAGGACAAGTTGTTCGAACAAAGCGAGAAGTACTTCAGAACGAAAAATATGGACACCCTCACGGTCATCTTCGGACGCGTCCTCAAGAGTCGAAACGTGAAGAAGGCGATTGCATTGAACATGGAAGCCTTCCAGCGGCTCAATGAGAAGCGGGCCTTCCTTGAAGAGATCACAGCGAACACCTACCTGAACAACGTGGTCATGCCTGGTCTCATTACCGGGACGAATGCGCCGACGCTCGAAGGGAACAAGGCATCCTGGAAGGACTACGTCAAGTTCGCCTATTTCGAAGACGTGGATATGTGGGTCGAATCGAGGGTCATAAACTGGTGGGCGATCATCCTGACTGGCGTTGTGATCGTCGCGCTCGTTGTGCTTTTCCTTGCAGCGATCTTGCGGCGGCGGCGATTCGCAGCCAGTCCGGCTTGATAAGACCTGATCGAGTCTTACTCGACGGTAACCTAAGAAGACACATCGTGTTACCCCGAACGACACCCGGTCATCCTGAACTCGTTTCAGGATCTATTGCGGGATTTGCCACAGATGCCAAACCAAGTTCGGCATGACGAGGTGAGGATTAGCATGTCACCCCGAACTTGTCCCGCTCTTAGGATCCCGCACACAGGCGGGATCCCTGAACAGCGGGATTTCGGGGTCTAGAACCAAGCACACGAGGTGGGCGAGACCCGCGAGCTTCCGCCGCTCATTCCACACTCGAGATTCGAATCGCCCACGCATACTGGCACGGCGGATTCTCCCGGACTCGGTCCGGCAGCTCAATAACCAACTTCTTCCCCTCGTTCCGCCATTTCAATTCATCCTTCTCACCCAACATCACAAGGCTCGCGTTTCTACCGGCACGTAGATCGTTCACCTCAATCGTCTGCGGAGGATGCGCTTCCCCCTCCTCAGCCAGATAGATGGCGTAGACTGCGCCATCGACTTTCTTTTGCGTCAGGCAGACCTTTCCGTCCTTGTAGGGGGCGATCGCTCGAGTCGCGTAAATGGCTTCACCGTTCACCTTCATCCATTCCCCGATCCCTTTTAACCGGTCGTACGCGCCGGGAGCCCACTCACCCTCGGGTGATGGTCCGATATTCAGCAAGAGGTTACCCCCTTTGGCCACGACGTCGACAAGCAAGTGGACGAGCTGGCGCACCGGCTTGTAGCGGTCGCTCTTGACATACGACCAGCTCGTTGCCATGGTGATGCATGATTCCCACGGAACCTTCAGCGCGCGCTCGGGGACCTTTTGCTCGGGGGTCAGATAGTTTTCATACGGACCGTTGACCCAGCGATCGACGGCGATCAGACCCGGCTGGTGTTCGCGAGCCGTCGTCGCGATGCGGCGCATGTCGACGTCCTGATCGTAGTTCTTCTTCTTCCCCCACGATTCGAACTCTTTCGGCATGTTCTCAATCGGGCGGACCCACGCCCCGTCGAGCCAGAGGATATCGACTGTTCCGTACCCGGTCATCAGCTCCTCAATCTGGTTGAACGTGAAGTCTCTGAAACCCTGCCACCGCTCCGGATACTTCGCCGGATCATAGTTAACGTGCCGGTCCGGCGTGGGAAAGTACGGCCACCAGTAGTCGGGAGAACTCCAGTCGGGCTTCGAAAAGTACGCCCCGACCATGAAGCCCTTCTTGCGGAAAGAGTCGAAGATCTCCTTCGTCACATTTGCGCGTGGGTTGGTATGGAACGCGCATTCGGCGGAGGTGATCTTGTAGTCCGTCGTCTTCGTGTCGAACATGCAGAAACCGTCGTGGTGCTTGGTCGTAAAGACGACATACTTCATCCCGGCCTCTCGAGCCGCCTCAGCCCACCGGTCCGGGTCGAATTTCACAGGATTGAACGTCTTCTTGAGATCCCGGTAAGCACGCTTGTAGGCATCATAGTCAGCTGAATAAGGGCCCACACGTTTGCACCAGCCCTCGTCCTCGCCGCAGAGGGACCAGGATTCGACAATCCCCCACTGGCTGTAGGTTCCCCACGTCATCAGCAGGCCGAACTTCTCGTCCTGCCATTTGGCAAGCTTCGCCAGCACGAGGGGATCGGTCTCGGGGACGTATTTGTCCTCCTGTTCCTGCGCCAGCAGTGAAATTGGAACGCAAAGAATGAGAATGCCAACGAGCGAAAGCTTTTTCATGTGGGATACCTATTCGTGTTTGACAAGGAATTTGTTTCTATCTTCGCGGCTGACGATTACGATTGAGCTTTCGATTTTCTCCATTCCTTCGTACGTTTGAGAGAGCCACTCGCAACTCTCGCCTTCACCGGAGCGATCGATCATCCCGACGTTAAGCTACGGAGATTCTGAATGAAAATCTAAGAAGAGATGACGTGATGCGGACTTCCGCGTCGCCGCGATCACCACACGAAAATCGAGTCAAATAGCCTGAAGGGGTACTCCTATGAGTAATCTAAACCGTCCAGCAATCACCTTGTGCTCCCTCTTCCTCTGCACTTGGATCGGCGGGAAATGCCTTGCTCAACAGAAAACGTACCGCGTCACATCGCCGGATGGGAAAACCGAACTGAGAGTCCAGATCGGCGACAAACTCGCCATCTCCATCTTTCACAACGGGCAAGAAATCGTCTCCCCCTCATCCATCTCGATGGATCTCGAGCCTTCACGGACGCTCGGTCTTCATCCGGTCGTGAAGGGCACGACGCCGAAATCCGTGAAGGAGAGCATCGTTCCGGTCCTGCCCGAGAAGCGCAAAGTCATTCCCGATGTCTACAACGAATTGGCCATCCAGTTTGACGGCAACTACGGTCTGAAGCTGCGCGCCTACGACGACGCTGCGGCCTACCGTTTCACGACGAAGCTGCCGGGAGAGATCACGGTCAGGAATGAAGAGGTCGCCCTCCATCTGGCGTCGACCGACTCCGTTTGGTTTCCAGAAGAGACGAGCTTCCTTTCCCACTCCGAGCGCTCGTACAACCTTCTCGCTGTCAAGGATATTGCCGACACGCAGATGTGCTGCATACCGGCCGTCATTGTCAAAGCGAGCGGACTGAGCATCGCCTTCTCGGAAGCCGACCTGCTCGATTACGCGGGTCTCTACCTCCGAGGCGACGGATCCGGGCAGGCGATTCTGAGCTCGAAGTTCCCCCGCTATCCCCTCGAGGAGCGGCAGGTCAGAGACCGGACGGTCATCGTGTCGAAAGCGGCAGACTACATCGCAAGAACGAAGGGGACCCGGGAGTTTCCGTGGCGCGTCTTCGCCATCGCGGAAAAGGACGGGGACCTCATGGAGAACGACATCATCTATCGTCTGGGAAGCCCTCTCAGACTCAAAGAGACCGCGTGGATCAAGGCTGGGAAGGTCGCGTGGGACTGGTGGAACGCGAACAACCTCTACGGCGTCGATTTCAAGTCCGGGATCAACACGGAGACCTACAA
>CAYZRX010000070.1:11996-21028 GCA_964480945.1 uncultured Ignavibacteriaceae bacterium | reverse complement strand
GGGGACTGGGTGGCGAAGCTCATCGACGTGTTTCCCGACGACGCTCCTGATCCCTCGCCGAACCCGTGCGGTGTGAAGATGGGCGGATTTCAGATGCTGCTGGCGGGCGATATCATGCGGGCGAAGTTCAGAAACAGTCTGCAAGAGGTCGCCCGGATCACGCCGGTCGTCCACACGCAGCTTGGACCGGAGAGCAAGAAGCTCGCAAGCGTGGATCCGATGACGCCAAACCGGGTTACCAAGCTGGAGTTCGAGTTAGGCGACAAGTTTCACACGTTCCTCAAGGGGCACAGGATCATGGTCCAGATCCAGAGCTCGTGGTTCCCGATGTTTGATCGGAATCCACAGAAGTTCGTCGACATCTATCACGCCAAGGACTCCGACTATCAGAAGGCGACGATCTCCGTTTATCGATCTTCCAGGTATCGCTCGCACATCAGCGTCGCAGTTCTGAAGAACTAGCAGCGTGGAATGAGGTCCTGGGTGGCAGGCCTGCCAGGCCTGCCCGCCAAGTATGAGCAATGATGGCAGGCGGGGACCCCCGCCAAAGCTTGCGGGGCGGGCATTCCCTGCCACTGGTCTGAGCAACCAAGCTCTCACCGCGAGATTCTCTTCGCCACCCTGCCCGTCGTCCTCTTCGGCAGGGGAGCGTACTAGAATGGAGAAGTGAAAAGCGGTGTGAAGTTGTTCCAGGTGTAGAGCAGGACAAACCCTTGTTAATTTAGGCACGGTGTGCTATATTTTGTTGTCAAAAGGAGAGGAGGTGAAGGATGGTCATGAACAGAAGAGCATCGAAATATGGCAAGACCCAACTTCCGTTGTTTGTAGAGAAAGATGAGGATGGATTTTACGTGGTTGAATGCCCTTTGTTCGAAGGGTGTTATACACAAGGTAAGTCCCTCGATCAAGCATTGAAAAACATCCGTGAAGTCATAGAACTCATTCTTGAAGAAGAAGACAACCGCAAAATCTTGCATTCGTACAGACCCCGTGAGATAAGCCTGCATACTATTACCTTGTAGCCGATGCCACGCCTGCCTGTTCTTAAAGGACGAGAAATCATTGCCGCTTTACGGAAGATCGGATATGCTCAAGCCCGTCAACGAGGGAGCCATGTTCGACTGCGATGCGAAGGAAGGAAATCCATCACTGTTCCAACTCACAGTGTGGGTAGGGGTCTTTTGAGAAAGATTCTTAGAGATGCCGAGTTGACTCCCGAACAATTTCAACGCTTGTTGGATCGATAACTTCCGCCTCGACACCGAGCAAAGGGAGGTAAGCCATCGGTGACACGGGTGGAGCACGGCGCGGACTCCCGTGGTTGTTTCAGCGCGACGGAGTCTCCGCCGGAGGCGGGCCTGTCCGCCGCGCTGTTTGGCGGATGCGCTTTTGACGCAGACTCCGCGGCCGATGTCGAACGGTCAGCTCCGTCCTTCGTCTCGCTTCGCTTGCTCAGGAGGTTCCTCAGGGTGAATCGATTATTTAGCTCCCGGGCGGCAGGCCTGCGCGCCAACTATGAGCAATGATGGAAGGCGGGGACCCCCGCCAAAGGCTGCGGGGCAAGTATTCCCTGCCACTCACGTGAAGGTGAAACGTGCTCAAGGAAGGTGTCAAAGAGCTTTGCGATGTGTCTGATCCAGTATCAACTCATCCCAGCCCAGAGGACGCACGAAGCGTTGGAAGACCTCAAAGTTTCCCCTTGTGGCTTCCTTCACAATGGCGTTATCAATCGACAAATCTGCTACCACCTTCCGTAGCAGTGTATTTTCCTGCTCCACCTCCTTCAGCCGTTTGGCCTGATCAACCCGCAGCCCACCATACGCTTTCCGCCACTTGTGGCAAAGCCATCACTTCGTGATAATACGTTCCATCGCTCACCCCGAGCTGACGCGTCACTTCTACCATCGACATCCCCTTGGCCTGCAAGACCTCTGCTTCTCGCAGCTTGCTGATGATCTCTTCTGCCGTATGCTTTTGTCCGCTCATTGCTGCCTCCTTTGATCCAAATTAGCAAACTTCCTAACCAAATCTTGGATCATCTTTCGGGGGGCAGGTCACCTTGTGATACTCTGTCCACTTCAAGAGATTGCTACGACACATCTGACTGCTTTAAAAAGGGCATTGAACCGGCGAATGTTCCATACAAGCAACATGCTCGAGAGCAAGTAAGGGAAGAAAACCGCAAGGCTGATGTTTGGAAGCAGAAACGGGAAACCGTTAAAGATATGGCCAAGACGTTGAAGTTTGAATAGCCCGGCGTGAGTAGCAGGCAATGGAACCAGTGTTTGCTTCGGCGACTAGATTCTCCTCCTGCAGAGGATTAACTACTCTTTCATTCCTTTGGACTATTTCTTTATGGTAAGCTATTCGATAGCTTCTAAGAGGCTGAAAAAGATCGCTCGATCGGATTTCGACGGACACTTCCATCGTCATAATCGGCTGGTGCATTGCTCTGGGTAGAACGTTTCTGCTTGTTCAGGTGCATCTGACGCATTGTAATTGAACAATCTCACATGAGGTGTTCTTATCGAAAAGTTGCTGGTCTCCGGTAGAACAATCCGGGTAGCGGAAGCGAGCTCCTTGCCGGAGTCAATCAAGGCCCCGGATACCGTTGAGGTCCTTGGGATTCCGGTAAACCGGTTTGACCGGTCGTCCCTTACGCAGCTGCTGGGACACATGCCCAGCGGAAGAAAGAAGGGATGGCTGAGCTACGTCAACGTACACGCCGTCAACCTTGCACAGGAATTGCCCTGGTTCAAAGAGTTCCTGAAAGATTCGCTCGTAACGTATTGCGATGGGGAAGGGGTACGGCTCGGTTCACGAATCATCGGGAATCCCTTGCCCGAACGTATCGCGATGACGGACTGGATCTACGATGTTTGCGCTGTCGCTGAGCGTCAAGAATGGAGACTCTATTTGCTCGGATCGACCGATACTGTTCTTGAGAAGACGACGGTGGCGCTAAGGAAGAAATATGCCGGCCTCCACATTGCGGGGTGCCATAACGGTTATTTCGCGCCCGAAGACAACAAGAACATTGTTTCGGCGATCAACAGAACGAGGCCGCACGTGCTGATTGTGGGGATGGGTATGCCAAAGCAGGAACGGTGGATCCTGGACAATATCGACAGTCTCGATGTCCCCCTGGTGATGAATGCGGGAGCGTGCTTCGATTATGTTGCCGGGGAAAAACGCCGCTGTCCGGGCTGGATGGGGCGATGGGGATTTGAGTGGCTCTTTCGCTTTGCTGTCGAACCGAGGAGACTCTGGAGAAGATACCTCATCGGAAACACACTGTACCTTACCAGGATCGTTAAACAACGTTTCACGAATCTGACCCCGCACAATCGGCAATCAGAATACGGACTCGCTGGACTGCTTGCTCACAATAACACCCCCTCGTTACCCTCCGGTCTTTGACCGGACCTTTCGACAACCCTCGTCAGGGAAAAGACCCTGCAATGGATCGCTATGGAATGTCATCTGGTGTCATCCTTCAATAGCGAAACAAAGAATGCAGTCGGGGCATCTCGTTGGTTTTCGATCATCGTTTTCAGCGGATTGTCGGTTGCAGGAGCGCCGCCTTGGCGGTTGGGTAGGATGCGGGTAGGATTTGCCGCCCGGGATCCCTTGCAGCTCGACGGTGAGACACAGTGGGTCCAGCGATTTTTCGTTCTCCGCAGATTCTTGGTACGATCGTAACAGTCCACACACTTTCGGCAATGAAACCCAGGTCTGAGGTTCTTCAGAATTTTCTCTACATCGGACTCGGAGACGGCCTTTCGAGGGTGTTCTCCTTCGTTGCTTTTGTGTATCTCGCAAGGATTCTTGGTCCTTCAA
Organism: uncultured Ignavibacteriaceae bacterium; assembly: GCA_964480945.1. Lineage (GTDB taxonomy): Bacteria > Bacteroidota > Ignavibacteria > UBA10030 > UBA10030 > VGWB01. The sequence goes on along the minus strand of CAYZRX010000070.1, from coordinate 17,188 downwards.
ACCTCGGCCTGATTGGCTTTGGGGCCTCTGCCGTTGCGCTCTTGATCCCCATCATCGACTACGGGCTTGGTTTCGTGGGTACACGTGAGGTGAGCCGGCATCCAGCCTTATTGAAGCGATATTTGCCGGGCATCATCTTTACCCGGTTGTTCCTGGCCGTGCCTGCACTTGCCTGCTATCTGTTCATCGCGTATTTTTTCATCCACGACGCGGAGAAACAGCATATCATGGTATTGTACGGTCTGACCCTCATTCCTGCCATTCTATCGCTGTCGTGGGCCTACCAGGCCATGAGAAAGACGTGGTGGTTCATCATTGAAAAGGGGGTGCAGGCCGGTCTGTTTCTTGCCGGGGTCCTGGCAGTTGTGCTTCGACCGGAACAGTATGCGGCGATTCCGGTTCTCTTGTTTTGCTCGTCGCTGGTTGCCGCGGTGATCGTGCTGGTCTATTTTCTGTGGACACAATGGAGTGCACTGGTCGGCGTTGACATCCGGTTTTGCATCGATCTTCTGAAATCCTCGTTCAAGTTGTTCGTCCCCACGGTGCTCGCGCAGCTGAATTTTGCAGTCGGTTTGCTTCTGATCGTTCAGTTCGGTTCTCTTGATGAGGCAGGGTTCTTTTCGGCGACGTCGAAGATCGCCGTGTTTGTCGTCGCCGTCCCCAACCTCCTCTGGTCATCGTTCTATCCCGCTCTTTCAAGGACGGTTCACTCGCGTGAATCGGTCGATCGACTGGGCAATCTCTTGTGCAAGTACGCCATCCTCATCGGGGTCATTCCGTTCATGGTTGGGACAGTGTTCTGCGGTGAAATCGTGGATGTACTGTTTGGACACCAGTACGGGCAAGCGGCCTTGCCGTTCGCGCTGTTTTCAGTGTTTGCGTCACTGCAATTCCTTTCCATTACCTGCACGAGAGTTCTTCCTGCATTCGGGATGGAAAGGACATTTTCCCGCATCATCACCGGAGGCGCCATTTTGCAGATTGCTCTGTGCGTCCCTTTTATTCTGTTCTATGGCGTCGCAGGAGCCGCCTTTTCGTTCGTCGTTTCTGAAGCCGTTATGGCTGTGCTGGCCGTACAGGCACTTCGACGATCGGTCTCGCTCCATATCGGACGGCCGTTCATTCAATCGTTTGGCGTGATGGCACTAAGTTGTGGAGTGGTCGTGGCACTGCGCAGCGTGTTTCCGATGACAGCCATACCGGCCATCGTCATCATCGTTGTGTTGTACATGGCGCTGCTTCTCGTGTCTTCAATCGCGACAACGAAAGATTTTGTCATGGGAGAAAATCTCGTGCGGGAACCTCAATGAGCCAGCTGATGAATCTGCTCAGACTCTTGAAAAGGCTGGCGGACAGGGCGTTCTTCACTGCTGCCGATTTCCTTTGCCGGTTTGGACGGACACCACGCACCAGGACACTGTTGATCGTGCGGACCGATGGCATCGGTGACTTCGTCTACTTTACCCGATATCTTCGGATGTTTCGCGAGTTCTATCCGTCCTACCGGATTGTGCTCGTCTGCAGGATAGAGACGGTGCCGATCGCAGCGAACGTGCTCTTCGTGGATAACGTTGTTGGCTTCAGACACTTGCGATACAGGCGCAACTATGGCTATCGGCTGCACATCTTGCGGACAATACGGTCATTCTCGCCTGAAGTGGCTCTGTACGCCAGTTATCATCGTCAGCACATCGGGGATGAGATGACTCTGTTGTCGGGGGCGCCGACAACAGTGGCATTTTGCGGTAATGATGAATGTATTCATTCGTCAATGAGACTCCGCAACAATGCACACTACACGAGAATTGTTGAGGTGGCCGACCACACACAGGAACGGGAAAGATACATGAAACTTATGAAGGAGTGCGGAATCGATCCTGAGCCCGGTGGAGACGATGATTTCTTCCTGAATTGCTATCGTGTGAAGAATGGGTTGACTGAGACCGCCTTCTCCCTCATCAGATCGTTGAAGCGCTTTGCTGTCATTGCGCCGGGAGCGAGTGCGGCCTTAAGGCGATGGCCTGCCGAGAGATTCGTTCGCCTGGCAAATGCGTTGGTTGATACATACGGACTGGAAGTAGTTTTGTGCGGCAATTCCGACGACGAGCAGATCCTTCGCACGATTGCCCGAAAAATGGAACACCGGGCTGTCGTTGTCTCTCATTTTACCATTGTCGAGGTTGTTGAATTGCTGAAGAAGGCGTCGTGCTTCATCGGAAATGATTCCGGACTTCTGCACCTCGCCGCTTCTGTCAAGACCGCAAGCATCGGTATTATTGGAGGAGGACACTTCTGCGAGTACTTCCCGTATGGCTCTGCCCGGGTCGTGAGCCACCTGCTCGACTGCTACGAGTGTAACTGGAGTTGCAGGTATCCGGAACCCTATTGCCTCACCAACATTACAGTTGATGATGTGTTGCGTGCCGTAAAAGAACTTCATTTGTCATGAGTGCCAATCTAGCGCATGAGAAAAACGGAACGAACGCGGTTGGCGTCGTCATTGTCAACTGGAATACGGCCCAGGCCTTGATGTCGTGCGTCGATTCGTTCGTGGCGAATGGAATTGAGGCGGGACATCTTGTGGTGGTCGATCAGGGATCGACGGATGGTTCTGTGGAATGCCTGGCGAAGCGCCATCCGGAGATATCGGTGATTGTCCTTTCGGAAAACAGGGGGTACAGCCACGCTGTTAATCAGGGAATCAAAAAACTCAATCTGCCGTACGCGATCATCTCCAATGCCGATATCGTGGTACTCCACAATACAATTGAGGAGTTGATTCGTGCAACGGACAGCGACTCTTCAATCGCGCTTGCAGGCTGCCGGCTTCTTGATCCAAAAGGGAATCATGTTACCAGGTTCTCACGGACCAGCCTCGTCCGGAGCGTTCTCCTGGAACTTGTGCCCAGGCGGCTGAGAGGATTGTGGCGGGACGCGGAACACATCGCGTACACTTCGAAGACCCCGTTTGACATTTCGTACGTCGAGGGGGCATTCATGCTGGTTCGCCGGGAATATTCTGACCGTGTCGGCGGATTTGACGAAGGATTCTCGTTCTTTTTCGAAGATGCAGATCTTCCCATCCGCTTCAAAAAATCGGGTTACCGAGTGATCCACGTCCCGACGTCAGAAGTCATCCACGTGGGAGGAGCAAGCTTCAAGCAAGTACCCCTTCGGCACGCAACAGAGTTCTATCGCAATATCGTTAGACTGTACGAGAGACACTCTTTACGGAAGGCAATCTGGCTCAGGAGGATGGTGACTTCCGTCTCGCGGGTCAAGGCAGTCTCCCTGCGTCTGTTTGCCTCTCTCCCTTTCCCGCAAACCAAAGAAAGTGTCAGATTGAGAATCCGCCGGGCAAACGCAATAGCGGAATCGATGAAGGCGCTTGGGCGTGTGTCATCACAGTTGGATTCAAGCCGGGCTGACCCGCCGCTTGTCTCCGTTATCATTCCCACTCGCGACCGTGCGGAATGTCTGCTTAAGCTGCTTCAGACTCTCGAGCAGCAGGAATATCCTCATTATGAGATTATCGTTGTCGACCAGAGCGAGGTTGTCGATCCACGGGTCGTGCGAGCGTACGAACGATTCGGTCCCCGGTTGAGGCCGGTCTATGTGAAAAATGTTGGGCGCTCGAATGCCAAAAATATCGGGATCGCAGAAGCGAAAGGGGGTATTTTGCTGTTTTGCGATGACGATATTGAGCCGCAGAAAGATTTCATTCGCGTCCACGTTGAAAGCCACGAGCAGCCGTCGGTTGGCGGTGTTTCGTGCCGGACGCTCGAAGAAGGACTTCCGTACATCCGATCAAAATATGTTTGTACCGTGACATTTTACGGTGAAATGATTGCCGGATATCAGTCCGATACCACCTGTTTCGTCCATACACTTGTCGGAGGAAATATGTCGGTCAAACGGGAAATCCAGCGTGAGGTCGGCTATTTCGATCCTATTTATACCGGGACGTCCATCTATGAAGAACAGGATTTCTCAGAGCGACTCCGGAAGCTTGGTTTCAAAATCCTGTTCACAAATGCAACGTCGGTTGTTCACAGCCCTCAGCTTCACGGGAACAACGACGTGAAGGCAACACAGCCGGCGATGTACTATCACTCATTTCATCACAACGAAATTGTCTATTTCCTCAAGAATAGAAGCCGCTGGTGCCTCCCAATGGTTATCGCGTTCTGTTTTCTCAGGACGATCAGACAGTCAGTAGCTTTCGGTCTGACACTGGGCGAATCGGCCTACGTCTTTGGCGGCGTCTTGGAAGGATTTCGGTCGTATTATCGATCACTCCGTTGATCCAAGTTGTTCTCCACGATATACAGCATGGCTTTTTCAATGAATCCGGCATACGTTGTCAGCAATCATTGATTGAACCATTGACTTACATTGGAATGGTACAACGAACCTCATCGAAAGCGTTGACCGCTCTGGCATTGCTTGCTGTCTGCGGTGCGATGATGCCTTGCGCGCATTCTCAGGGAAAGGCGGCAACCATCGATGCGAATGTTGATCATCTCGTTGTTGATTACTTTCCGGTTCCTCATTACTGGAGATCGGTTTTCATCAACGGCCAGCAGTATGTCAGCTTTCCGGATGCCGAGGCTTCTCCCGGAACCTCCGCGCCCCATTCTGGCCTTCCCGTCGAGACTTTTCTTGTCGGTATTCCTCCCGACGGCAATCCTGACATCGAGGTGGTCAGCTTCACGTCGTCCGCCAAACCTCGCGTCCTTCTTTGCAGGTCGTCGGCGATTCATGTCAGGCAAGGAACCGTACCGGAAGTCGAGCGGAGCTTTGTGCCGGTAACAGAACCAGCCCTCAACGGCAATGGGTCAACGCCCAGACCGGAAGTCGTCATCGCTCGTGTATTTTCTTTCCGATACCAACGCATTGCCGTCGTTGAGCTCAACCCTTATGAATACGACCCGGCGAGTGGAGTCCTCACGACCTTTACGAGTGTCCGTGTTCGCATCCGATTCCCACAATCGAGTCCGGGAAGGACTATTGCCGATCCGCAATTTGAATCATCGTATAAAGCATTACTGGTAAATTACGAGCAGGCGAAACGGTGGCGCACAATCGGTTGGAGCCCGTCGCAAAGCGCGTCCATAAGGAAATCGTCGCTCTCTCCGGGACCGAACTACGGTTGGTTTGATCCCGGTCAAACGTACTACAGGGCAAAAGTC
>CAYZRX010000070.1:0-11896 GCA_964480945.1 uncultured Ignavibacteriaceae bacterium | reverse complement strand
AACAACAATCAGACTGCCAAGCTGGCCGGCGAAGGTTGGTACTGGGGAACAATCTATGGCGGTCACAATCTAAGCTTTCCTCTTTCCCTGGACAATGTCTCCACCGCGGGCGATCCAAGCTTTCAGCTCGCCGTGAAAGTCCACAGCTCCGTCTACAACCAGTCAACTCCGAACCATGTGCTCGAAATCCTCCTCAATGGCACATCGCTGGGGACCAGCTCGCTCGCCGGGTACGAGGACAAGACAATTCTTGTCTCGGGACCTGTGAGTCTTCTCGTCCAGGGGAACAACGTTGTGACGCTGATGTCGAAGCAGACAAATGCCTCAGTGAATCAGGTTCTGGTGGATTGGCTTGAGCTGCGAGTTCCTCATCAGTTCCACGCAACAAACGATACTCTGATGTTTCTGCCGGATAGGGTCGTCCCCGGTCAGGTAGCGTTATTTCGGATTGACGGTTATTCGACCGGCGACATTTCCGTCTATCGCATCGACACGCTGGGCAGTATCGAAAAGACGTTGAGGGGGGAGGTGTCGGAGAATTCGGGCTTGTACTCGATCACATTCACGGACACCGTGACAGCGCAGCGAAGGTACATCGCGGTGACGGGTTCGCGCAAACTGGAAACACCTTCGTTGATTCCAAAGACCTTCATCAACCTCCGATCACCTTCCCTGGGGGCCGACTACCTTGTCATCACCGCCCCCGATTTCGCGACAGACGCCAACCGCCTTGCGTCGTACCGAGGCCAGCGTGGGATCGGAAGGACGATGGTTGTTTCGGTGACCGACATCTACGATGAATTTGGGTTCGGATTCTTCGACCCGATGGCAATCCGGAGATTTCTCCAGGCAGCGGATTCACTCTGGGGAGCGCCCAAGCCGGCATATGTGGCTTTCTTTGGCGATGCCAACTGGGATTACAAAAACGTCTCTGCAACGAGCCGAACGAACTTCGTGCCATCCATCGGTAATCCGGTGTCCGATGATTTCTTCGTCTCGTCGGCCAACGATCCATTCCTGCCGACGAAATTTGTCGGGCGGATACCGTGCGGCTCGCAGGCTGAGGCTTCCGCAACGGTTGATCGCATCATCGAATACGAATCCATGCCCTTGAGCCTATGGAACAAGCGGTATATGTTCCTCGTTGGAGGATTCGATTCGCTCGAAACGGGAAGGCTCAGCCAGTTTTCCGACAACCTGATAAGCCAATATGTCACGCCTTCGCCGCTCTCCGGCCTTCCGAGTCGGCTGTACAGGACCACCAGTCAGGTGATCGAGTTCGAACAAACCGAAGAGGCGAAACAAGTCATCAGCAACGGGGGCGTCTGGATTCATTACTACGGTCACGGTGGGACGGACCTTTGGGCAAACGGAATTACCGCCCCGCCCCAGCTTCAAAATGCCGAAGGGAAGCGCCACGTGATTTCTGATATTTCCTGCAGCACCGTGCGCTTTGCCGAGCCGATGATCGACTCCTTTGCCGAACAAATGTTCTTCGGCGATCAGGGGGGCGCGATCGCCTTCCTCGGCAGCAGCGGGTTCGGCTTCGAATCACCTCTTCAAATCATTGCCCGCTCACTCTATGCTCAAGTCGCAGTCGATTCGATCCGCGAGCTGGGGAAGTTGCTGCTTGGAGCGAAAATCAGCCTTTGGTCTGGAGGTACCGCTTCGATCATTACCCAGGAAGCATTACAGCAGTACACGCTCATCGGCGATCCGGCGCTCCGGCTTGCCGTACCCGAGCTTCCCGACTATGCGGCGTCGTCGAATCAGATTTCCTCCGATCCGCTGCTGCCCAGCGAGTCTGATTCGACGATCGTGGTTTCGGCGGTCCTCTCCAATTTTGGCCTTCGGGGGAATGATTCGGTCGAAGTCCGTGTGGACCATCAGTACCAGAGTCTTACGGAAACCGTGCTCGATCGTCGCATTCCCTCCATCGCTTCGCTGGATACCCTCTCGTTCACGTCCTCCTCCTTCAGCCGCGGCGGTACCCATCAGATTACCGTCAGGATCGACCCGTCTAACAAGATTACGGAGGTCACGAAGACGAACAACAGTGCGGAATCTCCGCTGTTTGTCAACTCCGGCAGTATCCTTGCGATACTCCCCCTGCCGTCTTCCACCATTCATCCGGACAGTGTGACGCTGGTGCTTCAAGATCCGGGAGAGTCTTCACAGCAAACCTGGCAGCTAGCCGTTGAAGTCGATACGTCATCCCTGTTTCTCACTCCAACGCGGGTTCGCCTGCAGAATATCCCCCAGAGTGTGCTTTCAACGAAGGCCGAAATTCCGCCGGGGATGTTGCAGGATACAACGCTTTACTACTGGCGCGGGCGGTTCGTCGGTCCGGGCGATTCCACAAACTGGGTCGGCGGCTATTTCCTGACGAGCAAGTCTCTCCGGTTGCCGTGGATTCAGGACCGTCAGAGTCTCTTCGCAAAGAACTCATCCGACGGATTGGCAATCGGGAACTCCGTCAGACTCGATGCGCACCGGTCGACCGTGACAGCCTATTCGGCAGGGTTCAGTGACGGCAACAATGCGTCGATTTCGCTCGACAACGTCAACGTGACGCAAGGTTTTGCCAATCGGGGATACAATGTCGCAGTGATCAATCAGTATTCCGGCAAGCTCGAATCCTTTGCGGCGTTCAGCATCTACAGCGATATTGAGGACACGACGCTCGCCCAGCCTCTGGTTGCTTTCCTGAATTCGATTCCAGCGGGACGAAAAGTGATCATGGCGATCATGGACGAAGGCGCAAAGGGGAAATCGGAGAGTCTGAATGAAGCGATTGAAGCGTGCGGAAGCGCACTGATCCGATCTCTCAGCTTCCGGGCATCGTGGGCCTTGATAGGCTGGAAGGGAGCGCCCATCCGGAGTGTCCCCGAAGGCCTGCAGCCGTCCGGCTCCGGCCCGGTGACACTGTACGATACGCTTTCCTTTCAGTCGGTGATCGGCTCGATGGTGACGCCTCCCATCGGCCCCTCGACGAAGTGGAAGAGCCTCACCGTGGCAGTCGACACTTCCCTTCCCGGCACTCACTGTTCCATAGACCTGATCAGGATCAGGAACAACGGATTGACCGACACACTCACAGACATTCTTCCACTCCAGGCTCCATTTTCTGCGCTGATCCCTGCCGGTACTTCCAGCATCAAGTTGCGGGCGAATCTGCGAAGCAGCTCGGCGGGAATCACTCCCCGGTTGTCGGAGTGGTCGGTGAGTTTCGACCCGCCTCCGGAGCTCGCAATCAACAACCAGACCCTTTCCCTGTCTTCAAATTCTCTGATGGAAGGTTCTCCCGTTACTGTCCATGTGCAGGTCTACAATATCGGCGCCGGTCGCGCTGACAGCGTCGTCGTAACTTCATCACTGGTGGACCTGTCACGGGGGACTGCAACCGTCGATTCGGCGATAATTCCCTTCATTGCGCCTGGCTCCGCCGTAAGCCTCGATCAACAACTATCGACGATCAATCACGTCGGAGCCATCAGCATCCTCGTTCAGGTCGATCCGCATATGGCAATTCCAGAGCTCTACAAATCAAACAACATTTTCTCCCTGCCGGTCGTTGTGAACTCGGATACGGCGCATCCGACATTCGTTGTTACATTCGACGGTTCGCCCATTTATGACGGCGATTATGTGTCGCCGAACCCAACGATCGTCATCGATGTGTTTGACAACAATCCTTTCCCCATCACAAGCGCTTCGAGCGTGATCCTTCTGCTCGATAATCAACGGGTGACGCTCAGCGACGATCCTGACAGTCTCTTTGAGCCACGGAACGGTCCGGACAAGGCCATGGTGACATATCGGCCGCGTTTGGAGAAAGGCGATCACAGTCTGTCCGTTCAGGTGAAAGACGCGGCGGGGAATCTGGCGGATACCACGGCGCGGCTGTTGAGTTTTAAAGTCAGGACAGAGGCGGCTCTGCTGGACGTGTACAACTATCCCAATCCGTTCGCGCACGGGACGCAATTCACATTCAACCTCGTCGGTACCAGGCTGCCGGATGAGCTGAAGATAAAGATCTATTCCGTGGCCGGAAGGCTGATCCAGGAGATCAAGGTGTGGAGCGGCGATCTCCGGTTCGGGTTCAACCGGGTGCCGTGGGACGGCAGAGACAGAGAGGGGGATGAGCTGGCAAATGGGGTCTACTTCTACAAGATCATCATGAACGTTGGCGGCAAATCGGAGGAAGTAATCCAGAAGTTGGCAAAGTTGCGATGAGCGATCTCGAGGCTGTGTCGAATCTCAAGGTGACGATCAGAACTGAGGTCCCGAAATCGATGGGGGTGTGCGGAGGCGGCTTGAACACGTGGGTTAAGATTTCGGCCAAGGGCACGGACTCGTTGGTTTGACAGTATCTTGACGGCCGAAATCTTCGGCTCGTGTGTAAGCTGCCTCATCACGCGGGTTTCTGCGCCGACCTGTCCGCCAGCTTCTTGGCGGAAGGCGCATCCGCCTCTGGCGGAGATTTCGACATCCTTTTCCCGCTCTAAGAAAATACGACAAGCGGGATCCCGTACAGCGGGACCAGAATCCCGCTTTCGGAGCGGAATCTTCCGTCCCGAACTCCTTCGTTCGGGACGAGAATGCTCGTTCCGCCTCAAAGGCGGAACGGCACAGAAGCGGGAGATCCCGCTGTTTCTAGTGCCATCACCAAAAAATAATCTTGTGTTCTTCAGACCTCACCTCCCGAACGGATACCTTTGGGACTAACCCTCTCCTGATCCCGACAAAGATCGTCGGTTCCGCTTCTCAGAATCCCGCCTTGGGAGCGGAATCCGAAAGGCGGGAGACACAAACAACGTGGAGGAGAGGGAACAAAGCCCCTTCCCCTCTCCCGAAGGGATGCCTTCGGCATGAGGGGAAGGTCAGGATGGGGTCTGTTTCATATATCGAGCCGCTCAAGAAAACACCAGAAGACTTATTTGGAACGGCACTAGTTCTTTATGGTTGCGGGAAAATCTTGTGTTTCTTGTCTGAGCCCTTTCCCAAAAGGCAGTAGTGCTCGTTTCCATTTGCAGTCGCGTTATCGATAAACACAAGATCACTTTATGGAAACGGCACCAGTCTGGCACTCATCGCTACGGAGCGCACTTCTGAGCCATAGGCTCATCAGCCTTCGGCTGAATCTTTTGAAAAAGGATTAACTCCTTTTTCATCCTTTCGGGCTATTACTTCTCAACGCAGTCATCGGTATACTCTTTTACATTCTGAGGTGGATTTTCTCCGTTTAGTGACCGATTGTTCGCACGCAATGGCGGTGTAACATTGGCCGCCAATACAATTGTAAAGCCTACGCCGTAAATAAGTGGAATGTTTTCCGCAACAAACCAGGTCGGGCTTCATTTTCACCGACTCCGTGGAGGATTTATGAAGACTTGCACACCACATACAACAGGTAGTGTAGACCGATGGGCGCGCTTCCTCGGAGGGATGCTGACGCTTGCTTTGATGGTGCCTGCCGCTGCTTTTTCTCAAGGGACTGCGCCGCCAATGGGAACGGCCGCCAATTTCGGGGTTCTGGCCCAAGCGGCAATCAGCGGTTCTGCCACCATCACAGGAGATGTCGGGACGTTAAGTGGCGCGATAAGTGGTACCATAACAGCGCCCGGATATACAGTCTACCCGATTAACGACGCTGTTGTGCAGACAGCCAATGCCGATTTGCTCATTGCATATAACGACGCTGCTGGACAGATCGGAGGCACTACTCTGCCAGACGGTATCCTCACCGGGACCCTAACGGCGGGTGTCTATGTGCTTTCGGCAGCGGCTTCTAATTTGCTAACAACTGTCACACTCGATGGCGGAGGTGTCTTCATCTTCCAGGCAAGTTCCACGCTCATTACGTCAAATAGTAGCAGTGTGCTTCTTACTAACGGAACTGTGTGGAGCGACGTATATTGGCAGGTCGGCAGTTCTGCGACTCTGGGACCGAACTCTACTTTTGAGGGAACCATACTGGCCAATACAACCATCACGGTGGGGACCGGTGCAACGCTCACTGGCCGATTGTTGGCCGGAGCGGTGACCGCGACTGGCGCGGTTACAGTAAATTCCGATGTATTGCCGGTGGAACTCGTAGCGTTTACAGCAACAGCAAATCGTTTGAATGCAGATCTTCACTGGTCAACAGCAACGGAAGTCAATAACTATGGTTTCGAGATCGAACGTCGTCAGACTGCAAATTGGGAGAAGGTAGGCTTTGTCAGAGGAGCAGGAACCAGCAGCTCGCCTCGGTATTACTCTTTCACGGATGTCAAGCTGACTCCAGCACGCTATGCCTACCGGATCAAGCAAATTGACACCGACGGCTCGTTTAAGTACTACACGCCCACAGAGGTAGAGGTCGGTCTGGCAGCGAAAAAGTTAGTGCTCGAGCAGAACTATCCCAACCCGTTCAATCCGAATACGGAGATTGAGTTTACGGTTCCTGAGCGTGGCTTTGTATCGCTGAAGGTATATACCATGCTCGGACAAGAAGTGGCGACGCTCTTCAGCGGATTTGCAGACGCAGGGAGGATTCAGCAAGTAACGTTTGATGCCTCCTGGTTGCCTTCAGGCCTGTACTTCTCCCGGCTTGACTATGCAGGTCAACACATCGTCCGGAAGATGACCTTGATGAAGTGAGTGCCAAGCAAATGTGGTGAGAAGATTTGAGAAGTACGCCGACTCGATCCTCTATGTGAGCCTCCTCAGCGCCCCCGTGCTCGCCCTCATCGGAATCCTGTTGTACCTTCTCGTGCTCCGGCCTGCATGATCGACCCTGTAGTAGCGGGTCTAGGACCTGCCGGAGATCCAAAAAAATCCCAGACTTCCCCCGAGCGCACCTCGATTGGTTCAATCCAGCGCGAACCGGAGAAGTGTACCAGGTCAGGTACAGTTCTTCCCGACAGGGCGGGACTCGAACTGACTGAGTTTTCCTCGGTTTCTTCCCCGTTTGCCTTTTATATACAAAAGTATATGAAGGGATTTTATGGTCATTCACCGTGCATATGATGAAGTGCTGCGCTCCTGGTCCCACGTGGCGGTCCTTCGTGCGCTTCTCGATACGACAGTCGGTTTCACAGGAAACGAAGTGGCGCGGCTTTCAGGAATGCAGCCTCGTTCCGCCCTCAAGGCGCTCAGCTCACTGGAAGAACTTGGTATCGTTCGTCGGCAAAGGGGAGGCAGGGATCATCTCTTCACCCTCAATCGCGATCACTACCTTGTCGCTGAAGGCTTGGTTCCCCTCTATCAAGCTGAGAGCAAATTGCTGGCCTTGATCGAACAGTCGATCGCGACCGCCCTTGAGGGACACGTCGTGAGCGCGCTGATCTTTGGAAGTGTCGCCCGGAGGCAGGAGACACCTCAATCGGATCTTGATATTTGCTGCGTCGTGAAGTCGGAATCTGACAAAGGGTTGGTTCAAGAAAGGCTCTCATCTGAAGCATCTTCTCTCTCGAAGGAATTCGGCGTCAAGCTGGCGCCCGTCTATTTAACGCTGCAAGAACTAAGAGCGAAGGTGCGCTCCTCGTTGGTCAGACAAGTCCTGAAGGAAGGGAAGACTATTGTGGGAAAGACGGTACAGGAGCTCGCACGTGTCTAAACGCGGCCGTAGAACATCGGTTTCCCGCAATCGGTACAGGGAGTATCAGACAGTCGCCGAGCATTTCTTCGCAGCGGCGAATGACGCGTTGGAACTGGAGTACTGGACCGCTGCAGGGTTACTCATAGTCCATTCTGCCATTGCTTACACCGATGCACTCTGCATTCAACAATCGGGCCAAAAGAGTTCGGGGGAAAACCACGAGGACGCAATCGCCCTGCTGGACGAGGTCGTCGCCGGCGGGGACGAGAAAGCGAAGGCGATCAATCAACTACGTCGAATCATCGAAGAGAAGACCAGAGTATCATACCTCGGGGACCTGTATTCCCCCCGCACAGGCCGGAGACCTCTGGAAGCGACTCAAGAGATTTCGCAGCTGGGCGGAAACAGTGCTGAATCGCTAGCGCTCCCGTGAAATCTTGAGAAGTACGTAGCCTCCATCCTCTACGTGAGCCTCCTCGGCGGCGTCGTGATCGCTCTCATCGGAATCCTGTTGTTCCTTCTCGTTTTTCGGCCCCAGTAATTCTGTTGGTACTGGCGGGTCTCTGACCTGCCCCAACGAGGCTCAACCGAACGTATCCGAGCGCGCGTTCCTGGATCACCCTCCCCTCGATACCTTCGGGGCGTCGGCAGGCAGCTTCAATCGTTGGTCAGGGCGCCATGTCTCGGTGTTTCCTAATTGGAACGCACAGCTCACCCGAAACTGGGCGGAATTTACTGCCATAGCAGCAAAACCTTGCTTGTTGGGACCCAAAGGCAATAGGAGACAAGAAAATCCTTGACATTTTACTGCTTTAGCAGTAATTTATGCTGCGTGAAACCGGCAAACGGCTGTCTGGCCACTGTGATCGACCGCAATTACTGCTAAGACGGGAAAAAGGATGACTCTGGGCAAGGAAATAGGGGAGATCGTACGATTCCATCGCAAGAAAAGCGGACTCTCCCAAGCAGAACTGGCAAAAATTGCCGGCGTGGGAAAAACCGTCATCTTCGACATAGAAAAGGGAAAACAAACAGTGCGACTGAATACACTGCAAAAGGTGATCGCGGCTCTGAACATTAAGGCATCCTTCTCGAGTCCCTTGATGGATGCATACGAACGATCGAAGGAGGCAGAAGATGCCAAGAGCTGAAGTTTTTGTCAGGGGAGTTCCTGCGGGGATTCTCGAAGAGGTGGAACGCGGGAAAAAATACCTGTTCCGCTATTCGGAAGACTATCGTGGTCTGCCCGTTTCTCTGACGATGCCCACGACGGAGAAGGAATTCACTTTTGAGTCGTTTCCACCCTTCTTTGACGGCGTGTTACCGGAGGGAGTCATGCTGGAAGCGTTGCTCAAGCAGAGGAAGATTGATCGCGGCGACTTGTTCGGTCAATTGGTTGCAGTGGGAGAGGATCTGGTCGGAGCGGTCAACGTGAGGGAAATTCAATGAGGATCTGCCCGATCATGTATGTGCCGATTGGAGATAATCAGCGATATTCGGAGAGAGGGCTGCAGAGTCTCTCGAGGAGATTGACCGATCTCAAAAATCTTCCCTACACCGCAACGGAGCAACGGCAAGAGGCAGCAGCCAGGGCAGGCAGGATGTCCATCCAAGGCGTGCAGCCCAAGCTGAGCGCGCGCTTGAGCGTTCGCGATCATGCGTTTGTCTTTGTCGATCGGTATGGCCGGTTCATCCTCAAACCACAGACGATCGAGTTCCCTGAGCTCCCGGAAAACGAAGACCTGACGATGCGCTTGGCAGCACTCGTCGCTCTGGAGGTCCCGCAGCACGGGCTCCTGTATTCGAAAGATGGATCATTCACATATTTCATTAAGCGATTTGACAGAGTGGGAAGAAGCGGAAAGCTTCCGGTCGAGGACTTCGCGCAGTTGACGGGAAGCACGCGCGACACGAAGTATGACTCAAGCATGGAAAAAGTGGCCGCGGTCATCGATGCTCATTGCACATTTCCCGTCATCGAGCGACGGAAGCTCTTCAAACTAACGATCTTCAGCTTTCTGATTGGCAATCAGGACATGCATCTCAAGAACTTCTCATTGATAACGAGGGATGAAAAAGTTGAGCTGTCCCCTACATACGATTTACTCAACTCGACTATTGCGATGAGGGGTGCAGAGGATGAGCTCGCGCTCCCGCTAAGGGGCAAGATGAGAAACATAACCCGGAAGGATATTCTGGAATACTTCGGCAAGGATCGTCTCGCACTCCCCGAAATGATCATTGATGAAGATTTGAACCTCTTCGCGAATGCCTTTGCCGAGTGGGAGCGTCTCATTGGAGTGAGCTTCCTGTCGGATCCGATGAAGACAAGCTATCTCGAGCTGCTGGTAGAACGACGAAAGAGATTGGGATTCTAGTGTGCGGAGGCGCCCGCTGAGTCACCTCCGGCGGCAGTCAGGGACACCAAGTGGGTTGAAGCGTATCGGGCCTACTATTCTGGCTCAAGCGCCATTGAGAACATCGCACTTAGATGGCAGGACATCCTTCTCAAAAATAGCACACTCATCCCACCCAGCCCTCTTGCGCTGAAGATTCCGGATCAGACGGCTCACTGACAAGCTATTCCTCCAAGTGAAACAATTACCTGCATCTGTTCACTTCCCGCTCTCTTTCCACAAATTGACAATATCTTCAATCCAGTACCCGCATCGCTCTGGCGTCGCCGCATCTGGCGGCCGATAGTCTGCATTGCCTGATCTGAGACCAATCCAGTAATGGATTCAGAGGATTTCGCTCGCAGCGGTGCATCTTTGTTCATATCATTCTCGTCGGATAGAGTAGGTCTTTCGCCAACGATCCTAAGGTTGTCGACGAAGAGGACGCGTGGAGCAAAACGCTGCTCCATTTTGCCGGCCACGCAGGAAATCGGGAGAAAGAGGGGAGACGGAGAGCAAGGCAGATTTGTGGGTTCAACCTTAGATACAAAGGAAATTCATATGAGAAAAACTATGCCTGCAACGATCGTGCTCGCTCTCCTTGTCTACGGGGAAGCAAAGGCTCAAACTGGAGCCGATAGCCATCTTCTTTCTTCCAGCCAGATTGAAAAACTTCTCTCAAAACCATCATGTCTGCAATCCTTCAAAAGGAGTGATACAACATATCGGATCGAGAAGATGGATATCATGAGCAATGGGGTCCGGCTCTACTGCGAGCTGTATCTTCCCCGAGAGGAAGGTAAATTCCCGCTGGCTATTCTCACCCATGGCGGATTCAACGAGTTTGACCTCATCATGGCTGCACCGCGCCACGATGCTCCCATCCTCGCCCACTGTGGTTTCGCCGCGCTTGTCTATCATAAACGCGGGACGGGGAAATCCGGCGGCGACTATGGATCTTCGACAACTGATGATTTCATCAACGACATCGGCAATATTGCTCTGCACCTGTCCAGACACAGGAACATAGATCCACAAAGGATCGGTGTCATCGGAGGAAGTGGAGGCGGATTGAACGGGCCCGTTGCCGCAGCCCGTTATCCGATAATCTCTTTTGTGGTGAACAAATCCGGACCGATCGTGCCTCGTAAAGAGGAACAGAATTACAATATCGATTATGCATTGAGATTTCGAGGGAATGCTGATTCACTGGTAGAGCAGGTGATGCCATACTGGAGAAAACACCATGCCCTTTGGGCAAAGCGGGACACTCTTCAGCTCAAGAGGTTTGCAGGGGATATCATTGAATTGCGGAAGAAATACGATATGAGCCTTCTTCCTTCCACGTATGATGAGGTGTATTCGGATACCAATCTTGTCTTTCTGCGTCCTGAATTCAATTCGGCGGGGAAGGATGTCTTTCGGGAGATCCGTCACCTGAAAACCAGGTTCCTCAGTATCTATGGCGAGAAGGATAAAATAGTCCCCGTTCAATCGAGTGTCGGCAACATCCAAAAACTCATGGCTGAAGGGGGAAATAACGACTACGCGATCATCGTCTTGCCGGAAGTCGATCATTCGTTCTTCTATCCAGGGATGAGGAGGCAGGTTCCTGTTATCAATATCGTTCTCAACTGGCTTTTGGAGGATGTCGTCAAGAACGATTGACAGCTGATGCTATGAAACAAGGCAGAGTTATTCCATCGACGAAGATCGACCGCCAGGACTTATGCTCTGAGTCTATCTTGACAGAGGTGACCGATGATGCGATATAGAATTCTCCTGCTCCTGGGCATTCTTCCTGTTGTCGGCTGCCGGGACAACAACCAGGAAAACACGCTCGACGTTACGTACATCGCTAATGAAGGATTCCTGATTTCGATGGGTGGCACGAAGGTCCTCATCGACGCACTTC
>CAYZRX010000069.1:0-21094 GCA_964480945.1 uncultured Ignavibacteriaceae bacterium | reverse complement strand
ATGCTTCCGCAGCCGCTGTTCAGCGGGAGGGAGGAGGCCGGAACGCTCACGAGCGCTGTGAGAGCAAGTGATGGTTCAAGCTTCCTCGGGCTCGGATACGTGAGATCACACTCACTCGAGTCTGGCGAAGAACTTACATTCCGCAAGAGTGGCAAGGAGGTTCCGGCAATCGTCAGCGAAGAGTGGAAGGGTACGACTGGCGAAGACAACTGATTCCGAGGATGCACCAGTGTCGGAGCGGCGCCGAGCCACAACTTCGATCATTTCGCAGTCCCTCAGCGATCGCGCCGGCTCAATCGCCCACCCTGCGAGCGGTCCTTTGAGAATCTCACCCGATTCAAAACACAAACTGACTTCGATATCATGAGAAAAGGCGAGCAACGTATGCCCAGAACAGCACGACGCGTGGAAAAAGCTTATCGGAACGTGGAGTTTCTGAACAGTCCGGATGCACGAGTGATCAGGTTGATCGCGGAGTTTCTCGAGCCGCGTCGTCGTTTTCGCCGGGAGAATGTACGAGACACGATCGTCTTCTTCGGGTCCGCACGGGTCGTATCACGTAGGCAAAGCTTGGCGAGGGTGAAGGAGCTCGAGCGTCGGCTCAAGGGAGCGAAACAACCGGGGAGTAGCGTTCGGCGAGCGTTGGCAGCCGCGAGAACCCAATTGTTGATGTCGAAGTATTATGAGGACGCGGCCCGGCTATCCCGCATGCTGACGAAATGGTCCATGAAGCTCTACCAGCAGAACCGGTTCGTGGTCTGTTCCGGCGGAGGACCGGGCATCATGGAAGCCGCGAACAAGGGGGCGAAACTGGCGGGTGGAAGGTCCGTCGGGCTGAACATCAGCCTTCCGTATGAGCAAAGCGCGAACCCGTACCTGACGAAGAATCTGAATTTCGAGTTTCATTACTTTTTCATGCGGAAGTTCTGGTTCGTTTACTTGGCGAAGGCTCTGGTGATGTTCCCGGGCGGTTTTGGCACGATGGATGAGCTCTTCGAGGTGCTTACGCTGCTTCAGACGAACAAGATCAAGAAAAAGGTGACGGTCGTCCTCTATGGAAGGGAATATTGGGAGAAAACACTCAACTTTCCAAACTTGATCAAGCTTGGATTGATAGGGCGCAAGGAACTCAAGCTGTTTGCCTATGCGGATACACCGGAGGAGGCCTTCGAGCATCTGGTCAAAGAGTTGCGCAGAAACTACCCCAAAGAAACAACCGAGCCGGCGGCGTGAACTGAACGTGGTCCGTCCACTTCAGGGCCAAATGAGCGGTTGAGTATTTGGGATCAACTTCGTACATTCCAAATGAGTGAAATTCATCCTGCAATCGACGTGAGCTGAACGATTATTCCCTTTGGGGGTGACCTGGCTTCGACGGGGATGAGGAAGCTCAGAACTGCATACCGTGGTCTCCGTGTCCACGTTAAAAAAGCGGTAAACAATCAAGTGCCAACTACAACTACGCACTGGCTGCTTAATCTAACTTAAGCAACCCGTTCTTTCTGCTCTTTGCCCATTGGGGGCAAAAAGAACGTCGAGTGAGATGGGATAGTCCGATCTCGTTCTGAAGGGGATCGGATGAAATCCCGCCGCAAGCGGGATCTACTTCGGATAGCACGTGGCCAATCCTGTCTCCCGGAGTTTCCGCGTGCGAACCAAAAAAGGGAGGCTATGTATGTAAACGTTTTGAGAGTCTTCTCTTCGGACCGGGGTTCGACTCCCCGCACCTCCACCAACATAGCCTTCGTTAGGCCAACGGAGGCTTTCTTGTTCAATCGCACCTCAATTCCATGCAACCCACCATCCTCGTTGTCGATGATGAACAAGACATCGTCGAGCTCCTGAGGTACAACCTCAATAAGGAAGGATATCGAGTGCTCACGGCGACGAACGGGCGCGAAGCGCTTCGTCTCCTGGAGAAGCACCCCGATCTTGTGCTGCTGGATGTGATGATGCCGGAGATGGACGGGTGGGAGGTCTGCAAGGCAATCCGCCGTGAGCCGGAAACTTCGACGCTTCCGGTGATTTTCCTGACGGCCCGAGAGAGCGAGGTGGATGAGGTGCTGGGGCTGGAGTTGGGGGCGGATGACTACATTGCCAAGCCCGTTCGGATTCGTACACTTGTTGCTCGCGTGAAGAAGGCCCTGCAAGTGCGTGAGCCTGTGCAAGCCGGCCTCCATGGAGGAGTGATCAAGATCGGGGATCTCGAGATCCACCCTGAGAACTATACGGTCAAGATCCGGAACAAAGAGACGCACCTTCCGAAAAAGGAGTTCGAAGTCCTGCTTCATCTTGCACGGCATCCGGACCGGGTCATCTCGCGGGAGACCTTGTTGAATCAGATCTGGGGGCATAACGTGTACGTGGTTGACCGGACAGTGGATGTGCACATCCGAAAGATCCGTGAGAAACTCGGAAGCCTCGCGGCGCACATCGAGACAGTGAAGGGCGTCGGCTACCGATTCAAAAGGGAGCTTTGATGCGCGGCATCCAATCGAAAATCACGCTCACCTTCATCGTCATTTCCCTCGCAGTTGTCGCTCTCTTTGGCTTCCTTTCGAGCTACGAGATCGAGCACTACTACTACAACCGGATCATATCGAGCCAGGAGGCCGAGACGCAGGAAATTGCAGCGGTGATCGGCGAAGCATCGCACCGTGACGAATCGCGCACACACACGGTTCAAACCCTCGCTGCAATCGCATCGGCGGCGCAGATACGCATCACGCTCATTGACTCGTCCGGCACCGTTGTCTACGATTCCTTCGTCCCAGATTCCTTGTTGCCGACGCTCGAGAACCACGCGCAACGTCCCGAGGTCGTCGGGGCACGGCTGAAGGGAATCGGGTCCAATGTTCGGACGAGCGTATCCGTGCATTATGACCAGATCTACGTCGCCCGCGATATCAGCTATGTGGGATTGGTTTCCGGGGCGTTCCCGCACCTCCGCTATATTCGTGTCTCAGTCGATCTCGGCGATGTCGAGCGCGTGGTCAATGAGTTTCGGTTTAAGATCGGCCTCGCCGGTTTGTTTGTCCTTCTGGTCATCATCATTACGAGTCGTTTCGTCGCCCGCCGGATGTCTACGCCCCTGATGGAAATCACCGGGATGGTTCAGGAGATCAAACGGGGGAACTTCGATCAAGTAATTCCTATACGCTCGCGCGATGAAATCGGCAACCTCGCCGAGCTTATCAACGAAATGACCCACCAGCTCAAGAAAGACATCGAGCAGCTAAAGAAGCTGGAGCGCGTGCGCACGGAGTTTCTCGCAAATGTGTCGCACGAACTACGCACGCCTCTCTTCTCGCTCATGGGTTTCCTTGAGACGCTCCAGGAAGGCGCAGTCGACGATCCAAGCGTGAACCGAAAATTCATTGAAAAAGCATATGAACACGCGAGACGCCTGGATAACCTTCTGAATGATCTCATCGAGATCTCGCGCATTGAGTCGGGGGACATGAAGTTGAGCTTCCGTTACTTCGATGTTGGTGTCCTGATCCGGCAAATGTTGGGGGAATGGTCGGACGCTGCCGCCAAGAACGGTCAGAAGCTGGCGCTTGAGGCGCCGGAGCATGAGATCTCCGTGCTCGGCGATAAGGAACGACTCCGCGTGGCAATCGGGAACATTGTCGACAACGCGTTGAAGTACAGCCAGACCGGGGCAGCTGTGTCGATCCGGCTCTCGGAAACTGATCACTCCGTGAAGATTTCGATATCCGATAACGGTCCGGGCATTGAACCGGAACACCTCCCGAGGATCTTTGAGCGATTCTACCGTGTGGACAAGGCCCGTTCGCGCGAGGTCGGGGGCACAGGCCTGGGGCTTGCCATCGTGAAGCATATCATCGAGGCCCACAGCAGCAAAGTGGAGGTCTCGAGCGAAGTGGGGAAGGGGACGACCTTCTCGTTCGAGTTGAAGAAATAGACCGTTACCGCTTATCGTAGCCTGACGCACAACGCACCTCCGGTCCCTATTTCGCTCGCGCGATCCCTGTGGGCGTGAGTCTCTGGGACGGGTCCATAGATTCCCTCCCTTTTTCACTCTTCCCGCTCCTGCAAATCGACTCTACCTCACCCCCTGTGAAAGCCCAAGACTGCAGCGGTCGTTTTGCCGAACTCGGAGCGGGGCGCGCCTTCTGCCCTTTGCATTCCGGCCGCCCATCCGCAGCATAGTACGCCGGTCGCGGGCATAACAATTTCTTAACCGTGAACTAATACCTTGCTAAAGCAACGGGGTTATATTGTGCTCGTTGTCGAGGCTACAACTTGATTTTGCCTGGCTGATGCACTTCCTGCACCGTCTGATGCGGGACTTTGCTGCGGACGAAATGGTTCGACGATTGTGAGCGACACGTCACGTGGTCTAGCTGGAAGTATGGTGTCCAATTAACCTCAAATCTCAAACCTTCCTTGGAGGTATGTAATGAAGAAGCTTTACATCGTCCTGCCGTTGATATTTGTGGCAGTCCTGAATGCGCAGGAGAAGGCATTCGCGCCGAGCGGGAAGTTCAGTGGCCTGATGTTCGGCGACTACTTCTACAATGCGGATCAGCACGACGCCTCGAAGAAAGACTTCAACGGCTTCCAGTTCCGCCGGATTTACTTCACGTATGACTATGACATCGCGGAAGACTTCACCACGCGATTTCGGCTGGAGGCAGATCAGTCTGCTCTCGCGTCGAACGGCAAGACTGGAGTGTTTGTGAAGGATGCATACCTGCGGTGGAAGAACGTGTTCCAGGGCAGCGATTTGGTGTTTGGTGTGTCGCCCACACCGGCGTATGATCTTTCCGAAGGGGCATGGGGATACAGGAGTCTGGAAAAGACGATCATGGATCTTCGGGGCATCGTCCCATCGCGAGATCTCGGGATCGATTTGAAGGGAAACCTCGACAACGGCGGTAGCGCGAAGTACTGGCTGAAGATTGCCAATAATTCAGGTAATAGCCCGGAGAGCGACAAGTTCAAGAGATACTACGGAAATCTGCAGTTCAAGGTGGCTTCTGGGCTTCAGGTGCTCGTCTATGGAGACTACGACACGCGGGGCAACAAGCTCGATGCGGTCAGCGGGCAGATGAAATCGAACAGCAGGATCACTTTCGCAGGATTCGTGAACCTGGCCTCGAAGAACGAGTATTCGCTCGGCGTGGAGGGGTATTACCAGACGATTCAGAACAATTTCCGCAGCATACCCACTGCCGCCCTGGAAGATCAAAAGAACTATGGAGTGACCGTTTTTGGCTGGTACGCGGTCAGCAGCGACCTGCGTCTCGTCGGACGGTACGATATTTGGGATCCGAACACCAGCCTCGACAAGGACGGGATCAACCTCTTGATTCTCGCTCTGGACTACATCCCCGCAAACAACGTTCATGTGATGCCCAATCTCTATCTCCAAACCTATCAGGCAGGCGGTTCCAACGACGTTGTCCCGAGGGTGACCTTCTACTACGTCTTCTAGCTGTGAGAGAATCAAAGGTCTGATAACAATTTGGTAACATTCGGGTAACATAAACTTAACCTAAAATCGGCAAATTACCTGCCGGAAAGGAGTCACGACGTATGAGATTCACACGATTGCTCGCTGTTCTCACGTTGAGCGTGCTCGGTCTTTCGCTCTCGCAGGCACAGCTGAAGCTCACCGGCGCGGGGGCCACCTTCCCCAACGTGATCTATTCGAAGTGGTTTGATGTCTATCATCAGAAAACGGGTATTGAGTTCAACTACCAATCCATTGGCAGCGGCGGCGGGATCAAACAGGTGATCGAAGGGACCGTCGACTTCGGTGCGAGCGATGGTCCAATGACGCTGCAGCAGCTGAAGGATGCCGCGACCAAGCAGGGGACGGAGGTGCTGCACATTCCGACCGTGATGGGCGCAGTCGTTCTGACCTACAATATTCCGGGCGTCGGCCAGGGGCTGAGGCTCACCCCGGACGTCCTCGCCGATATCTATCTGGGCCAAGTAACGATGTGGAACGATCCGAAGTTGACTTCACTCAATTCTGGTATGAATCTGCCGAGCAAACAAATCCTTGTCGCTCATCGTTCTGACGGCAGCGGGACAACCTATATCTTCACCGATTACCTCACGAAAGTCAGCAAGACGTGGGGGGAGAAGGTGGGGAGGGGGACCTCCGTGAATTGGCCTGTTGGCCTGGGGGGCAAAGGGAACGAGGGGGTTTCCGGCTTGGTCAAACAGATGCCCGGCTCGATCGGCTACGTGGAGCTCGCGTACGCGGTGAAGAATAACCTGCCGTACGCGAAATTGAAGAACAAGGCAGGGAATTTCGTCGAGCCAAGGCTGGAATCCGTTACGGCCGCTGCCGCGGGTGCGGCAAAGAACATGCCGGCGGACCTTCGCGTTTCCATCACCAATGCGGACGGGAAAGATTCCTACCCAATTTCCGGGTTCACCTGGCTGCTGGTGTACAAGCATATGAAGGATAAATCGAAAGGGGCAGCTCTCGTCACGTTTCTAGAGTGGGCAATGACGGATGGGCAATCCTATGCGAAGGGTTTACTGTACGCACCGTTGCCAAAACAGGTTGTGAAGCTTTGTGAAGCTAAGATACGTCAGGTCACGTTCTAAGAAATTGATGTCCGAGTTCCCACGCGTCAGTTGATGCTCTTGGAGATTCTTCAAGGTGAAATATCGCCTTCGGTCGGTCAGAGCGGAGGCCTGATTCCTCGAGTCCCGACCAAGAAAACATCCCCCAAGCGAAACTTGGGGGATGTTGTTTTCAAGTACACGACGCTGGTGTTCGCGGTGGTCGTGCTGTCCCTTATTCTCGTGATGGCGTATGAGATGTACCTGGATTCCAAGCCATCGATTCTCAAGTTCGGGTGGGGGTTCCTGACAGGGACGGCCTGGGATCCCGTTCAAGAAGATTATGGGGCCCTGCCGTTCATCTTCGGCACGACGGTCTCATCATTCTTCGCACTGTTGATAGCTCTTCCGCTGAGCCTGGGGATCGCTGTCTTTCTTTCGGAAATAGCCCCAGCGTGGTTGGAGCGGCCCCTGTCGTTTCTCATTGAGCTCCTGGCCGGCATCCCGAGCATCGTATACGGTCTCTGGGGTATTTTCGTCCTCGTTCCCTGGATCCGGACGGCGGTTGAGCCCCTGCTTGCCGGAAACCTCGGCTTTCTGCCGATCTTTCGCGGTGCTCCGTACGGCTTTGGGATGCTCGCCGCAAGCCTGATCCTGTCCGTCATGATCCTCCCGATCGTTGCATCCATCTCGCGCGACGTCCTGAAAGCCGTCCCTCAGTCGCGGCGCGAGGCATCGCTCGCCATCGGGGCCACGAAGTGGGAGTCGATCCGGCTCATCCTGAAGGACGCGAAGTCCGGCATCCTCGGGGCGACCTTGTTGGGGCTCGGCAGGGCGATCGGAGAAACCATGGCAGTCACAATGGTGATCGGAAACACGCCGAAAATATCTGCCTCGCTCTTCGATCCTGGGTACACGATGGCAAGCGTCATCGCCAACGAGTTCACCGAGGCGACGACGTCGATGTACATCAGTGCTCTCATCGAGATCGCGCTCCTGCTCTTCCTCATCACGATCATCATCAATATGCTCGCGCGTCTTTTGGTTTGGAGCACAACGAGGAGGATGGTATGAAAGCGGCGTTCGTGCCCACCCTTCGATACCATCGCCGCAAGCTGACCGGCGGTCTGATGCTAACGCTCAGTGCGCTCAGTGCCGTCGTTGCGCTGATCCCGCTGCTCCTCATTTTCTTCTACACGATCAGCCAGGGCATCGATTACTTGAATCTGGACTTCTTTGTCAACATGCCGAAGCCGGTGGGGGAGTTGGGGGGCGGAATGGCAAACGCGATCGTCGGGACTCTCATTCTGGTGGCAACCGGGAGTGTGATCGGACTCCCGATCGGAATCTTCACCGGCATTTATCTCGCGGAATTCGGGAACAACAGTTTTGGTTCGACGGTGAGGTTCATGACCGACGTGCTCAGCGGAGTCCCCTCAATTGTCGCTGGTGTCGTCGCCTATGGTTTCGTCGTTATTCCCATGAAACACTTCTCTGCTCTCGCCGGGGGTGTTGCGCTGGCGATCTTGATGATACCGACAGTAGTACGGACGACGGAAGAAATGATCCGCCTGGTGCCGGATTCGTATCGGGAAGCAGGCTTGGCGCTCGGCATTCCCCAGTGGAAGACGACCATCCGGATCGTGCTTCGAACAGCTTTTCCGGGGATCGTGACCGGTATCCTGCTGGCGATCGCCAGGATCGCGGGAGAGACGGCACCTCTTCTGTTCACGGCTCTGGGGAATCGCTTTTGGTCCACTTCGCTTAATCAGCCCATTGCGTCCCTCACGGTCTTCATCTATGACTACGCAAAGGCGCCCTTCGAAGACTGGAACAAACAGGCGTGGACGGCGGCGTTGGTCTTGATTATCCTCATATCGATACTTAGCTTGCTGATGCGCGTAGCGACGCGTAGTCGATACACTCAACGATGATGCATTATGATGACAGAGATCTCAGCACGGACTATGCCTCACGTTACCTCACACCCTCTTGTGTCCACTTTGAACGGCGATGTCAAGATGAGCGCCCGAAATGTCAATGCCTTCTTTGGAAAAGTGCAGGCGCTTCATGACGTCAGCCTTGGAGTTGCAGCTAACGAGGTGTTGGCGATTATTGGACCGTCCGGCTGCGGGAAATCTACGTTCCTGAGATGTTTAAACAGAATGCACGAGGTGGCTGGGGGCACCATGTCGGGAACCGTTCTGTTGGACGGGGAAGATATCTACCAGACGGATGCCGTGCTGGTTCGGAAAAGGGTGGGGATGGTTTTTCAGAAGCCGAACCCATTTCCAACGATGTCGATCTTTGATAACGTCGCGATCGGTCTGCGGCTGAACGGCGGCGTTCCTCGGAATCAGCTCAACGAGGTCGTGGAGCGAAGCCTCAAGCAGGCAGCGCTGTGGGATGAGGTGAAGGATACGCTCGACAAGTCGGGCGTGAGTCTGTCAGGCGGTCAACAACAGCGGCTTTGCATTGCGAGGACGTTGGCTGTCAATCCGGAAGTCATCCTGATGGACGAGCCGGCTAGTGCACTCGACCCGCTCGCCACGGCGAAGATCGAAGAGCTTATTTACGAGCTCAAGAGAGAGTACACCATCATTATCGTGACGCACAACATGCAGCAGGCGGCACGGGTCAGTGACCGCACCGCGTTCTTCTATTTGGGAAATCTGGTGGAGTTTGACGACACAAAGAAGATTTTCACGAATCCTTCGAAGAAGCAGACGGAAGAGTACATCACGGGAAGGTTCGGATGAGGCCGGGAATGACGGTCCGATGAATGCAAACGACAGAGTGTAACATTCAGGGCAGGGCTCGATGGCAAGACATTTTGAATTGGAACTAGATCAGCTTCGAACGATGCTGATCCGCATGGGGAGCCTGGTTGAAGAGCAGATCGATCTCGGCGTGAAGGCTATTGTCGAGTCGAACCTGGACTTGGCGCGCGTGGTCATCGAGCGCGACAAGAAGGTCGATGAGTACGATAATTCGATCGATCAGCAATGTCTGCGAATCTTTGCGCTCTCGCAGCCTGTCGCAATTGACCTCCGCCTGCTGATGGCGGCACTGAAGATGAACAATGAGCTCGAGCGCATTGGAGACATTGCCGTGAATCTTGCAGAGCGCGTGGAGCCGCTGCTGCCTCATACGGCGTTCGTGAGGCAGACCTCCCTCAGAGAGATGGCTGCTGCGGCGCGCCAGATGGTCAAAGATGCCATCGATTCGTTTGTCAATAACGATCCCGTCCTCGCCAAGAAGGTCCTGCTCGCCGACGACAATGTCGATAATCTCGATCGCGAGACGTTCAGTCTGATGGTACAAAAGATGAAGGAATCTTCTGCGTGCATTGACCCGGCGTCTCACGTGATGATCGTTTCCAGGCATATCGAGCGCTTGGCTGACCATGCCACGAATATCGCAGAGGATGTGATTTTCCTCGTCAATGCGAAGATCATTAAACATCACGCTGAGGAAGACCTTCCGAGGCCGGCGTAGCGACGGCGCGGGTCAGGTCTGTTCTTCAGCTGAGGATCATCCGTACACAGGGCACACCACGATGACCGTGAAATTCACGAAGATGACAGGCGCCGGCAATGATTTCGTCGTTATAGACAACCGGACCCGCCGCATCCGTGACGGATCGAAGGCTGCGAAGCTCCTGTGCGACCGCCGTTGGGGCATCGGCGCAGACGGCCTGCTTCTGCTCGAGAGGAGCAGGAGGGGGGACTATCGGATGATGTACTACAATGCTGACGGAAGCTACGGTGGTATGTGCGGCAACGGGGGACGCTGTATCGCTCAATATGCCGTGACCCACGGTGTAGCTTCGAGAAAACACGTTTTCGAGGCGCTTGATTATCAATACCACGTGGAGGTTGGATCGAAACAGGTCAGACTCTTCATGAAGGATCCGAAGGACCTGAGTCTGGGAAATACGCTCGATCTCGACTCGATCCCCCAGTTGTATCACTTTGTAGATACAGGAGCGCCCCACATAGTTATCCCTGTAACAGATCTTCGTCCCCAGCCAGCAAGCCTCGAGGCCGTTGATCTGGCGTTTCTTGGTCCCCGCCTCCGCTACCACGAGCGATTCAAACCCACGGGAACTAATGTAAATGTGATTGAGAGAGATGGAGCTAAACGATTGAAAATCAGGACATACGAGCGAGGCGTCGAAGATGAGACGCTGGCCTGTGGAACGGGTGCAATCGCGGCTGCCCTTGTGGCATCGCGGCTGTGGGGCCTGGCTCCGCCGATCCGCGTGCTTCCGAGAAGCAAACAGGAGCTGCTGGTCGCTTTTGATGACGGACACGGGGCTGCCAGAAATGTTCGGCTGATGGGTCCCGTGAGGACAGTGTTTGAGGGCCGAATCAAGTTCTAACCAAGAGATGACAGGGAACGCCAGGCGACGAAGCTGGATCCGGCGTGGTGAGCGAGCCCAAGGACCGCGCACGCGGGCCTACGCGCACGTGGTTGCGTCAAAGCGCGCAAGGATCGCCGCGGATCTGCAAGCTCGGCGGCGCAGCCCAGCGTAGGGAAGGATTTGGATGGGTTAGCGTTTTGGGCGGCTGATCTTCGGTAAAGGGTTTGTCTGATAATATATATTATGTAAAGTTATATATTCTCGCGAATCACTCGGCCCTTATACCAACTCTCCGATCCCCTCCCCCATAGCTCTCGGTATCGCATTGGAATAGGCCGCCGCTGCCACGGAAAGATCGAGGCCGATGTGCGTGCCGATACGTAGTCGGGGCTCCTCCGTTACATTGCCTATAACGCGGGATGGTACGCCGGCCGAGGAGCAGTGCTCGACGATTCGTGGCAGGTTTGCCGGGCTTGCGGAGACAAGGATGCGCGACTGCGATTCCCCGAAGAGCATAAAGTCAGATCTCAGTTTCTCGGAATCGAGGTCTGTGGTTGATGCACCCAGCTCGATCGGGCTGCAGAAACATGCCTCCGCGATCGACACAGCGAGTCCTCCTTCGCTGCAATCGTGTGCCGATGTGAGGAGGCCAGCGCGCGCGAGGTGCAGCGTAACGTGCTGCAGGGTTTTTTCGAAATGCAGGTCGATAAACGGTGCATCGCCAAGCGGTTCTCCCCTTCTAAGATACAAATACTCTGACCCTCCAATTTCACCCCGATTGTCTCCCAGCAGAACGACGACGTCGCCCACCCTCTGAAAGCCGGACGGCAATGCGCGCGACATATCGTCGAGTAGGCCCAACATTCCTATAACGGGCGTTGGCTGAACGGCTCCGTCCGGGCTCTCGTTGTAGAAGCTTACGTTCCCGCCCGTAACGGGGGTCTCCAGGACGCGGCACGCTTCGCCAATCCCGAGGACCGCTTCCCTGAACTGCCAGTAGATCTCAGGATCGTAGGGGTTGCCAAAGTTCAGGCAATTTGTTATGCCCAGGGGCTGAGCTCCAGTACAGACAACATTCCTGGCTGCCTCCGCTACAGCAATTTGTCCGCCACGACGAGGATTGAGGTAGACGTAACGGGCGTTGCAGTCGGTCGTAAGCGCCAGCGCTTTCGTGGTTCCTTTCAGTCGGACAAGCGCGGCGTCGCAATTGGCGGTGGCGGTGTTGGTTCGCACCATCGAATCATATTGTTCATATACCCACTTCTTCGCCGCGATCGTTGGAGATGCGAGCAGATCTAGAAGGGTTTGGTCGTAATCTTGGGGCAACGGAAGATCGTCCGGGTTGAATGCGCGGCACTCCTGGATATATGCAGGCTCCCTCGCTTCTCGGCTATACACGGGAGCTCCGCCTCCCAGCACCAGAGAGTCTGCCGGTACGTCGGCCTTCAGGACCCCGCCGTGCGTAACGATCACCCTGTCAGATTCTATGACTTCACCGATTGTCACAGCATGCAAGTCCCACTTTTGAAATAGCTTCTGTACGTCCGCTTCATGGCTTCTCTCAACCACGACAAGCATGCGCTCCTGCGATTCGGAGAGCATGATCTCATAGCTGCTCATTGCCTCTTCCCGAAGCGGCACTTTGTCGAGGTTGATTGTCATCCCTGACTTTCCTCGTGCACTCATTTCCGTGCTGGAGCACGTTAGCCCTGCCGCTCCCATATCCTGTATCCCGACGACGAGGCCAGCTTGAACGGCTTCCAGAGTGGCTTCAAGCAATAGCTTCTCTGTGAATGGGTCTCCGACCTGAACAGATGGCCGCTTAGCCTCCGATGCTTCAGAGATTTCCTCAGAGGCAAACGTGGCGCCGTGGATGCCGTCTCGACCTGTGGATGAGCCGACGATCATTACCAAGTTGCCTGCACCCTTGGCAACGGCGCGTGCGACATGGCCGTGCTCTACAATGCCGACCGCCATTGCGTTGACTAACGGGTTTGCGGCGTATGATTTGTCGAAATAGACTTCCCCTGCCACGGTGGGTACGCCAAAGCTATTCCCATAGTCGCCAATCCCCTTGACAACTCGCTTGAAGAGATACCGGACATGCTCGTCGTCCAATGAACCAAACCGAAGTGAGTTGAGGGCGGCGATGGGACGCGCGCCCATGGTGAAGATATCCCGCAAGATGCCACCGACGCCCGTCGCGGCTCCCTGATACGGTTCCACTGCAGATGGGTGGTTATGGCTTTCGATTTTGAACGCTACTGCCAGCCCATCTCCGATATCAATCAAGCCCGCGTTCTCCTCCCCTGCGCTCACCAGGAGCCGCCCACCGGACCGCGGGAGTGTCTTGAGAAGAGCAATTGAATTCTTGTAGCTACAGTGCTCGCTCCACATCACACTGTAAATTCCGAGCTCCGTGTAGGTGGGAGTTCGCCCGAGGATCTCAAGAATGCGGGCATATTCGTCCCTCGTCAGGCCGTGCTCGAGCGCTAAATCCAAGGTGACAGGTGGTTCCGGGTCTGTAGAGTTTTGTTTCATTAGATAGAGCTTATCCCTTTTATTTGCAGAGAATATCGCAAATCACCTAATCCTGAGTAAGAGAAACGAGCAGCTCTCCTTTTTCGACCGCTTTCCCTGGAGAGGCATGGACATCAGAGACTCTGCCCGCCGTGAGGGCTTTGATCTCGTTCTCCATCTTCATGGCTTCAAGGACGACGAGGCCCTGACCGGGTTGGATTGATTGTCCGGCCTGGACCTCGATGCGTACAATCAAGCCAGGCATGGGAGCACGCACAGCAACAGTAGCCGAGGGGGGCTCCCCTTTGGAAAGATAGGACCGCAAGAGGAGCGATCGCGGGTCGTCGACGGTGACATTGTATTCGCGACCCAGGATTGTCAACCGGATTTCCCTGGCGCGCGTTTCCGGCCGAGGAATTGACTCCGCACTCTTTGTTGGGCATGTGGTCCCGCCGCTTGTGTAGACCGTATGAACCTTCCCATTCAAAATAAGGGAATAAGCTCCTGGTTCTATGAGGCTTAGGTCGTATGCGATGAGATGGCCATCGACGTGTATTGAGCCTGGAGAGTCAAGGCGTATGTCGAAGGATTTGCTGCCAATTGTCGCTTTGAAGACTTTCTGCCTCATCGGAACGTTTCCTGTCTCAGCCGTTTCCAATTGGTCATCGGTTCGGCCTGGCCATTGGATCCCGATGCGACTGGTTCATGTTGACCGTTGACCAAGAGCGCGGCCGCCAGAGCGGCAGCAAGCGTTTCCTGAGGGTTCTCTTGGACTGCGTGGGCCGCTGTGTAGTGTTTGTTGATGAACCCCGTGTCAATCCGACCATCGAGGAACGCAGGGTGAGCCATGACGAACTGACAGAAAGGGATGGTCGTCTTTACTCCTTCGATCACAAACTCAGCCAAGGCTCGCTTCATGGACACGATCGCGTCGCGCCGGCTCGATCCCCACGCGATCACCTTTGCAAGCAGGGAATCGTAGAAGACTGAGACCTCATCTCCCTCCCGGAAGCCGTTCTCCACTCGTATATTGCCCTGAGGCGCTCGATAGCAGGCAAGGGTGCCTGTCGACGGCAGGAAGTCCTGTTCAGGGTCTTCTGCGCAGATGCGGCATTCGATGGCGTGCCCACGCCGGCGAACGTCCGCCTGCCGAAACGAGAGCTCCTTTCCCTCGGCCACGCGGATTTGCTCTTTCACAAGGTCAATACCCGTTATCATTTCCGTTACGGGATGCTCCACCTGAAGCCTTGTATTCATTTCAAGGAAATGGTAGCTGCCCTGCTGGTCCACGAGGAATTCCATCGTGCCCGCATTCGTATACCCGGCAGCCTTCGCGAGCGCAACGGCCGCTTCTCCCAGGGCTGTGCGAAGCTTTTCGTCCACAGCGGTTGACGGCGATTCTTCAACAATCTTCTGATGCCGGCGCTGAATAGAACATTCACGTTCACCGAGGTAGACGGTATTTCCATGGCCGTCAGCGAGCACCTGAACCTCTATGTGCCTGGGTGACTCGAGATACTGTTCAATGTACACCCTACTATCACCGAACGCCGTCCTTGCTTCCGATTGAGCTGCCCGGAAGGACGCAGCAAAATCCTCAGGTGAGCGGACGATTCTCATCCCTTTGCCGCCGCCTCCCGCCGCGGCCTTGAGGAGAAGTGGAAATCCAATCTCGGCCCCTCGTTGGAGTCCCTCGGCCTCATCCTTCAGCGGTTCGATCGTGCCACGAATTGTCGGCACGCCGAGCCGCTGCGCCGCCTTGCGCGCTTCGGTCTTATCCCCCATGAGCGTAATGGACTTGCTGCTCGGACCAATGAACGCAATACCTGCTTCCTCTACCCTTTTGGCAAACGCAGGATTTTCCGCGAGGAAACCGTAGCCCGGATGGATCGCATCAACGCGAGCCGTCTGCGCAATCTCGAGGATCCTCGTCTGATTCAGATAGCTTTCGCTTGGAGCCGCCCCGCCGAGCGGGTACGCCTCCTCAGCCAGCAAGACGTGAAGTGCCTTGCGATCCACATCGGAGAATACGCTGACAGGAATCACGTCCATCTCTCTGCACGCCCGGATGACGCGCACGGCGATTTCCCCGCGGTTTGTGATCAGGATCTTTCTAATGGAGCGTATCATGTCCATTTCAGTCGACCGGCCTCTTTCTTGTCTTGATACTAGTCGAGCTCCACCACGGTGACTCCCATCCCTCCTTCGTTCCATTCCCCCAACCTGTAAGACTTGACGTGCGGATACGCCTTGAGGAATTCCGTCACCTTCTTCCGCAGCGCTCCAGTTCCCTTCCCGTGGATGATATCGACCCTGTGTAGTCCTGCGACCGTTGCATCGTCCAGGAATCTCTCGATCTTCGGTATTGCCTCCTCGCCGAGAAGACCGCGCACATCGATTTCCGATTTCCCCTCCGGCACGTAGAGCCCTTCGGTCGATGCCTGCGAAACGGCTTGCTGGTCACCTGCTTTCTTGAGCGCGTTCAGCTTCACCCGGAGCCTGGCATTGCCGGAAAGCACCGTCGCAAAGGGAGGCTTGATCTCGATGATCTCGCCCGCCTGGCTCCCCTCTTTGAATCGGACCGAATCGCCAACCCGCAGATCCTCCGGCTCGTCCGGCTGAACCTGCACGCTCAAGCCAGCCATTTCCTGTCGGAATCGCTGAACGCTCTCCCTCGCAGATCGGACGACCGGTTTTGCAGCCGCTGATTCGCGTATTTCCTTGATGGAGCGCTCAATCAACGCCTGAGCACCACGGACGAGATCCTGGGCTTCGTCGACGGCCTGCTTCCGGATAGACTGCATCTCCTTTCGGAGATCTCTCATTTTCTGATCGTACATTCGAACCAGGGAATCGAGCCGATCGCGTTCCGTGGAGACTTCCCGAATCTGTGCCCGATATTGCTGAGATTGACGCTCGAGGTCGGAGAGCAACTGTTCCAGCTTGACTTTCTCATCCCCCACGAGTTCTCGCGCCCGATCGATCAACCCTCGAGGGATCTCAAGTCTCTGGGCCAGTTCGAGCGCGTAGCTGCTGCCGGGGAGGCCCGAGCGAAACTTGTAGGTCGGCGTGAGGGTTTCCTGGTCGAACTCGAGTGATGCGTTGGAGACGCCCGGCGTTTCATGCGCGAAAGCCTTCAGCATGCCATGGTGTGTTGTCGCGATCGTCATCGCCCCCCTCTCGGTAAGCTCCCTCAGCACCGCGGCAGCCAGCGCGCCCCCTTCCGCGGGATCGGTTCCCGCGCCAATTTCATCGATCAGCACAAGACTCCCCTTGCCGGCTCGCTGAAGGATATCGCGCAGGCAAAGAAGATGAGACGTGTAGGTGCTGAGATCATTCTCGATCGATTGTTCGTCACCAATATCAACAAAGATTTCCTCAAAGAGGCACATCTCGGATTCGGGTGACGCAGGGATATGCAAGCCTGCCTGATGACAGAGGGCCAGGAGGCCAACGGTCTTCATCGCGACGCTCTTGCCCCCGGCGTTCGGGCCCGTGATGACGAGCGTCCTCGTGTCATCACCAAATTCGAGGTCAAGCGGTTCGATCTCCTCGCGCCGGTGTTTCTGCAGGAGCACGGGATGACGCGCACCGCTGAGATTTACGCGCGATGTTGGGGGAATGCCTGCAGGATTACCCAGGACCTCGATCGATAGCCTCGCCTTCGCGAAGATAAGATCGAGAGCGGCAAGGTGCTGAAGCGTCTGCTCGACCTGCTCGCGAATCCCTCCCACCTGAAGTGTAAGGCCCGCGAGAATGCGCGCCGTCTCACGCTGCTCGCCCAGATGAAGCTCCGTCAGCGCATTATTCAGATTCAGTGTTTCGGCTGGCTCGATGAACACCGTGGCGCCGCTAGCGGAGCTGGAGTGAATGAACCCTGGGACGTGATTCTTGTGCTCGACCTTCACCGGAATCACCATCCTGCCGTCGCGCGTAGTAATGATCTCTTCTTGGAGGAATTCCTTTTCCGAGATTCTTTTGAGAATGGAACCAAGGCTCTTCCTCAGCAGTTCCGAGGTCGAAATGATTTCCTGGCGGATCCTGCGCAGTTCCTTGCTCGCAGTATCGCGCATTCTCCCTTCCTCGTCAATACACTCGAGGATGTTGTATTCGACCACTTTGTCGTAGAACAGATCGGCCGCGATCGCGGCAAGCTGAGGACAATTCTTCTGTCGTTTGGAGATGAATCCTGCCATGCTGCGAGCACCTCGAAGTGTCGACGCGATGTCGAGCAGCTCCTTGCTCGTGAGGATGTGATTTTCGATCGAGGACTTCTTCAGCGCCGGAGCGATGCTCTTGATACCATCGAGAGGCACA
Source organism: uncultured Ignavibacteriaceae bacterium (assembly GCA_964480945.1). GTDB lineage: Bacteria > Bacteroidota > Ignavibacteria > UBA10030 > UBA10030 > VGWB01. Next base: position 3,339 of record CAYZRX010000069.1, on the reverse strand, counting down.
CCACCTTCGGCGATCAGGAGCTCTTTGGCTTCCGAAACCCTGGACAGGTCCCGCCGAATTGTCTCCACCGAGGTTGATGGAAGAAGCGAACCGGCTGATTCGCGTCCCGGCTCGGAGACGGCAAGTTGCTTGAGCCGATCGAGGATCCTGTCGAATTCCAGCTTTCGTATCACAGCGGAGAAATCAGCCATCAGGTCGCCACAATCCTCACTGCTGAGGTGCCTGCAGAGTGGAGTCAACCTTTCCCTGACCGGGCGAGGTCATCTCTTCAATCGATTGCTCCGCACTCGGCAAAAGGTTCGAGAAAAAGTCCATGGTGCGCGGCGCGATGGACGCAACGGGATGATAGAGTCGGGTGTCCCACAAGGTCCTTCGCGAGGGGGGGCCTTGCATCGTCAGGATGAAGATGACAACGCTGATGATCAGCAGTCCCTCGGCCAATCCAAGAACGACACCGACGATCCGATCGATGATGCCTCCGAACTTGTAGTTGTGGGCTACGAACCGGTAGAGGATCGCCTGCAAGAGAAGGAGCATCGTGAAGATCCAAAAATAGGCCGCTTCCGGCGCCGACGCTGGTTGGGCGTGGAGCAAGCTGATCAGGAGCCCTGCGACATCGTGCATCAAGAGCTGCGCAACAAACATCGCAATAATGCATACAGCTATCGCTACAAGTTTCCTCGCTGATGCATCCCGATACCCGAGTGCACCGAAGCCGATAAGGGGAAGAAGGATCAACAGGTCGATTATCATGGTCAGCCTCCCAGTCTCGCTTTGACGATCTCTTGAACCGCCTTGCCGTCTATTCTTCCTTTCAGCTCCTTCATCGCCAGCGGCATCACCTTGCCGAAGTCCTTCGGAGAGCTTGCCCCCGTTTCCCCGATGATTCTCTGCACAACCTCTCCTGCCTCCTCCGGACTCATTTGCTTCGGAAGATACGCTGTAATGATGTCAAGCTCCCGGCGCTCCTGGTCTGCAAGATCCATCCTCCCACCCTTCTCGTAGAGCTCAATGGCTTCTTTTCGTTTCTTGATTGCTCCGGTGAGAACGGAGAGTTCCTCGTCTGAAGTAATTTCTTTCCCCGTCCCACGCTTCGAAAGCTCAATGAGGTGGGCCCGGATCAACCGGAGAGTCTCGAGCTTGGTCCTGTTGCCGCTCTTCATCGCATCTTTCAGGTCAATGTCGAGCTTCTCGCTCAGCGTCATGGTTCGATCTTTCGTTAAATGAAAAAGGCAAGCGTGACTCTCGCCTGCCTTGCTGGATTCCTGTACGTTGACAGTATCGCTTCCGCAATGGGACACACAATGGAGCGTTCACACTGCAAAATATCGAAAGCGGAGAACAAAATCAATACGGGCTGTCACACCCCGCCGTAAGCCTTGAAGGTCGTACCTGTGATGGCTCCGGCAGCTGGCGAACAGAGATAGCAGATAAGATCGGCGATCTCTTCCGGTTTCACCCATTTGCTCGAATCCTCGTCAGGCATCGAGACGAGATTTGCAGGTGTAGCGATGATGCTCGGGGCGATGGCATTGACGGTGATGCCCCTCCCCTTTTGTTCCTGTGCGACGATTTCAGTGAGGAGCGAAACCCCGGCTTTTGAGATCGCGTAGGGCGCGCGCCCGGCCGTTGGGTTCAAGCCAACCATCGCCGAGATATTGATGATACGCCCGTATGTCTGTCCCTTCATACGGCGAAGAAATTCGCGCGTTGAAAGAAATGTGGACTTGAGATTGACGTTCATCATGGACTCCCATTCCGACAGGGAGACGTCGGTGAGCGGCTTTCGGGGAAGGAATCCTCCCACGGCGTTCACGACGATATCCACACGGGACGAACGGGAAATGATCTGATCGTACAACTGTCGCACGTCTGCTTCGTTCGTCACGTCTGCCTTGACCTTCGCGATCGACCTTCCGAATTCAGGTGGAAGTCCCTGCAGCTCTTTCTCATGAAGGAAGCTTGCGAACACCGTTGCTCCCTCGTGCGCCAAGCGCCCTGCAATGACCCTGCCAAGAGCCCCGGTCCCGCCGGTAACCAGTGCTATTTTGTCATTCAGCGACATCACCGTTTTCTTGCACGTGATTGTTGTTGGTCAGACGGAGACCCATGAACCTGCTGAATCGGAAGAGCGCGACGATGACGAAAAGGCCTCCAAGCACCGCGACGATGGAGGACCCTGCCGGGAAATCGAAGTGAACTGAAAAATAAATGCCAAAGAAGCCGCCGAGAAGGCTGATGAGCAGCGAAATCCATACAACGACCAGTTTACTTTGCGAGAAGAGGATCGCTGCGACCGGAGGGATAATAAGATAGGAAAAGACCGGGATGACGCCCGCGAGCCTCACAGCGAACACGATGGAAAGACCGATCGAAAGATAGAAAAGAAAATTCCACAGATCGAAGATCCGCATATGTTCGACTTCTCGATTCTCAAATTGCTCGGTCAGGAGGAAAAACCTCTTCCGGAAAATGATATGAACGAGGCCGATGATTCCGAATACGATTGCCAGAGAGACGATTTGCGCAGACGTGACGGTAAACAGGCTTCCGAACAAGACTTCGGAAATGTTCGCTTCACCGTGCGGCGTCTTCGAGATCAAGAGGACGGTGCCGGCCGACGCAACGGCATAGACGATCCCGATGATCGCTTCGTGCTTCAAGCGTTTGTCTCTCACCTTGATGAAGGAAAGCAGGAATGCTCCGACCATCGTGAAGATGATCGAGATGATCGTCGGATCCCCTTCGATGAGATTTGCAAAGGCGACACCCAGCATCGAAATCTGGCCGAGCGCGAGATCGACAAAAACAATTCCCCGGCCTACGACGTGGACGCCCAGGTAAGAAAGCAAGAGACCCAAGACCGCGCTCACGAGTAAGGCATTGAAGACAAAACTCTGACTAAACATGACTTCCATGGCGGTATTCTCCCGTTCGATTCCTCGAGACCTAGCGCAGGGCCTCTATGATTTGTGAGATGTCGTAGTCGAAGAGGTCGTAGTATGTCTTGATCTGATCGCTGGCGCCGACCGACGTCGCAAGCGTAACGACCTTGGCGCCGGTGTTGCGCGCCACAAGGTCCGCGGATTCTGTCGTGAAGTAGGGCGACGTGATGATGATCTTGATTTGATCACGCTTCATCTCATTGATGACCTTCAGAAGCTGCGATGGCGTCGGCGGGATACCAGGCTTCGGCTCCAGGAAGTCGACGATCTGCAGCCCGAAGCGCTGCTCGAAATAAGGCCACTCGTTATGATATGCGATGACCTTTGTCCCGGCGTACGGGCGCATTTTTTCTACCCATTCCTTTGTCTTCGCATCGATCGTCTGATCGAACTT
>CAYZRX010000068.1:0-21456 GCA_964480945.1 uncultured Ignavibacteriaceae bacterium | reverse complement strand
CCGCTCACGGAGAACGGACCCATAGTGCTCGAGAATGTGCCATCGACTGCGCTCACTGCAACGGAGTCAAATCCAAAGCGGTTCTTGAAGACGCTGTAATTCATGTCGGCGATGCGTATCGAGTACGCGGGATATGCCTCAGCGAAAGCCTTTGTAATCCTGGGCTTGATGAACCTGTTCACAAGGGGATCAGAGAAGAGCAGGAGAACCAACACGCAAACGAGCACGATTGCGCCTAGGGCAAAGCCCGCATATGACGCTACCTTCAGCGGCGACAGCTTTTGTCGGTCAGTTGGTGGATGCTCATTCTGCATGTGCTCTATCACCTTGCTTTCTTTGTCGCGATCGCAATGCGCGTGCTTTTCTGAAAAGCGTGCAGAGAGAAAGATTGATGGTTGCAAACGTCAAGTCATACTCACCAGGGCAGCCATCCCACATAAAATGATCAAAATGCCGGAAATCCTGTTGACCCATCTGAGTCCACCTGAATCCAGCCTTTTTCTGAAGAATGTCGCAATGAAACCAAGAGTCAGAAACCATAGACACGAACCTGCAAAAACTCCGAGGACAAGAATGCACGCTGAGATGATACTAAGCCTCTGTCCCAGCCCAAAGGCAGCGAACACAGCAACAAAGGCAAAGATGGTCACTGGATTGGTGAGTGCGAGGAGAAAGGCGGAGACGTACGATCCCCAAAATCCCGTCTTGCCGAAGGGGAGTATAGGATCCTTTCGCTTAGCACGCAATGTCCTTATTCCAAGAAACAAGAGTAATCCTCCTCCAACCAGACGCACCCAGAACTGCTGGCTGGCGATCGCATCCGAGACAAACGTGAGACCGAACGCAGCGATACTGCCGTACAGCGAATCTGCGGTTGCAGCCCCAAGGCCGATGATCAGGCCGCGTGCGTGCCCCTCAGCCAGTGTCTTGTGGATGCATATGACACCGATCGGCCCAATAGGAACCGCCATCGCAAATCCAATAATCAGGCCTTTGAGGAAGAAGATTGGCTCCATGCTCTCATGTTCCGATCAGCTTATTGCTGTTGACAGAGTCAGGTTTGGCGTTGCGATCTTTCTCACGATTCTCATCAACGCCATTGCCGTGAACAAGCTTCGTTGCACTGAACGTTTTCGCTACCTCAAGTCGATTGGCATCAATATCAACCATCATGATCTCGGCGGAAGAAGAGAAAAGTATTACCTCCCGCTTTGAATCATTTCTGCTCTTGCCTTTTCGATTGCCGCCTGGACGTTCTTTATTGCGTATCGCAGGTTTTCTCCGTTATTGACGACTTTCCTGGCTATCGCGGCAATTGCCTCGATTCCTTTTGGCGTCAAATCGTTCGAGAGATAATTCTGAATTTCTTTGGCGTCGGATACATACGCTTTGAAAGCGTCCTCCACACCTATGCTGTTTTCAGCTATCCTTCCATATATTTCGCCAAGTTCGATACGACGCTGTTCACTGAGTTCCTGTATCTGCGGGTTTTTGTATTTGTCGCCTTCCTTTTGCCATTCCTCGAAATAGTCCTTACCCCGAGCCTTCATTTCATCGGCGTGTTTGGCGAAGTCTTTCTCCATTTTCTCAATTTTTGATACGTTATCCGTATATGAATTGAAAGCCTTCTTCACATCTGATTGACCAGGCCTCATAAGTTCATCGAGCGACGCTCCCGTGGCATCCAATTGCAGGGCAACTGATTTGATATCGTTCTCCATGGTTTGCATCGTTGTTGTTGCTTCTTTTGAACGCTGTCTGCCCGTCGAATCGCAGCCTGCCAGGCCAATGACGGCTACGATGAGCATTGTAAAGAGTAAAGCAACCGATTGAGTTGTTGGTTTCATTTTGTACTCCTTTCTATTTCAAAAAGTCGGGCTGCCATCGTATTGCGATCCCTGTTGATTCGGATGATGAATACAGTCCCAGTGAAATGTTTTTGTCCTGGAAACGGTGAAGTTCGGGAATAATGATCCCGCACAAAGCCCCAACCCCCATGCCGACCAACACATCGGTAGGAAAATGTGCGAGCGCTTTCACCCTGAAATATCCCATGATGAGAGGAGGAATTGTCGCTGCGCCGTAGAGGAGATATTTGTTGTTTCCTATTTCAGGATGGTAATCGGAGTAAACCTTTACCATAAAGAACGTGGATGCCGTGACAACGGCCTCGTGACCGCTGTAGAATGAATTCCGGTTATTACCTGATTTTCTCTCGTCATACGTGAGTTGATCGTAGTATGCAACAGGCCGGATTCTGTTTTGAAAAGTAACTCCGAGAGGACTCCATTCATAGATATTGGGTGTGATGGACATGGTTTCCGCATACATGAGAAGCACATCGAACCAATCCCGACTGATTTGTTTATCAAGCAAGAGGAATGCGGGAAGCACAACCATAGACGCAACGGCATAATTTGAATATCTTCCGAAGTCGGCCCTGTTCGCCGGGTCTTGATAGAGTACCCAGCGGTCGAAACTGTTTACATTGCTCTTATTCAATCCCTCTGTTTCCGAAGGAGACAGCTCTTTTTTGCCGAATACCCTTGAAACTCCGAGGTAGTTTGTTGTCAATCCAACGCCGATGAGGCTCCCGGTCACCCAATAATTCACACGGTATGGATGAAATGAAGAATCACGCGCAGAAGCTTGTGGATACGCTTGTTGAGCCAGACAGATACCAAGAAGAGCCACGATACTGACCGTACGCCGATAGGTTTTCATTATTCCGATTCCGCATTGATTGGTACTAAAACCGATCTCCAGAGCACACGTTGAGAGCGGGAGAGCGTTTGAGATGGCTTCGCATGAGATTGTTCGTTGCGTGTCGAGCGCCGCGATAATCGTCACCAAATTCAAGCGTCAGCACGGATCTTCTTTTTCATCGCCGGTGGAATACTCTCGGCGGACTTTTCCGACTCGAGCAAGACCCCTATCCATCGCGTGCTTTTGCTGCTCTCAAAGGCGAACTTCAGGGTCATGGTGAAGGGAACGCAGAGCACCACACCGATGGGACCGAGCAGGCTCCCCCAAAAAATGAGAGAGAGAAAGACGACCAGTGTCGACAATCCGAGTTTGCGCCCCATAAGCCGCGGCTCAACCACATTTCCCAGTACGAAGCCCACCACGAGGTACCCGGCTCCGGCAAGCGCGGCAGGTCCCATACCGAGTTGAATGAACGCCAGTAGCACCGCAGGAATGGCGGCCATAATTTGACCCAGATTGGGTATGTAGTGGAGCAGAAAGGCCAGGAAACCCCAGAGAACGGGAAAATCCACGCCGAGGATGAACAACCATAACCCTATTGTGACCCCCGCGGTAAGACTGATGATCGTCTTGATGACCATGTAACGCTTGATATCATTGACAAACTTCGTGAATCGGGGAAAGGCGCGTTGAGGATCACCGAGTACAGAACGGAGCTTGATGGGGAAGCTTGAGGCCTCAAGGAGAATGAATGTTACCGTGAGCAAGATGAGGACGATGTTGGAAAGCGCTGAACCCACCCCTGTGAGCAAGCCGGCAGTCAGGCTCATCGCCGCCCCCGGATTGAGGTACTCAAGCAAGACCGAGTCAGTGATTACTATTTCCTTCCTTGCCAAGAGCGCCTTGAGCGCCAAGACTTGCTCGTGCAGGCGTGCCTGATACGAAGGCAAGACGTCGGAAAAGGTGCTGAGAGACGATCCTACCACTGCACCGATAATCAGCAGAAGAGTAATCATGCCTGCCATTACGATCATCACCGCTACAAGAGAAGGAACGCGTTTTCGTTCTAGCCAGAGTACCGGCGGCGTTCCGAGGAGAGCGAGGAAAACAGAGACAAGGAACAATGCAACAACCGACTGTGCCTGATTGATGCCGTAGATGACAATCACGAGCGCTGCCGCGATAACGAGGAAGCGCGTTCCGTTAAGAGCATTACTTTGATCAGCCATAAGAATTCGATTATATTTTCTTCATTCTCAAATCGGAAATCATCGCAATGGCGGAAGCAAAATAGAAAATCACAAACCAGCCAATGTTTGCCTTGGCAAAGAAATATCCAAGGTAAGCAATCGTTGAAACTGCGGATGCAGCCAATGGAGTTGGAACACCCGTGAACCCCTTTTGCTTATGTGTCGTGAAGTAAGCCAATCGCACCGCTGCCGCGCCAATATTCAAGAATCCGGCAATAAACATTGCAGGACCGTTTATCCCGACAAACCAACCGAACACGACCGATGCGGCAACCGCCATGAAATCCGAGAAGCTGTCCAGGTAGATCCCCAAGACCCCTCCACCAATAGTTCGTGCCAGCTTCCCATCAGCATAGTCAAAGATGAATTGCGCGAGAATCAGCGCGTATGCGGCTGCAAAAGCCCCTTTGAATGAACAATACACCGAGGTAGAAACGCACAGAAGACCAAGAAGAGTAGGCAGATCCGGCCAACGCAGTGTACGAAGTTGTTTGAATATCATGGTTTTTTTTGCGACTGAGAATGTGCAGCAAAACCGCCAAAGAGCAGCACTGGCGTAAAGAGTTCCTCCCACGTTCTGCCGAATTCCATCAGAACACCCTCGCAGCATCTTTGATCTTTTAGAACCTCATCGCGAATTGGCTGATCGACTTGCATGAGCAAGAATGTTCCGGCACCTATGACACCAAGTTTTGGCCAATTACTCGCTTCCAATTTGGTCGGTGCGGCAGCTTCCACAATTCACGAACGACGTTGATCTATCGACGCATCAAGATGAATATTCCAGCGAGGACGGCGAGGATCGCCAAGATCGTTGCCAGGCCGTTGAAAAACACAGCCGGGACAAGTGCTGCCACACCCGAGACTATAAGCCAGATGCCCAGCAGCAACATCCCTACGTTTTTCTTGAAGTCCATGGACATATTCCTTCCCTTGTGAGTTCGATGTAAATGCGATCAAGGTGTAAGTTACTATTGTGACTGATCCCCCTCTCCGCAGGTCGTTCAAGAACATCCATGTTCTTGTTTACCTGCGGAGTGATTCAATTTCCCAACATTCCCATTCCGATCTTTTTTGTGTTGTCTGTTATTTTTTCGCAGGTTTGTTGCCGCGACCCTTTTCCTTGCCTTTACCTTTATCGTGCTTTTGTTGCTTTACCCAGTTATTATGCTCGGGGTGGTTTTTGTTTACAAAATATTTTGAATCACGGCTATCGCGGATCGGCTGCTGATCGTGACGACCTTTATATGAGGAATATTTTTCTTTATACGTTTTGTCGTTTCGATACGGTGCCGGCTCATTCAACACTACTTTGTAAGAATGATACAAGTCATAACCACGATAACGGGAAGGCAACGATGAGCTGCTTATCCAGCGTCTTCCTTGATTATAGAAAAACCTCTGCCGGGGAACATTGTAGTAAACTCCAATGTCCGGCAGGTAATAATATTCAACATGATCGTAACCAGTCGGACCCCAAATTGGTTGGCGATCTACATTGAAGCTGAGATTAATCCTGAGCTGTGCATCGACAGTGCTCGACAAGAACACTGCTACGGCGAATACAAGTAAACGGCGCATAATGTTTTTCCCTCGATGGTAAATGTGATTGAAATGAACCCGGTCCCGACCTGTCGGGATTCCGGCCATCTGTCAATTACGATTTCGGTATGATGGTTGCATTTGTTGTGCACATCAGATTTACGTTAGTCAAGCGTAATGCTAATCGTGAGGGGAAAGACAGATGACATGTGGATTCGGTTTTCCTTTTGCTCATGGAGATCTACGACCCAGGTCGCAACACAGTAACCGACTGCTGCGCCGAGAAATTCATCAGATGACCAGTGATGATCTTGATAAACTCGAGAGACTAATGTTAGTGCGGCCGGTAAGTAGGCTATTCCTTTTAACCAAACCGGTTTGGCGTTCCTTGAAAGAACAGTGCATAAGACAAATGCAATAGTATTGTGCCCACTAGGAAGCGACTGATAAGCTTGTTTAAAAGAAAACGATGAGAATGGATGAAACGACCTAGAGCCCTCGTTGACATAAGGTCTTGTCCTGCCAATTGCGATCTTGAGGAGCTGAGTAACTGCGCCGGCGTAGAGCGAAGCCTGCCCGATCTCATAGGCAATTTTCCTTGTTCCAATGTCATCTGTCAGCAATGAATGTGCAGCAAAACCGCTAAAGAGCAGCACTGGCGTATAGAGTTCCCCCCACATTCTACCGAGTTCGATCGGAACACTTTTGTAGTACCTTTGATCTTTTAGAACTGCATCGCGAATTGGTTGATCGGCTTGCATCACCAAAAATGTTCCTGCGCTTATCAGACCGATATTGAGCCAATCACTCCCTTCCCATTTGGTCGGTTGTTTAATAAAACTCCAGGTCTCATTTCCGAACTGAGAGAAAGTATATTTTAGTTGTCCGAAGAGGGAGGATTCACATATGATGATCAAGAGAAGTGATAAATAAATCCCACGTTTCATTTCGCACTCCCTTCCCATTTAGTCGGTTGCTTGATAAAGTCCCAGGTCTCATTTCCGAACTGAGAAAAGTTGTACTTGTTCCGCTCTGCGGAATCCCGTGAAGCGGGATTTTGTGCAAAGAGGTCTGCTTTCCCAAAAGGGGAAGATCCGAATATGACGATGAGAAGGAGTGGTATAAGAAACCTAAGTCGCATTGATATATCCAATCTTCTATGTTAGAAACACAACGAAATTCATTTTAAAAAGTGCACACGCCTATTTTAAAAAATCCGGCTGCCATTTCATACATATTCCCATTCCTTTAAAAGAAGGATACAACCCCAATGAAACGTTTTCAATTTTGATGCGATGAAACTCTGGGATTAATATGCCGCATAATGCCCCTACTCCAAAACCGACTACTATGTCCGATGGAAAATGCATGAGTGCTTTAATTCTTAGATATCCTACGATAAGTGGCGGTATTCCCGCCGCACCATAGACAAGATATTTCTTCCATCCTAGTTCCGGATGATAATCACAAAATACCTTTGCGGCAAAATAGGTTGCCGTTGCGACAGATGCAGTATGGCCACTGAAAAATGAATTGCGGTTGACGCCTCCCATTTTCTCAGGGCTGTTACCAAGCACATCGTAGTAAACAACAGGACGAAATCTATTTTGAAAAAATGGTCCGAGAGGACTATAGAGATATATAGTATTTACAACTACTTGGGTCTCCGCATAAATAAGCAACACGTCCAACCAGTCTTGCCTTATGTTGTGATCCAGCAATGTGAGTAACGGAAAAAGTACTGTAACCCCAGTCACTTGATTTGAAAAATGTCCGTAGTAACCCATCTGCGAGGGATCCTGTTTCAAAGCCCATCGGTCAATTGGGTTAATATCATTTCTGTCCAATGCTTGTATTTCTGCATCTGTTATGGTTGATTTGTTCAACTGGGGTATTCCAAAATTTGTTATCGGAATTCCCACGATTAAGATACCACCTGTTACCCAGTAATTAACATGGTACGGATGAAATGTAGAATCCCTTGCCTGAGACTGCGAATACATCGGTTTCACCATGCCGATGACAGCCAACGAAATAATGATGACATTCATACGAATGAACCGATTCTTTGGCTTCTTTGTCATGATTATTCTTTGTTTCTATAGAGCAGCCAACTCATTATGACAACAAGACCAATTGTGGATAATGCGGGAATCCATTTGAGACTTTTTGTGCCCAGCCAAGCGTTTAGATTCATCTTTGCTTTTATTACGCTATCAATCAGCGCCTTTCATTCTGGCATTTGAAAGCACGAACAAAGTAGCTCATTCTTCCTGTTGCTTGAAACTTTCGAAGTAGAGTTGCAGAAAGACTTTCTGTTCGGTTCTTACCTTATGAAAATCGCCATTATCACGTGTGTATCGATCACTATAGTACGCCGAATGTTCAAATCCAATACTGAGATTGTTGAATAGTTTAAATGCAATACGGGGTTTGACAAGGCCGATAAGGTGATCCCCGGCATGCCCCACATAGGTACGAACCCAGAAATAATAACCTATGAATGTAACGCCTACCCAAGATCCAAGATTGAGAGTGCTTTCAAGTTTTGCTTCCGCGCCTCCTCCATAGTTATAATCCCTGACCTGAGAAGTGTCAGGCCCATAGAATGTACTGTTTCCGGCGAACGGTACGACGCCGACATGGAGGTTCGTGTAAAGATTGGACTTCGAGCCTACCGGCAGCTTAGAGACTATTCCGGGACCGAACGCGATGGTGGCTAATTCGAACGTCTTATTATCGAAGTAGTTAAAATGTTGAAATCCCCCGACCAGCATATCCAGGCCGCCAGAGTGGACAACATTCTTGCCGAACAGGAGTCCGTATCCTGTGATATTGTCCAGTATTTTTCTTCCCGTTACTTTTGTAAGATCCACCCTCAATTTGAAATAATCAAAAGGCTTCCGCGACCTTACTTCAAACGGATTCCCATAGTCAAGATGAACGTTAAACCAGAAGTTTGTAGGTCCCGACCAAAAGCTTGATCCCTGTGGTCCCTCATTGACCCTACGCATCCCGCTCGACAACGTCACGTTCAGCGGTTCTGTCTGATAGACCTCTTCCGAGGTCACTCTGAACAGTTTCCCCTGTGTGAACCTGCTGAAGGCTCTCGTGGGAGAAAGAAGGAAAACAGAAAATTCCCGGCCGAATCTCTCCCACCCCGTTGTTCGATCATCGAGTATATCCGAGCCTATTCTATAAAACACTTCTCCAAGGAATATGCCGTTGACCGGCGTGTTGATAACATCGTTATACGACGGCAGGGTGTTTTCCCCAAAGTACTCCCACTCCAAACTGCCTAGAACTGCAAAAGGTGCTGATCCCCAAAAATCGTACCCGCTCGAGCGCGCAGCATTGAAAAAAGCGCTTCCGGAGTACGGATGCACAATAAAGTTCATGCCAAATCTGTCTGTATCCCATTCCCAGCCGGTTTGTATGTTATGCTTCCAGGAATTGAATCCTACCCGCGAAAACTCATAGTTGAAAAAATATCGATCGATCGCAAAAGTAAAAACATTAGCTCCGGTAACCTTCAAAGCAACCGTCCACCAGGGATATTGTGTGTTAAATTCCGGTTTGTCATTCCGTAAATCACCGTACTTGTTGTAAACGGTGTCTCCCAATGAATGTCTCCCGAGATTCAAATCCAGGTAGGAATGATTTTCGGAGTCCATGCTGTAGAGCTGCTGCCGTTGTCCGATAATCAGACTTGATATCGATTGTTTATCAAGCTTTGTAAGATACTGTGCTTGAAGGAATGCTGAACACAATAACGAGACAATCAAAATGCATAGTGTTTTCATTGTATTCCCTTTACGTTGTCCAGACTTCGTCGCCCCTTTGCCATATGTTCACCCCACCTCAGGCCTGAGGGGACGAGATTCCTAAGCGGCTGGTTACTTCCATGGGTATCTGATGTCCAAAGCGTTTACAGGAGAACGACCAAGCTTCGGGTCGTTCTCCTGCAGATTTAAAAACATGGTAGTTGCCGCTAGTCATTATCTTTGAACAAATCATTCATTGTTTTTCCAACCGCATCCATATCCCGCTTGAAGTTCGTCTTGAACTCTTCCCATTTGCCCCTCCCCTCATCTTTATAATCTTCCAACTTTTGCTTGAGCTCTTTATTTTTTTGCTCTAACTCCGCCACCGCCTTGCTGTACTTTGCTTTAGCCTTCGTACCGGCTTTTTCCATCTTTTCTTTGAATGCATCAATCTTGGCTTCATTGGCTTTGATTTGCTCTTCAGACTCGGTCTTGAATTTTTGCCATTCTGCCTGGTAATCGGCTTTTGCCTGCTCCAAATCTTGTTTGGCTCCCTCAATTTTCTGTTCTGATGTCTTTCCACAACCCGCTAAAAATATTCCTGCCACACATCCTATGACAGCGATGGTGAATATTGTGTTTTTCATGGTTCTCCTTTTTGATTGGTTAGAGAGTTTATTGATAGAGATGGGTAGACTGGCCCGCGTAAACATTGTTGTAGCTTTCCCTCTCATGATTCCCGTTTCCTTTGTTCCTTTTTGTCTTGATTGGCCTTGGGTTGCGACTCGCCATTTTTCTTGGATGGAGTTACGTTCTGTGGTTGCTTTTTCTTTTCCTTACTGCTGGATGGCTTAACAGCCTTCGGCTGTGGTGGTTGACCCTTCTTGGCTGGAGTTACCGTACGCGGTTGCTGCTGCCGATTTCCCGCGTTGCTTTCTGATGCGGGTCTCAGCTCATTCAATTTCATCACTTTGGATGGAGCAGGGTTCTGTCCATTGCCGCTCCTTTTTTGTACTTGTGGCCTGTATATCTGCAGCTCGCGATTGCTCAGATGTTGACCCGGCTGGCCAGCTTCCCGAATAGCAACCGGCTTGACCGTTGTGTGCGTGACCTTTTGGACGTCATCTCTATCGGGACCCGTAATATAGGTGGCATTGCGCCTGTCGTCTTTTCGTGTATTCACTATCACCGTTGAATTATTGATGATCATAGCGTTGTGGGTTCGATTGACATAATAGCGACCAATGTCGGGCCTTGTAATATCCCTGTCTCTTACAAATATCCAGCGTTCGTTTCGTTCGTGGTATTCCCTGCCAAAAGCTATACTCACGCTGATGCCAGGTCTTAAAGGTGCCCAACCGAAATAACCGGGAGATCTTCTCCACGATACCCAGGCAGGACCCCATTCATCATCAGGAACCCAAAACCAACCGTAAACATTATCGTAATCCCAGCGACCATAGTGGAAAGTTGCCCATCCCCAGGGATAATCGGAAACCCACGTCCAACCGTCATCGGTAAACACCCAGTGGCCGGCAGTAACATAAGGACTGAATCCGGGACCTTCATTAGGCATCCAAACGTATCCGTAGTTTGGATAGTCTACCCACATGCCATAGGGGCTCAATTCATCATAAAAAAGTCGAAAGCTCACAGATACCTGCTGGGCAGATGCCTCTTGCGGTACTATCCATGCACCCGTATTCAATGCTACGAGCAGGGCAAAGACCTTGGTTAAAGATTTCACGGTTTCGTCCTTTGATTACTATGTACTTAACAGAGAAGTAATTCCTTGGATTGCTGTGACTTGCTGAAGCCTTTCTGACTTTTTTTTACGTTGTGCTGCCACCAACCTGCAACGGGTCTAACATCGTTCTTTACCATGACCCGAGCAGAAGACTGTACCGCCGGTGGTGCGGCAGGATCCACCAGATGTTCAGGCGGCGTTATTCCGCGATGGATGAGAAACCATTCTCAATTCTTCCTCGACACGCGTAACAGACCCACCAGCCCCAGAACGGTCACGACAACGCCGCCCACCAACATCCATATCGACTTATCGGTGGCTGAGCCGGTGAAAAACCGAGAAATGTCAGAGCTGGATGAGTCATACGCAATGATGCCAAAGATCAGAAGAAGAATGCCGCCGGCAAGAAGTGCGAGCGAGACTGCTTTGTTCATAGATCAACCTTCGTTTTGATTCTCCATACCCGGCCCCTCGAAATAGTCACACGGGTTTTCGCCCGCGAATGACTCTAAGCAAGACGACCACAATGGCGATCACCAGAAGGATGTGAATGAAACCACCCATCGTGTAGGAAGAGAGTAACCCCAGGAGCCACAACACGATAAGAACAACAGCGATAATATAGAGCATGACAAGTATCCTTTCTCTCTTGGATCAATGTTCAACGCAGTAGCGAGCCATGGCCCAACCCCACTGATGTTGAGGTGGACGGCATGCTAGTGCCGTTTCAAATAAGTCTTCTGGTGTTTTCTTGAGCGGCTCGATATATGAAACAGACCCCATCCTGACCTTCCCCTCAGAGGGGAAGAGGCTTTGTTCCCTCTCCTCTCAGGAGAGGGTTAGTCCCAAAGGGATCCCTTCGAGAGGTGAGGTCTGAAGAACACAAGATTATTTTTTGGTGATGGCACTAGTTTGCCGCGCCTTCAGCTTGATTAACCAGATAGTTTTCCATACCCATTTGCTCGATCTGTGCGCGTTGTATCTCTGCCCAGTCGACGTGACCTTCTTCCATCTTCAGTATCTTGGAGAGCAGGTCAACACTACCTTGATCGTCGACTGCACGAGCGAGTTTGATTGCTTCATTATAAGAGCGCACAGCATCAAGTTCGTCGCTGTTGTCGTTGTTGATCATTTCTGATACAGTCTTGCCGATTTTTATCGTGTTAAGTTTGGAAACCGTCGGCGTACCCTCAAAGAATATTATTCGTTCGATAAGCCACTCGGCATGGTGCATTTCATCCATTGCTTGTTTTCTGATATCCACGTGAAGCTTGTTATAACCCCAGTTCTCGCACATTTCAGAATGCACCATATACTGGTTGATGGCGGTAAGTTCATCAGCCAATAGCTGATCAAGCACCGCGAGCAATTTTTCATTGCCTTTCATAGATGTTCTCCTTTTGGTGCTCGTCCGGAATCCGTTAGAATAATTTCAGTGTTTCTTACTTTGCTGGATTTCGTCAGCCGAATTGGGAAAGTGTTCCCGGACTTTTGCCGCAACCTGACGATCAGTCATCTTGTCAACTGTTTCGATACCAACGACCCGACCGCCGAGCGCTTCGCTCTCAAGACGTGTCTTGAATTCGCCCTTTGCTTCGCCGGGACCAAGTATGAGAATAGAATCCGCATCATGAAGAAATGATATGACTTTAGCATAGTACTCTTTGAGATGGTTGGTAAACCGGTGCTCTTGTTGATCCTCTGGTTCTCCTCCTGAATAACGAACATGTTTTTCCATGCCGGATACGATTGAATGTATCTCCTCCACATCATCTGTTAAACGTACAATGACCGCTTTCCTATGGTCGATCCACACGCCCACGCATCTCTTCATAGATTTCTCCTCCTTTCTTATCTCGTGCCTTTCGGCTGTTCAGTTACACGGCGACATGCAGAGACCCATAGGGGAATTCTATTAATACTTCTTTGATAAGTTGAATAAGATTATGCCTGAAGTATTTTCTTGGCTTTCTCTCTGTGAGTTTCAGCAACCACCAACTGAACACCTTGCGCATCCTGTAGCGATGGAAGCATTCCACCCCCATCGTCTTTGATTATGAACGCTGGAATGCCTGATGCTTCAAGATGTCCCTTTGCAATTTCAGCATCGATCTCATTTTCATATTCGGCGACAACTACTTGTTTTTCTTCCATGCGCTCACCTCATTGCTATTACGAATGCCCATGTTCAAGCTCAACGTTCACACCCGGCGTGAATTGCTCAACGTCAAATTTGTCCCGGCGTATGCCCAAGGTAACTCCGATTGGTATGCAGCTCCCGAGAACAAATCCACCGATGAGAAGTACAGTGTTTATGCTATTGATCCTCTGCGACTTGAGTGATGCTCGAAAGCCAGATTACGGCATCTTCAAAAACCGTGAATGTCCTGACACTGAAGCCCCGGTTTTGGGCGACATTTTCAAAGAACTTCGCCTGGTCAATATCCGCATCATCCCGAGCGAGCACCGCTGTCTTCCTGCGGAAGGTTTGACCGTATTTTACAAGCTCGGATGCAAGGTCGTATATGTCGGTTGTCGACAACCGAGATTTCACATCTCGAAGGTCGATGAGGACTGTGTAGTCTCGAAGATCAGTACCAGTTGCAGCGATTTCTTCGAGCCCCTCCCTGCTGGTCTTCATATCAAGATCACCCGTAGGGGTGCTTTTTATGAAATCCCCGGCTTTGATGATCTGGAGTTTGAAGATTGTCTGAGATCGGTCGGAGAGGACATGCTTGATGGACTTCAAGAGATCGTCCGGATTGTATGGTTTTGTGATATGCTCCCGCCCCCCGGGGGTTGCGCTCCTGATTACATTCGCAACTCCTAGCGTTCCCGTTATTACCATCACCTTGCTGGCTATATGGTTCTTCTCGAGAAACTCAAGAACCCGGAAACCACTTTTGTCAGGTAGTGTAATGTCGAGCAGTATCAAGTCGAACTTCTCGCCTGCAAGCAAGGAGAGGGCATTCGCATAATCAGCCGCTTCAACGACAAGATATTCGCTTGACTTCAGAATCACCCGGACAGAATCTCTCCGATCCTTGTCGTCATCAACCAGCAATATTTTCGCAGCCATAACGCCTCCGGAACTCATCTCGAGCGGATCGAGACTTCATTCATATCATCTTTTCTCTTTTCCTGACGATCAAGACTTCTTCACGGGCCCTTGAGGATACGGAGCGCCTGGAATTTGTAGGTTCAGCTTGCAGAGTCTTACCGGTAACAGTAGAACCAAGCGATGGATGACCTGCTGCTGTGATAGTAAAGAGTGCAAAGACTTCTCCTTTGTGATCACTACGTTGTAAAGAAAAACTGGCTCCTGCTGTTCCCCGGAGCAGGAGCCAGCTGGGGATCCACCACTCCACATCTATGGCACCCCATACGGGATACCTCAAAACCTTGGCAAGACAAACGCCTCCCTATCGCATAAGGACTCTCGGGAGATCGCCTTAACCACTGCACGAAACACCCCCGGAACAGTAAACTGTTTTCGTTGGCTCAACCTTCGGCTCCAAAAGCTTTTCGTCCGCGAATAACTCTCAGCAAGACGGCTATAATGGCAATCACCAGAAGAATGTGAATGAATTCTCCCATGGTGGAAGTGAGAAGTCCCACGAGCCACAAGATCAGGAAAACGATCGCGACAACGTAAAGGATGTTCATTTTGTCCTTTTTATTCATAAAGTTTCAACTGATCGAGCGCAGCCCTCGGTTGAAATCAAGGGCGGAAACTTGCCGCCGCAGAATGTCGTTTTCGGCCGCGAGCGTAATTGCCGAAGGGCATTATCAACGGATTGATTCAGTTTAATGGCACCAAAGAGAAGGATGGTCCCGATGAGAATTGCCACCAGTGGCGAGCTTTGCTATGTCCCGCCTCGCTTCTACGAATGCGTGTAATTCACTCGAGTAAGAATACAGATTCACCGTGCCCCTCCACTCGCCAACACACGTAGGACTTCTTTTCTTCGACTACTGCAACTAATCAAATCCAGTACGCTTCGTCCTTGCTCTTTCTTCACCAGCACCAGCCCGAAAGAGCCGTCCGAAATGTTTCGCTGCTTATGCGTGCGCCCCGTACACAAACATTTCTCCATCATGATCTTGCATAACGCAGCCGGGCGGACGCTCGAAATTCTTCGCCGCGCGATAGATCCCAAGAAGTGCCGCTCCACCTCCGATGAAGAGGAAGCCAGACATGACTATCAGTATGTTCTTGTTGATGATTGATTTGTTCATTGCGCACTTTCTTCCCTTCCTTCTTGTCGCGACGAACGGCAAGCATCCACAGACTGCCAGCTTACTTCGCCGGCACGATATCGATGATGACGGTTCTATTGTAACAGCGTTCTTCCGGAAGGTTGTTGTCAAACGGGGCAAAGCGGAAATCTTCGCCGAACCCGTAGGCTTCGATTGTGACCCCGCGCTTCCCGGTTTTCGAGATTGCGCGTTCAAGGATGCTCTGGGCCTCGGCGGCTCGCTCATTGGACAACGTCTGATTATACTCATCGTCTCCAATGATGTCCGTATGACCGTGGATAATGACCGTTCCGCTATCAGGAATCAGCGGCGCGACCATGTCGGTGAGGAACGTTGAATAGGTTGCGACAGTCTTGGCTGTACCGAATTCGAACAGAATGCTGAACCGCAACGCCTCTTCTTTTTTCGGCTCATCCCGGCGGACGAGGTGCAGAGAAGCTTCTTTCCTGACGGAACGCCCGCTCTTCGTTTGTCCCAACATTACAACCTTGTAGTCCCCTTGGGCACGATTACCCAAGATGGATCTCCCGGGAATGCTTTCCCGGTCACGCGTGAACGGCCCGAAACGTTGAACAGTCCCTCCTTTGTCGCTCACTTCCAATGACCACGACGCGAGCACGTCTCTTGCCCCGGCAACATTAAACATAGCATAGCTGTCGAGCGGGTCTTCCTGCACAACAACGATTTGCGCCGGCTTCAGCGCGCTGTACGGACCCCCGACCTGCATCAGCAGTTCTGGCGATCGGCTCTCGATATCAACCCGACGATCTTCAGCGCGGAGAAGCGTGAGCTCTCGTGTGCCGCCCGGTTGCTCCGATGGGACGCGGGGTTTGTCCCGGCCTTCAGTGACGATTCTCGAGCCGTCAACTCCAAAGACTGTCACGAGATACCGCTTGATCGATTCTGCAAATGCTTGACCTTCCGCCGGACCTTTCTCTGACGCTCCGGTTAACGTGACGCTCGCCCCTGGATTTCCCCTCAGACGATCACCGAGAATGTTCAGGATGTTATAGTACAGCGTCAATTGTCGTTGTGAGCGACCGGTCATATTTTTCGGCTCTACCTGCTGCAATTGTTCCTCCTTGAAGCTTGCCGCCTGGTCTTTCGTCAGCGCTACATATCGAGCTGGTACCTCACTCGATCCTTCATCGAAAAACACGTAATTGAGCAGCGGGAATGTTTCCCGCACTCTGCGTTGAACCGGTACGGCCTTTGGCGCTCGGATCGAAAACTGGACTTCACGAGCTACAGCGACCGGACGCGGAACCGCCGCACGCGAAATGACATCCCCCCATCCAAACTTCAATGAGGCGCCTGCACGCAGAATGTTCACTCTCCAGTTTTCCACGGAGCGCGGTCCTTGAAAGTCCGGCGAGAACGAGACAAACGGCGAGAGATTGACCTGAGTGGCAGCGTCTGACGACGCGAGTGGAATATCCAAACCGATGCCGGCCTGTCCTGAAAACACGATTGTGCGCATGTCACTCCACGTGTCCTTGGCCCGGAACCCCGGGTTGCCCTGGTGTGTATAAGTAAAGTCCTTCCCAACATTGTAACTCAAGGTCGGACCGAAAAAGAGGTAAAACCCGGATGAAAAGGGAGCGATCCGCAAGCTCGGCTCGATGGTAATATAGCTGATCTCCGTCGACAGCCATGCCGGACAATCATTGCATGGGCTGATAATGCGATCGAACGCTCCACGCCGGTCATCATATCCCACCTGCAGTATGCCGCCCCACACCAAGTCAGGGCGATACTCCAGAAGGAGCGCGGCGTTGAACCCCACTCCATCCCCCTTATGAAAAGCGCCTCGGCTTGTGACCGCAGCATTCAACATCTGAGTCGTTCCATAATAAAAATTGAAGTTTGCTGCGCCGGATCCGCCAAACCACCACGTTGGCTGCGTTCTTTGAATCTCCTGCGCGAGAATTGTTGCGTCGGCACAAACCAGTATCAAAGAACTGAAGATGATTCTCTTGAGCCAAAGGCTCATAAGCCTCTCGCTCATCATGAACGAAGGATATCGAAACATACGTACCTCCTTGCCAGAGTAGTTTTGTTTCTGATAGTTAACTCAAGTACAGGTATACTGATGATTGGCCTCAATGTCCTTCATCCTCATCGCCCGCACTCGCGCGAACCCGTCCGTCTCAAGTCAGCCGTTACGTATGGAACTGTGCGGTTCCTTTGACGGATACGCCTCGGACTGCGAACCGAGGCGTATCCTCATGATGTCCTCAATTTCAGTTACGACGATCGTTATCGCGGTCATTGTGACCATTTCCTACATCTTTATCATCGTTATCGCAGTTATGATTACCATCCCTTTCATCTTGATCATCATAGCTCTCTTTATTATTGTTATCGGACTCTCCACATTTGGTATGGAGCTGGATGTTGCCGCCCTTCAGAGTGCCCGAAGCGCTGTAACCGTTGGAGAGTACCAGACTGAATGTGTCGTTGCGGCCGCGCTCGCCGTTGTCAGCAACAACAACCGTGTAGGTGAAGGATCCTTTACCGTTGACCTTGGCAATGCCTTCGATCTGACGTGTCACGAGATCCTTGACGATGTAACCCGTAACACTCGTGCTCTTGACCTTCACACCATTGTGGTCATTGAATGAGAACTGACCCCAGTACTTTCCATTCTTGATACCGCCGGAAACGCCGAAGGTCGCTTTACTGTCGTCACTGTTATGTCTCTTGCCTTCGAAGCTTCCATTGATCCATCCACCACCCTCTTTATACAATCCGCCATCTCAATATTCCCGGCGTCTGCTTTACAACTCAGCAATTACTTATGGAACTGAATGTTCCCTTTGCTGATGACGCGCATACTTGTCACCTCGGACTGCGAGCCGCTTAACGTGACACCGAACTGATCGTTCACGCCAGGTTCGCCGTTGTCTTGCACTGTGACAATGAAGGTACCACCGTCATAGGTGCCGGAGAACAGAACGGTCATGGGCGAGTTATCTGCGTTGATCTCAATCACAACGATGTTATCCACCTTACCGTTAACGTGGAGACCGGTTGCGTGGTTGACATAGTTGAATTCGCCTTTCGCGCCGCCCGATTTGTTTGGCTGCGCGTTGAATCCAAACGTAGCACTGCCCGAGCCGACCGAAATTTGTCCACCGCCCGTCACTTTGACGGAGCCGTAGAATGGAGGCTGCACGGGCGGGACCGGGAGGGAGCCAGAGCCGCAGCCGACAACAACAGCGCCGGTCAACGTCACGTCAGCTTTCGCCATAATATCCCCGTTAAGAGTTCCACCGGTAACCGTGACGGCCGCACCAGCGAGAATAGTTCCCTGGAAGTTTGAAGTCGTCATGGTCGCAGCTTCGGCGACCCACCAATACACGCTACACGGAGACCCGCCGTTCGCCATAACTACGGAGAAGCCGGTGCCTGTAAGTGCGCCGGTTCCGCTGGTCCCGATTTTGAATATCCAGGACGCACTCGGATCGCCGTGCCCGTCGAGCGTCAGTACGCCTGTCAAAGTCGCTGCTGCGTCGAAACAGTACACGCCGGGCGAAAGAGTCACGTTCGCCAGCGTACCCGTCAAAACCGTTCCGCACGGCATTTCTGCGATCGCGTCGTACTCGGCGAGGAAGTCAATGTGAGCCTGTTCGGCGTCCGCATTGACCGTCCCGTTGACGACCGACGAAGTCATAATGACGTCGCTGGTGCCGGGGAAGTGGCCTACGTCTCCAGTGACGGTGGAATTAGTCAGGGTCACATCCCCCGTCCCACCGAGAACCGCGAAGGTCGACGCCGATAATGTTTTCGAAAGTGACCCGTTGAGAGCTTGTGGGCCGGTTGGTGCGTTCGAGTCGCGCTGACCCGATGGCGTGTTCATTTCGCACGCCGCGAAAAGAAACATCGCAAGCGAGATCGACATGATGACGGCCGGTCGCATCGCGAGTTTGGTGAAGGTAAGTGTTCGAACACTTGCGTGTTTCATAAGACCTCCCCAATACTAACGTCAAAGATTGGATGCCTTTTATTAAGGCTGTCCATGTTTCCGATAGAAGTTGTCCCCTGCTATTCACACCGAAAACCCGCCCGCCAGACAGATGTCTGGCGGGTAGGCTTCTCATACCTTACGCCTTATCGCTTATCAACAATATTGGCTTCCAATGTTACTGCAGCAATCCGTGTCAACGCTCTGCCGTACAATGTCGCACCGGTAGTTAGTGTGATTGCTTGATCAGCCAGGATATTTCCATAAAAAATAGAGTTCGTTCCAAGTGTTGCTGAAGTGCCGACCGACCAATAGATGTTTTTCCATGATGCATTACCGGCCAGAACAATACTGGTGCCGGCATCCGTGATGAGTGTGGACCCCATCTTGAATATCCAGACGGCATTCGCGTCGCCTCCGGCGTCAAGGGTCAAAATCCCGTTCGGTCCCGTTCCTGATATCCCACTCGATGTCGAGTTAACATAGAGGCCAGGGGCAAGGGTCAAACCGCCCAGTTGTCCTGGCAATGAGATGGCATTTAATGACCTTCCTTGAGCGTCGTTATAAGCAGTAGTCAAATCGACTTTTGCCGCACCTACTATAGGATCAGCCGTCGTATAAAGTGTTCCAATGACATTTAACGCAAGAAGCCCATTAATTGTGGCTGTAGGATACGATCCAACATCACCATAAATACGAGTAGTAACACCGGTGTTGGAGACTGCAGAGCCAGCCAGAACAGCAAAGTTACCTGCAGACCCAAGATTGACCAGTGCTGGATATGGGGGCGGCGGCGGTGTACTTGTTGTCCTAAAGCTCCATACATAGTCACTCGCCAGCGCATTGCCTCCCGGGTCCCTAGCGTCGGTCGTAATCGTGGCAGTATAGAGGGTGTTTAGTGCGAGAGGGCTTCCCGGCGTAAAGGTCGCAGTCGTGCCCAGGTAGCTCACCACGCCTGTGACAGGTGTTGCGCCTTGCAAGGTAAAGGTTCCTGGGGCGGTGATCGTTGAAAGATCCATCGCCTCACTGAATGTTGCGGTGATGATCTTATTGAGAGCCACATCTATTGCATCATTTGCGGGGTCTGTGGAAATCACTGTGGGAGGCGTGTTGTCTGCGGCTAAACCGGTCGTGAAGCCGCATACAAAGTCGCTTGCTAATGAATTACCCGCCAGGTCCTTGACTCCACTGGCGCCACCCTGGATTGTGTAAGTATAGGCGCTTTCGGACGCGAAATTGGCCGTTGTTAAGATCGCAGTGTTACTCGCTGCAACATAAGTGACTGTTCCTGGCACGGGAGCTCCGCCCGGTCCTGTCACCGTGAAGGTGGCCGTGGTAATTGTTGCCTGATTCATCGCCTTACTAAAGGTTACAGCGATTTTCTTGTTTGTGGATACCCCAGAAGAGCCACAAGTAGGATCCGTGAAAACCACAGTCGGTGGTGTGACGTCTGCTGTGGTAAAGATCCATACATAGTTACTTGTGAGTGCATTCCCAGCCAGGTCCTTGGCCCCGGTCGCCCCGCCTTTAATGGTGACAGTAAAGGTGGTATTGGATGCAAGATCACTTGACGGTGTAAAGGTCAAACTATCCCCTATGGCAGCATAGCTGACTGTTCCCGTCACTGAAACTCCGCCAAGTCCTGTCAACGAAACGGTTGCAGTAGTAATAGATGACGGATCCATCGCCTCACTGAAGGTTGCAGCAATCCTCTTGTCGGGAGCCACACCTGTTGCGTTATTTGTAGGGTCTGTGGAAATCACCGTCGGCGGAGTAAGATCTGGAGCTGCAGCTGTAGTGAAGTTCCATACATAGTTACTTGCCAATGCGTTGCCTGCCAGGTCCTTGGCTCCAATGGTAAATGTGGCAGTATAGACGGTGTTGGAAGCGAGATTGTTTGCCGGTGTAAAGACGGCAATCGTGCCAACGTAGGTCAGCGTGCCCGAAACCGATGTTGTCCCTTGCCGTACACTGAAGGTATTTGTGGTGATGGTTAAAGGATCCATCGCCTCACTGAAGGTTGCAGCAATCTTCTTGTTGAGAGCCACACCTGTTGCGTTATTTGCAGGGTCTGTGAAAATCACCGTCGGCGAAGTAATGTCTGGGGCTACACCGGTGGTAAAGTTCCAAATGTAGTTACTTGCTAACGCGTTGCCTGCCAGGTCCCTCGCCCCGGTGGTAATTGTGCCCGTGTAGGTTGTGTTTGGTGCAAGATTGCTT
>CAYZRX010000067.1:0-21507 GCA_964480945.1 uncultured Ignavibacteriaceae bacterium | reverse complement strand
TTGTTCGCGATCGGGATGAGATGCTTGTTCTGGGTGTGCGTGATCGGGCGAAGCCGCGTGCCGCGCCCACCGCTCGCAATAAGTGCTTTCACGAATGTCTCTTCGCTTGTGAAGTTGCCGGGACCGACACGAATCGCCTGTCGTTTCGCCGGTCGAACGATCCGTTACCTCAGACCGGTTTCAACGCTGACACTTTCACCTCACGGCGCTGGCGCTTCTCAAACAGGGAAAACTTGCCGTCGCCGTATTTCTCAATCAATCCAACTGCGACATCAAAGCCGCTGCCAACTTCCGCGGGCTTGTGTGCATCCGAACCGAGCGTTAACGGTATGCCGAGTTCCTTCGCCATCGCAAGCATCCGCTCCGATGGGTAGGTCTCCCCCTGCGGCTTTCGAAGACCGGACGTATTGATCTCAATACAGAGGTCGGCTTTCTTGATCGCTTTTAGAGCTTCCCGGGCTGCCTCGTCGATCCTCTTGCTCGAGCACTGCCCGAACTTCTTGATAAGGTCGCAGTGGCCGACGATGTCAAACAATCCGCTTTCTGCCGAGGCTTTAATCGCCTCAAAGTATTCCTCGTGGAGGCTCTCAACCTCCTCCTCTCTGTAATCCTGGCCGAAAAGCGCCTTCTCAGAACCGTGGTCCACGATGAAATGGACTGAGCCGATAACAAAATCGAGATCGTTTTCACGAATGAACTTCTTCACCCATCCTTCAGTCCCGGGAAAGAAATCCACCTCCACGCCGCGTCTGACAACGATGCGTCCCCTATATCGCTCGGCCAGTTCAGAGACTGCCGGCGCATAGGTCGAATAGTACTGCTCCAGCGACATTCGATGGCGCTCGTCATAATTGCCCGGCATCGGTGCGTGGTCTGAACATCCGACCTCGTCGAAACCAAGTGCAATTGCCTTCAGAACGTACTCTTCAGCTCCTCCCTCAGCGTGCTTGCAGAGATCGGTGTGAGTATGATAATCGACGATCATCGAGCGTTCGAGAGAATTCTTCTCAGCTCGCGCTCCTGTTTCTTCGTGAGTCTGCGGCCCTTCCGACTGAGTTCGAGTGCGTACAAACCAACGGCCCGATAGAGCGAGCGAAGTTCCCCCCGCCCACGGAGTGCGCGCACGTGCCTCGCGACTACTTTGCCACTTCCACGAACAATCGGGCCGGTTAGGGCCTTTCGGGGCGACAGCCGGAGAGCATTCCGGACACTTGTTTCGACCAACACCCTGAAATGCCGCAGACCGGCAGAACCATCGAGGGTGTTCAGCAACGCTTCCACAGCGCCGAGCAGCGCCACGACATAGTTCGACGCGATAACACCGGCCACATGATACAAAATCTTTTCTTTTTTTGGAATCACTATCGTCCTGCCACCCAATTCTTCGGCGAGCCCACGAGCGAACCTCAACCCTCTCCGGGGTCCTTCAATACCGTAGCTGACCCCTTTCATCGCCTCGGCCTGAGTCTCGAGAGGGATCCCTTTCGGAAATGTCTGGAGCGGATGAAAGGAGAGCGTCGTCGCGCCTTTGGCGCGCAGGGCTCGGAGCTCATCGCTCGTCGATACCCCCGACGTGTGAAGAACGGTCAAGTGCGGGAAGTCGAGATGGCGTAGCTTGCTGGCGGCCTCTGAGACCGAACGGATGCTCTCATCGGGCGTTGCGATGATGAGCAGCCCCGTGCCCGGTGAGATGTCGGTCAGATGCGTCGAGTAGTTTCTGCAACGAGCGAGTCTCGCGCATCGGGAGGCATGGGCCAGATGACGGCCAATGACCGAGGTGATGATGTAACCGCGCCTCCGCAGCAGAACGGCGAGCGTGGTCCCCACAACTCCCGGTCCGACGACAGAGACACGAAGAGGTTTCTTGCGGTGGACCACTCAATTTACCTGAAGGAAAGCAGCGGAGAGGTATCCAACGACGGCTTCTTTGTCGCCCGTGATGTCGCCGGAGTTGCAGTAGAAGAGGGCCTTTCCGCGGTTCGCGCCGACGGCCCTGGCGGCACGCATGAGGGCGACGACTGGCCCGCCACCGCACGCTTCCACACGTTCCGCCTCCAGCTCTCGCATCAGACCATCCTCATCGAACGCCTCCACGTAGCCGATGACGCGGCGGTCGAGGCTGACAGCATCGTCATACGGATGGTAGTGGGAAAGATCGCTGCTTGCGACAAAGAGAACGTTCCTTCCCGCCGCCGTCTTCGCTATGGCATCCCCTACCGCAACACACGTTTCGCGGTTTTGATTTCCGATGATGACGGGGACGAACGAGAAATCACCGAGAACGCGCTGGAGAAAGGGAAGCTGGACTTCCAGGCAGTGTTCCCCCCGGTGGCCGGCATCGGACAATGTGATGATCGGACTTTCTCGACCCAGCTCCTCCCGTATCTCCTTATGAATCGGGATGTCGCCGAGAGGAGTCCTGTACGAATCTCCGGGGTAGATGGACGCGCCGCTGAAAAACTCTCGATGACTAGGGCCGATAAGAATAACGGCATCGTACGACCGGCCTTTGAGAAGGCTGTAGCCGACCGCCGCGGCACCGCCGGAATAGATATATCCAGCATGCGGTGAAACCAAACCCCTGATCGAGCCGGGAACGGAGGGCCTTTTTCCCTTCGCAAGGAGGGAATCGACCGACCGGCGCAACGCGTCGGGATCGGCGTCATAGAATGCACCTGCAACGGCGGGAGCACGCACGCGTGCCATGGCAGTTCCTCACTTAGTGGCTTGTTGGCGCAATCTCTGTCTCGGAGAACACGTCGGAGGTAAAAACGAACAGCTCGACGCCTCGCAGTTTCCACGCGTCGGCAGGAAGACCCGCTTTTCGGGCGGTGTGGGAGAGAAACTCCTCTTTCCCCCAACCGTATTCGCCTGCAACCTGAGGGAGCAGCAACCCGCGAGTGTAGCCGGCATCGACAACAAGCCCATGCTTTCCAATTTCAATCTCGTCCGGGCTCGAAATCTTCCGGAGTGGGGAGAGAACAGATATCTCAATCTCAACATCCTTGAGTTCCTCATCGCTCAGCGGTGGGAACCGTGGGTCCTCGAACGCTGCCTTCAGAGCGACCTCCCGCACTGCTTCCTGGAGCGGCAGTCGGGGCTCGACGTATCCGATGCAACCCCGCAATTCGCTCTGAAGACGCAGGGTCACGAACACACCGCGCAGCTCGCCGAGAGGACCGGTGCTTTCTTCTCTTGAGGAGATCAGAACGCCTTTCATCGCGTGTTCGATCGAGGTACGGGCGGTGCGAAGGAGTTCCTTCTTGTCAGATTCACTGAGCTCCATACTCCCTGGACAAACCTTACACCCGCAAGTTAACGATGCCGAGCGTAACTGTCAAGCCGGCGATTCCCAGCTCAAACCAGCGACGCCTTACCTTGCTTCTCGACACCTCGTTCCTTAAATTCGAATCACTTTTGCGGGAGCGAGATTGATGTCCTTGATGGTAAGCATCTCAGGAATTCGCGGAATCGTTGGGACAAGCCTGACCCCGGAAGTCGTGGTGAAGTACACGGCGGCGTTTGCAGAATACTGCGACCGGGGCACCATCATCATCGGACGGGACGGAAGGATCACGGGGAAAACCATTGGGAATATCGTTTCTTCGACGCTCCTCGAGATGGGCTGCGATGTGGTTGCGATCGGGGTTTGCCCCACACCGACGGTCCAGCTAGCCGTTCAGAAGAAGCGCGCGGCGGGGGGCATCTCGATCACGGCCAGCCACAACCCAATGGAGTGGAACGGCCTGAAGTTTCTGGCCTCGACCGGCCTCTTCCTCGACGCGGGCGAGAATCGCGATCTTTGGACCATCGCGGATCGAGGACGGCTGAGCTACGCTCCGTGGAACAGACTTGGCAACCATACGCCTGATCCGGGCTTCATCAATGAACACATTCGCAACGTCCTATCCCTGTCGTACATCAGCACGGAACGTGTCCGGCAGCGAAGACTCAAAGTGGTCGTTGATTGTGTCAACGCGGCCGGCGGCGTGATCGTGCCGAAGCTTCTGAGGGAGTTCGGCTGCGACGTCGTCGAGATGAACTGCGACGTGTCCGGCATTTTCGCCCACGTGCCCGAGCCGTTGCCGGAGAACCTTTCCGGCCTGTGCGATCGAGTCCGGCAGGAAGGGGCTGACCTCGGGATCGCCGTCGATCCCGACGTCGACCGGCTCGTGCTGATCGATGAGAAAGGCGATCCCTTTGGCGAAGAGTACACAATCGCAAGCGTAGTGAAGTTCGTCCTCGAGAAAGAAACCCGGCGCGGGTCAAAAGGCGAGGCTGCCAGAACGGAGCCGCCGAAGGTCGTGGTAAACCTGTCGACGACGAGGGCGGTGGACGATATCGCTCGAAGCGCCGGTGCAGAGGTAATACGGACGGCGGTCGGCGAGATCAACGTGGCAAAGAAAATGAGAGAGGTGGGAGCGCTCGTCGGCGGTGAAGGAAGCGGCGGGGTGATCTTGCCGCAGTCACACCTCGGGCGGGACGCGCTGGTCGGAATTGCCCTGACGCTCCAACACGTCGCGGAGTTCGGCGGCACCGTGTCCGAACTGAAACGAACTCTACCGCTTTATTCGATTACGAAAGCCAAAGTGGAAGTGCAAGGAGCAGACGGAGAAGCGCAACTGAAGCGACTGGAAGGCAAGTTCTCTTCCACCGGACGGATCACAACGATCGACGGGCTGAAGATCGATTTCGCGGACTCGTGGGTCCATTTGCGTAAGTCGAACACGGAGCCCGTTATTCGCATCATCGCCGAGGCACCGGCGAAGTCCCAGGCCGACGATCTCGTGAAGAGATTCACCGAAGAAATTCTTAACGGTTAGACAAGAAAATCACTTCTTTCCTGCACCGGTCTTTCCTCCTTCAAATTCATACGATATCCTATGTTCGACGTCCGAGATCTCCTTCGACTCTCATCCGTTCCGCGCATTGGGCCTCAAAAAATCCGCGCCCTTGTCGCTCACTTCCTCGATCCTTCGGAAGTGCTGCAGGCAAGCCCTCGAGAGCTTGTTCGGGTTGCCGGCATCGACAAGAAACTTGCCTCAGCCATCGCGCATCACAAAGAAGGGGAACGGTTCGCAGAAGAGCAGCTGAAGCGACTGAACAGAGCCGGCGGTAGGATTGTGACAATATGGGAAAAAGAGTATCCCGAACTCCTAAAGAAGATCTATGATCCTCCCGCCCTCTTGTTCGTCCTCGGTGACGTGAATGCAACCGATCGGCATGCGATCGCCATCGTCGGTACACGCCGGCCGTCGGCCTACGGCCAGCTCATTGCGGAATCCCTCAGCCGCGATCTCGCTCATCTCGGCTTGACCATCGTGAGCGGTCTCGCCCGCGGCGTCGACACGATCGCGCACCAGGCTGCGTTGAAAGCCGGAGGAAGAACTCTCGCCGTCATCGGCTCAGGGCTCGATGTCCCCTACCCGCCCGAGAACAAGTCGCTCCTTGAATCAATCGCCGAGGAAAGCGCGGTCCTCTCCGAGTTTCCGATGGGCGCGAAGCCTGACGCCACCAACTTCCCGCGCCGCAACCGCATCATCAGCGGGCTCTCGCTGGGCACCGTCGTGGTAGAATCTGCCGAAGACGGCGGGGCGATGATCACTGCGACCACTGCGCTGGATCAGGACAGAGAGGTGTTCGCGATCCCCGGCAACATCACCGAGAATCGAAGCGAGGGACCGAACAAGCTCATTCGCGAGGGGAGGGCGAAACTGGTGCAGCGGGTGGAAGATATTCTCGATGAGCTGAGACCCGAACTCCGGCACATCTTAAAGAAGGAACGTGAGCCGGAGCCGGTTGTTGAACTCACGCTCTTTGAACGGAGAGTGCTCGACGTGCTGAGCTCCGAGCCGGTTCACATCGACTCGATCGCGGAGCTGGCAGACACGACAACATCGGATGCGCTGGTGAACCTGCTCTCGCTCGAGTTCAAGGGACTAATACGCCAAATGCCGGGAAAGATGTTTGTTAAACTCTGAAGCGTACGCACGTTTGCGGGTCAGACGCTAGATCGACCACCAGTAGGTGAACTTCACCATGAAGATGTTGTCCGGCCTGGCACTCCACAATCTGTCCATCGAGCGATTGAATTCGAAGTCTCCCAACATCTCTGAATCCGACCGGCTTTGAGTCCAGACGAGATAGAGCGTCGATCCCGGTCGATATTCCCACCGCAATACCGCGTTGCCACGCAGCGACTTGAAATTGAAGTCGGGATTGCTGAACGAATACGGCTGCGAGGGTCCCGCCCCGTCTGCGTCGACCTCAAAGGTCGAGGCAACGCCCGACCCGTCTCGTTGTTCCTTGATGGTTGAACCGTCTTTGCCGTAAACGCGGAAGTTGAACGTTCCCGGCTCCAGGAACTGCTTGAAGTTGCGGTAGGCGCCCGAGGAGATCAGCGGCTGCGCGAAAAGCTGGAGACTCAATTGAGGCGTGAAGGTCCAGTTCAGCCGGATATTCGCGGAAAGAGTCGTTTGACTGAGGTCTGCAAAAATGTATCGGCTTCCGAACGTTTGCGTTGCTGTGGGATCCACATACGAACCAACCCACTGAGCTTGCGTGATGTTCCGGCTGAGACTGGGTCCGACGGTCAACAGGATATTCGGGGAGGGCTTGATTTGCAGATCGATTTCCGACTGATACTGCTCACCACCTCCACCCTGGTACGTGTACCCGTACACACCCACCATCAGAGATTTCCTGCTGTCCGAGCTGAAATTGTAGTCGATCTCCCATCCGAGTGGATTCAGCATCATCGGACCGCCTCTGGTGCTGCGTGTGTCGTAAGAATAGGGATTGTATGCCAAGTTCAAGCCAACAGTGTAGAAGCTCGGAAGCTCCCAGTATCCATTGGCCCAGTACCCGCGCCACGTCTTGATGCCGCCGAAGTCATAGCTGCCGAAAATCGCAAGGTCGAAGTTGATGTTATTGTACCAGTCCGTCGGATCCGGCCACCTGTATCCTGCGGCGAAATGATAATTGATAACGTCCGTTCGCCACATGTAGCCGAGGTCGTTGACATCAAACTTCGGATCAATGACCCCTATGGCGGTGTTCAGACGCATCTGGCCTTTCTGCTTATTGATCATGAAACGCGCCGCGTAGCCCTTGAGGGACGTCGCTGAGCTGTCGACCCTCACGTAGTCTGCATCGGGCCTCTGAAGGTAGTGAGCCGAACTCCTCTGAAGGTCGATCATTCTGTTTTGATCTGCGTGAACGTCCGAGAAGCCGGTCCAGCCTGTGAGCACATAGGTCTTGTCGGAATCAAGAAATGTCCAGCCGTCGAGGCCCAGCACAAGGGCACTGCTGTTGATCTGGTCGCGGAGAGTCTGGTCGGAGAAATCGCGAGAAGCAAGCGTCGTCAGGACGCCGAATCCCTGTCTTCCATCGTTGAAATCCCGCTGTGCGCGGGCCACACCATAGTAGGTGAGCGGCTCGACTTCGGCGCGACTCTTGACCCCGGCGCTCTGGATGTCGGCGAATTCTCTCGACGTGAGAGCGTGGATCATCCCGACGTTCCAGCTCCCACCCAGTTTTCCCGTCAGTTTGCCCGCGCCGATGATGTGGGTCCCCAGCGGGATATCGGCGTAGTTATACGAAGGGAGGGAGCCTTGAGGAGCGCG
Organism: uncultured Ignavibacteriaceae bacterium; assembly: GCA_964480945.1. Lineage (GTDB taxonomy): Bacteria > Bacteroidota > Ignavibacteria > UBA10030 > UBA10030 > VGWB01. The sequence goes on along the minus strand of CAYZRX010000067.1, from coordinate 13,882 downwards.
GCCGATTCTTCTGCTGTAGAAGAAATTGGGATCGCCCCAATTGAAACTCCAGTAGTTGTTCGATCCGCCGCGACCGAAGGAGAAGGTGTTGGCGCCTTCGATGAAGAACGGCCTCTTCTCCTGATAGAACGTTTCGATGTCACTGAGATTTACGACCGCCGGGTCGACCTCGACCTGCCCGAAGTCCGGATTGACGGTCGCGTCCAGTGTAAGGTTGCTCCCAAGCCCCGCTTTGAAATCGGCACCAAGGCCGGGCAAGTATCTCGACCCCGAATTGAACGGATCGGCCTGTTGGTGCTGCAGGTATTCGGCGCGAGTGGTCACGTACGGCAGCAACTCGATATTGCGGGGAGGTGTCACGCCGTCGATTCCGACAAGATCGATGAAGCGCGACACAAAGCCGCTCTCCTTGTTCGGCGTGTACACGACATAGTCCCGTTCATAGCGACGTCCGATACTTCTGCGGAAGTCGACGCCCCAGACGTAGCTCGGCATCTGGTGGAATCGAAGCTGCGAGTACGGAATTCTCATCTCTGCCGTCCAGCCCTGATTGTCGATATGCGCTCTCCCCTCCCACACTCCGTCCCACGTATCGTCGTCCCAATCGTCGTTGTACAGCGTGCCATCGACCAGCGTTCCCGCAGCGCTTAGGCCAAAATAGAACCCTGTCCGCTTGTCGTTGTAGGGATCGACATAGAAGGCGAACCAGTCCGCCGTCAGGTCCTGATCGCGCCTCCCGAGCACCTGCATGATCGAGTCGGGAGACGTGTCGTACATCCTCGCTGCGACGTACAGGGCTTCGTCATCGTACGTCACCCACACTTCTGTCTTCTGAGTGGGAGCTGCTCCCTCGAACGGACGCTGCTGCCTGAAATCCGTCAATCCCGCTCGTTGCCAGGCCGATTCGGAAAGAATTCCGTCAACTACGATCGGCTCAGTCGCTCGCACTGCTTCGATTTTCGAAACCGATGGGCGTGACTGGCAAAACAGGGCAGCAGAAGGAAAGACGAGGCAAGCAGCGGTGATCAGAAGTGGTCCGATTCTCATAGGGCCTTCCGTGTGCTTAGAGATATGCTCCTCCCATTGTCCATTAGACTTCGGTCACGTAGAAATGGTTGCAGTGCAGAAAAGAAATTCGACCAGGTTCTGAAGCGGAATGCTGGGTTCGCCGACCGTCCGAGAATGTGGACAGCACACTCATTCGTGCGCGTGGGGCTCGAGTGCTCCGGCTGCGTTACCGGAGCACTCGCGCATCTCAGGGAAGGGGGTTTGCTGCAAGAGGTGACTCAGCACTGTCACCTTCGGGACTTACTTTCCTTTCAAAATGTCGTAGAGTGCTGCCCTAGCCTTCTCGCCGCCGATGTTTCCGAGATGATAAATGGCTGTTCGGCGAAGCTCGAAGTTCTCGTTCGTCTTCGCGACCTTTGCCAGGAATTCCACCGCCGGATCGGTGCCGATGTTGGCGATCGAGAAGAGCAGGGCGTTCAACGTCTGAACTCGGTCTTTGGGAATTGACTCGAACAGCGAGGTTAATGTTCCCAACGTTTTCGCTTTGTCCTTCGTCATTCGCCCGATACTGTAGATGGCGGCTTCCTGAAAGTGCTGGTCCGGATCGGTCTTCGCGACCTGCAGAAGAAGGCCGAAGGCCTCATCGGTTTTCATTCGCGTGAGCGAATACATCACCGCCTCGCGAACCTCGCGCGGCTGCGTCGGGTCGAGAAGGAACTCCTTGTAGATCTTAAGGACCTGGTCCGGATCTTTTCTCCCCGCTTCGCCGATGTAGTAAAGCGCCGCGCTTCTCATCCTGACATTCGGATCGCTCTTCGCGATCTGAAGGTAGAGGTCCAAGGCATCACCCTTCTTGAAGCTCCGAATCCAGTAGAAAGCGTATTCTCGCATCTCAGGATCTTGCTTCTGGTCGAGCGCGAACTCTTTCATTACTTGGTACGCTTTCTGCTCGTCGAACCGTGCCGTCTGGCTGATGGCATAGAGAGCCGTTTGCCGGACGCGCTTGTCCGGATCGTTCTTGGCGACTTGCACGAAGAAATCGAGTGAGCCCGGCCTATTCATCATTGCCAGAGAGCGCAGAGCGGCGTCACGGACGTCCCGGGGCTGACTGCGGTCTTGCGCAGTTTCCTTGAGGAGCGCGACAGTCTTCTCGTCGCCCACTCTTTCTCTTGCGGTACGCTGGCCGAGCCAGTAGATCGCGGTCGCTTTCAGTTTTTGATCGGACTCACTCTTCAGGATCTGCACAAAAACGTCCGTGACGTCGCGATCCTTCTGATTCCGAAGTGCCGCGAGGGCCGCTTCGCGCATCTCACGGGGTTGCTCCTTGTCGAGGACAATCGCTTTCAGCAGCTCAAATGCCTTCTCGCCGCCCTCCTTCTCCTCGCTGGCGTGCTGGCCGAGCCAATAGATCGCGGTCGCTTTCAGTCTTTCGTCGGACTCAGTCTTCAGGATCTGCACGAAAACATCCGTGACGTCGCGATCCTTCTGATTCCGAAGTGCCGCGAGGGCCGCTTCGCGCATATCGCGGGGTTGTTCCTTGTCGAGAACGATTCCTTTCAGCAGCTCAAACGTCTTCTCGTCCGACTTCCCTCTGGTCAATGCATAGAGCGCCTCGATCTTCATCCGGAGTCCGGGGTCCTCCGAGTCCTGCGGAACCAATGGTGACACACCAGAGGCCAGGGCAGCCACCGGCGGTAACACAGTCGTGACAGGGGGAACCATCACGACAGGCGCAACGGTGTACGGAGCAACGGCTGGGACCCCTCCAGGAACGCCTTCTGGATGTTCCAACCGGTTGAGGTCGGCGAGTGCGTCATCGTAGTAATTGCTCTTCGGATAGTCCTTCAAGAACTTCTTGTACGCCGCGATCGCTTTCTTGTAGTCCGACTGCTTCCACGAGTAGGCAATCCAATACTGCGCGTCATCGACGTACTTGCTTTTCGAGTACTTGGACATCACGTCGGCCAGCTTCTTTCTCGCCTCCTGCCACTTTTCTTCGAGAATGAGCTTGTATCCGGCCTTGTAAAGGGAATAGGCGGGATCGTCCTGATCGTCACCATCAAGAAACATCCGACAGCCATCAAGGGCACCTGCGGCGGCCCGACTGGCAAGCGCTGCAACGCCCGGCCCGACCGCAAAGGCTGACGGCAACGAGAGCAGCCCCGTAGGAGCCGAAGCTTCTACAGTGATCGCCACTATGGGCTCAGACAGAGATCCCCGAGCCACCGAAAAGGTTTGCGCGGCTCCCAAGCAGGTGAAAAGCAGAGTGACGATCAACATTCGAGTGAATGTCATTGTTCGCATATCGTTATTCCTCCCCAGTGGTCACTGGTTTGTAACGTTCTTCATCTTCGTCAGCTGATGTGACGGATTCTCATACTCCAGCTCAGCCATCCGAATCTTGAACAACATGTTTTCCTGGTGAATACCCGAGCGGACGATTTCAACATCCGGAAGATCCGCTTGCTGCTTCATGTTTGCCAACTCGATGAGAATCCTCTCGAGCGCCTTGATGAGCTGCCGGGATCGCTCATCGAGAGATTGCTGATCGAGATACCGAGCCTGTTTGACAAGACCGCGTGCCGCATCCCGCTCCACCGAAAGGTCGACGGATTGTCCTTCTGCGGCGCTGATATTTGTTATACCGACGAGTAGAATTTTCGATCTCCGAAGGTAGTCTCCCACCTCCGCGTCGACGCGCTGTGCCTCCGTCGGTACGTTCAAAAGACCCGCCGGCTCCGTTCCAACGGGAGAGATCTTGCCAAACCAGAGCACCGCGGCAAATACCACCATGGCCACACTCGTCGAGAGAGCAATCGCATACGGCCTCCGAAACAGGAAGAACCACGCAGCTTCGTCCCAGAACCTGCGCCTGAGCATCCTCCTCCTCCGCCTAACCTGGAGACGCTCCTCTACGCCAAACGGAAAATTATGCCAAAATGCCTCCGGCAGCTTCTCGCTTGGCTTCGTCCGCCGACTCGGAACGATTCGGATTCCTTCCTTTAGTATCTGGTACTCCGCGAAACAACGGTTGCAGTGCGCCAGGTGCTCCTGAACATGCCTGCTCTTCACTGCATCCAGCTCTCCTCGGATGTACTCATACAGGAGCTCTTTGACCTCTCGATGTCTCATCGACTAGTCCTCTCGTACATGCTGCAACAAGCTGCGCATCTTCTTGAGCCCGCGATGCAAATGAGTCTTCACCGTTCCTTCGGAGCACTTCAGAATCTCGCTGACCGTCCTCGTCGGCAAACCGTCGATATGACGAAGGATCACGACGGCTCGCTGCAGCGTCGGCAATTCATGCAGGGCTCGCTCGATGTGTATGCTCAGGTCAAGATTGTCCATCGATCCCGGATTGTTCTCCACAGGCAGCATCTCCGGATCCTCGATTCGCACTTGTCGGCTCGCCTTTCTCTTTCTCTGCTTCAGACGGTCCAAGGACGCATTCGTCACGATTCGATACAGCCATGTGCTAAACCCCGCCTCGAGGCGAAATGACTTGATAAAGTGAAAGACCTTAACAAAGCAATCCTGAGTGACATCTTCCGCATCGTCGTGATCGTTGACAAAGCTGAAGGCGAGATCGTACGCCGGCTTCATATACATCTCCACCAGTGCTCGAAACGCCTCATGGCTTCCCTCCTGTGCCTTGATGATCAACTGCCGCTCCCGGTCAGCGGTCATTCGAGGGTTTCCTCTCTGTGTGCACTCGAAGATTAGACGAAGTCATCAGCCAATCGGTTGACAGACAACAGTTGAGTACAGATATTCAACCGACAAGCAACGGTAGAAACATTCGGAAGGAAATGCAAGCGGTCAGCCCGTTCCGGCAGGTTCCTATTTCCGGCGGACCATCTGAACGAGGAAATCAAAGGCACGCGGATCGTCGCTGCGGCCAAGCCAGAACATCGCTTCCCGGCGGATCTGAGAGCTCTTGTGGCTCTTCGCAATCTCGATGAGCTCCTTGACGCCGTCAGCGTTCTTGAGCCGGGAGAGAGCAAAGACCGCTTGCCGTTGGATCCCAGTCTCGTCATCACTAAAGGCGATCTCCTTCAACGTGCCGAGAGCGCGATCGGATGCCTTCTGGCCGATCCAGAAAATCGCCTTCTCCCGCACGTCCTTTCGCTCACAATGTTTTGCCAACTCGATCAGAGCTTCAACGGCGACGTCCGATTGCATCCGGCTCAACCCGAACACCGCCTGGCCTCGGACCCTCCTGGACGCATCATGGGTAGCGAGCTTGACGAGCAGCGTGACATCTTCCTCACGATCACGTTCACCGAGAAAGAACGCCGCGCTGCCGCGAATCCTCTCACTCTCGCCTCCGGTAAGGACATCCCGAAGGAATCTCAGCGCACGGTCGGAGCTATCGTGCAGGCTGATCGCAAACACCAGGCTCTCCCTGATTCTTTCAGTGTGAGGTTGATCAAACATGTTCCGCAGGAACGCGACGCTCTCCTCATCGTGAGAACTCCCCAGCCAAAGCAAGGGATGCTCGTGAAGATCCACGGATGCCGACAGGTTGCAGATAACGATCTTTCGCGGCTGCATCGGCTCGTCTCCGGCTGAGCCGTAGGCGAGCAGGATCGCGATCCCTTTCAAGAGCTTCGGTTCAACGTATGGTCGTCCACTCCTTTTCGCCAGGGCCCTTTCCGTCCCTCTGCGAAGACCCTCCTCGTCGTCGGAGAGGGTCTGGCTCTCCTTCTGGCCATAGAGAAGCTCGTGCAAGCTCACGTCGCGATCACCTGAATCGTCCCAGAAACTTCCGATGAGCGAGTGTTCACCCATCCACCGCTGAATTCCATAGCCGATCCAGAAGCCGTTCGCCGGTTTTCGGATCGCGACCTCCTTCCACGCCCAGGCCCATCTCCCTTCCAGAGGATCCGAATTGTTGGGGTGATGGATGATCTGCTGCGCGCAAAGAGGTACGACCGCGAGGGCCGCTGTCACGATAAGCAATTGCATGAGGACGAGGATTCTCCGGGGGTACTCCATCCTTGGCTCCTCTTCAGAGAGACATTGGACTGGGGCGACGGAACGATTCGCCCTGAGGATTAGACGGACCGGGAGGCACATCGGTTGACATGAGGATATACGAAAGGCCCCCGATGCAGGAACACCGGGGGCCTCAAGAACAGCAGCCAAATCTCGAAGGATTTTCCTACTTGCGAAGCTTCAGGATCCGGATATCCGAGTTGACGGTTTTCAGGGTAATTTCGTCTCCACCGCCGTTCAGGACGTATCGAGCGCGAACCTCGTGCCCGTCTGGATCCTGCTCGTACGAGTCCGCCTTGAAATCCGATCGGACCTTGTACTCATCCCTGTGGCTCCTCCATCCCCCCTGAATCCGAATCGTCGCATCGATCGTCACTTTGGCGTTTTCCGGCACATAGAGAGTGATCTCGCCGCCGGAGGAGGCGAGCCGACTATCCCCCTTGCCGCTCGGTTTGAGCTCAGCCACCACGTCTCCACCCGACGTCGCAGCGTCGATGGATCCGGTGATATCCTCGAGCCGAATGTCTCCGCCTGAGGTGTGCGCCTTCACCCTTCCGCTGGCGCTCGACAGCTCGATGTTGCCGCCCGAGGTATTGAGCGTCGCACTGCCGGTCACCTTGCGCACAGCAATATCGCCACCGGAGGTTGAGACGTCTGCCTCGCCCCCAACATCCCCGATATCGATATTGCCTCCCGACGTTGAAGCTTTCAGCGTTTTGCCGACGCTCTCAGCTTTGATGTTGCCGCCTGAGGTGGAGACGTTCGCCTCACCACCGACCTTCCCGAGCTCAATGTCCCCGCCGGACGTTCTCAGCTTCACATCGCCCTGGATATTGCCAGTCCGCATGTCACCCCCCGACGTCGAGAGATCGACTTTCCCACCCTTCACATCGCGGAGCGTGACATCCCCACCCGAGGTCGAGCCTCTGACGGTTCCGTTGACCGTTCCTTGGATATCGATATCACCGCCGGAGGTTTTCAGTTCTGCGTTAAATTCAGACGGTACGGTGATGTTAAAGCGCATGTGACCATCGGACCACCAGCCGCGCGGTCGACGAAAGTCGACGCGAACGGTGTTGCCGCTCTGCTCCATGCGAAGACGACTGAGATCCTCCTGGTCGATCCCCTCAACTTTCACATACACCTCGTTCTTGTCCCACACGTCGATCCGGATATCTCCGCCGTCCACGGTGACTTCCAGCGTGCCGCCCTTGTTCACGTTGAATGACTTCGAGCGTGAATCCTGCTCGTCAACGTGCCCGACTGGAATGAACGACGGCACTGCGACAAGGATCGCCGCCACGAATAACCGAGCTTGTTTTTTCATTGTTTAACCTCCTGTAGAACGTTTCTTGCACGATTACGGATGTAGTTGTTGTCGTCCGACTGCATTTTCTCTCTTAACACATCGAGGATATCCTTGCCTGTCCATTGACCGTCAAGGACCGGTTTCTCGAGATAATTAATTACCTCGATGCGCATGGCGGGATTTGTTTCGTGTTTCAGCACGAAGAGGAAGGCCTCCTTGATATCCTGGTCCAGAGGAAGCTTCTCCAGCGTCGTCAGCGCTTCCTTTCGCACTCCGACGTTGACATCACTCTTGAGCGCCTGGATCAGTGCCGTCTTGATTTCCGTGTCGGGCAGCTTCGTCTGCTCGACCTGGCTGGCAAGCGTGCTCACCATCTTCAGCCGCGCACCGGGATTCTGATCGTTCAGAAGGGCCTGCGCCAGAACTTTCTGCACAGCAAGGTCATTGACGCTCCCCCTCACATGAACGGGCGTCACCATCTCGAACGTGAAATCGACTTGCTGACTTTCCGCATCCTGGCTAATGAAGTGCAGGTTCGCCACCCGCATCTCTCCCCGCTCGGAGGCAAGAGCGGCAAGCGTGGGCACCTCGCTCGATTGACTGACCGGGCCGGGCCGCATAAAGAGCGCGTAGCTGAGGCCCATCCCAACGAGGAGCATCGCCGCCCCGCCAAAGGCCAGACGAACACCCGGTGAGGTGGACGCATCGATCCATTCGAGCACACGGTCCCAAAGCGAACGTCGCGATCGCTCCAGCCGCAGCGAAACGCGCAGCTCCCGACGGGCATCTTCCAACAACTCATCGCTCGGCACGTCGGACGTACCCGGCAGGCTCAGAAGGCCGTGGAGTTTCTCGAGTTCTCCGCGTTCCCGACGGCAGCTTTCGCAGGTCTCGAGGTGCCCGGCGAGCACCGCCTGCTCTTCATCTCCCAGTTCGGAAACGAAGGAGAGGTGGAGCATCTCTCTATATTCTTTGTGGTTCATGACGTCATCCTCACGTGGTCGAAACCGAACTCCTACATCCTGCAGGACTAGTTATAGAAATCTTTCAGTTCTTTTCTGATCTTCTCCGTCGCCGTAAACAAATATCTCTTCACTGTTCCCTCGGTGCATCCCAACATCCCCGCGATCTCCCGAATCTTGTATCCCTCGTAGTGTTTCAGCGTGAAGACCATCTTCTGCTTCGGCGACAACCTCTCGACCGCTTGATGCAAGTGAAGAGCCGCCTCTGAAGATTCGGCTGTGCTGTCTGTCGACGTGCCATCCTTCAGAGTCTCCGAAAGCGAGTACGCATGCTCGTCCGACGAATCCTGGTCCAGCGAGGTATGCGTATGTCGTTTGCGCCGTGAGCGATGCGAGAGACAAACGTTCGTCGTGATGCGAAACAACCACGTCGAGAACTGGCTCCGGAGCTGGAACTTCGGCAGAGATCGGTAGACCCGCATGAAGACTTCCTGATAGATATCTTTCGCGTCCTCCGAACTCTGCACGTACCTCGCCGCGATCGATAACACCTGCTTGTCGTACCGGTACACGAGCTGCTCAAATGCGGCCATATCCCCCCGCTTCGCTTTTTGGATCAAATCCAAATCCTGCATTCCTTCTGAACCAGTTGAAAGCGTCTTGTCAGACATAGGATTAGACCTCGGCATCGGAGAAAGGTTGTGGGATCAACTTGGAAGAATTCTGCGGTAAAAGCAAGAGTGGGAAAGAGCGCCGGACCTCCTCTACCTATGATTTTTCTCGAAAAATGATTATACTCTAGAGCGAGAGCGCAATGATGAGAATGGGTCCATACATACTCTAAAGGACGGTCGTGATCGGGAAGACGCTCATCGACGGCCAGATTCCCGGGGTCCGGTTCGCCTGCGACCTTGCCAAGTGCAAAGGCGCTTGCTGCACCATGCCCGGCTACCGGGGCGCGCCCCTCCTGGACAGCGAACTCGAAGAGATCGAAAAGGCATACCCTGTCATCAGGAAATATCTCAGCTACGGCCACCGGGACGTGATCGAAGAACGGGGACTCTTTCAGGGAAGAAGGGGGGATCACGCAACCCAGGTCGTCGAAGGGCGAGCTTGCGTATTTGTCATATTCGAGGACGGCATCGCGAAATGCGCATTTGAAAAAGGGTTCTTAGGTGACGAAATTTCCTGGAGGAAACCGATTTCCTGCCATCTGTTTCCCATTCGGGTCGAGACAGGTTTGCCGGAGCGGCTGCGGTACGAGCATATCTCACAATGCGAGCCTGCTCTGGAGCGAGGGGAACGGGAAAAGATCCCTCTCGTCGACTTTCTCAAGTCGCCTCTCATCCGTGCCTACGGTGAAGAATGGTATGCAGAGTTCCTTGAGTACTGCAGGGGAAAGAAGGAGACGGATAAACGTAGGGGAAGCGTGCTAGAACAAAGATCGGAAGCATGATCAATCTGTCGCAACAGATGCGGTTAGGGCTCCGGCTCACGCCGCAGCAGGTCCAATATCTCAAGCTCCTCCAGCTTCCCAACCTGGCGCTCGAGCAGCGCATCAAGACGGAGCTCGAACTGAATCCGCTGCTCGAGCTGACCGACGAGATGGAGCAAACCCCGGAGCAAGCGGAGCCAGAGGAAGCGACCGCGGAAGTGGCCGACGAAGAGAAGACGGACGGCCAAACAGATGATTCGTACACGCTTGAGGATTATCTGAACGACGACCTCGCCGGCTACAAGAGCCCTGAGACACGACGGGTGCAGGATGATGAGGAGGAATACGAGCGTCCGCAAGCTGCAAGCGTCCCTATGTCCGAGCGGCTGCTGAGTCAATATCAGCTGCAGTGCGGCGACGACATGGATTTCCTGATCGCGGAGGAGATCATCGGCAACGTCGACGAGGATGGCTACCTGAGGCGCGAGCTCGCGCTCATCGTCCAAGATCTCAACCTCAGTTTCGGGTTGGAGATCACGCCCGAGAAGGCCGAGGCCGTGGTCAAGCAGATCCAGCTTCTCGACCCCCCGGGGATTGCAGCCCGCTCGCTACAGGAATGTCTGATCGCGCAAGTCAGAGCCGGAAAATTCGAGCCCCTCATCAAGGAGCTTGCCCTGAAGATCCTTGAGGAGCACTTCGAAGACTTGAAGCTGAAGCGGTTCGACAGCCTCGCGAACAGCCTGCATATCGGTATGGAGACCCTCAAGAAGGTCATTGAGCTGATTCAGCACCTCAACCCGAAGCCGGGGGAGGGGGAATTCTCTGCGCAGGAGAACTACATCACGCCGGACTTCATCGTAGAGAACGACGACGGCGAGTTCCTCATCACGCTCAACGACCGGAACCTTCCCACCCTCCGCATCAACAAAGCCTACCGTGATATGGTCGCTCCAAAGGGAAAGAAGGCGCCAAAAGAAGCAAAGGATTTTATCAAGCAGAAGTTTGAAGCGGCAAAGTGGTTTATCGCCTCGATCCACCAGCGGCGGGAGACGCTCCTCAAGGTCATGCGGGCCATCGTGGACCGCCAGCGCCAATGGTTTGAGGAGGGGGAAGTACTGAAGCCGATGATCTATAAGGACATCGCAGAGGTCGTCGGTGTCGATATCTCGACCATCAGCCGCGTTGTGAACAGCAAGTATGTTCAGACCGAATTCGGCGTGCACTCTCTGAAGAACTTCTTCACCTCCGGGCTCGAGACGGAGTCCGGGGAGGATGTCTCAAACCGGATGATCAAGCAGAAGATCAAGGAGATCATCTCGACCGAGGACCCGAAAAAGCCGCTGAACGACGACAAGATCGCAGCGATGATCGGTTCCGAAGGGGTGAAGATCGCTCGCCGGACGGTCGCCAAGTACCGCGAGCAGCTCGCCATCCCGATCGCGCGGCTGCGAAAGAAGATTTGACCTGCATCTATGGACCCATGCTGCCATGAGTGAACAAATTCGTGCCACAACGATCATCGGAGTTCGCCGGGACGGCAAGGCTGCCATCGGCGGGGACGGTCAGGTGACGATCGGTTCCACCGTGATGAAGCACCAGGCAAACAAGATCCGCAGGCTCCGCAACGGCGCCGTGCTCGTCGGATTTGCCGGGAGCGCGGCCGACGCCCTCAGCCTTCTGGACCGGTTTGAGGAAAAGCTGGACCAATACCAGGGACAGCTCGTTCGCGCCGCCGTTGAGCTTGCAAAGCTCTGGCGAACCGACAAGTATCTCCGCCAGCTCGAAGCGCTCCTCGCGGTGATGGATAAGGAGCACTCTCTCGTGATCTCAGGAACCGGTGAGGTCATCGAGCCTGACGACGGCGTTATCGCGATCGGGTCCGGCGGTATGTATGCGCTTGCCGCGGCACGGATGCTGCTCAGGCACACGAAGCTGGGGGCAAAGGAGATCGTCCGCGAATCGCTCGAGACGGCGGCGGATATTTGCATCTACACCAATCGTAATATCACTATCGAAGAACTTTAGGATGATGGCAGGAGTGAAGAAGTTGAAGTACGAAGCGGCGCACGAGCTCACGCCGCGCGAGATCGTCAAGGAGCTCGACGAGTACATCATCGGGCAGCAGAACGCCAAAAAATCCGTTGCGATTGCGCTGCGCAACCGTTGGCGCCGGCTGCAGGTGCCCGAGAGCCTGCGCGAAGAGATCATGCCGAACAACATTATCCTGATCGGCCCGACGGGTGTCGGGAAGACAGAGATTGCTCGGCGGCTTGCCAAACTCGCCCACGCACCCTTCCTCAAGGTCGAGGCATCGAAATTCACCGAGGTCGGTTATGTCGGACGCGATGTGGAATCGATGATCCGGGATCTCACTGAAATTGCGATCAATATGGTGAAAGCGGAAAAGACCGCGGAGGTGCAACACAAGGCGGAGGAGCTCGCGGAGGAGCGAATTCTGGATATCCTTGTCCCACCACTCCGTCGCCACCATCCAAACGACTCACCCGAATCCGCCGCAAGCCAGGAGGAGGAGAACGAGCGAACGCGCCAGCGTTTTCGTGAGAAGCTCCGCTCGGGTCAGCTCGACGACCGCACGATTGAGGTCGATATCGCTGTTCCCCAGATGCCCCTGATGCAGGTAATGGGACCTGTAAGCCTGGAGGAAATGGGCATCAACGTTCAGGATATGCTGGGGAATATCTTTCCGAAGAAGAACAAACAACGGAAGCTTACGGTTGCCGAAGCCAGGCTGCTCCTGACGCAAGAGGAGGCTCAGAAACTCATTGACATGGAAAAGGCGACCAAGGAAGCGTTGCAGCGAGTCGAGAACTCCGGCATTGTCTTCATCGACGAAATCGACAAGATTACGAGCAGCCGGGGCCAGTCGGCAGGCCCCGATGTCTCGCGCGAGGGCGTTCAGCGGGATCTCCTTCCCATCGTCGAGGGTTCCAACGTCCTCACCAAATACGGCATGGTGATGACCGATCATGTTCTCTTCATCGCCTCCGGAGCTTTCCACGTCGCGAAGCCCTCCGACCTGATTCCCGAGCTGCAGGGACGATTCCCGATTCGCGTCGAGCTCCAGACCCTGACTGAGGAAGATTTTGTGAAGATCCTGACGCTCCCGAACAACGCCCTCCTCAAACAGTACGTCGCGCTGCTGGAGACCGAAGGAATCAAGCTGGAGTTCAATGAGGGTGCGGTCCGGGAAATCGCACGGGTAGCGTGCGAGGTCAACGATCAAGTTGAGAATATCGGAGCCCGTCGCTTGCATACCATCCTGACGACGCTTCTCGAAGAGCTTCTTTTCGACGCGCCCGAAGCGCTCCCCTCTTCAACAATTCACGTGACGAAGCAGATGGTGGAGGAGAAACTGAGCTCGATTGTGAAGAACCGCGATTTGAGCAGGTATATTCTGTAGAGGAGGTAAGCTATCGTGGCGGGCCGGTCCCGGATCCCGAAGGATCCGCGATCGGTGATGGGTCGTACGGAAAGCGCCGCGCTCGCCAGAAGTTCCGGCGCGAGATCATCCTTCAGCTTTGGTGGAACTTTTCATCCTTTGGCGGCGGCTGGAAGCCAAAGAGCTGTCCCCCTGAAGCGTCACCCGCGATCTTGATCTCTCCGAACTTCTTCTCGAACTTGTCGATGTTGTCCTTCAGGGCGTTCAAGAGCATCTTCGTATGCTGCGGGGTCATCACGATGCGGGCGTGCACTTTCGCCTTGGGGACTCCCGGAAGCACGCGGGTGAAGTCGATCACAAATTCAGCAGGCGAATGAGTGATGATGGCAAGATTCGAGTAGATTCCCTCCGCCTCCTTCTCCCCAAGCTCGATGTTGATTTGCGGCGGCATTTGATCGTTCATGCGTCCCTCTCCTCAAAAAAGCTGACTGAAAGAAATGCCCATCGGTGGCAGGGCAACCCCACCAGCCGATGGGCACAACAGATAACGTACGCGAGAGAAATCCCCGTCGGACCTCTACTGGCCTTTGCGGATCTTGTCCGCCTGTTGGAATGCCTGCATCGCTTTGTCCTGCTGACCCAGGCGAGCGTAGATCTGCCCCAGTGTCTCCCAGATGTTCGGATCGTCCTTTTTGCACTGGACCACTTCCTCCATGTACGGAAGCGCCGCTGCGAACTTCGGCTTGAAGGCAACAGTCTGCTCTGCCTTG
>CAYZRX010000066.1:0-22387 GCA_964480945.1 uncultured Ignavibacteriaceae bacterium | reverse complement strand
TCCATCCCCATCCCGACACTGTCCTCGTCATCGGATACGGAAGCGGCGTCACGGCAGGGAGCGTGCTCACGCATCCGGTGAAGCTCCTCCGAGCCGTCGAGATCTCGCCCGAGGTGATCGAAGCGTCGCGCTACTTCGGGGATGTGAACCATCATCCGCTCGAGAATCCTCGGATGAAGCTGACGATCGATGACGCCCTCGCATTCCTCAACCTCACGCGGGCAAACTACGATGTTATCATCAGCGAGCCGTCGAACCCCTGGATCGCCGGCATCGGCAACCTCTTTACCGTCGAGTTTTTCGAGGAATGCAGAAAGAAACTGAAGGACGAAGGACTGATGGTCCAGTGGCTTCATCTCTATGAAATCGACGACGAAACCTTTAAGCTCGTGGTGCGGACGTTCCGCACCGTGTTTCCGCATGTCACCATCTGGCAGTCGCTTGTCGCCGACGTCCTCCTCATCGGATCGAAGCAGCCTCTCTCGTTCAACGAGGAGGACCTCAGGAGAAGATTCGATCTCCCGCCGGTGCGCGCTGATCTCAAACGCATCGAAATTCCCGATGTGGCAACGCTGCTTTCGCTTCAGATGCTCTCCGAAGAACGGGTGGAGGACTTCGCGGGAGTCGGTGCATTGAACACGGAGGATCGCCCGCTGCTCGAGTACGGGGCTCCGAGGGCGTTCTTCGTGAACCGCGGCGCGAACGAGATCAACCGCTTTGATGAGCGCCGGACCTTCGGCGGAGCGAGCATCTTCCTCAAGCAGCGGGTGGCGGCGCGGCCGCTGACGGACGAGGAGAGGCTGCACATCGGCCTCCTGCACGCGGACCGGAACAGGGGGAACCCCCTGCTGGGTTATTCCATGCTCGAGGACTACCTCCGGAGACATCCGGGCGACGTTCAAGCTGTCAGAGAAATGGCGGATCTCACGGAGAAACTGGGCAGGGGAGAGGAGTACCTGGCGTACCTCGGCCGCCTCGCTCAACTCAGCCCTGACGATCCTGTCGTCCTTGAGAAATACGCGTGGCTGAAATACTCCGTTGGTCGCTCGGTCGCGAGCTTCTTCGCCCCCTACACCGCGGATCTCCCGGAACAATTCCTGAAGCGATGCATCGCGCTCTCAGGGGATACGGTGGACTACTATCGAGCGAGGCTGGGCGATCTCTACTTTGGTATCCAGCAGTTTCCCGCCGCGCTCGAAAACTATCGGCGGGCTCTCCTGATCCGAGAAGAATACATGCCGGACCGACGGGTCCGTCAGGACGTACTCCTCCTGCAGCTCGCAAAATGCTACCGACATCTCGGCGACAACAGTCACGCGATCAGCTACGCGCTTCAGGCGGCTGGTTTCAATCCGCGGAACGAGGAAGCCAAAGACCTTTTCTATTCGATCTGGACCCAAGGAAATGCAAGAAATCTCGATTCATCAAAAAGCAGGAAGTGACCCGTTCGGAAGGGGAATCCATGGCGCTGATTGGAACTGAAATCAAAAGAGACGATGCCTTTCGCAAGAACGAAGAGCATCTTCTCGGCTTGCTGAAGAACATGAAGGAGAAGGCCGACATCATCAAACTGGGAGGCGGTAAGGAAGCTCTCGAGAAGCACCGGAAACGCGGGAAGATGTTTGTCCGGGAGCGAATTCAGAAAGTGATCGATCCCGGTTCGCGCTTCATGGAGATCGGTCTGTTCACCGCCTATGGGATGTACGAGGAATATGGAGGCGCGCCATCGTCGGGCACCGTGTTCGGCATCGGCAAAATTCATAATCGTGAAGTCGTGATCGTGGCCAACGACGCGACCGTCAAAGCCGGAGCGTGGTTTCCGGTCACGTGCAAGAAGAATCTCCGCGCTCAGGAGATCGCGATGGAGAATCGACTGCCCATCGTATACCTCGTCGATTCTGCAGGTGTCTTCCTCCCGCTGCAGTCGGAAATCTTTCCCGACAAGGAGCACTTCGGACGGATCTTTCGCAACAACGCCGTGATGTCCTCGATGGGCATTACGCAGATCGCAGCCATCATGGGCCCCTGCGTTGCGGGGGGCGCGTACCTGCCGATCATGAGTGATGAGGCGATGATCGTGGACAAGACGGGGAGCGTGTTCCTCGCGGGATCGCATCTCGTCAAGGCGGCCATCGGCGAAGAGATTGAGAATGAAGCGCTCGGTGGGGCGACCGTGCACTGCGAGATCAGCGGCGTAACGGATCATAAGATGAAGAACGACGAGGAATGCCTGAACAAGGTCCGCAGCATCATCGGCAAGCTGGGGGATCGGCCGCGCGCAAGGTTCAGCCGGGAAACACCCAAACCGCCGAAGTTCGCCGCCCACGAGGTTTACGGGATTCTTCCCGCGGATCGCGCCAAACCTTTCGATATGTACCAGATCCTCGCGCGCATCGTGGACGAGAGTGAACTGGACGAGTACAAAGCCGGCTTCGGCAAAACGATCATCACCGGCTATGCGAGGGTCGACGGGTGGGCCGTGGGCATCGTGGCCAATCAGCGTGCCGTCGTGAAGACGAACAAGGGCGAGATGCAGGTCGGGGGTGTGATCTATAGCGACAGTGCGGACAAGGCGGCCCGGTTCATCATGAACTGCAACCAGAAGCTCATTCCCCTCGTCTTCATTCAGGACGTGACCGGGTTTATGGTAGGGAGTCGCGCGGAGCAGGGCGGCATTCTTAGGGACGGGGCGAAGATGGTGAATGCCGTCGCAAACAGCGTGGTCCCCAAGTTCACGTTCATCGTCGGGAACAGTTACGGAGCCGGCAACTACGCGATGTGCGGAAAGTCCTATGACCCCCGGATGATCTTCGCCTGGCCGACGGCGCAGATTGCCGTCATGGGGGGCAAGCAGGCCAGCGAGACCCTCCTGAGCATCAAGGTCCAGGCGATGGAGAAGGGGGGTGAGCGTATTTCGAAGGAAAAACAGGCGAAATTGTTGAAGGAGGTCCAGGATCGTTATGAAATGGAGCTCGACCCCTTCTACGCCGCTGCCAGGCTCTGGGTTGACGGGATCATCGACCCGCTTGAAACTCGCGAGCAGATTTCACGTGGAATAGAGATGGCGGCCGGTAATCCCGACATACCGAAGTTCAACCCCGGGGTCATTCAGACCTAGCCCCTTTGAGAGGTCCGGGAACGATTGCCATCCCGGCCCACGACTCAGTGCTCGTTATGCGATCTGTGAAACTCGTCGTAGTCCTCCTGCTTGTCGCGAGGACGGCGACCATGGCGCAGTGTGACGGGAAGCCTGCTCCCGACGGGCTTTCGTGGAACTTCGATGAGAGCGATCGTGGCGGCTTCTCGATCCCGCGTTTCATCGGCGATATTTTCACGCCGGCGCTCATCAAGGACACCCGTGAGATCAGGGCTTACGTTCGGGACGAGCGATTTGCCCTTCTGCTGGAGCGGTGTGGCGATATGCGGGCGGTCGACTGGATCTACCTCAAAGCCCTGAGGATCGCGGAGCACGACATCGGCCGGGCCCTCTTCCTCTCAATGATGGCGACGCTCGAGCATCGCAACATCGATCTGAAGGTACCGGTGGTAGGAGCGCTCAGGCTTCCCTTGACATTCGAGGAGGACAGCCTCTTCAACAGCCGGTATCGAAATCTCCCGTCGAGGCTGTACGCGGACACTCCTCCAGGCTCCGAAGGAGACAAGGACAAGCTCCAACACTTTTTCGCTTCCGCGTACCTCGCGTATCTTTCGGAGTCCCCGAGCCTCGCCCGAGCCTCGGGCGAACTCGTTGAACGAGGGGAGGCTGAGTTTGTTGTCGGCGGCGTGGACGATCCTCGTGACCGGCGCGCGAACGATCAGGGAACACGCTTCGGCCGGGACCTGGTTGTGGTCCATACACTCCTTCCCTCCGATTACTTCAACCTCTCTGTCGATGAGTGAGAGAATGAGATGAACACCATACTTGTGGTCGACGACGAAAAGAGCGTTCGTGACTCGTTGAAGATGATACTCGAGTACGAACACTACGGCGTCCTCTTCGCGGATAACGGCGAGCAGGCGCTGCGACAACTCTCTTCCGCAACGGTCCAGCTGATATTGCTGGACGTGAAGATGGCCGGCATGGACGGGCTCGAGGTGTTGCAGAAGGTGCGGGAACGCAATATCGACCTGCCGGTGATCATGATCTCGGGCCATGGAACGATCGAAACGGCGGTAGAGGCAACGAAGCTCGGCGCTTTTGACTTCCTGCCAAAGCCTCTCGACCGCGACAAGCTGTTGGTGACGATCCGCAACGCGCTGAATCAGGCCAACCTCTCCGTCGAGTATCGCAAGCTGCGCGAGTCGGTCGAAGCCAAGTGGCAGATACTGGGCGAGAGCCCGAAGATCAAGGAGATCCTCGACGTGATCGAGCGCGTGGCGCCCACCGATGCGCGCGTGCTGATCATGGGAGAAAATGGCTCGGGCAAGGAGCTGGTGGCGCGAGCGCTCCATCGGCAGAGCAAGCGCAGCGCGAAACCGTTCGTCGAAGTCAACTGCGCAGCCATCCCTTCCGAGCTCATCGAATCGGAGCTGTTCGGCCACGAGAAAGGTGCATTCACCGGTGCCACATCGCAGCGCATCGGGAAATTCGAGCAGGCGGACAGCGGAACGCTCTTCCTCGACGAGATCGGGGATATGAGCCAGAGCGCACAGGCAAAGGTGCTGAGGGCCCTCGAGGAAGGGACCATCGAGCGCGTCGGCGGCAACAAACTCATCTCCGTCGACGTGCGCGTCATTGCGGCCACCAATAAGAATCTTGACGAGGAGATCAAGAAGGGGAACTTCCGGGACGATCTCTATCATCGGTTGAAGGTGATTCCGATCAGCGTTCCCTCACTGCGCGAACGGCGGGAGGATATTGGGTTGCTGGTTCGTGCGTTCATCGAAGATGTCTGTGCACGCAACGGCATCGCGCGCAAAAGCATTTCCGAAGATGCCCTGAACCGGCTGGCGGGCATGGAGTGGCGGGGCAACGTGCGGGAACTCCGGAATACGGTCGAACGATTGGTGATCCTTTCACCTGGTAACGCAGTGGATATATCGCTGATTGAATTTGGCGGTGCAAAAACGGGGGGTGAGTTTGACGAGATTTTGAGCGCCGGGGGGACCTTCCAGCAATTCAAGGAGCGGGCGGAGGCGGCGTTCATCAGGAAGCAGCTCGAGCTTCACAAGTGGAACATCTCGAAAACGGCTGAAGCGCTCGACATCCAACGGAGCCACCTGTACACGAAAATGAAGCGTTACGGGCTGATGAAAGAAGGGAATGGGAATGAAGGGAATTAACAACCGTCAGAAAACGATCGTCCGGCCTCGGGAGAATGTTCAGAAGTACGTGATGCTGACGGGCAAGCTCCGGAGGGGAGTGACCACCCGGAAAGAGCAGTCCTTGCGCCAGAGGGGTGGAATCAAACGAAAGCGCTGATGGAGATCGTAGGCCGCGACAGGCCCGACAGAGCCCAGGCGCTTCCTCTGTTCTACCCCTTGTGCCTTGCTCTCGCTACTTCGTACAGGATCAATGCTCCGGCCACGGACGCGTTCAGCGACTCGATCCTTCCGTACAAGGGGATTCTCACAAGAAAATCGCACTTCTCTTTCACCAACCGCCTCATCCCTTTTCCCTCGCTTCCGACGACGACTGCCAGCGGTCCTCCGTAATCGACTTCCGAGAACAGTCGGTCCCCGTGCATGTCCGCGCCGACGATCCATACCCCCGCAGACTTGAGCTCATCGAGCGTCTGCGCAATGTTGGTCACCTTCGCGAGGGGGAGGTGGAGGGAGGCGCCCGCCGATGTCTTCGCGACGGTCTCGCTGATCCCAGCGGCATGATGCTTGGGGATGACGCCGCCGTGCACACCGGCGCATTCTGCCGTTCGGATGAGCGCGCCCAAGTTATGCGGATCCTCAATTTCATCGAGGACGAGGAGAAAGGGGGCTTCTCCTTTATTCTTCGCGGTTTGCAGGATCTCGTCCACCCCGACATACTCTTTCGCCGCGACGACGGCCAGAACCCCTTGCGCGTTCGGGTCCGGGCACAGTCCGTGAAAACGGTCCTTGCCGGCCTCGATCAGAGGCACACCCCGCTGCTTGCAGAGATGGCGAATCCGCTGGATGGGGTTTCCCCTCACCCCGAAAAGCAGCACGACTTTCTCCAGTGACCTGCCGGAACGGAGAGCCTCAATGACCGGTTGTCTCCCGAGGATGAGCTCACTCATGGGTCGGCGCCACCGGTTTTGAGCTCGTTGCTGCGGTTGATGGGAACTCCCTCCGATGTCTGCGCTCGATGAGCCAGCCCACGAAAAAGAAAACGACCCCTCCGACGAAGAGGTATCCTTCTGTTCTGAGATCTCCGATGAGACCCATCGTGAGCCCGCACGCGACGGATATGAGGCCGAGGGCTTCCAGGCCTTTGCCTATGTAGAAAGGTGCGCCGGGCCGTTGATCGCTCTTCAACAAATCGGCGACTCGATGGACGTCGAGCGGGGCAGGGAGCTCGACTGTGCCATCGATGCGGACGACAGGCGTCGAAAGGAAGTACTTCGCGTAGCGTGGATCTTCGGGGGTCAATTTGACTTCACGGAGTTCGAACGGTATCGTCTCCTGCAGCGCCTTCAGAATCTTGCTTGCTTCCTCACAGAGACCGCAATTCTCCGTCGAATAGAGCTCAACGAGATGCATCATGGGGTTTTCTTGTCCCCAAGCCGTGAGAGGTAAACCCAACCGGCGAGGCCGACCAGAATGAGGAGACTAGAGATGAGCTGTGCTTCAGTCAAGCCGAAGAGTATGCGAGGGTTCAACCTCATGAACTCGATCGAGAATCGCTCGAGACCCGCAGTGATGAGATAGAGCATGAACACTTTGCCTTCCGGGCGGAGATGTCTTTGAGCGCGCCAAAGAATCACGAACAGGATAGCACACAGGATGAACTCGTACACCGGCGTTGGTTGACAGAGCGTGTTGTCCGGCACGACGCCGCCGGGATATTTGCTCGTGATCTCCGGAAAGTTTCGAAAAGCCAGCGAGGGAGGATAGGTGCCTTTTGAGTAGTCGGTTCCCCACGGGAGGGTTGTCGGAAAACCGTAGTCACCATCCCCGGCAAGCTGACACCCGAGCCGGCCGATTCCATAGGCGAGCATGAGGGCCGGAGCGATGATGTCCGCCATCGTGAGGAACCGGATCTTTTTCTTCTTCAAGTAGACATAGATGGAGTACGTTGCCAGCAGGAAACCCCCATAGAACGTAAGGCCGCCGGGAGAAAGTGCCGTGCCGATCGGGTCGGCGAGAAACTGGCTCCAATCCTCTATCAGATAAAGGATCTTTGAGCCGACGACCCCAGCGACGAGAGCGATGAGCGTAATGGTGCTGCCGATGTTCGGATCCATCCCTCTTCTCTTCAGCTCGCGCGCAATCACGTAACTGGCGATGATGAACGCGAGCGCGAGCATCAATCCGTAGCCGTAGATAGTGAAAGGTCCGATCTGGAAGAGTCGTGGGCACATAGGAGAAAAAGGTCTGGATTACGGCAATTTTATGGGCATACTGTCAGCGCTTCAGGTTTCCTGGAGTTCCACCGGTTCGTGTGAGACGAGGACAAAGGGGCGCAGAGGAGCCTCTTCGACCGAAATCTTGGTCGGGGTGAAGTGCAGCCGAAACTGGTTGGTTTCGCCATCAAGCTTTACCACGTTGACCATGTACGAGCCGCGGAGATCGGCGAAGTCCGCCCACCCACGCGCGGCTCCCACGCCCGGCATCGTCAGCGCCGTCGTTTGCAGTCCGAGGATCCTCAGCTGGATGATGTTCGAGTCAAGAGATGCATCCAGCAGGATCTGGTAGTTGAAATTTGTGAAATCCTTCGTCGTCTCAAGTACGAAGGCGACGCTTGTCTGCCGCATTCGTTCATCGTAATGATGAAAAACGCGAAGGACGTACTCGGGGTCGTGACGCTTTCTGCGAGCCATCTATTGCTTCAGCGCGCTCTGAAGGTCGCTCAATGCTATCGACGTTTCGGTGCCCGTCTCCATGTTTTTCAGCTTGGCCGACCCGGCTCTCAGTTCATCTTCTCCGACGACGAGAACATAGCGTGACCGCTGGCGGTTCGCCTCGCGCATCTGGGATTTCAAGCTGCGCGCAAGATAATCAAGCTCCACCGAGATACCCTGCGATCGGAGTTCGTGCGCCTTCACAAACGCCCACCGGCGAGCCGTCTCTTCGACCGTGGCAATGAACAGGACCGGTGCTTGGTTGCCCGCAAGGGTCGTCCCGGCCTTCTCCAGCGCGACGATCAGGCGTTCCATCCCCGCTGCAAATCCGACAGCAGGGGTTGGCTTCCCGCCCAGTTCTTCCGCCAATAGGTCGTACCTTCCGCCGCCGGCGAGGGCATCTTGCGATCCGAGTGCTGGGCTGGTGATTTCGAACGCTGTCTTTGTGTAGTAGTCAAGCCCCCGGACGAGCCTGCCGTCGATTTCGTGCGCCGCCCCTGTTGCGTCCAGCAGTGCCCGTGCGGTGGCGAAGTGATCGCTGCACTCCGAACACAGGTGATCCTTCATCAGGGGCGCACGCGCCGTCAGTCGCCGGTCGCCCTCGTCCTTCGAATCGAGCACACGGATCGGGTTTTGCTTTACGCGCGCCTGGCTTTCTGGTGAAAGCCTGTCATGGTACTTCATCAAATCCTGAAGAAGCTCCTCCTTGTACGTCGGTCGGCAGCGCTCGCATCCTACGGAGTTGATGACGAGCTTCGTGTCGGCAATCCCCAGCCCACGGTAGATATCCAGCGGAATCAGCATCATCTCGACGTCCAGTTGAGGGGACTGGCTTCCGAGTGCCTCGGCCCCGAACTGGTGGAACTGCCTCAGGCGTCCGGCTTGTGGTCGTTCCTGCCGGAACATCGGTCCGAGGTAGTAGACTTTGGTCAACGGTGCCTGCTCACCCATGCTGTGCTGAATGTACGCGCGGAGGACGGACGCCGTCCCCTCCGGTTTCAGCGTCAGGCTGTCGTCGCTGCGGTCGCGGAACGTGTACATCTCCTTGCTGACGATGTCCGTAAGCTCGCCGATGCTTCGGGCGAACAGTGCCGTCACCTCGAAGACAGGGGTGCGGATCTCCCTGTAGTTGTAGCTGTGCATCACGCGACGGATGCTCGCTTCCACGCGTTGCCACGTTTCGACTTCGCCCGGAAGGATGTCCTTCGTGCCTTTGATTGATCTGAATTTCAACTGCTCATCCTATTCGTGAGTGAGGAGGTCGTGGTCGTCCAGGGCCCACACTTGCCTGCGGGAACAGTTGCAGCACCAGCGCGTCTTTGCGCGAGGGGACGGGGGAGGGAGACGTGAGATTTCACACCTCAAAGTGGGTCGCTTCTTCTTGCTTGAAGATTTCAAGGATCTCCTTCGGCGACGCGGCCTCGAGGAGCTGTTTCCGAAATTCTTCCTTGTTCATCAGACGGGAGATGCGGCTGAGAAGCTTGATATGGGGGCCCACCATGTTATCGCGGCCGACGAGCAGGAAGATGAGCCGGACAGGTTGGTCGTCGAGCGACTGGTAGTCGATCGGCTGTGCGGTGACCGCGAACGCGGCGACAATGTCCGTCACGGCATCCGTCTTGGCATGCGGGATTGCGAAACCGGATCCCACGCCGGTGGACATGATCTTCTCCCGCTCGAAAATCGCCTCCCGCAGTTTCTCCTTGTCGACGACACGCTCTTGCGTTGCCGCGAGATCCACCAGAGTGTTGATGACTTCGGCCTTCGCCGTGCCCGGCAGGTTCGTTCGTACAACTTGTTCGTTCAGGATATCGATGATCTTCATCTCTTGGTCCGCGAATCCCGCACCACTGCGGGATTACGCATTGTTGATCCAGCGGTTGAGCTTTGTTTCATACTCGACGGCCAGCCTCTGGGCAAGCGAAGGGTCCCGGGATTCGGCGTTGATGTGGAACAGGGGACGCGTTCGGTCGGGATTCAGCAAGACCGAGGTGAGCGGGTCTTTGTCGCGCGGGAAGAGCTTCACACCGTCGATCAGCTCGCGCGGGACACGCTCGGAGTCTTTCATTAGGTGCCGCATCACCTGCCCCTTCAGATTCCAGGAACACGGGATGTCCTTCTTGATCAAGTGGAGCCGCAAAGTCTCCTTGTCGAGCTCACCGAGACGCTTCTTGGTGAGGGCGAGGCATTCGAGGAGCTTCGCAACGGAGTACATCCCGTCCGAGGCGAACAGGAAGTCATTGAAGATGAACCCCCCTTTTGTTCCCCCGACAAATTTGATCTGCTTGTTCGAAGCGGCTTCCATCAGCGCGAGGTGGCTGTCGCGAGTCTTCACGACCGTGAGGCCTAATTCCTCAGCCAGCATGTCGACCTCGCCCGAGGCCGAGATGGGGACCGCGATCTTCTTGATCGCGGGATTGGCCAGCACCACCAGCTTGGTCATGAGCGTCAGCAGCCGGTCGTTGTCGATCGGGTGCCCGCGCTCGTCGACCACGAGCATCTTCTCCGCGCCCGGATCAAGCATGCAACCGACGTCGTACTCGAGCGACGTCACGACATGACCGAGCTCCTGCAACGATTCGACGATCTGTTCGCCCGACCGTGTCAGCTTCTGGCTATCGAGATAGGCGTTCAAGGAAACGGCCTGAACGTTCAGATTGCCGAGGATGTTGGGGAAGATGGTGGATGCGATGCCGTTGGAGTAATCGATCACAAGTTTCAGGTTTGCCGAGCGAATGGCTTGGACATTCAGCGTCGCATATCCCCGCTCGATGTAGCTCTCCATCGATCGCTCGGGAAAGCGTATGGAGCCGACGGCGTCGTAGCTCGAGCGCGTGAAATCCTCGCCGAAGAATAGGCGCTCAACCGATTTCGCCTTGCCGGCAGGCAGATCCTTCCCGTCGGAATCAAAGAAGATGATGTCGGTGATGTTTCGGTCATGGGGCGACTTGCGGACATGGATGCCCCCGCGCTCTTTTCCGCTCCTCAGTTCGTGCCGGACGATCGGGATCGACGTCGCGCGGAGATCGGCGCAGTGAACGCCCGATGACATCAGTCCGCACATGAACGCACGATTGATCATGCGGGATACGTTGTCGGAGTCTCGGCTGCACACCACGGTGGTGCCGGCTCCTGCAAGGGCTCCGAACGCAGCCCCCAGTTTGGCGGCGAATTCGGGGTTCATCTCGATATTTGAAACGCCCCGCACCTTCGACTCCCGGAAGAGTTCCCGAAGCCAGCGATCCTCCCAGACCAGACTCCGAGTCACAACGGAGCCCTCCTCGACGACCTTCTCCGGCCAGAGCTTGATGTTTGCCGAGAGTCGGCTTTTTCTTCCGATGACGCACTGGTCGCTCATGAAGACATTTTCAGAGATGACAACATCATCCCCGACAATGCACTTGGAGCCGATGACGCTGGTCGACATCTCGACGTTTGCCCCAATCTGCGTGCCTCCCCAGACAATGCAATTTCTGATGATGCTCCCCGGAAGCACCTCACAGTTATCACCGATCACGGAGTTCGCGATCGTCACATCGTGATGGATGTGGGAGTTTTCCCCGATCACGACGGTTCCGAGGATGTTCTTCGGATCCGTGTCAATAACGCTGTTGGGGCCGACGAACAACTTCTCGCTCTTTTGGCCTGGAATCGCAACCGCAACTGCCCCTCGCAGGACGTCGAAATGGGCGTCTTGATATTCATTCAAGTTGCCTACGTCGCGCCAGTATCCCTCGGCCACGTAACCGTACAACCCCATATCGCGCTCGAGCATCAGGGGGAACAGGTTCTTGCTGAAATCATAGTCCTCCTTCGGCGGCACGAGATCGAGGATCTCAGGCTCGAGAATATAGATGCCGGTGTTGATGGCGTCGCTGAAGACCTCCCCCCACGTCGGCTTTTCGAGAAACCGGCTGATCTTACCATCGTCCTGCATGAGGACGACACCGTATTGCAGTGGGTTTGACACGTGGGTGAGCACCATCGTCGCCCTTGCGTGCTTTTCCTCGTGGTATCGGATGGCAGCCGAGAGATCGAAGTTGGTGAAGACGTCGCCGCTGATGACAAGAAATCTCTGATCCAGGAACTCTCTGGCGTTGCGCACACTCCCGGCAGTCCCATAATCCGCATCCGATTTCAGGTATTGGAGCTTGATCCCAAAGGCGCTTCCGTCGTCAAAGTGATTCATGATGACGTCCGGCTGATAGTACAAAGTTGCCACCACGTCGTTGATTCCGACTCGCTTCAGGAGCTCGACGATGTGCTCCATCATCGGTCGGTTCAGCATCGGGACCATCGGTTTGGGGATGTTGCAGGTAAGAGGTCTCAGGCGGGTACCGAACCCCCCCGCCATAATGACTGCCTTCATCGAAGTGATACGCTCGTTAGGTCCAATTGCGAATTTTTCAAACCAAAGTAGGGAAAAAAACGAATTCACGCAAGCAACTCACCCCTCTGGCGGCCGTAATCGCTGGTCTGCTTCTGAAGGTTGTGAGTCTGAATTCAGTTTTCACCTTGACTTTCTTGGGTTAAATGCATAAATTCTGAACAATTTGAGTTTCGAGCTCAAATCTTCTACTTGCAAGGACTGACGCCCGGATGTTAGAGTCAATTCGTTCCTGGGTTAATCGGCTACCGTTAAGGCAGGAACTGGTTGCAGCGGCGGGCGTCATTCTGTTTTTTATAGGGTGGATGGTCACAGGCCCGCTGATCAGGATCTTGGCGTTTGCACTCAGCGGGTCTGCGTTGGCGTATCTCATCGTCGCGGCACGACGGCGGTCACCTGATGAAGGAGTGGAAGGGGGACGGCGACGACTTTCGATCACAGCAGAGGAGCAAGAAGTTGAGATGAAAAAACTCGTCTTCGACGATTTTCAGCCAACCGACAAGCAGTATCGGGTAGGTGTTGTAGAGGAGGTGGGGACGCGTCGTTCCTCCCCCGTCGGAATGAAATCGAAATCCAGCCGTGCTGCGAGCGAATACGAGTTTCAACTTTCTGACTTTTTTGATGTGAACGAGGACTTGTATGTGCGCGAAGGGGGGCCCAAGTCCGAGTTTGGATTCTTGATGAAGAAAGTGCTGGCGGTCATCAAGGAGGTGAATTTTGCTCACACGGTGGCGTTTTTTTGGGTCAACCGTGAAAAGAATCAAATGGTGCTTGAGAGTTTCGTTTCC
Organism: uncultured Ignavibacteriaceae bacterium; assembly: GCA_964480945.1. Classification (GTDB taxonomy): domain Bacteria; phylum Bacteroidota; class Ignavibacteria; order UBA10030; family UBA10030; genus VGWB01. The sequence goes on along the minus strand of CAYZRX010000066.1, from coordinate 9,236 downwards.
GACAGCGACAAGTTCATGACACACCGGCGCCGGGAGATCGGGAACGACCTCATCAGCCAGGTTGCCCTGGCGGGTCAGCCCAGAATCCTCAACCAGGTCAACGCGGCCGGCCAGCTTGAAATGTTGGGCTATTACGAGTCGTCTGAGCCGGTGAAGACGTTTGTGGCCGTGCCGATCTTCTATTCGAAGACGCAAGCGGTGCCGCGAGAGCCCGTCGCGGTCCTCACTGTGGACTGTGTTGAAGAGGACGCGTACGGGCCGGAGACACTCGGCTCGCTCGGTCAGTTCACAAAGCTGATCTCCGCACTCATCAAGAGCTACACGGACAAGTATGATCTGCTCCTCGATTCCGAAGTGTTGCGTTCGATTTCCCGGATGCGCGAGCAGCTGAGAATGGAATTCAGCCTCCATCACGTGGTCCGTACGCTGGCGGAAGAGACGTCGCGTTTGGTCGCGTGGGACTACATTTCCGTAATCTTGTACGATGAAAGCAGAAAGGCGTGGATCATTCAATTCGTCATCAACCGGATGAATGATGCATACGTCGGGCCGGCCCAGGAGATCGATCCGCAGCAGAGCCTGGTCGGCAGTGTCATCCAGACGGCGACCCCCAAGATCATCGACAGTCTGGCGGGGGTTGAACTGCCCCGATTCTACAAGGCCGAACGCGTTGAAAGCGCAGGAGCGATGATGGCGCTTCCCGTCGTGTCGGTCAGCAGATGCTACGGCGTGCTCGCTGTTGAAAGCAAGGACAAGAAGACCTATTCGGAGGCTGATGTCAAGTTCCTTCAGAAACTCGTCGAGACGACGGCGTGGGCCCTCGAAATCCTGAATCTCACGGATGTTGTGAACAATTACGTCCTGATGGACGAGACAACCGGCGTTGCCACGCGCAGGTACTTTATGAGCCGGGTCCAGGAGGAGGTGCACCGAGCGAACGATTTTAGTACGGAATTGACCGTCGTGATGGTTTCCATCGACTCGATGAACGACCACCTGCATCGGTATGGGAAGGAAGGCTTCGATTTTGTGCTCCAGAACGTCGGCCGCATGATCAAATCAGCCATCCGTCCGTATGATCTGGTGGGTCGGTACGATTTCAACCGCTTCGCCGTGCTTCTGGTGAACACCTCGGCAAACGAGGCAAATCTGTGGGCGGAAAAGATGCGCAAGAACATCGCAAGCAACATCATCAACGTGGATCAGAAGAGCTTCTCGGTGACGGTCAGCATCGGCGTCTGCGGCGCAATCAGTCAAACGAGCGATATTGAATTGTTAGAGAACGCCAGCCAGACCCTGAGAAAGGCGATCGATGCCGGCGGGAACGTCGTTCGGGTGTTTTGATTTCTACAATACAGAGGATGATTGGAGGATTGAATGGCAAAAAGAACAGACTTTGCAGAGAAGGCGAAGAAGGCAATTCAGGAGAAAGGCGTCAAGTGCCCGAAGTGCGGGACCGTGAAGGTGCCGACTCTCTACGTTCAGTCGGTCCGTTCCGCTCACGGCTCGTATCGGTTCAACCGGCAACGCGTCCAAATCTGCAAGTGCAACGAGAAACAATTGTTGGCGTAACATCTGACTTCATCCACCGTAACCCTCTCGAACAGCCCGCCTCCTGATGCCAGGCAAAGCCGTCATGGTGGTCCTCGATGGGCTCGGGGTGGGGGCACTCCCCGATGCCGGTGACTATGGCGATGCAGGTACAAACACGGTGGGGAACATCGCTCGCGCCGTCAAGGACTTGAACATCCCGAACCTGGCCCGACTGGGCCTCGGAATGGTTGCTCCAATCGGCGAAGGGTCTCGAGTTACGGTCATCGACGGATGCTACGGGAAGATGGCGGAACGCTCGGCGGGCAAAGACAGCACGACCGGACACTGGGAGCTGGCGGGTGTGATCACCGAACGACCGTTCCCCCTGTATCCGAACGGTTTTCCGGAGGAGCTCCTCGAGAGATTCCTGAGGGTAACCGGCTGCAAGGGTTATCTCGGGAACAAGCCCGCGTCCGGAACAGAGATCATCAAAGAGTTGGGGGATGAGCACGTCAGGACCGGCTCTCCGATCGTTTACACTTCGGGAGATTCTGTATTTCAGATCGCGGCGCACGAGGAAGTGATTCCTCTCAGTGAGCTGTATGCGATGTGCGCCAAGACGAGGAACGAAGTGACGGTCGGCGAGCATGCTGTCGGCCGGGTGATCGCCAGGCCCTTTGTCGGGAAGGACGGCACGTACACCCGCACGCCGAACCGAAGGGACTACGCAGTGGAGGCGCCGGGATCCACATTGCTCGACCTGCTCCAGGATGAGGGAGTTGAGACCATCGGGATCGGGAAGATCGACGACCTGTTCTGCGGGCGCGGGCTGGATCGGAAGGTCCATACGAAATCGAACGCCGAAGGAATCCGGCAAACGCTTGAGATCTCCAAGAGCATCACGACCGGGTTTGTGATGACGAACCTGGTCGATTTTGACATGCTCTACGGCCACCGCCAGGATCCCATCGGGATGGCTCGAGCACTGGAGGAGTTCGATAGAGCTCTGCCGAATCTCCTGGAAGCACTTCAAGGGGACGATCTGCTCCTCATTACGGCAGATCACGGGAATGACCCGACCGACGCGAGCACGGACCACTCTCGCGAGTATGTCCCGGTGTTGTGTCGCAGCAAAGCGGGAAAAAGGGGCGTCAGCCTGGGGATCCGGTCCTCCTTCGCGGATGCCGGCAAGACGGTGGCCCAGCATTTCGGGTTGAAAGCGGTCGGGCGGATGTCGGGGAACGGTTTCCTGGATTTGATAGTCTAAGGAATTGGGTGGAAGGACGAACGGGACAGGTGAGGGTGACTCGAGGTCCCGGGACCGCCGTGACGAAATTTTCTTGGTCGGAAATTTGTTAGTATGAAGAGGTTTGGATCTCCGCCTTTCAGGCGCGGATCGTCAGAAATTGATTACAGGGTGACAGCCGAATGGTAAAAATCAGTAAACAATACACGAATCGGGAGAGCCAGTCGCTCGACAAGTACCTGCAAGAGATCGGCAAGGTTGACTTGCTGACCCCGCAGGAGGAGATCGAGCTGGCGCGCAGGATCAAGAAGGGTGATCAGAAGTCGCTCGAGAAGCTGACGAAGGCAAACCTGCGATTCGTGGTGAGCGTGGCAAAACAGTACCAGAATCAAGGTCTGTCCCTTGGCGACCTGATCAACGAGGGAAACCTCGGTCTCATCAAGGCCGCGAAGCGATTCGACGAGACTCGCGGATTCAAATTCATTTCCTATGCCGTTTGGTGGATCCGGCAATCGATCCTTCAGGCGTTGGCGGAGCAGTCGCGGATCGTCCGCCTGCCGCTCAACCGCGTCGGCGCCTTGAACAAGATCGGGAAAGCGTTCAGCACGTTGGAGCAGGAATTCGAGCGCGAGCCCAGCGCGAGCGAGCTCGCTGAAGAGCTCGATATGTCGCTCTTTGAAGTGTCGGATACGCTGAAGATCTCCGGGCGACACCTGTCGATGGATGCTCCCTTTGCGCAGGGGGAGGACAATCGGTTGCTGGACGTGATTCAGGACCTGCGGCAGCCGGCCCCCGACCATCAGCTCATGGAGGAGTCGTTGAAGGTGGAAGTTCGTCGGGCGCTCAACACGCTGTCCGAGAGGGAGGCCCAGGTGATCAGGCTCTATTTCGGTCTCGATCAGGAGCATTCGCTGACGCTCGAGGAGATTGGAGAGAAATTCAATCTGACGCGCGAACGCGTCCGCCAGATCAAAGAAAAGGCGATCCGCCGATTGCGGCATGCATCTCGCAGCAAGGCCTTACGCGCATACTTGGGATGATCGCACGGGAACATCCGGTGCTGCTCGCAGAGCCTCGGCGCAAGCTGAGGCTTTTTCGTACGGCCCCGCCGTTGGGACTGAAAGCCTTTTCCTGGGTCCTGGTCATCTCCCTTTCGGGTTGTCTGGCAACCGCACCGCGCTTCCGCGCACCCGAACACAAGACCCCGGCTTCGGGGGCCGAGGGAAAGAGCACAACGTCGAAGGCCCCGTCGGGTGAAGCGAGCGGCGAAGACAAAGAGACGAAGGCAGGAGACGCCGACAAAGTGCTCTCGGGCGAGCGCAGCTTCAGAACGGAGAAGAACTCGGCCATCTCGAACCTGGACCACGCGAAGATGATGCGAGAGATATCGAAAATGATGGGGGTCCCGTACAAGCTGGGAGGGGAAGATCAGGACGGAATCGACTGTTCCGCGTACACCAAGCTCGTTTACGGAAACGCCCTCGGGAAGCAGCTGCCGCGGTCAAGCGCCGAGCAGTCCAGGATCGGAGCCCCTGTGACCTATGAGGATCTCAAGTTCGGCGACCTGGTGTTCTTCAATACGACGGGCGAGCATGCCTCGCACGTGGGCATCTACCTGGGCGACGACTTGTTCGCTCACGCGAGCGTTACACTCGGCGTGACGATTTCTTCGCTGGAGAGTTCCTACTATAAGAAACGGTACGATGGAGCCAGGCGAGTTATTCAGTAGGTTGATTTCGGCGGCTCGACTCTGTATATTTCAAGCGGGCATCGGATCCCGTGCGTGCAACAGCTCCCGCACAGAGGCACCTGCAAAAAGGAAAGATTGATACGCGTTCGCGCGGCTTCAGGAGAATGATGGGCGTCGTCACAGAGCACTATGAAAGTCTATTGAAATGGCTGTTCTCCCAATATATCTTTACGGAAGCGATGTCCTTCGAAAGAGGGCGAAGCCCGTGCACGAGCTTGATGATTCGCTCATCAAGCTGGCGTATGACATGACCGAGACGATGCACAAGGCGCACGGGATCGGTCTGGCCGCAAACCAGGTCGGGGATCTCAGAAGAGTCATTGTTGTGGACGCCTCTGCAGCGGAGCAATCCGAGCGGGAGGATGAAGGGGATGTTGAAGTCCCGGCGGACTCCGAGAGACGAATGCTCGTCTTGGTCAATCCTCAGGTAGTGAACGAATCCGGTTCGTTGAGCATGGAGGAGGGATGTTTGAGCATTCCGGATGTCCGTGCAGAGGTAACCCGGGCTGAAGCGATTCGGCTGAAGTTCCTGGATCCGAATTTTCGCGAGGTGGAGATGGCCGCGGATGGCTTGTTAGCGAGAGTGATTCTTCACGAGCTCGATCACCTCGATGGTGTGCTCTTCACCGATCGGACCAGCGCCGCGAAGCGGACCCTTCTCAGAAACGAGCTGCGGAAGATCAAAAAAGGGGAAGTCGATACCTCCTATCCTGTCGTCAGCGCCGTAGAGGTGTAAGCCTTCGCCATGCGAATCATCTTCATGGGCACGCCGGAGTTCGCCCTCTCAAGCCTGAAGATTCTCCTCGCCCATCAATACAATATCGTCGCTGTTACAACGGCCCCGGACAAACCTCAAGGGCGCGGGCAGAGACTGGCGCCGAGTCCCGTCAAGGAGCTCGCACTCGCTCATAATCTTCGGGTCTTGCAGCCGGAGAACCTGAAGGCCCCCGATTTCGTCTCCACGGTCACCCAACTTCAACCCGATCTGATTGTGGTCGTCGCATTCCGAATCCTTCCGCGTGAAATCTTTACGGTTCCTAAGCTGGGTTCGTTCAACCTTCACGCCTCCCTTCTCCCGAGATATCGCGGTGCCGCTCCCATCCAATGGGCCCTGATCAACGGCGAGGAGGAAACCGGCGTTACAACGTTTCTGCTGCAAGAGAAAGTCGATACGGGCTCGGTTCTGCTTCAGGCCCGGGTCCGTATAGATCCGGATGAGACGGCGGGAGAACTGCACGACCGGCTCGCCGACCTTGGCGCCCAGGTCGTTCTCCAGAGCGTTCGCACGATCGAGCTCGGCAGTGCGCAGCCCCAAAGCCAGGATGAGTCGCTTGCCTCACTCGCGCCGAAGATCTTCAAGGAAGATTGCAGGATCGACTGGAAGAAGAGCGCTCGAGAGATCCATAACTTTGTGCGCGGGGTATCGCCGGCACCGTGTGCCTGGACGACGCACAGTGGAAAAACGCTGCGGATCTATCGTACAAGAGTTCTCGAGCCGACCGCGTCAGCCGACGCAGAGGACATGCCTGGAGGGGTGGTGAGAGTTGAGAAGGACCTTGTTCTCGTTCAGACCGGGATCGGCTCGCTCTCGATCATTGAGCTCCAGCAGGAGGGGAGGCGCCGGATGGGGATCGCGGAATTCCTCCGCGGATATCAGCTCTCGGTTGGGGACCGGCTCCGTTAGAGGCTTGACGACCGGACTTGCGTTGCATACGGTAGGAAAAAGGAGTATATTCGGCGGAGAAATTTCGGCCGGCCGATGGGGGATTCCCTTAACAAGTAATGTCGAAGGTCATCGTCATAGCGAATCAGAAGGGCGGAGTGGGCAAAACCACGACGGCCGTGAACCTCGCCGCTTCGCTTGCCGTCGCGGAGAAGCGCACGCTCCTCGTTGATGTCGATCCCCAGTCGAACGCAACGAGCGGCATCGGCATTTCTCCTCTCGAGGGGCGCACGATCTATGAAGTGCTCATCGACGGATTGAATATCGGTTCCACAGTCGTTGAAACGCAGATGCCCTTCCTCTCCTGCGTTCCGTCGCATATCAATCTCGTCGGAGCTGAGATCGAATTGGTGGAGCTTGAGAACCGTGAGCGGCGTCTCGCTCAGGCGGTGCAGATGATTCGAGACAAGTACGACTTCGTCGTCGTCGATTGCCCCCCCTCCCTGGGCCTGCTGACGCTCAACGCCCTGGCGGCCGCTGACTCGGTCCTCATCCCCGTCCAATGCGAGTATTTTGCGCTGGAGGGGCTTGGGCAGCTCTTCAGCACCATCAATCTCGTGAAGAAGACGTTGAACCCGAACCTGGACATTGAGGGCGTTCTCCTCACCATGTTCGATTCACGACTTCGCTTGTCCAATCAGATCGTCGATGAGGTCAAACGTTACTTCGGGGGCAAGGTGTTCAAAACGATCATCTCCCGAAACATCCGGTTGAGCGAGGCACCAAGTTTCGGGAAACCCATCATCTTGTATGATGCCATCTGTTCCGGCACTCGAAATCATATGGAGCTGGCCAAGGAAGTCCTGGCGAACAATGACGTGCTGACGGTCGAAACTGCGGCGCAGGCTCAATCCCTCTCGAACAAGTGACGATGCCTACCCAGAAGAAATCGGTGCTTGGCAGGGGGCTGAGCGCTCTGATACCGAAAACCCCGCCCAAGGAGGTCAGCCTCCGGCACGATGAGATCGGGATGGACATGGGGGGCGTCGGGATCATCGCTCGCATCGACGTTGAGAATATTCGGCCGAATCCTTTTCAGCCGCGAGGGGAGTTCGATCCGAATACGCTGGCAGAGCTGACCCGCTCGATCACGGAGAAGGGGGTCATCCAACCGATCACGGTTCGCCGCGTCGACGGTGGCTACCAGCTGGTGACCGGCGAGCGGCGCCTTCGAGCAGCCCAGAGCGCCGGGCTGACGCAGATTCCGGCCTACATCATCTCGGTCGAGTCAGACGAAGAGATGCTTGAGCTGGCCTTGATCGAGAACATCCAGCGGGACACGCTCAACCCTATCGAGATCGCCCACGCTTACAAGCGACTCCTCGACGAGTGTCGTTTGACGCAGGAGGAGGTTGCGGACAAGGTGGGAAAGGACCGGACAACCGTTGCGAATTTCATCCGGCTGCTGAAGCTCCCCCTGGAGATCCAGACAGGACTTCGCAAGAATCTGATCACGATGGGGCACGCGAGGGCGCTGATCAACGTTGCAAGCGAAGTGATGCAGCTGCGCATCTACAAGAAGGCCGTGGACGCCGGCCTGTCGGTGCGGAAAGTGGAGCAGCTGGCGAAGGCGACGGAGAAATCGGGAGACGGCTCTGCCCGGAAGCGAAGCGTCACAGTTCCTTCTTCGAATGTCCAGAGTGTGGAGGAGAAGCTCCGGCAGGCGTTGGGCACGAAGGTAAGCGTGCGGGAGAAGGGAGGCGGCAGGGGGGAGATCGTTATCGAGTTCTACTCGCTCGACGATCTCGATCGCCTGCTCGATCTCTTCGCGGCAATCGAGAAACTTCAGTAGAAGGTATCTCAAGAATGGTCACGCAAAGTCGCGAAGGCGCAAAGCATGAAAATAAATACAAATTCTTGTCCCGAAGGGATCCCTTCGGGAGCGAGCTTTGCGTCTTGGCGTGCGACTCTCCTACCTACCACAGGTGTTTTCGAGATAGGCAGTAACCAACCACGAACGAACAATCATCAGTCGAGCAATTCCCATGTCTCTCAAGAAGATCTCTACCGACAAAGCTCCGAAACCGATCGGCCCGTACAGTCAGGCAATTGTGGTCGACGGAAAATCCGTCTACACCGCAGGTCAGGTGGCTATTGACCCGGCGACGAACCAGCTCGTTGAAGGCGACATCAAGGCGCAGACCCGTCAGGTCCTCAAGAATATTGAGGAAGTCCTGAAGGCTGCCGGATCGTCCATGAACTCCGTTTTCAAGACGACGGTGTTTCTGAAAGACTTCGACGATTTTGCGGCGATGAATGAGGTCTACGCTGAGTTCTTCTCCCGATCGGCTCCCGCTCGCAGCACCGTTGAGGTCGCGCGGCTGCCTCGCGATATGAGAGTCGAGATCGAAGCTGTTGCTCGTGTTGAAGAGTGAGGGACGGCACCGGCTGCAATGGATCGTCTCGCTCGCCACAAGACCATCGCGTGCTGCTTTCCTCTCCTCATCCTCATCTTCGTCCTTGCTCAGCCATCGGTCGCCCAGTACAGGGTATCGAGCTCGTTGCTGACGCAAGGCCCCACTTCTTCAAACCCCACAGGCTGGTCCTGGTTTGACTCTACGCGGGCGTCGTCGGCCGCGGCGGATACTGCCAAGCCCCGCGGAAAATCAATAACCACGGCAATCCTCCTGTCAGCGGTGCTTCCGGGAGCCGGCCAAGTCTATACGGGAAGGTACTGGAAGGTTCCGATCATCCTCGGGTTCAGCGCATACTTCGCCCGGGAGTGGATCCTCCAGAACAATCGCTACGAGTCAGCGCGATCGAACTATGCGCAATCCGTCCAACGAGGCGACAACCAGGGGCAGGGAGACCCGCAGCTTCTCTACGAACGAGACTTCTACCGCGATGACCGGGACAAATTTGCCTTTTACTTCGCTCTGACCTACGTCCTGAATATCATCGACGCTTACGTTGGAGCAAGCCTCTACAGCTTCGAGGTCAACGACAACCTCGGGCCGAACGCGATGATCAAGGTGAGCATCCCG
>CAYZRX010000065.1:9895-22757 GCA_964480945.1 uncultured Ignavibacteriaceae bacterium | reverse complement strand
AAGTGGGAGATGAACGACTACATCGAGTGCGTGAAGTGGCTGCGGACGAAGCCGTATGTGGACGAAAAGAAAGTCTGCATTACGGGGAGCAGCTACGGCGGGTACGTCACCTGCATGGCGCTCACGTACGGTGCGGATTATTTCAACTACGGCATTGCGGGCTCCTCGCCGACAGACTGGCAGCTGTACGATACGCACTACACGGAGCGGTACATGGATACACCGGAGGAGAACCCGGAGGGATACAAGAACAGTTCCGTGACGGAATATGCGGATCGCTACAAAGGTATGCTTCGGATCGTCCACGGCACCATGGACGACAACGTCCATATGCAGAACAGCATCCAGCTGGTGAGCAAGCTGGAGGATCTGGGCAAGCACTTTGAGTTTGCGATCTACCCCGGAGGAAGGCATGGGTGGGGAGGAGCCAAGGCTGTCCACAATCGCGTCGAGATGGCGCGGTTCCTCTACCGCTACCTGCTGGAGAAGCCGTTTCCCGAAGAGGACTTCGCAAAGCTTTATCAGGTGAGCGCCTTCGGTCGACCCGGCGGGAGACGCCCGCGATAAGGCGGTTCGGACAATACAAGAAAATCATGTCATTCCCGCGCTTGTCCGCCACGCTGTTTGGCGGAAAAGCGAGAATCCAGAACGAAGCTCAGGTCTGGACCCTTGTCGGCACGTCGTTTGGCGGAAAAGTCCCGAAGGTCACGTCCGAAGGACCCCTTCGGGGAAGTGATGGCTTCGCCAGATCCCTTTGGGATGGGAATCCAGAATAAAGCTCTAATCTGGGCCCCTGCTTTCGCAGGGGCGACAAGGAATCAAGTTGTCATTCCCGCATATGCGCCAATCCAGAACAAAGCCAGATCGTTGTTTGTTGTAAATGGATACATCGCCTGACAGTGCCGAAATAGCCTCTCGCGCCCAACGAATCGTGAAGGCGCTTGCCCGCGAACATCCGTCGCGTAGCGGCCTGTTCCCGGACAGACTCGAATCGGCAGCCCGGTTCATTGAGGCGGAGATGGGGGCACTCGGCTACAATGTCGAGTCGCAGATGTATGAAAGTGACGGGACGGACGTCAGGAACCTTGTCGCCGAACACCCCGGCAGTGATGCTGGCGCGTCCAGCATCGTGCTCGGCGCTCATTATGACACTGTCCCCGAGACCCCGGGCGCGGATGACAACGCAAGCGGGATTGCCGGCCTGCTGGAGTTGGCCCGACTTCTGAAGGACTCCGCGACCAAGCGGACGGTCAAGTTCGCCGCGTTCGCGAACGAGGAGCCGCCGTACTTCTACACGGAGCGCATGGGAAGCCGCCAGTATGCGAAGATGCTCCGTCGGCAAAAGGCGGACGTTCTCCTGATGTTTTCGCTCGAGATGATCGGCTATACCGATGAGGCCCGCGACCAAACCTACCCGTTTCCGCTTATGCGTCAGCTTTTAGGCTATCCGAAGATTGGCAACTTTATCGCCCTGGTTGGCAACCTTCGAACGACCGGGCTCGTGCGGGTTGTTCGTGAGGCAATGAGGAGGGGGTGCAAAGTCGGCGTAGAGAGTCTTAGTGCCCCAGGCTTTTTGCCCCCGTTGTTCCTTTCCGATCACTCATCGTTCTGGCACTATCGATATCCTGCATTGATGGTCACGGACACGGCATTTCTGCGTAATCCCCACTATCATCTCCCAACTGACACGGACAGTACTATCAATTACAAGTTCCTCGCCGAAGTCGTCTCGGGAGTCTACTCAGCGGTCCTCGCCCTGGACGGTCTCCCTTGAGCCTCGGAGGGTATGCCGATGGCTGCAAGTGTTCACGTCGGTTGTTGTGGATGGAGTTATCTGGTCGAGCGGGAGTTCTCCGCGCAGATCAAGCGCAAGCATGCCTCAAAGCTCCAGGCGTACGCCCAACTGTTCGAGGCAGTTGAAATCAACTCTACGTTCTACCGCCTTCCGCGACTTTCGACCGCGCAGAAATGGCGAAGTGAGGCCGATGCCATCGATGCATCGTTCGAGTTTACGGTCAAGGCCTATCAAGGAATCACACACCGGCACCGCTTCTCCGGAGAGTCGGTTTCACTGTTTAATCAGCTGAAAGAGATTTGTCGCGCCCTCAGGGCTTCCGTTCTTCTGCTCCAATCTCCCGTGAGCTTCCGTCCGACGGATGCGTCCTTGAAGGCGATGAGGTCATTCTTCGATAGGATTGAGCGTGAGGACCTGATACTCGTGTGGGAGCCTCGGGGGAAATGGTACGACGACCCGGGGCTCGTCGCCGAGCTCTGCGAGGATTGCAGACTCGTACACTGCGTGGATCCGTTTCGCAACGATGCGCTTGCGTTTGGAGAGACAAAGAGAGCCTACTTCCGCCTCCATGGGTTCGGAAAGCCGAGCATGTATCACTACGATTTTTCAGGCGACGAACTGCGCCGGCTCCATTCGATCCTGAAATCCCTTCCGCCCTCCGTTCATCAGCACTACATCTTCTTCAACAACGTCTCCTGTTACCGGAATGGGCTCGAGTTTATGGAGCTCCTGAAAGGTTGAGGATTTGTAGAAGAGGGGAGTGTGGTCACCGGTAGCTAAGAGGGAACGATCCTCACAGAAGGACAAATTTGGTCTCCCCGCGGGCACCTGGAGAGACAATTGGCTCGCGCCACTTTCAAAGAGTAGTCTTGTATCTTTGTGAGCGCTCACGAATGATTGAATGACACTTTTGCGCCAAAGGCGGACGCCAGAAATCCCGCTTCGCGGAAGTGGAGCGGGACGGAAATCAAACGCACGATGATGCGTCTACCTGCGAGCCAAAAGTTTGTCCCGTCAAGTGCGCTCCATCTCCAATCGATTGTCCACCCCGGCCGAAGTCTGAACCCACGGATAGAACACCTCCACGCTTGCCGCGATTTCGGGACGAAGATCCCGTTCCCTCCGCAGGTCGAAATCGTTCGGCATGTGTGGCGGACGGCCTGTTCGTGCGTTCCATTTCACCCCCACGTGATATTCGGGTTGGAAATTCCTCCCCTCTTCACGGGGGTGAAATGACGGCCCGTGGATTGGAAGGACCATCACGGGGAGTTACGATTTCGACCAAATTTCTTTCTACCGCTTTCTTTTCTAAAGAAAGCGGCAAATTCATTTCAAAACCCGGCGAATGAAGGAGCTTCAAAAGCTTCGATCGATACCGGAAAGGCATCACCTCTAAGATGCAACAAAATCAATTTGAAACAGCACTAGATGAGCAAACAGATGATGAACGCCAGACCGAAGAGGATCGAGAGGTAGATGGTTCCAATGTTCGCCTGGACGAGCGAGCGGCTGTAGAGGTGCCGGTGAAAATAGCGAATGATGGATGCACCGTAGGCCGCCAGGATGACAACCGGTACGATCAGCCACATTCTCCGAAGCTCGAACGCGATGGCGAGCGATATTCCGATCGCCGCAGCAACCGTGAGGCCGTAGATCAGTACCGTGTTCTCTTTGCCAAACGTCACGACGAGGTGGTTCTTGCCTGTGGACGCGTCGGCTTCCATATCCGGCACCTGGTTGATGAGAAGAATGTTGGCGATCAAGAGACCGATGGGGAGTCCCACCAGGAGAGAAGTCCACGAATACGTGCCGGTCAAGGTGTAGAACATTCCCCCCGTGATAAGCGGTCCGAAGGTCATGCCGATCGCCAGTTCGCCGAGCCCCTTCCGGGCAACGAGGCGAAGCGGCGGCGCAGTGTAGAAGTATCCGGCGAACGCTCCCGCCAGCCCGAAGACCAGGACTCCCGTTCCGACCCGAAAGGCGAGATACAGCCCGATCGCCGTCGAGGTGAGAAGAAGTGCGGTTGCCGTCAACCGTGTGCCGCGCTCCGTGATGAGGCCGAGCTCAATGGCTCGGCTTCCGCCGCTGTACTTCTGAAAGTAGCTTGCGTTCGCCTGATCGGTGCCGCTCGTCCAATCGAAGTAGTCGTTGAACACGTTGGACGCGAGGTGGAGGAGGGCCACGCCGATGGCGGCGAGAATGAAGTTGACCGTCGAGAAGGCTCCGCTTTCAAGAACGGTGGAGGCGTACGCTGCTCCAATGAAGGCGGGAATGATTGACGCGCTCAGGAAGGGTGCACGCAGAATGACAAGAGCCGAGACCAGCGATGTCCACCATTTCCGCTCGGGCTGAACAACCTCCTCGATGGGTGTTGTGACGCCGCAGTAACCGATCTGCTTATCCTCCTTGAACGTCGGTGTAACTCGAATCTCTGCGTTGAACCGGCTCCCGTCTTTTCGGACAAAAACCGTCCTCGTCCGGAACTCCCCCTCCTCTCGGGCCTTCTTCAGCCACGTCCCGACGTTCTGCAGGACAATCCAGCCAGGTGAGAAGAGTGAAACCCTCCTCCGGCCGATCACTTCTTCTGGAGCGTATCCGAAGAGCTGTTCGGCTCCGGCGTTATAGGTTTCGATGATCCCTTCCAAATCGCAGGTGATTGTGCTTTTCACTTTCTCTTTGGGAGCTCGGTCTGTAGCCAGATCCATTCAAATCCTCAAGTCGGTAACTGAAAAAGAAGAGGCAGGTTGCCTTTGATCCTATCCAGAAAACGAAAAAAGGAGGTCAGAAATTCCGCTCGAGACCGACCGCCGCCGCGGGCCGTAGCCGAGCGCGCCTCGTCCGCGGCTGACGATCGGGAACCGATCAAGGGTCCAGTTGCTCGAAGTCGTTTAGCTGAAACTCCTTGTCCTTCGGCCGGATCCGATCGTGCATCCGCCTCAGCGCAAAGTATGCATCCTGACTGCCTCGTTGGGCAGCGCTCCGATACAGGCGCGCAGCTTCTCCTGCCTTCTTCGGAAACCACGTGCCGGTTTCGTAGCAATATCCGAGCGCGACCTGAGCCAGCACGGAGCCCCTCTGCGCTGCGGATTCCAGGACATCAATTGCCTGCTTCAGTTTCGTTGAGTCCGACTCGGACCGCACGGCAAGCGCTGCCAGGCGCGTGCGAGCTTCTATGCTCCCGAGGGAAGCCGCCTTGTTCCAGAGCGCGAGCGCTTGCTCGCGGTTCTCCGGTACCCATCGCCCGGCGTAGTAGCAAAGTCCGAGTTCGATCGTCGCCTGGATGTGGTTGGCCGCGGCGGCTTTCTTGAGGAACTCGAGCGCCTGCGGCTCCGTGATGAAACCCTGGTATTTCGCCAGAAGATAATCGAGCTTGAGCGCTGCCAGGGCAGCCCAAGCAAACTCGGCATCCGGATCGTTCCGTTCGACACGTGACTTCAACTCGCGGAAGTACTCGGGCTGGTCGATCATCCGCGCCAGGAGCGCCGGGGCTCGCAGGGATGACATCCGGCTCGCCCGGATGTAGTAGACGGAGGCCAGCACGAGGTCCTTCTTGACGCCCACCCCGCGCTCGTACGCTCGTCCGAGTATCGATAGCGCCTCAGGGCTGCCCTCTTCGGCTGCGTCCTGGATCACCTTGAGCCCTGGGGTATCGAGGTCCAGCTTGCTGCTGGGCTGGTTCGTAAGACCCAACGCTCTCTTCAGCTGAGGGCTCGCCTCCCGCAGCGCGTCCTTGAGAAGAGCCGCATCACTCTGCGATGAGGTGTCGACGCCGGCATCCTGGAAGACGAATCCCAGCGTCTGCTTGATCGCCTGCTTCTTGCCCTGCGAACTCGTATCACTCTTCGCATCTTTGTCGGTCTGCTTTGCCCCCAAGCCTCGTTGCTCAAATTCGGCGAGCGCCTCCTTTGCAGGACCGTAGCCGACGCCGGCAGCTTCCTTGAGCCAGCGATATGCCTCTTGCCAATTTCGTGGAACGACAAGGTTCTCCGTGAGAAACATGCTGAGGATATACTGTGCTTCCGGCGAGCCCTGTTGTGCCGACACGAGAAATTCCCGGTAGGCTTTGAATGGATTCCATTCGACTCCCATTCCATTGAAGTAGAGGATGCCTGAGTTGTAGAGCGCGTCGGTTAAGCCGCCCTCCGCCGCTCGTTGAATCCAGAACGCCCCCTTGATCGTGTCGGCTTCGACGCCCTCCCCAAGCAGGTACCGGAGGCCCAGCTCGTGCTGAGCGAGCACATCCCCACTGTATGACCTCCGCTCGAGGATGAAGATCTGAAGGAGATTATAGCTGACGTCCGAACGCTTCAGGAGCGCTGATGGGGATGGGGGCCGATAGCTCTTGAAGATGGGGCTGTCGGAATGATCCTGAGAATGGAGAGGACAGGAAAAGGCGGCGACAGTGAAGCACGCGAGCAGAAATAGTCTGGAAGAAGCCATTGATTCTCAATCGATTCAGAACCGAAGCGAATTAATTACGCTAACACTTGCGTCAAAATCAACCTGAGGCTGTCCCCCCGAATGAGACATTGCCGGCGTGTTGGCCAGATCAAAAACAAAATGACCGCCATCGACCGGTGGCGGTCAGAATATCCATCGTTCCAGGAGGGTATCGATTAAAACTTCCCGAACCGAAACGTCAGTACAGCTGATGGCCCGCCCAGACTTGCGTTCGACGAAACGTCCGAATTGACACCGCTGATCACCCGAAAGCTCGCCCCCGCGCTGATGCGGAAGTACTTCGTGACGTTCAGCGTCGCGTGCACGGCCGGTTCGACGATGAAGAATGCATCGCCTTCCGAGTTGCGACTGACTCCCACGTCCTCGTCCCGCCACCCGACACCACCGGCGCCGATCAGCACCATAAACGAAAGATGGACCAGTTTGTCCGACTGCGGGATGTACTCGAGCTCCAGTCCGCCGTAGCCGAAGTTTACGTACCGCTCGCCGTTGGGTCCGAGCGTTTTGGCTCTGACGTTGTTTGCCAGGCCGTACCCTCCGCCGCCAAGGATGAACGAATGGTTGATGATCCAACCACCTCTTCCCCCCACGAGAACACCCAACTCGCCGTTGAAGGTCCCGAATTTCACGACGGGTCCACCGAATCCGCCGCTTTCAATATCACCTTTGACCAGTGTTTCTTCCTGGGCAAGAAGGGGAAGCGTGATCAAGAGGAGCGCTGCTACGAGTGCGGACGTTTTCATAGTTCCTCCCTGTTGCAAGATGTTGTTGAAGAGCAGTCAGCGCGACTGCATTTGGGTCCTCATACGGAAGACCCCGTCGTTGGTTGCGGCCGTCGTGGTCGTACGGAAAACGCTTGTCCGTCAGCCATGAATGTTCTCGACGCTACGAAAGAAGCGTGACAGTCTCCCCTCGTCCAATCGTCCATTCGATCTGACACCGCTGCAAACATCGACCGCGTAAGGCTCCACCGCGCGGATCGCATCGACGACATTCTCTGCGTGAAGTCCTCCCGCTAGGAAGACCGGTACCGCGACCTCCGCCCGAATTCTCCTGCTGATCCTCCAATCGTGCGTGCGACCGGTTCCCCCTAACTCTTTGACGCCGAGAGCAGGGTTCCCTGAATCAAGCAGGATTGCATCGACGGAAGGGGCGACTCGGCGAGCCTCTTGGATTGCCTGATCGCCGGTGACATGAACGACCTGCACAATTGCGACCCCGGGCAGCTCACGCCGCAGGTCGGAATACGTCTCGACCGGCACGGCGTCGACCAGCTGCAGTGTGTTGACGCGCGTCTTACGCTGTTGTTCGATGATGGAGGCTGCGTCCTGCTTGCTCGTCAAAAGGAATGACGAGATACCCGGCGGGATGACGGCGGCGATTTCGGCAATCAATTCCTCCGGGATAGGGCCTGGTCCGCTGGGCATCGCCGAAACGAGCCCGAGAGCCGAAGCTCCGTACGAAATCGCGAGACGTGCCTCCTCCGGGCTGGAAATGCAACAGATCTTGACGCGGACTTTCATTCGGACCTTGAATCAGGACGCCGCTTCCGAGTCTGAGAGCTTGTCGCGCTGCGAAGAGGGCTCCATGATGTGAAGTTGCTTGAGGGTCTTCGTGCTTCTCCGGGTGCCGAGAACCGTAATTGCCGCCACGGCTGCAACGATTAACAAGGCGGCCGCGAGGATACGACCACTCAAAACCTCATCGGCAACGAGCCAGCCGATGAAGACCGCCACAACGGGATTGACATAGGCGTATGTCGACGCGAGCGTCGGTGTCGTGGCACGCAGCAGCCAGATGTAGGAGCTGAACCCAATGAGCGAGCCGAAGATAGTGAGGTACGCATACGCGCCGAGTGATCGGTACGTCACCGCAGAAATCTGAAACGTGGTCAGCTCGCCGGAGATCGCGCCCAGCAGCACCAGGCCGAACCCGCCCGCGAGCATCTCCATACCCGTGGCCAGCAGCGGTGAGGAGGGGAGCGTGGCCTTGCGCGAATAGAGCGAGCCGCCCGCCCAGCAGATCGAGGCGATGACAAGAACCATTGCGCTGAGGATATTGACCCCTTCACCCCCGACGAGGCTGGCAGGATTGATGAGCACGATCACGCCGAGTGTCCCGAGGACCAGTCCGACAACCACGCCCGCCGACGGTTTGGCACCTCCCTGTATCCACTCGATCAGAACGAACCAGAGGGGGCTGACGGCTGCAAGCAGAGCCGCGATTCCCGACGGTATCAACTGTTCTGCCCACGTCAGAGCGCCGTTGCCGATCACCAGGAGCATCAAGCCGATGATCGCCGCGGATCTCCAGTGCGTGGCTGTCGGCGAGGGATCGCGGCGGATTCTTGACCACAGATACAGCAACGTGCCGGACACGATGAAGCGCGACCCGGCCATGAGGAAGGGCGGGATTGATTCGATCGCGACGCGGATGCCGAGGTAGGTGGAGCCCCAGATCAGGTAGACGGCCGCGAAGGCGGAGAGCAACTTAAGACGCGGCGGGTGCTCGATCATCTCTCAATACCATCGCGAAGAGAAAAGGTCGACATACAGCAGTCCGAGGCCCGATGCCAGGGTGAGAGGCGTTCAGTCCTTCCAGTTCCACCACTTGAGGAGCTCGGGATCATGGTTCTTGTGCGAGGCAAAGTAAACCGCGCAGCGAAAGGTGTACAGCAAACATCGGTCGATCGGGGTGCCGTGCTGAATGCAGCGCTTCAGATAGAGTTTCTCCGGATCCTTGCCCCGGAGATCCGTGACCTTCCGAATGCCGAGCTGCCAGAGGTCCTCAGCAATGCTCTTGCCTATACCTGGAATTCCCTGTAACTGCTTCAAGGCCTCGCGTTTCATCGTAGTTGTCATCGTTCCATCCTTTGTGTATGAACCTTGTTTGAGGATTAGCGAGGGATCAAGCTCCTCTGTGGGGTGATGACATGCCCGACGTGTCGGTCGGAATTCGGCCGCCGGAAAGACGGATCGTCCTGACGGAAAAGATATCCCTCCGGAGGCCCAGGTTTTGTTGATTCAGTTTTCGCCGGCTTTGTCAGCGTGAGACTCTCGAGAACGGTGCCGCGGTCGTCATACACCACCATCTTGAATGAAACCGGCGAGACATCAACGATCGCGAAGTTGTAATCCTTGATGGACTTGACGGTGTACGAAGCGTTCGAGGGCGAATAGAGCGGTGCCCCCGCGGTGCCGATGATCATATGGTGAATCCCGTTCACCAGATTGTGCTGGTAAAAGTGCGAGTGGCCGGCGATGACCATATCGACGTGGTCCGGCTCGAAGATCTTGCTCGTCATCGTCTTGAGGTCGTCATCCTCCCCGTGACCTCCTGCGCAATACGCGTGCTTGTGTGCGATGACGATCTTCCATACCCTCTTTGTCGAAGAAAGATCGCTTTGTGCGAAGAGGTACTGCGGGCTTCCTTCGTCATAATCGAGCTGCGTGTTGAGCACCAGGACGTGCATGTCCCCGTAGTCCAACGAGTAGTAATCCTGGGTGCCTGATAGCGATGCCGGCGCCTGCGTGAAGGCCTTTGTGTTAGTGGACCAGCCCTCATGGTTCCCCGGGGCGTTGAAGAACGGTATCCGCGCACTTTCTGCAAGCTGATTCGGCCTGAAGAATTGACTTTTGAACGCACCGTAGGAGGACGAGATACAGAGGTCCCCGCCGTAGAGCGCCATAGCAGGATTTGCTTCAACGATCCTCCGGGAGATGCTGTCATGCACAGCGGTGCCCGTCCGGCAGTCTGCCATCCACGCAAAACGGAAGCTTGTCCCCGGCAGAACGGCGGTCCTGAAGGTCGCGTTGGCAGAGACGCTTCGTTGCTGGAGAGCTCGATAATGGTAGACGGTGTTCGGCTCAAGTCCGGTGATCTTCACATTATGTACATACGTTGAGTTTGTCGTGGATTCGACGGACTCGGTGGGTGCGCTCTTGCCGTAGGCGGCGGTGGGGCCGTACTCGATGGTGACCGGATCGACCGATGAGCTCTCCACGAGGACGTAGATGCTGTTCGTCGTCACCGCTTGAAGATACGGCGGCATGAGCATCAGTCCCGACTGCTGGCGCGAGTAGCTGTAGGAGGAAAGACAGAGGAAAAAGATGAGACTGAGCTTAGACTTCATGCACGATTCTCCGGGAGAAGTGAGTTTGCGGAAAGCGAAACAACAATGCGTACACAATATGATCGAATATTTCCAGAGAAGAAAGAGCGTTTACGCGGCTTTAATGCGGGGGGCTATCTCAAAAGCTCGCGATGCCGGAAGCAGCTAGTAATGTGATCGTTGACCATACCGACGGCCTGCATAAATGCATAGCAGATCGTTGAGCCGACAAACCGGAATCCGCGCTCCTTTAGGTCTCTGCTCATCGCATCGGATTCGCGCGTCTCTGGCGGTATCTGCTTGAGGGTCCTCCGTCGGTTCACCCGCGGCTTCCCACCCACGAATTGCCAGATGTAGCGGTCGAAGCTTCCGAACTCCTTTTGAACGGCAAGGAACGCTTTTGCGTTCGCGATAGCTGCTTCGATCTTGAGCCGGTTCCGGACGATCCCGTCGTCACTCAAAAGCTGTCGGACCTTGCGCTGGTCATAGCGGGCAATCCTCTCCGCGTGGAAACGGTCGAAGGCTTTCCTGTAGTTCTCACGCTTCCTGAGAATGGTGATCCAACTCAGCCCGGCCTGAGCTCCCTCGAGTATAAGCATCTCGAAGAGCTTCCGGTCGTCATGAACCGGTGTGCCCCACTCCTTGTCGTGATATTCAAGGTAGAGAGGATCGGAGGTCGACCAGCCGCAGCGCTGAATGTTCATTCGACTCTCGAAAGAAACCAGAGGTGACTTTGAGTCAACGATGAGTGACACCGGATCGCTTCGTAGAATGATAATACGACGAGAATTTGATGAATGCCATTAGGGCACGAAAGGCATGCGGGGGGGATGAGGAGTGCTAGTGAAATGTGGTTTTCTCAGATCCAAACGGAAGCCAGATTTGAACTCAAGAACATCAACTCCCATTCTCACCAAAGGATTCTTGTAGAGTCAACGTACGCAGTGACCCGGGTCGCAGGCGCGATGACAGGGCCTACGATGAACCAGAACAGGGGTGACAGACCCCACAGAGCCTCGCGAGCGTGTTGACTTTGACCGTAAGACAACCTACATTTGCAGTTGGGATTCGCCGGTTTTCTCGAACGATTGCCTGAATCCTTCCCAATGCACCGTGCCTTACACACCGTCCGTGTCGCGTCGGTTCGCCTGACGGCAGCCTGCGCAGCGATCTTCGTCCTCTTCCTTATCCTCTCCTGGCGTTTTCCTCTTCCTCAACAAAAGCCGTACTCTCTCGTCGTCACCGATCATAACGGGATTTTTCTCACTGCCTTCCTCGCGAGTGACGGAAGCTGGCGGCTGAAGACGTCGGTGCGCGAGATCCCCGAGCGGCTCAGGAAGATCCTCGTTGAGAAAGAGGATCGTTTCTTCTATTACCATCCGGGTTTCAATCCCGTCTCCATGGGACGGGCGCTCCTCCAGAACATCAAGGCTGGGAGGGTCGTCTCAGGGGCATCAACCATCACCATGCAAGTTGCCCGAATGCTGGAACCGAAGGAGAGGACCTACTGGAACAAGCTCATCGAGATCTTCCGCGCGCTCCAGCTCGAATGGCAGTACTCCAAGGACGAGATCCTGGAAATGTATCTCTCGATGGCGCCGCTCGGCGGCAACATCGAGGGACTCAAATCGGCCTCTCTGCTGTACTATCAAACGCCACTCGACCGGCTGAACATCGCTCAACTTCTTGATCTTATCCTGATCCCGAACGATCCGAACGGCCTCCGACCCGATCGACAGGCCGACCGGCTCTATACGGCGCGTTGTCAGCTCGCATCGCGCTTCCTGCGTTCAGGGCTTCTCTCAGCGAATGATTCATCAGTCATCTGGCAGACTCGGGCGGAGGCATCGCGAGGTGGTCTCAAACCTACTGCGCCTCATTTCTGTCTGAGGATCAAGGGCCAGTTCACCGACGCGAGCGAGGTGCGGTCTTCCCTTGACGTGCGCGCTCAGAAAACCGTCGAGGCGCTTGTGACGAACCACCTTCGTCCGTGGAAACTGCGGGGAGTCCGAAACGCGGCCGCGCTTGTACTCAACAATCGGACGATGGAGGTTGCAGCGTACGTTGGATCGGAGGATTTCTCCGACTCGCTGGCAAGAGGTCAGGTGGACGCCGTTCAGGCAGTTCGATCGCCCGGGTCGACCATGAAGCCTCTGTTGTACGCACTTGCCATGGACAAGGGTCTGCTGACGCCAAAACTCCGCATGCTTGATGTGCCGTATGATTATGACGGGTATGTTGCCGAGAACTATGATGGCACATTTTCGGGATTGGTCTACGCGGATGAAGCCCTCCGAAAATCGCTGAACACACCGATGGTCCGTCTTCTCAAACGAACGGGTCTGGTGTCGTTCGGCCGGTTTCTCGAAGACCTTGGCTTCGCTTCGCTCGAGCCGCAGCGCTCGAACCTTGGGCTGAGCATGATCATCGGTGGGTGCGGCGTGACGCTCGAGGAACTCACGACCGCCTTTGCCGCTCTTGCAAGGAGCGGACTG
>CAYZRX010000065.1:6793-9795 GCA_964480945.1 uncultured Ignavibacteriaceae bacterium | reverse complement strand
CGGACTCGACTCGTGTGTGCCGTCAGCGGGAAGTTGGCGACGCCGCAGTGTACGCACGTGATCGAGGATCTCTACTCGGTAACGCACACGCTGAGCCAATTCTGCGACATCGACAAAGAGTATATGGTCTCCCGCGACTCGAGAAAACACTACTGTGTGATGTGCGTGAAGGATCACCCGTACAAGCTCGTGACCTACCAGGAGTACCCACCTGAGCTCTTGAATTACTGGAAGAGAATCGGCAAGGCCTTCCGCGCGCCTCCTCGGCATGACCCAGCCTGCGAGCAACTCTCGAAGGACGCCGGCCCGCAGGTGCTGAGTCCGGTCAACGAGACGATCTATCTGCTCACCGATGCCTCCCAGGAGATTACGTTCCAGGCGAGCTCCGGCGTTGACGTGAAAGACCATATCTGGTATCTTGACAGCCGGCTGATCGGACGCAAGAAAGCAGGCGAAAAGTTCTTCCTGAAGCTCAAGGAGGGAACGCACTCTGTCTCTTGCCTGGACGACAGGGGGAGGCTTTCGTCGCTCGGATTTACCGTCCGGGTGCTTTTCTAACGAATTGCGAGTCCAAACCTGACGATGAATTGGTGCCTGTCCAACAATTTCAAAGGTGTTACCATGAAAATCCACCTCCGTCTCTTCGTCGCCCTCATGGCGGTCTCCCTGATCTCGTCCTGCACGCTGTTCCGCTCCGGGGGTCTGAAACTGAAATCTCCGCTGCCCAAGGGGGTTGTTGCCAATAACGCCGTTTTCGAGTTCCAATTCTCGCGAGCGGTTGTGCCGAGGGACTCAACGCTCACATGGACGTCAACGCCGTACGTCGAATTCTCGCCGGGCATCGAAGGCAAGTTCGTCTGGCAGGACACGGCGAAGCTCATCTTCAGCCCGGATACGCCGTTGCCTGGCGACACGAAGTTCAACGGCCGGCTCAACGTCGCCCTGCTTCTGAAGCTTTCAGATGCCCGGTCATTCAGTGGTGACGACGAGTTTACCTTTGCCACGGAGCCGTTCAGGCTGAAGGGGGCGGAGTTCTTCTACGATCGGATCGACAACAAGCGCAGGGTCGGGGTGAAGGCAAACCTCGAGTTCACATACCTTGTGAATCCGGACGATGTTTCAAAATACCTCAAGATCTTGATTGAGAAAGCTCCCCATACGAGTTTCACAGTCGTGTCGCCGGTCCCTTCCAGAGTCATTGCGGTGGAGATAGGGGAGCTCACGCAGCTTGAGAAGGAACAGGACATCGCTGTCTCGCTGGATCCGGAGCTTGTCTCCCCGGAGACCAGAACGCATATGACGATGGAGAAGCCTTTCACGTACAGGCTCCCCGGTCTCGCCGAGCTGAAGATCTTCGGGCACCAGTTCGGCTTTGACGGGAAGGAGAGCTGGATCATGGTCAAGACGTCGCAGGAGATCGATCTGCAGAGCGTGAAGCCCCTGATGGAGATCTCGCCTGCGCGGGAATTGCGAGTTGAGCAGGGAGATGGACCCGGGTTCATGCTTCGGGGGAAAATGGAGCCTGGCAGCCAATTTCACCTGGTGATCAAAAAGGGGATCGAGAGTATTCTTGGTGCGAAGACGCAGAACGACTATGAGGCGGATATCATCATCGGCAACGTTAAACCCTCTTTTCGTTTTGCATCGAGCGCGGGGACGTACATGCTGCTCGGCGGGCAGAAGGGAATTGACATCATCACAGTCAATATGGGCCGGCTGCAGGTCCGTGTGAGCCAGATCTTTGAGAACAACCTTGTTCATTTCCTCGATCAGGGCCGGTCGTACGACTATGACTATTCATACGACGAGGAGGAAGGCGGAGGCTATACACAAACCCGGAAGTACCGGTATCAGATCGGCAACTACGGGCGCACGCTGGGCCAAACCACGGTTGACTTGGCGAACGTCGTCAACCAGGAAGTGACAACGTTCTTCGACCTGGCGCCCTACATCCGCACCGACTATCGGGGATTCTACCTGGTGGAGATTGCCAATCCTTCCGACCCGTGGCGGACGACGTCAAAGCTTATCTCCATCTCCGACATCGGGCTGATCATCAAACAGAACAAGGACGCGGTTAACGTGTTTGCGGTCAGCCTCGAGACCACGGATCCCCTCGCCGGTGTGAAGATCGACCTGATCTCGACCAACAACCAGACCATCGGATCGAAACAAACCGACGGAGAAGGCCGCGCACACTTCGCCAGATCGGGCGAGATAAGTCCCGGCTTTGCCCTGAAGCTTGTCACAGCGCGGAAGGCGGACGACTTCAATTTCATCAACCTTACCGACTATGAGGTGGAGACGTCGCGATTTGATGTTGGGGGAAAGAAAGGGGTGCCCAGCGGGTACGATGCGTTCCTGTACGGCGACAGGAATATCTACCGGCCCGGCGAGAAGATCATTCTCTCCGGCATTGTTCGACCGGAGGAGGGTGAACTCCAGGCCTCGATGCCTGTCCGGATCAAGGTCTACAACCCGCAGGGAACGGAGGTGTCGGAGCTGCAACGAACGCTGAATGAACAAGGCTCTTTCGAGATTGTCTACCCGACCCAGCTCACCGCTCCGACGGGAGAGTACCGGTTCGATCTCCGGACGGGGGACGGGGGGTTCCTCTCTTCCTACAAGGTGAATCTCGAGGACTTCGTCCCCGACCGGCTACGGGTCTATTTGAAAGCCGACCAGGAAACTGCGAAGCCCGGAGATAAGATCAAGTATAGCCTCCAGGCGTTCAACTTCTTTGGCCCGCCGGCTGCGGGAAGAAAACTCGAGTTTGAGGGAACGTTCAGTGGGATTCCGTTCTACTCGGATCGGTATCCCGAGTTCAGGTTTGCCGATGCCGCGGCGGCTGACTATTCAGCTGCTCCGGTAGTGATGGAAGGAGAGACGGACAGTGAAGGCAAAGCTGAGATCGAATTCCCTATTCCGGCGAACGTCACGGCCAGAGGATTGCTCAGGGCTCGCGGGCGCGCAGCGGTGTTCGACGAGTCGGGCCGGCCCGT
>CAYZRX010000065.1:2220-6693 GCA_964480945.1 uncultured Ignavibacteriaceae bacterium | reverse complement strand
ACGCTGAGCGCCGGCCCGACTCCCTTCACCTACTCCGTTCAGCGGTCGGGCGATTATGTCGTGCGCGTCTCGAAGTCCGGCGACAAGGGTTACAATCAGTTCGGTTTCTACGCGTACAGCTGGGGTTCAACCGATATCACATCCTTCGAAGTCAACCCCGACGCACGGATTGACATCGTCGCGGACAAGAAGACGTACGAGCCGGGAGAGCGAGCCAAGATCCTCTTCCAATGTCCCTTCGACGGGAAGCTGCTGGCCACGGTTGAGAGAAATGAGGTCATCAGCTACCGCTATCTGGACGTCACCAAGAACTCTGCAGCGATGGAGATCGACGTTTCCGAGCAATTCTTGCCGAACGTGTATATCAGTGCCGTCCTCTTTCGGAAGGTCAAGGGGCAGAATCTCCCCTTGATGACAGGTCACGGGTTTGCCCCGCTGATGGTGGAGAAGAAGTCGAACCGGCTCGACATCGTGATTAATGCGCCGGAGAAGATGCGGCCGAAGCGGACGCAGAAGGTGACAGTCGTTGTCCCAGACGAGGAGAACGTGTTCCTCACGCTCGCTGCTGTTGACGAGGGAGTGCTGCAGGTGAAGAATTTCTCGACCCCGAACCCGTACGGGTATTTCTACATGAAGAAAGCACTGGACGTCAGTACGTACGATTTCTTCCGCGATCTGATTCCAGAACCGGTGAAACGCTCAGGAACCTCTAGCAACGTCGGCGGTGACGAAGAGGCTGAGCTTTCCCTCCGCGCCAGTCCGTTTGGAGTCCAGCGATTCAAGCCTCTTGCGCTCTGGTCCGGCATCCTCAGGACGGGGGCCAACGGCCAGGCTGAGGTGACCCTGGACGTACCGGAGTTCAGCGGCGAGCTCCGGCTGATGGCGGTCGCCTACAAGGGGAGACGCTACGGCTCGGCCCAGAAAGCCATGAAGGTCGCGGATCCGGTTGTTATCACACCGGGGCTGCCGCGCTTTATGAGTCCCAACGACATGATCTATATGCCGATCACGGCCTTCAACACGACCGATAAGAAAGTCTCCCTGACGTTTGCCATACAGACAGAGGGGCCGGTGACGCCTCTCCAATCGTCGGCGACAGTGGAGGTTGGTCCCAACCAGGAACGCGTCGTGAGTGTCAGGCTGAAATCGACCGAGCAGGTTGGCAAAGCTGTCGTCCGTGTGACGACAGAGGCCTTCGGTGAGAAGTTGGAGTCAGTGACCGAGATTCCCGTGAGACCCATCTCGCCGTTTGTGACTGAAAGCATCGTCGGTGTGGTGGAAGGAGGCAAGAGCGTACGACACGATCTCGAAGACGTTTTCCTGCCGTACGGGAGACGAGCGCATCTTGTTCTCAGTCCCTTCCCGGTAGTGAACTTTGCCAAGCAATTGAAGCATCTTGTCGGTTATCCCCACGGCTGCATTGAACAGACAACCTCGAAGGCATTCCCGCAGATCTACTTGCGTGATATCGCTCTCCTGCTCGACCCTTCGATTCTGGAGCATGGAAGTCCAACGTATTTTGTCAACGAGGCCATCACGAAACTTGGCACCATGCAAATGGAAGATGGAAACTTCGCCTACTGGCCTGGTGGCAACTACTCGAGCCCCTGGTCGACCGTCTACGCCACGCACTTCTTGGTGGAGGCAAAGAAGGCAGGCTACACCGTGCCGGAGGCATTGTTGAAATCGGCACTCAACGCGCTCGCGAGGATCGCACGCGGCAGCGCGACGTACGATTACGTCTACACCCAAAACAATAGGACAGCCGTGAAGCGAATCGCCGACAAAAGCGTGCTGTACGCACTCTATGTGCTCGCGGCGGCGGGCCAGCCAGAGACAAACGTGATGAACTTCTATCGCACCGCGAGGGGTCTGCTCGCTACCGATACGCGATACTTGCTGGGCGGAGCGTTCGCTCTGAGCGGTGACCGGAAGAGCTACGTCGACATCATCCCGGGGCAATTCGAGGTAGAAGAGGCAGGGCGCACGACGGGCTACTGTTTTGATTCCCCTCTCCGTGCAAACGCACTGATCCTGAATGTTCTTCTGGAGACTGATCCGCTGAACTTGAACATCGCCCGCTACATGGATTACCTTTCACGAGCGTACGAGCATACCTACTGGTACAGCACGCAGGATGACGCGTTCACGCTCCTCGCATTCGGAAAAGCGGCGAGGCTGAGCAAAACCGGAAAGATGACAGGAACGGTCACCATTGACTCAAAACAACAGCCGTACGATGGCGGGAACAAGAAGTACGACATCGGTTCACCCGGGAGATCCGTCGCAATCGATCTCAAAGGCGAGGGGCGAGTCTACTACTCGTTGGTGATGGAGGGCATCCGGAAGGATGGGAAGGTCAGAATTGAGGACAAGAACCTACGGGTCAGGAGGGAGTTCTTCGATCGGAATGGGTCGCCTGTCGATCTACAGGCTGTGCGGGCGAATTCCGTCGTGATCGTGAAGCTGACCCTTGCGGCGGATTTTGGCGGACTTCAGAACGTCGCGATCTCCGACCTTCTCCCCGGCGGGTTCGAGGTAGAGAATCCGAGACTGACCGAGACCGGCCAATATCGCTTCATCTCGAAGAGCGATGTGCCCACGTATGTGGACATCCGGGATGACCGGATCAATTTCTACACGAACTTTGAGCGTAGTGAGCGACTGCGAATATTCTACTACGTCGTGCGCGCTGTGACGCGCGGCGAGTTCCAGTACGCGCCGGTCGTCGCGGAAACGATGTACGACGGGAACTACTACTCAGCAAGCGGACTGGGAACGGTGAAGATCATCGATTGACGCAAAGCGTCGAAACATCGCGTTCTCTTCGATCAGTTCACCTCGGGCTCGCCCGCGGTTCGCGCGGGTGATGACAACGCGGGGATTCGGAACTCCAATGCCGTATCCGAGTTATTCCCAATCAAGTTCAAATCCCCAGTCGCCGATCGGCTGACCCGGCGGCGCCTCCGCGGGGCGCGTCAGTGTGACCTTTTTGGGATCCTGCTGAAATTTCTCAATCTGCGAGAGTGCATAGAGGAGATGCGCACGTTGGTCCTCGTCTTTTACCCTCTTCACTTCTCTTGAGATCCACTCCTTCAGCTCCGAAATCTTCAACGCCGTGACCGCGCGGACCTGTTCTGCAGAGCTCTCCAGCGAAGCGAGGGACATCAGATTGTACAAGACAACATCGTCTACCGTCCGTTCGACTTCGGCCGGATAGTCTGAGCCGCGGGGCGCCTTCCACGTTTTTGCAGTGAGCTTGTCGATCACTTCGGTTAGGTCAGGCAACGAGTTGTCCCGCGCGTGGTATTGGACGAGCCGCGCCGCCCGCTCGGGATTCAGAATGAAACTGACCGTATGGTTCGCGGCAACCTCCACCGGTGAAAGGGCATCGAACGTAAGGTTTGTCCGTGAGCGGAACAGCTCGCGATGCCGCTCGTATCCGAGCGGATGTGGTGGAATCAGTTTGAGGATGGACTCCGGTAATGCAAGAGCCTTCGGCGTGATGGTCTCCAGAAGCGCGTCGAGTGCGCGACGCTGCTCGTTGCCGGGAACCATCGCCGTCGGTACCTGACTGTCGCCGCGCAAAGCGAAGGTGTAGTACAATCCTCCGAGGACCTTCGACGCAGCTTCCACCTGGTAACGATGGCCCAGATACACAGGTACGAGGACCTCCTCCAGCGTCGCAAGCGGTGCGCCGGGAGGGATGTTGTTTTCACCGAAATGGGCTAGAGCAATCGACCGGACTTTCATCAGCCGCATGAGCTCGTCAACGGCGTTCTTGCCATTGTCCCACAGGTGTGTCAGCGGTTGAGCGCTCCCCGGCGGACGCGCATCCTGATCTGTCAGAAAAATCAATCCGCGTTTCATCGCGCCGCTCACGATCGAGTCGAGCTCCTTCCCCTCATCCGCCCCTGGCGGGAATTCCCGGTATCCGTATGAGATCGTAACTTTGTCCCACTCGCCGATGCCCGTCGCATAAGCGTCCGACAGGTCGAGCGTGCTGTCGTCTTTGATCTTGATCAATGGGTACGGGTAATCCATCACGGAGGCGCGGTTCATCGTGCTGGCAATGTAGTTGTGTGCAAGCCCAAGCGTGTGGCCAACCTCGTGGGCGGCGAGCTGCCGCAGCCTCGCTAATACCATCTTCTCCATTTCCTTGGAAACCGGCTTTCCTGCTTTGTATGGTGCCAGCAGCCCCTCGGCAATGAGGTAATCCTGCCGCGCACGCAGTGAGCCCAGCGTCACCTGACCCTTGATGATCTCCCCGGTTCGAGGGTCGATGACAGAGCCGCCGTACGACCACCCGCGCGTAGCGCGATGCACCCACTGGATAACGTTGTAGCGGATGTCCATCGGGTCCGCTCCCTCCGGCATCATTTCCACGCGGAAAGCATCCTTGAACCCTGCAGCTTCGAAGGCCTGGTTCCACCAGCTTGCGCCTTCGAGAAGCGCGCTCCGGATCGGCTCCGG
>CAYZRX010000065.1:0-2120 GCA_964480945.1 uncultured Ignavibacteriaceae bacterium | reverse complement strand
CGCGGTTCCCCTCCTCGGCGGCGACGTCGAATCCCCAAAGGACCGACTGGGCGAATGCCTCTTCGACAGCCCGGCGCTCATCGGGATTGCTGCTGATCGCCCGGAAGTCGTAGTTGGGTTGGAGCAGGAGCACTTTCGGACCGCTCCGCTCGAACTTGACGATGCGATCACCGCCGAGCTGTCCGCGGTCCAGACCGATATCGTTCGATCCGATGCCGGCAGGGAGGGAGTTTACATAGAGAAACTCGGTGTCCCACTTGTCGATCTCCAGCCAGATTTTCCCTGCCTTTGCGTCCCAGTAGAACGTAAGGAAGCCGGGGAATTTCTCCATGCCCGCGACTTTCTTGCTTATCGTGCTCGGCTTTGGCTCGGGTTTCAGCTGGGCGGGCGAAGCGGAGGAGAGCGCAACCACAGCTAGCAAAGGGATCAGCAGGCGTTTCATGGGATCCTCGGGTTGTGACGAGATGCGTAAGAGAGGTCAAAAAAGGTAGAGAAGAGAGGCGGGAAAATCAAATGAATTCTGGGTGAAGCGACGGACACCGCGAAGCCGCGGTGCCCGTCACGTGAGGCTACAGTCCAAACATGATCGTCGCCTTCACCTCAACTGAGTTAGCCCTCCTCACGGTGCCGATGAAGTGCTTGTCGTCCCCAGGCCTGAAGAGAGGATCCTTGGTGTCGTTCAGGGCGAGATACGAATCGAGCCGCTGGTCCACTGTCGGGTTCACATCCTCCCACGTCTTGCTGCTCGCGTTCATGTAATTGTATGACACGCCGAGGTCGAGTGACATCAGCGCCCCCAACGTGACGATCACCCCGCCGGAGAAGCCATAGCCGATGCGCGTTGCTGACTCCAGGTCGTAGGTCCCGCTCGATACTTTTGAAACGCCCTGGAATTTTACCTGGCCGCTGAACCTGTTCAAGGCTACGTTGGCGCCGATGTACGGCGTCACGGGCATCGCGGGCAGCCAAATGTGAAACTCGGGACCCACCCTGAAGGCGAGGACTTTCTGAGAGATGTCGACCGATCCTTGGCCCGGCTCTGCATCTCCGCTGTTGCTGAAGGATGAATAATTGACCTCGCCCGTCAGCTGGAGGCCGAGGACGCCCACCCGTGCCTTGCCGTGAACGTTGAAACCGGTCGAGAGCCCGTATTTGGCCCCGTTGTAGTAATCGATCGTGCTGCCGGCATAGTCGGAAACGGGTATTGCGATCCCCGCCCCACCGCCGACCTCAAGCGAAACCTGAGCCCGAGCAGCCACTGTAACGAGAAACAGGACGAAGAGAATTGGAAGTGCTCGAGAGAGACTATTGGCTTTCATACTGGCCTCCGGGACTTGTAAGTATGACGCATCAATCTAGGAAAGGGATGAGGCAAAATCAATTGAAGGCTGGGAATTCATACGCTTGCGTGAGGCTGGGCATACAGAAGTGTGCAAATCAGGGGGTTATCGTCTCAGGCGGCCGGACGCCCTGAAGCTCATCACGAACATCGTGCACGATGAAGTAAACTCCAACGCCGATGGCTCCAACGAGGGCGACCACGCCGAGAAACGAGATTACCGCAGCAAAGTCCCCGGCAGAATCCAGCATCCCCATGCGGCCTAGAATCCACCGCCAGTCGTGCATTGCGTGGCGGGAGATAAGCGTGAGCTGCTGTTTCGGCGCATCGCCGACATAGATGGAGATGTTGATGAGGTTGTGGCCCAGCCAGTAGAGGGTTCCGATGAGCGATCGCAGTCCGCTGGTTCTCAGGAAAACGATCAGGGCGGCCACGGGGATGATCACCTGGATCAGCGATCCTCCCAGGAAGTACATGAACTGTCCGAAAATCTTGAAGATCCCATGTCCCCCTTCGTGCATGAACAGATCCAGGGTATCGATGACCCAGATCAGGAACGGCATGTCGTGCCGGCCGTGGGGAGTCTGGTAGTCCGTTGCGAGGTACCACGAAAGATAGATAAGGATAATGAGGACGATAACCTGGAAGGCGATGAAGGCTTTTCTCATTGAGAGGCGATATCAGACCGAGCGGCGATGACCGGTTTCGTGAGCGCCTCCAATGTAGAGAAGAGGGAGTGGAAAATCAACGATGCGGTGAGATAGGTGGTGTCCCGCTCTGT
>CAYZRX010000064.1:0-22946 GCA_964480945.1 uncultured Ignavibacteriaceae bacterium | reverse complement strand
GCCGAAGATTTCGGCCCGAAGGAATCTTCCTATCGAAAGGCATTCGGCACTTGGCCGAAATCTAAACGCACGGGTAGTGCTACCCACCCGCACCGCCATCGATTTCCGGGGCTCGGGTGAATGATAGTCCAAAGGTATCTCACAGCTCATAGCCATCGAAATCGTCGGCGGTGTGCGGCTGGGGAATAACCCGCGGGTTTTGCGCCAAAGGCGCATCCGCCTCTGGCGGAAATTCCGGTGCAACTGCACAAATCTCTTAACGATGCAAGAGTCTTTCCGCACCGGAATTTCGGGCAGTGCGTTGGATGCATAATCACGAGCGTTACGATTTCGGAAAATTCTCTTTTGAGCCAGAGGCTCATCCGCCTCTGGCGGAGGTTACTTTTCCCGCTCTTGTCCGAAGGACCCCTTCTGCCGAAGGCATCCCTTCGGGAGGGGGATTCCGCTCATGGGCGGGATTCTAAAGAGCGGAACTCTTGTAAAGAGAAAGTAACCGACGCATTCCTTGGTTGATCATAGCGCATCGTACCTCGAAGCGTAGACCGTTTTTCCTGTCGAGACTCGTACTATCCTGGCTGCGCTCGTCAAAACAGAAAAATCTACCCTAGAATCTCGTAGCTGTTCCCGGTTGATCCATCGCAACTGCAGGCTTTGTAATTTCTACAGCATCATGTGCCTGTTGCGCGCTCTTCCGGCACTTCTATCCCGAAATTCCCGCACTTCGAGCCCAAACCGCCGATTCCTCCCCTCACCGATTCTCTTCTAAGTCCTTTGCGCTCAGGCTATTAACTCCTGCGAACGCCCGGACCTCTCCGACCGAGTGATGGCACAAGAGTTGGTATTTGATGGGGTAAGCTTATTGCACAAAGCGAGCGTGATTCGAGGGAATCGGTGAGATGATGAGTCCAAAAGAGAGAGAATACCTGGAGTCGGTTATTCAGAACAACGCGCTCCTGAACAGCGACGTTGTTCCTCTGGATGACGGCGACGTCTATTCGTCCGACTATTCCGGCGGGTCGACCAGGTTGGGCGAGCGCGGGTTCCCGCTGCGCTGGGGAAGGGTTATCCAGAAGGTATCGAAGTGTGTGGACTTTGGTGAGGTGAATGATGAATGTGTCGTCGCCCTGGTGACCCGGACGCTGAGCGGCATCCTGAAGATCTCTGCGCCGTATCAACTCAGCACGAGGATGCGGAACTCGATCATCTCCAAGCCCTTCACCGAGAAGAGCACACGCAAGGCCCAGTTTCTTCGCATCGGGAAGGGGAGAGATCCGTCGAAGAACTGGAAGTTGAACGCGGTCTCAATTGTGAGCGGCGGGACGGGGAATGCGAATGTGCTCATCGATGAGCTTGTGATGCGAGCCGACGGGGGCGAGAAGATCTCCATGCTGTCGCCGGACACGAACATCTGGCCTTTCGGTCAGGACAGCCCGGCGGTTGCCACCGTCGAAGGAGAGACCGACCTCGACGTTGCAGTGAGGCTTGAGACGGATGAAGTCGAGCCGAATATTGTCGTGCTTCGATCAGGCTTCCGGGGCAAGTGGGGACAGCGTACGTTGCTCCCCCTTCGGTTTGAGAACAAGGATGGGGATCGCTTCGTCCATACGTATGAAAACACAATTCGGCCGCAGCCGCGACCGGGGGTCTTCCATGCGGTGGTGGAAGCGATCACGCGGGATACGCTCTGCAATCTGGACGCTCCGGTTTCGACAAGTTTTTGGGGGGTACCGTATGTCATTCAATGAAGGAAGAAGCGTGGATGGGTACCCCTTGGCTTCCGCTTTTGTGGGGAACGGCGGAGGCCTAAATTGTCGTGGTAGATGTGGCAAAACGTGGGGAAAAACTTCCGGGGGTGGGAAAATCAATCTATTCGCGTGGATTGACTTTCAACAACTAAACAACACCCATCCCCGGAGTTTTACTCTAATGAGGATTTTGCTATATTTAGGACGCAGGTAGCAGGGTACGATGAAATTCCGGTCTTCCTATATTGCGGTTGTGACGTTGCTGCTTATCCTTTCGGCGTGCCAGGAGAACAACCCTGTTGAGCTCGCCGAAAATCCCCTCGCCGAGCCTGTTGTGGTAATCCTTCCGAGAGAGAGCGACACCACTGTTGTCCAAAACGATACCACGGTTGTACAGGAGACGACGCTCGACCTGACCGGACTGATCCAGCAGGATGACGAGAATTATCCGGGAACAGTGCTGGTCACCGGTGTCAAAAGCGATGTCGGCGGCGCGCGCACGCAACTGGCGTACGCACGCATCCTCCTGAGGGACATCAAGGACTCGCTGCAAGTCAAGGGAAGTTTCGGGAGCTACACCGGCTATGGCTATCGATACCTCGAGGTCGGGGAAGCGAAGCTCGACGACACCAAGTTCGATGTTGCAGAATGGATCATCCAGATCAAGACGTTGACGCTTCTGCCGATCACCGTTAAGGCCGGCTACTTCTACAAGCTGGGGTACGACGGTCTCCAGGTCAGCAGGCCGATAACATACTTTGCGAACCACGAATACGTCGTCTCTGCCGATGGGAAGGGGCCGATCAAGGCATTCGCACTGTCGATCATTAGTCCGGACGAGGTGACGCTCCTCAATCCACGATCGCAGGGGTTGGTCTTCCGGGACGAGGACCTAGTTATTCGGTGGGCAGGGCGGCCGGGCGATTCGGTGCGTGTCATCATCAGCATGTACGACGAAACACGTGGCCGCGCATTAAAGCCGCTGATGGTCCTCACAGCCAGTCCGCGATCGAACTCTCTTGTATTCCCTTCAAAGCTCCTGAAGCTGATCCCGACAAACGCCGGGGGTCGGTACATGATGACGTTCGTGTCGGCGAACAGGAAGATTGCGACGGTCAACGGCTATCCCGACAAGATATTGTTGCAGGCGGCATCGATCCACAATATTCTCATCTCCCTGCGCTGATCGCTATCTGCGCAGCACGGGGTCAAGAAGAGGAACCCTCTAGTTCACGCGAAACGACTGCGTTCCCTGAAAAGGGGAAGCATCCGTACTAAGGGGCACAATGAAGCTTTCGGTCAAGCTCACAGCGATAATCGTTTGTATGCTGCCGACAGGCATGTTCGGACAACATCTCAGCTCCTCGCGCGGCGTAGGCTTGGGTGCCTACACCGCTCTTGTGAACGACGTCTCAGGCCTTGATTGGAATCCAGCCGGCCTGATCGCTGTGCGCGATTGGGAACTGAGTGAATCGAACTACATGTCGATTAAGCCCAACGCCGGCTCGAGGGGGTTCCTGCAATCCATCGGCGGCAGCAAGAGATTCCTCGACAACCATGCCTTTTCGATTCGGTATTCTCCAGGTCTTTCGATGGAGTTCATCGTTCCGAGCTACGTTCAGTTTCAAGGCAGCCAGCCGATCTCGTTTGACAAACGGATCAGTTACCAGGAAGCGTACGCCTTCGGCTATGCCTACCAGATGTCTTCAGATCTCTCGATTGGCTTGAGCGCCCGGCTCCGCCAGGAGTCGATCACCGATACCCAGCCCTTCATTGTAGGGGACAGCGTAGCCCGAATCCGCAACGTCGACTACAATGCGAGCTCGTGGAACGTCGATGTCGGACTGCAGTGGATTCCGCGACCCGATTTCAGCCTCGGCGTCGTGGCGAAGAATCTCTTCAAGGTCAACGAAAGCGAATTCCCCGTGGATCTCAGTTCTCTAGCCTTCCGCACGACCAAGACGCTGCGCGTGGGTCTTAGTTACAGGCCGTTCTCAGCTGGCGTGCTTGCGCTCGATTTCGATACGCAGCGGCAGGGCGGATTCGGGTCGGAGTGGAGCCTCTTCGGCAACTTGAAGCTTCGAGGAGGCACGATCTACGGGGCCCGATACTCGCCTTTTTTCGCAGCTGTTTCCGGCGGGCTCGGATGGACGTACCAATCGATTCGATTTGATCTCAGCTATCTGCATTTCTTCGATCGCTCGCGTCGGCAGCCGGCGACGCTGGAGGAATTCGTGTCCGAAGGAGTGAAGGATATCGCGTTCAACCAGTTCACGAACGACCAGGTGATGCTGACGCTCAACGTTCCGCTCGGTCGGACAAGGGAGATTCTCGCGAAGATCGACGGTGTGACCATCACCAGCGATGTCTATCCTTCAGCCTACCAGGTCTTTGCGTATCGGCCGATCGGGAAGGCAACGGTGCGGAACGTTACGCAGCGACCGATCGAGGCACGCGTCTCGTTCTATGTCGATCAGTACATGGACGCACCGACAGAGACCCGGCCCTACTACATTGAGCCGAATCAGGATGTCGAAATTCCCTTTACCGCCGTCTTCAATGATGCGATCAAGTTCGTGCCGACGATGGTGTTTCGGACAGCGGAAGTGTTCGTGAAGGCCTCTCCCGTCGAGGATTATGACGACAAGAGCCAAGCCAGGCTGATCATTCGCGGTCGAAACGACTGGGATGGCGACGCGCTCTCCCTCCGCTATTTTGTGACCCCGGAGGATCCCGACATCCTGCGGTTCACGCGCAACGTGTTGAACCGACACAAGGCAGAGGTCGCCGCGGTTGACAAGCAGCTCGAAAAACTCCGCTCAGCGGAGATCTTGTTCGACGAGTTCGCCTCCCGCTTGTCGTACGTCAACGATCCCCGAGACAGCAAGGATCGGGTGCAATTCCCCTCCGAGACCCTGGCGCTGCGGGGCGGCGATTGCGATGATATGACCGTTTGTTTTTCTTCGCTTCTCGCCAGCATCGGTGTGAGCACGGCGTTTGTCGATATCATTCCGCCCGAGAGAATCCAGGCTGCTCACATCTACTTGATGTTCGACACCGAGATCCCCGCCTCACAATCGAGCCTGGTCAGCGACAACCCGAAGCGATTCGTTATCCGGAAGAATGATCAAGGAGTCGAAACGGTCTGGGTGCCGCTTGAAACGACCGCCATCACCGAAGGATTTCAGAAAGCCTGGGAGATCGGAGCGAGAGAGTATTTGGATGATGTAGAATTGAAATTGGGCGTCGTCCGGGGGTGGGTGCGCCTCGTGGACGTTTTGCCGCGTTGACCGTATGAAGCGAAAGGACCCTCTTATGCGCTTTCCATTGAAGTCTTTGATCCTGATCTGCCTGTTCATGAGCCCGGCACTTGCGAAGGATTTCACGGTGAAGTCCGTCAAGGGAATCGTCGAAGTGCGGCGAGGAGTCTCTGAGGAATGGAAGAAGGTCAAGCTGGGAGACCTTCTGAAACCCGAGGATAGCATGCGGACGGGTGAGAACTCCTCCGCGACCGTTGAGACTGACACGAGGCAAATCAGCGTTCCCCCGATGACGATTATCGATTTCTCGGATCTCCGGCAGCTGAGCCGGGAGGATTTTCTGCTGAAGCTGGCGATGGAGAACATTCTTGCGGTGCCGCCTCGCGACCGTGATGCGATCGAGATTCCGTCGGCCGCCGTTCTCCACGGCAGCAACAAGGACAAGGAGAACGCTCCGGTCTATACCGACCAGACGGTCGGGCGGATGCAGCTGCAGGGGGCGAAGGTCTTGTTCGACAATGGGTACTATGCGACATCGATATTGAAATCGAAAGCGACCTTCCGCACCTGCCCCGAGCTTCGGTCGGACTTTGAGTCGCGGATTACCGTGGCTCTCGCCTTCGAGAAGCTTAAGCTCGATAACGAAGCCATTACGGAGTACTCGCTGCTTGGAAAGGAAGACCTGCCGGCCCCGCAGATGAAGGTCGTGCAAACCTCCCTGGAACGATTGAAAACCGCGAAATAGTCCGGGATGCATCCAAAATTCAAAGCGCCGCGACTGTGTCCGCGGCGTTTTCATTTTAGCACTCCCGCCTCCGTCGCGGCCCCTCGCTCACCTCATTGAGTTCTTGAACTTCCCTCAAATTAGTTCTACATTCGGGCAACATTTTTCGACCTCAACTCTCAGCTTCCCTTGACCGGCGACGTCATCTTACAAACCAGGGATCTCGGCAAGCAATACAAGAAGCGGTGGGCGGTTCATCACCTGAACCTCGAAGTCCACGGGGGGGACGTGTTCGGCTTCCTCGGTCCGAACGGCGCGGGCAAGAGCACAACCATCCGGATGCTGCTCACGCTGATCAAGCCCACGGAGGGCGACGTCTCGCTGTTCGGCCGCTCGATCAAGAAGGAGCGGGAGGAGGCGCTTCGCAAGATCGGCGGCATCGTCGAGAAGCCGGACTTCTACCTGTATCTCTCCGCGCTCAGAAACCTCGAGATCGTCGGCGCGTTGAGCGGGGGCGCCAGCCGCAAGCGAATCCACGAGGTCCTTGAGCTCGTCGGCCTGAGCGACCGTGCATCCGACAGCGTTAAGACGTACTCTCACGGCATGAAGCAGCGACTCGGCATCGCCCAGGCGCTCTTGTCGGATCCCGAGCTGGTCATCCTCGACGAGCCGACGAGCGGGCTGGATCCGCAGGGCATGAAGGAAATTCGGGATCTGATCCGCCATCTGGCGCATGACCGGAAGAAGACGGTCCTGCTCTCCTCTCATCTACTCAACGAAGTCGAAATGGTCGCGAATCGTATGGCGATTATCCACAAGGGGGAGCTGGTGACACAGGGGGACGTCGCGAGCCTGCTGGATAGGGGGGAGAAATATGTGATTGTGCAAGGGAAGCCGGCCGGCAAGCTGAGAACCGTGCTGAAAAGTCAGAATGGTGTGAAGAAGGTTGTCGACCGCGGAGAGCAGTTTGAGGTGACGATGCCGTTTGACAACATCCCCGTCCTCGCGAGAGCGCTGGTGAGGCAAGGGATCGACGTGCAGGCTCTCATCCCCCGTCGATCGTTGGAAGATCTCTTTCTTTCTCTTACAGAGAGTGAGCCGAAACTTTGAGGGCTTGGAGCACAGGCATGGGTCGTCTTGTCTATTATGAGCTCGTCAAGACGTTTTTGAAGAAGCGGACGTACATCGGCTTTCTCGTCGTGCTGGTCGTGGTTCCGCTCTTCGTCGTGGCGATGAAGATTGAGGGGGGACGGTTCCTGCACATGACGACCCGCTCGTTGCAGCAGGATTTCTTGTTCGTGGGGAACCTCTTCAACGGCTGGTTTGTCGCTTTCTACATGATGAACAGCTTGTGGATCCACATTCCGTTTCTCATCTCGTTCGTTGCCGGCGATCAACTTGCCGGCGAAGCGACGGCAGGAACGTACCGGCTGATCCTGATCCGGCCGGTCTCGCGGGCGAGGATCTTCCTTTCCAAATACTACACGACGACGATCTACACCGTGTCGTTCGTTGGGTTCCTCGGCATCTTGAGCGTGGGACTTGCCCTCCTGCTGCTCGGTGACGGCGATATGATGATCCTCTCAAGAGGGATCCTCATCCTTCCGGCCGAGGATGTTGCGTGGAGGTTCATCGTCGGGTACGCCCTGGCCGCATGGGCGATGCTGACGATCGCTTCGCTCGCGTTCCTGTTTTCCTCCTTTGTCGAGAATGCCATCGGGCCGATCATCGCTACGATCGGGGTCAATGTGGTCTTCCTGATGATCACGGTGATCCCGGCGGAGCTGTTCCAGACGATCCGACCGTACCTTTATACAACCTATATGGACATCTGGCAGCGGGTGTTCGACGATCCGGTCCCCTGGGGCCGGATCGGCACATCGGCGGCCATCCTGGGCGGTTACTCGCTCGGGTATGCTCTGATCGCCTGGCTGATCTTTCGTCACAAAGATATTCTCTCTTAAATCCTCTTCCTCAACTCACTACGGGGAGCTACCGTGAACATACGAGCCGGTATTCAAAAACTCCGAGAAGGATTCCACCCGACCTTCTGGGTCGCGAACGGCATGGAGCTGTTCGAGCGGCTGGCCTACTACGGCCAACAGATCGTGTTCATGATCTATATGCGCAACAAGCTCGGCTTCACGGAGGCGGAGGCGGGGCAACTCTCGGGCATCTTCGGAGGATTGCTCTATCTTCTGCCGATCCTCGGAGGGACCCTGGCGGACAAATGGGGTTACCGGCGTGCGTTCAATGTTGCGTTTTCCATTCTGGCCCTCGGGTACTTTCTCATCGGATCCGTCGGCATGTCTGCCTTCTCGGGCATCTACGGTGACACGCCCCAGTACTGGCTGCTCGTTGCCTTTCTCGTCCTGACGGCGTTCGGCGGTTCGTTCATCAAGCCGTCCGTCCTCGGAACGGTTGCGGTGACGACGAAGCAGGAAAGCAAGTCGCTGGGATACGCCATCTACTACTGGCTCGTCAACGTCGGCGCCATGATCGGCCCGACGATCGCGTATTTCGTCAGAGACAGCTTCGGGAATGAGTTTGTGTATATGGTGTCGGCCGTGAGCTGTTTCGCGATGTTGATCGTCAACATGGTGCTCTATAAGGAGGTCAAGAACGAGAGCACGGAGGTTGTGGAGTCGCTCGGGAAGAAGATGAAGAATCTCTTTGTCGTGCTGGGGAACTTCAAGTTCATGATCTTTCTCCTTATCTATTCTCTGTACTGGATCATCTTCTGGCAGGAGTTCATCATTGTTCCGTACTACGTCACAGACTACATCGACAAGACCTATCCGTACGAGATCCTCCAGTCGTGGGCCGCGGCGGGAGCGATCATTCTCCTTCAGATTCCTGTCAACCGGCTGACGAAAAACATCTCCACGCGGAACGCGATCCTGTGGGGGTTCGCCATCTCGAGCCTGATCTGGATCATCATCGGTATCTATCCAAGCGTTCCGACCATCGCCGCAGGGATCATCGCGTTCGCCATCGGTGAGATGATGCAGGCACCGCGCTACTACGAATACATATCGGAGATTGCGCCTCCGGGCCAGCAGGGGCTGTTCCAGGGCTATGCGTTCCTCCCGATCGCGATCGCTCGATTTGTCGGGGACCCGATCGGCGGATATCTGTATCAAACATCGAAGGCCGCCGGAGAGCCCGGGCGCGTGTGGCTCGCAATGATCGGAATCGGCGTGGGGGCGACGCTGCTCATGTGGATCTACAACGTCGTCGTCGGAAGACTCGAAGCTCGACAGGGAGCATAATGCGCGAATCAATCTTGTTCCTGACTGCTTTTCTCTCCTTCCTCGCGCTGCCCGCT
The DNA here is from genome assembly GCA_964480945.1 of uncultured Ignavibacteriaceae bacterium. Classification (GTDB taxonomy): domain Bacteria; phylum Bacteroidota; class Ignavibacteria; order UBA10030; family UBA10030; genus VGWB01. Next base: position 13,889 of record CAYZRX010000064.1, on the reverse strand, counting down.
TGTGGCCAGCAAAAAGGAGAGGCGCCGTCGGCTCCGGCGATGATGAAGAACGTGGAGAAGGGGTTTGAGGGGATCGAAGATTTTGAGGTGACGATCGAAGCCACGGTCGATATGGAGCGCATGCGCATACCCAAGATGACGGGTACGCTGTACTTCAAGAAACCGGACAAGATCCACTTTGTGTCGGCGAATTTCATGATGGTCCCACGCGAGGGAATTGTGGTCAATCCCTCCCTTCTCCGCGAGCGGTACCAACCTGCCCTCGTGGGGGAGGAGGAAGCAGATGGGAAGAAACTCTACAAACTTGAACTTGCGGCCAAAGCGGAGAAAGTCCGGCCGCGCCAAATGGAGCTTTGGATCGATCCCTCCAATTGGACTATCGTCAAGATGGAGACCATCCCGTATCAAGGGAGGATCCTCAGGTTGACGTTTGAGTATGAGCTGCAGGAAGGGAAGTACTGGCTCGTGCGAACGCTCCGCGCTTCTTTCGACGTGGCAGCTCGTGATACATCCCAACAGTCTGAGCTTGGCGTGGCACCGCCACCGCAATTCGAGCAGATGCGGAGGCCGCCGCGCAGCGGCAGCATCACCGTGACGTACTCCAATTACAAGCTGAATGTCGGCTTGTCGGACGAGATCTTTGAGCGACGGGAGGGTCCCGTCAAGGAGTGAAAGGAGAGAAGGAGGATGGGGCGGGTGCTTGCAGCATCACGAGGTTTCAGGGGCGGGGAGTTTGACGATGACGTTGGTGCCCGTTCCTACCTCGCTGTGAACGGTTAACGACCCTCCGTGCAGATCGGCGATTCGCTTGGCGATTGCCAACCCCAAGCCCGACCCCTGTTGTTCGTTCTTTTCCCGGTTGAACTGCCGATACGCGCCAACCTCTGCGATTTCAACGGCCTTCATTCCGGTGCCGTGATCGGCGACCGTGAGCATGTAGTCCCCACCTGAATTTCCTGAAGTTATCTCGACGGGAGAGCCGCGCGTCGAAAACTTGAATGCGTTATCGACGAGCTCTTCCACGATCCTCCTCATGTTCGTGTTTGAGATCGCTGCCTCGCCGCTGTCCAGCTTGAGCACGAGATCGTCGAGGCGATCATACTCCTTCGCTTTCTTCTGCGTCAGGTCCTCGATGTGGGCGGCCAGCTGAACGGTCGAGTCTTTTCCGATCAAGGCGGTCCTGTTCGCATCGGCCGAGAGAATCTCGAGCTGTGCATAGGTCAGGAAATTCTCGACCAGACGCGTGAGACGGGTGGCAGATTTCAGGATGATGATTGCCATCTCGCTGATCTCCGACGGCTTCAGGCTGGCCGTATCATCCCTCAGCACTTCGGCGAAACCGATGATGCCGCTGAGCGGCGTTCGGATCTCGTGGGGCAACGAAAGGCTGAGGTTCGTTCGCAGTTCGGTCAGCCGTCGCTCCGCCTGATGACGAAGGAGATCCACTTTCTTCAATCGGCTTTGAATTGCCGACTGAAGTTCGGGAACGGTGAACGGCTTCGTCACAAAATCATCCGCGCCGAGGTCCATTGCCTCGCGGACAAGAAGGCGTTCTGCATGGCCAGTGAGGAAGATAAATGGAATCGTCGCCGTCGTCGGGTCGCTCCGCAGCTCCTTCAATGTGCCATATCCGTCGAGCTTCGGCATGATGATGTCGCAGACGATGAGATCGGGGATGGAGGCTCGGGCGATGTCCACGCCGGCACGGCCGTCCTCCGCCTGAAGCGCTTCGAAACCAGTGGATTCCAGGGCGGCGACGATCATCTCCCGTACGCCCCCGTCGTCCTCAATGACCAAGATCTTCGGCACTTTGGGAATTTCCCTCCCCATGAAAGGCCTTTCTTCCCCCGAATATACTCGAAAAATTGCGAAAAAAACAAGGGGAGATCCGTTTTTGAGGGCTCGCGCCCGATGCGGGGTGCTTGACATTGGGGTCCGGCAGAGATATATTTAGGCACACCTAAGTTATTTGTTAAGGCAATCCGTCGTGGCGAGCCGTTTGACGGAAACGTCTTCGGCCGGCTCCCGGGTGCCGCGCGCTGGTTGTTTGTCGGTTGCCGCACGCTGAGGAGGATTTATGCCGAGCGAACAGGTTGAGGATTATCTCAAGAATATCTACAAGCTGCAGGAGGGGGAAGGGAAGGTCAGCACCACGTCGCTCTCGGAGCGGTTGGAGATTTCCGCGCCGTCGGTGACGGAGATGGTCAAGAAGCTTGCGGATGAAGGGATCGTCACCTATGCGCCGTATCAAGGCGTGGAACTGACAACCCAGGGGCGAAAGAAAGCTCTCCGGATCATCCGCCGGCACCGGCTCTGGGAGTTGTTCCTGGTCGAAGTCCTGAACTACCCGTGGGATGAGATCGACGAGGAGGCTGAGCGTCTGGAGCACAGCACGTCGGACAGACTCGAACAACGCCTGGATGAGGCCCTCGGTCACCCCCGCAAGGATCCTCATGGAGACGTTATCCCGACGTTGGCGGGAGACGTGGAAGAAGTGGATCACCCCGCGCTTGCAGGCGTCAAGCCGGGGATAACCGTGAAGGTTGCTCGCGTCAGCGACTCGAATCCGGAGGTTTTGAAGTACGCTGCGAAGATGGGAATCAAGCTCAACAAGAAGATCAAAGTGAAAGAGCGCATCCCGTTTGACGGATCGCTGCGAATCGAGGTCGGGAAGAAGGAGCAGTTCGTCAGCTTGAAGCTCGCCAGTAATATTTTTGTGGAGGCGATCTAGATGCAGTTACCGTCGGGGAAACGGGCGAACTCGCTCTCCGAGGTTCACGGGAGCATTGCGATACCGAAGAACGTCGGGATCCTCAAGCGCTTGTTCGCATTCGTCGGGCCGGCCTACCTGGTGAGCGTCGGTTACATGGATCCGGGCAACTGGGCGACGGATCTGGAGGGGGGCGCGCGGTTTGGCTATCAGCTGATCTGGGTGTTGTTGATGTCCAATCTGATGGCGGTCGTGCTCCAAACCCTCGCCGCCCGGATGGGGATCGTCACCGGCCGCGACCTAGCACAAGCTTGCCGCGACAACTATCCCAAGCCGGTCGCCTTCATGCTTTGGTTTCTGTGCGAGATTGCCATTGCGGCCTGCGATCTCGCGGAAGTGCTGGGGACGGCCATCGGTCTCAACCTCCTGGTCGGGATCCCGCTGATCTACGGTGTTGTGATCACCGGTTTCGACACGATCCTGCTCCTGATCATTCAACAATACGGCATCAGGAAAATGGAAGGGCTCATCTTGATGCTGGTGGCGACCATCGGGCTCTGCTTTGTCGTGGAGGTGTTCCTAGCGAAGCCGGACTGGGGGGAGATCGCGACGGGTTTCGTGCCGCGATTGAACGCCGAGAGTTTGTACGTTGCGATCGGCATCCTCGGAGCGACGGTCATGCCTCATAACCTCTACCTGCATTCCGCCCTCGTTCAGACGCGGGTCATTGGCACGTCTGCCGAAAGCAAGCGCGCCGCGTGTAATTTCAATTTTGTCGACACGGCCGTTGCGTTGAACGGCGCTTTCTTCGTCAACGCAGCTATCTTGGTCGTTTCCGCGGCGGTGTTCTATAAGAGTGGAATTGTTGTCACAGAAATCCAGCAGGCCCACGAGCTCCTCACACCGCTGCTGGGGACGGCGCTTGCGAGCACGCTCTTTGCCATCGCCCTTATCGCTGCCGGACAGAGCTCAACATTGACGGGGACCCTCGCGGGGCAGATTGTGATGGAGGGTTTTCTCCATATCCGCATTCGGCCCATCCTGCGACGCCTGATCACCCGTCTTCTGGCCATCATCCCGGCCGTCACGATGATCGCCTTGAAAGGCGATCGCGAGTCCTATGACCTCCTGATCCTCAGTCAGGTGATCCTGAGCATGCAGCTCCCGTTTGCCATCATACCGTTGATTCGCTTCACGAACGACAGGTCTCTGATGGGGAGCTTCGTGAATAAGTGGTGGGTGAACGTGCTCGCGTGGGTCACGGCAGCGATCGTCGTCATTCTTAACGCCAACCTCCTCGTGGGCCAGATTTCCCAGTGGATCAACGCCGCCGGTGAGCACGCCCTCTGGCTGTGGATGACGGTCGTTCCGCTGGCTGTTGGTTGTGGGCTACTCTTGATGTATATTTCGACACCGAAATCATGGAAGTTCTGGGAGAAACCAATGCCTCGGGTCCGCGAAAAGATCGAGCTTGAGCCGCAATTCTATTCAAAGATCGGCGTGGCACTCGATTACGGTCTTCTTGACTCCAAGGTCCTTTCCCACGCGCGAACGCTGGCCCAGCACCATGGAGCAACCATCTATCTGTTTCATGTCGTCGAGGGGGTGAGCGGCCAGGTTTTTGGGACTGAGGCCTACGATGAAGAAGCGAGGCAGGACAGAGAACACCTGGAGGTGATCGCCGAAAAGGTTCAGGCATCCGGGGTGGAGGCTCATGCGGTGCTGGGCTACGGCCGCGTCCCTGAACAGCTCATTAGACTTTCGAAGGAAAACGGAGTCGATCTGCTGGTGATGGGCGGGCACAGGCATCGAGGTTTGAAAGATCTCATCTTCGGCGCGTCGATTTCCAGAGTGCGTCACGCGCTGGCGATACCGGTGCTGGTCGTGCAGTGAGGATGACTTGGGGAAAATCGGAAAAAGGGAGAAGATCAACAGCTTGTGTAATCGTTGGGTCGCGGTCTCACGCGGTCAAGGCAAGAGGGAGGTTCACCGACCTTGTCCCGCGGGGTTTCGTCCCTCGCTCACCGCCTGCTCGTATTCTACCTTATAATCCTTGATGCCTTGAAACAACGCCTTAGCGATCCTCTCCTGACCCTGAGCGCTCTTCAGAACTCTCTCCTCCGTCCGATTCGATAAATAACCCGTTTCCACGAGAACGTTGGGCATGGATGCGCCGACGAGCACATAGAAGCCGGCTTGCTTCACCCCGCTGTTCTGAATTTTCAAATGTTTTGCCATGTCGGTCGCAGCGATTTCCGCGAATCGCTCGCTGTACTTCGCAAAGGCGCTCTGGCGCATCGTGACGAGGATGAAATTCTCCTCCGTGAGCTTCTTGTACCGCTCCTGATCGGTTTCGTATCCAATCGCTGCGTTTTCCACCTCTGCGATCCGGATGGCGTTTTCAGTCTTGCCGGGCCTCAACAGGTAGATCTCGAATCCGTTGGCAGATGAGGGTTTTCGCTCTGTGGAATTGCAGTGGATGCTGACAAAGAGCTTGCCGTTCGCCTCGTTTGCGATCTGGGCCCGACGGTCAAGTTCGACGAACGTGTCGGTCTTCCGGGTGTAGACGACCTTGACTCCCTTCAGGTTTCGCTCGATCAGCTTTCCGAGCCTGAGCGCGATCCCGAGGGTAACGTCCTTTTCCCGGACGCCCCTCACGCCGATGGTACCGGGGTCCTTGCCCCCGTGACCTGCATCGATCACAATCACATCGAGCTTTGCCTCGCTCCTTCGCTGCTCCAGCCTCTCCCGCATTTCATCCCGTTGTTTCTTCTCGAGGTCCGCTTGCTCAATCTCACGTTTTGTGTGGAGGGAAATGAGCAGGTCGTTCGAGTTCTCATCAAGAAGGGGATCGATCTCCGCCACGTCTCGGGAGAGCTGGAAGGTGAGCTGGACCGATGTCGGAGACTGGAACGTGAGGAGGCGCCGCAAGACCTGTCCTGTCTTGAAGCGGCTGAGAGCAGCCGTGTCGGCCCGTGCGTCTGCGATGGTGACAAACAGCCACCCGTCGGGTTTCAGAAACGCGTCGAAATCCCCGAGCTTGCGGCTTGCTTTGATCGTGAGGAGATAGCCGTTCCGCTTCTCCTCGAGACTGATACCCGTAATGTCGAATTTCGGTGCCGGGGCGACGAGCCCCTTCGTGAGCAGCCGATAACCGGCGCTGAAGGAGATCCCTGAAGGCGCGAGACGCTCGACGAGTCTGACAAACGTCGCGGCCGGGACATAGTACAGGCTATCCATGCAAAGCACATTGACGGGGAGTTGATAGACCGAGGCCACGTTCGTGTTGATATCCGTGATGACCAGGTAGGGATTCTCGGCGGTGGCTTTGATGCGGTGGCTGGGGAGCCGCACTTCGATCTTCTCCCGCAGAGGGTTGTTCGCGAACGGCAGGGAGAAGTATGAGGCGTAGTCGCTGATAGAAACGTAAATGACACCGAGGCTATCGTACGAGCGGAGATAGGAAGCGGGGCGATTCTCGAGCTGAACTCTTACGGTTGTTTTTTCAGCGTGTGCCGACTGGAATTGGATGATTTGGGAAAGGATCAGAAGGATGGAGAGGGGGCGCCAAAAACGCAACATCTTCATCTATCGATAGTTGACGAATTGCGTCGCAAATGGTAGGTCGGCGTCGCGAAGCATTTTGATGATCGACTGCAGGTCATCTTTGTTTTTCCCGGTCACGCGGACTTGGTCATCCATGATCTGCGCCTGAACCTTGATTTTGGATTCCTTGATCATCTTGACAACCTGCCGCGCATCATCCTTACTGATACCGATCTGAAGCGAGATGTTCTGACGGACGGTGCCTCCCGCCGCCGGCTCGACGGCACCGTAGCGGAGCGCTTTGAGCGAGATCCCCCTCTTCACCATCCTGGATTGGATGACGTCAAGGGCGTTCTTTAAGTGGAATTCGTCGCCGGATTGAAGGACGATCTGCTTCTCCTTCGGGTTGAACTCGACGAACGTCTTGGAGTCCTTGAAGTCGTACCGCTGGCTGATTTCCTTCCGGGCCTGGTTAAGCGCGTTGTCTATCTCTTGCAGATTGAGCTCGGAGACAATGTCGAATGAATTCTGCTGCCCCATGCACCCTAGTTGAGAATCTCGAAAATGTTTTGCCTCTCCCTTACTCGCACGCGGACCCGAACGGAATCATTCCCCGATATGACTTTTCCGACGCCGACGATGACACACTCATCATCATCTGCACTCTCGACGTAGTAGCGCGCGTTGAGGTTTTCCGTCATCGGATACAACATGCGAATCGTAACCCCGTTAAACGTCCTGTTCCCTCCGCCTTGTTGCGTGGATTTCCAGTAGAATGAGCGTGCGCTGCCGGCGAACGTCCCCAGGTCATTCATGATAGCGTCTCTGGTCTGTTCAACGGCGTTTGCCTGAAACATCGAGAGGCCAACGTAAATCGCCAGGCCAATCAGTACCAACCCCAAGACGATAAGAAAGAGCTGAGTTTGACTCATCCTTCACATCGATGTTGTGAAAGCCAGTACGTTCACCTCCGGCGACTGCTAGCTGTAGCTTTCCTGAACAGTGAGCCCACGACGTTTCAATGCTTCCAGGAGAGGCTGCAGCGGGACGCACATCTCAGGCGTTGCGACTCCCCTCTTTTTGACTCGATCGCCAGCAATGAGTTGGCTGATAATCGATGTCGAGAACGCGGTTGTTCTCATCATCGCTGTAATATTCTCATTTTCATCGTAAAAATCAATCAGCTCGTAAGATAGCTTCCGACGAGGCCGACCCTGCCTTCCTTTGATGCAAACTCTTAAGAGGACAACATCTTTGCCAGATTTATCAAGCTTGTTCCGTATCAATTGTGAGAAAACGTCCCTGCTCGTGTACACATTCGCGCCGACGATGACCGGATCGTTTGATGCAAATCCGAGTTCGAGGAGTGTCCTGAACCGCTCGCAGTGCCCCGGATAGCGAACTGTCTTATAATCGAGCTCTCGCACTTTGCCGGCAAAGATCTCCGGGAGCAGCGAGGTCCCGCCCGATGTGAGGAAGGCCTCCATCCTCCCAAACGGTGAGGGAAAGTCGATCGCCTCAATCTCAGTCAATGCATCAAGCTGAGTCAGTGTCCCATTCCGCAACACGGTCGCCTTTCCCGTGTACTCATTCAGCAATCCCTCGACAGAGAAGACGATTTGGTAGTTAAAGGGCGGCTTCGGGTGTTGCGGCACCCCCCCGACGCGGAGCCGGATGGAATCTACCGACTCAAACTGCTCAGCTCCCCGTGCCGCAAGGATGTTGGCCAAACCGGGCGCAAGGCCACAGTTCGGGATGACTGCAACACCCGCGTCTTCTGCTTCCCGGCTCAGTTCCAGCTGCTTCCGAACGACTTCATCGTTTCCGCCCAGATCGCAGAGATGCATCCCGGCCTGAATTGCCGCTTTCGTCAGAAGAACGTTGTGCTGGTAGGAGACTGCCGCGACGCCGCAGTCGTGCCCCCTCATGACATCCGAGACCTGGTCAAAGCTGTTGACATCCAATTCGATAGGATGAACTCTCGTTGAGCCGATTTTCTCGGCGACCTCCCGGGCACGAGAGAGATCGATGTCGGCGAGCGTCACTTGCTCGACCCCGGAAGAACGTGCGAGATCGAGCGCGACGGCGCTCCCCATCATGCCGGAACCGATCACGAGGAATTTCATGCTCAGCGCCTATTCGATCGTCATCGTCAATTGTCGATCGCGTCTTGGCAATTGGAAATTCACTTTCTGATCTCTCCCGTTTCCATACTCCAGAACAGGAGGTCAAGCTCGTCGATCGGCAGACCGATACGTTCCGAGAACCTGATGAAACGCCGTTCGATCGAGAGGTATTTTTTTCGAGTAAGGGATTCCGGGGATGATCTGATGACACCGTATCGTTTCAGGTTCCTGAGAATGTGCCGGTCCAGAATGGCGAGTCCACCATTCCTTCCGATGTTGCGCAGGAAATGCGTTGCTTCTTTTAGGCCGATCCCCTTGACCTGTTTCAAGAGGTGCTCGCGGAGCTCGAAGGGGGGATGATCTTTCGCGAGAAGACCGAGCACCGCGGGGTAGTTTTCTTTCAAGTTCAGAAGATGACTCGCTTTCGTCCGATGAAACCGGATGTAGTTGCTCTTAGAGCGCAGGAGGGGTTCGGGGTCGATCGGGAAATTCTCGAACTCAACTTGCCTGAGCTGCTCGACCACCCTCTCGGCGTTCTGGGCGCTCGTTTGTGGCGTCAAGAGGCAATAGAGCAATTCGTAGAAATAGTCACGAGGGCTAACGTGCGAGAATTCCTCAAGCCGGCTTCTGATGGCGGCGCTCTTTGCCTCATGCATTTCACGGAGGGCTTTCAGTTGATCTTCCCTCCGTTTGTCCGGACGTCCCTTCATTATTCAGGCAATCCTACGCGAAAGGAGGAGCCGCTCTTTGTCAGCTTGATAAGACCGTCGCGCTGCAGATCCTTGAGAAGCCGGGCGAGCCAGGGGCTGTCCGTTTCCCCAAACTTGTGCTTGATTTGCCGGCCGAGGTGCCCCGCGCCCATGTCCTGTCCGCGTCCGAGATTCCGCAAGACCTCCACGACCCTTCCCCGGTAGATCCGGTTCGGCATCCCATCTCGGCCCGGCTCGCGCTTCGACAGCGAGGGTGCCGCTCTCACGGTTCGATGAGCGCTCGGACAGAATCTGCGCACGGGGCAAATTCCACATTTCGGCGCCGCTGCGGTGCAGATCCGCGCGCCTAGATCCATCAGGGCCTGGTTCCAATCAGAAGCCTGTCGTCTCGGAAGAATCTCTTCGGCCACATCCCAGAGGAGTTTGCTGTGCCGGCTCCGCGGCCGGTGATTCTTGAACTTGTCAGGAAACAGCCGGGTGAGCACTCGTGCAACGTTCGTGTCTACGACAGGGAGGGGTTTTCCGAAGGCGAGGCATGCCACCGCGTGAGCAGTGTAGCGCCCAACGCCTGGCAGTTTTTCAAGTTCAGCCGGGGTTGACGGTAATCTTCCCCCGAGGTCGTTCACAACGTGCCTGGCAAGTTGCTGCAATCTGACGGCCCGATTGTTGTACCCCATCCCTTGCCAGCCGCGAATGACCTCCGAAGTGCGCGCCCGGGAGAGTTTCTCAAGAGTGGGAAAGCGCTTCAAGAACAACGGATACTTTTCGAGGACGCGACTCACCTGCGTTTGCTGAAGCATAATTTCGGAGACCAGAACTCGATAGGGATCGTGCTCACATCGCCAGGGGAGCTCCCGGCCGCCTCGGCGGTACCAACGCAGAAGAGAAGAGACGGGGCGAGGCTTGCGCTCTACGCTTCGTGGTTGGAGACGCCTGCTGTTGGACTTGGAACTTGAGACTTGAGATTTGAAACTCATAGACGAGTCAACGACCCCACGAACGGCTTGTTCCCTTCCAGAATGTCGAGAGCGCGCAGTTCGTCAAGCGAGACCCAGCGGATCTCCTCGAACACGTTGTTCCGAGGCTCTCCTGCGTACCCCCGAACGAAGCAATACGTAACCTCAAACGTTCCACCGTCTTCGTAGTACGCGGTTTGAGTTTCGGCCCGACCATATTCCTCGACGTCGATGCCAAGCTCCTCCCGCAGTTCCCTCCTGAGGCAATCCAGGATCGATTCGCCCGCCTCACGCTTGCCGCCGGGGAATTCCCATTTCAAGCCGTAGCGCGCGTCTTTCTTGCGCTGGCAGATCAGAATCTTGCCGTTCCTCTGGATCACACCGACAGCGACTCGGGTCATAGATGACAAAATATACGGAATGACCCCCGCAAATCCAACGGAGAGAATTATGTTGCATCGGTCGGAAAATATTCTAAATTGCCTCCCGGGGGAAGTGAGGTTGGAATGCAACGCACCGTGATTCTCCTCTTAGCCACTCTTCTACTTGCCGCCTATCTGCCCGCTCAAAACGCGAATCACGTCGTCATCAGTGAAATCTACGGAGGCGGCGGGAACAACGGCTCGATCTGGAAAAACGATTTCATCGAGCTCTACAATCCGACCGGCTCGACCATCAGCCTGCAGGGGTGGTCGGTGCGGTACGCCTCGGCGACCGGAACATCGTGGCAGCAGACAGTGCTTTCAGGGGTCATTCAACCCAGGGGATTCTTCCTGATCCAAGAGGCGAAGGGGAGCGGCGGAGTGCAGAATCTCCCGACGCCGGACGTTGTCGGCACCATTGCGATGGCTGCCACAGGAGGCAAGGTTGCTCTCGTCATGGACACGCTTTCATTCGTGAATCCGACCGACGCGAACGTCGCTGATTTCGTCGGTTACGGATCGAATGCAAGTAAATTTGAGGGATCCGGTCCGGCTCCCGCTCCGGGCAATACGACAAGCATTGAGCGAAAAGCATTCGCGACGTCGACGAACGCGACCCTGGGTTTTGGCGGCACGGAGGAGAAGGCAGGGAACGGCTGGGATTCGGACGACAACGCGAACGACATGGTCGCACAGTCTCTTGCCTCCATCAACCCTCAAAACAGCGCAAGCTCGACAGAGCCGCCGAGCGGTGCGTTCGCTGGGACCGGCTCCGCAGATCTCTTGCCATCGAGCATTCAGGCCGACACTTCCATGACGGTGACCTTCACGCTCCGCGGTGACGCTTCCGGGGTCATCACGTCGGTGAGAGTTTTGGTACCGCCGCCGCTCACCTGGTCAGGCTTGATCGCGGATGTGTCGATCACGGCGGTCGGAACGCTGACTCTTCAAGCGAGCAGAGATACGCTCACGCTACGGAACCTCGCGATCGGCCAGGCTGATAGCCTTCTTCTGCAGTTGAGCCGCCTCTCCGCTCCGGACACGACCTTGAAGGTTGCGTTCGGCATAGAAACAGGGGGAGGGAGCGATTCGACCGCGCCGATCCGGGTGCTCCCCGAATTGCTCGTCTACGGCAAGCCCCTACCGATTGCAGACGCTCGGGCGAATGACAAGAGGGGCGTGCCGCTACTCCTGGGCAAGCTTGTCACAATCAGGGGAATCGTCACCGTCTCCTCGCAATTCGGCGGTCCGTCGTACGTTCAGGATGTTTCCGGCGGGATCGCGGTCTTTGACAATTCCTTCCAGGCCGCGGTCACTCTTGGTGATGAAGTAACCCTCACTGGCACGGCCTCGCAGTATTTCGGGCTCATGGAGCTCCAGCAGGTTACGCTGCATCACATCCACAGCAGCGGAAATGAAGTGAGTCCGGTCGTTGTCACAGCGCAACAGATTGCTGACGACGGGCGTGATGGGACCGAGCAGTATGAAGGACAGCTGGTCCGGCTCAATCGTGTCGTCGTGCGCGACACGACAGGCCAACCCATTACGGTGTGGGAAGTCGGGGGTGGGCAAGCGGGGGCGAACTACGAGCTGAGTGATTCGACCGGCACGGTAACCCTGAGGATTGACAAAGACGTTGATATTGTGCGAGCCTTTGCCCCGACAGGTACCTTCGATGCTATCGGGGTCGTCGGACAGTTCAAGCCCGACACGCCATATGTCGGCGGCTACCAGATCCAGCCCCGCGGGCAGGCCGATATCATCTCGAGCGGGCCATCCATCAGCGTTGCACCCTACGAGACGAACATCACGTCGGCTTCGCTCACCCTGAACTGGGAGACGGAAAAACCCGGATCAAGTCGATTGAGGTATGGTACGACCAAAGCGTACGAGTTCGGCGCGATTGGTGACACGAGCAAAGGCCTGAGCCACACTGTCGCAATCTCGAATCTCACGCCGGCGACCGCCTATCATGTCCAGGCATTCTCTGTCGACGGAATCGACACGAGCTTCGCGAGCGACCGCGTCGTCAGTACTTCCTCCCTGGGCTCGAGCGGACAGATCAATGTGTATTTTAACAAATCGGTCGACCACGCTCTCGCTCGTCCTGATGCAGCCGAAGGTGATGCAGATTTCGTCGATCGCTTGTTGATGCGGATCGCGGGCGCGCACATGACGATCGACTGCGCCCTCTATAGTATGAGCGGATCAGTTGGCGAGACGATCGCGCAAGCGCTGGTGGAGGCTCACCGTCGTCACGTCAGAGTACGAATGATTATTGAAAAGGACAACCTGAGCCACAGCACCGGTGCCGTTCTGGACGGCATTATCACGCCGGCGGGCATTCCGTGGATCGCCGACGATTTCGATCCCGTGAACGGCGGAGTCGGTCTTCATCACAACAAATTCGTTGTCGTTGATGCCCGCGGCAGCGCGGATCAAGCCTGGGTTTGGACCGGGTCGTGGAATCTCACCGATTCCGGTACGAATGATGACATGCAGAACGTCATCGAGATCCAGGATCAGGCGCTTGCCGGCGCGTACACGCTCGAGTTCAATGAGATGTGGGGGAGTGATTTCGATGTGCCCGACGCATCCAATGCGCGGTTCGGCGCGCGGAAACTGGACAACACGCCCCACATCTTCATGATCAACGGAACGCGGGTAGAGTGCTACTTCAGTCCTAGTGATCGAACGACCAGCCAGATCATCAATACGCTGAATCGGGCGGATCATTCTATCAATCTTGCGTTGATGACCTTCACCCGATCCGACATTGCTGCTGCTCTGAAGGTGAGGCGGGAGGCGGGCGTCAAGGTGCGCTCGGTCCTCGACAACAAGACAGATTCCGGTTCCCAATTCAACTTCCTCCAATCGAACGGTATGGAGGTCCTGCTGGATCCCGATCCCGACGCCCTGCTCCATCACAAGTATGCCGTGATCGATGCTGAGCAGATTGAGGGCCAACCGGCACAATGGGTCATCACTGGCTCGCACAACTGGACGAGCGCGGCGGAGAACTCGAACAACGAGAACACGCTCGTTATTCAGAATGATCGCATTGCCAATCAGTATCTCCAGGAGTTTGCGGCGCGCTATAAGGAGGCGGGTGGAACCGACAACATCGTCCTTGGGATTGAAAGGATCACCGACCAGGTGCCGAAGAGAACATCGCTCTGTCAAAACTATCCCAATCCGTTTAACCCGAGGACAGCGGTTAGCTTTCAGCTCTCAGCCGCCAGCCGGGTCACGCTGAAAGTGTTTGATGTGCTGGGTAGGGAGGTGGCGGTTCTTGTAGATGAGCAGAAGAGTCCCGGCACGTACGCAGTGACGTGGGATGCGGCAAGGCTGTCGAGCGGCATCTACTTTTGCCGGTTGCAGGTCGGGGGATTTGTTGAGACGAGGAAGATGGTCCTCAT
>CAYZRX010000063.1:21948-23600 GCA_964480945.1 uncultured Ignavibacteriaceae bacterium | reverse complement strand
CGTCCTCGTCGCGACCGACATCGCAGCGCGCGGCATTGACGTCGAAGGGATCTCGCATGTGATCAACTACGACACACCCGCGTTTGCGGAGGACTACATTCATCGCATCGGCCGGACGGGGCGCGCTTCGGCGACCGGCGATGCCATTACGTTCGTCTCGCATCAGGAACGGGACCATCTCAAGAGAATTGAATATTTTGTCGGGAAGAAGTACGAGCTGAAGCGATATCCCGGCTTCGAGCTGGTGCATGGTGATGGTGCCGCTCCGGCCGGCGAAGAGGTTCACGCCGAGCGCAAGGGGCAGTCACACCCTCACCGGAGCGGCAGCTCTCGAGCTTCACATGTCACGCCCGGGCGTCACGACAGGCGCTGGGATGGCAAGAGTCATCCTCCGCGTGGGAGAGACGGCCGGAGAAATGAGAAGGAGCAGAAGGCCAGGCCCGCCGCGCCTGCCGTCGAACGCGATGACTGGCGCAAGCTTGTTGCCAGCGTCGAAGAGGAACGGAGCGGGATTGGAAGGAAACTGAAGCGGTTCTTCAAACGCGCCTGAGTCTCTCGGGACGCGGGAAAATCCTCATGGGGGAAACTCCATGAGGATTTTCCATTTTCTGCCGTACCGCAGGACCGGGCGACAATTTTTTCGGAGGATCGAGGTTCTCTTGTCTTTCACCGTAAACTGCATTAGCTTAATCCTTGTGCGTTGAGACCTCACACATTCTGGTTCCGCGTTGATCGTATGGGAGTTGAGAGATGAGATTGCGTTTGATGATAGGTCTGCCGGTCGCTGCGGTGCTGATCGTGTTGGCGTACCTCCTTTTCTTCCGCAGCCCGGATGACGACCTACGGAGCCAGGCCGGGCCTTCGAGCGTTGCCGTCGGGCACAAGTCGGAGGCTGTGCGGCTGGCTGAATTGTATGCGCAGACGGTGAAGCGCGCCTACGCCATCGATGGCCTTTTCCATCAGGTCTACTCCCCCGGCTGGGAGGGGGCGAACGGTGCGATCGGTGATGCATATCTTTTTGCCGCTACTCACGATTCGAGCCTGGTTCGCCTGTATACCTCCGTGCACGATTTGCGGAAAATGTTCAATGGCACGTGGGTGGATGACCGCGCGTGGATCTGCCTGGCGGAGCTGTACTGGTGGGATTTCACGGGAAGGAAGAACAAGGCGTTGGTCGACGACGCGAAGCAGCGGTACGTGGAAGCGCGCCTTGAAGGTAGGCTTTCCAACCACGAGGGCTTCTGGAGCTGGTACAACTGGTCGCCGAAGGCGAAAACCACCGACATGATCATCACCAACAGCAACACGAACGAGATGGTGAATGTCGCATGCTGGCTGTACGAAGCGACGCGGGAGCAGCGGTTCTATCGGGACGCGGTCCTTGTCTGGAACGGTGACACGAGATACCCGGGGATCGAAAAACAGTTCTATCGGGGAGATGGAAAATGGGAGGGGAAACCGGGAAGGGCTGCATTTGGCAAGCAGCTCCCCTGGGAAGGGGCGTCGTATTGTTCCATCGGTGCGTCGCTGTACAGAATGACGGGCGACGAGAAATACAAGAGGATTGTGGTCGCGACGGCGAAGCGCATAATGGATCCTGCGAACGGATGGGTCGATCCCCAGGACTTCTATCAGCTACGGATGGATGGGAA
>CAYZRX010000063.1:1559-21848 GCA_964480945.1 uncultured Ignavibacteriaceae bacterium | reverse complement strand
AACCTATGCGACGCGTTCTTCACCTTGGGGCGATCCTCCTCGCCTCAACCGCTTTCTTCACGACAGGATCCGGCCTTCGAGCCCAATGCAGGCAGGAAGGCAGCAGCGTCATCTGTCCGAATGTCCGCTTTCAATTTCTCACTCCATCACTCGTGAGGATGGAATATTCGCCGACCGGCCAGTTCACCAACGCCCCGACTGCGGTAGTCTTGAAGCGTAGTTGGAAGCGAACGGATCTCCAGGTCTGGGGGGACAAGCAGTGGGTCGTTGCAAAAACATCGGAAATGATCCTCCGCTATGTCGTCAATTCAGGCCCGTTCAACAAGGACAATCTCGAGATTACGTGGAAGGAAGGGCAGCGCAGGAATACGTGGACACTGGGGGATTCCGACCGAGCCAACCTCGGCGGGATCCTCTACTCGCTCGACGGCCTGCGGAAAGGCCGCCTGCCGAGGGCTGAACCCGGCATCCTCAGTCAGAGCGGTACGTTCCTTCTGGACGACAGCCGCACACCCACGTGGGATCAAACGTCCGGTTGGATCGTTCCTCGCAAAGAACAGGGAAATCAGGATTTGTACTTCTTCGCCTATGGAAAAGACTATGATAAGGTGCTGAAGCTCTTCGCGGACCTGTGCGGGGATATTCCGATGATTCCCCGCTACACTCTCGGTTCCTGGATCACCGATCTCAACTACGAGTATCTTCCAGGGACGGAGATGGTGGATAAGTTTCAGTACATGGAAAAGGATGTGAAGAAGATTGTGGAGCGTTTCCGAACCGAGGGAATTCCGCTCGATATTCTTGTGCTCGACTACGCGTGGCATCGTTATGGGTGGAAGGGAGGATATGATTGGAGTCCGATCTTCCCCGACCCCAAGGAGTTTCTCGACTGGGCGCACGCGAGTGGTCTGAAAGTATCGCTCAACGATCACCCGGGATACGGCAAGGAGAGCGTGCTCTCCGATGAGGACAGTCACGCGGCGGCTGTTCGGTCGGAATTGCAGCTGCCTTCGCCGGAGAAGCCCACGTTTACCCTCAACCTGCCGACGACATGGAAATTCCGAACCGACCCGGCCGACAGCGGCATCAAGGGAGGATGGTTTGGGTGGGATTATAAAGACAGTGGATGGGACACGATCCAGGCGGGAAAACCCTGGGAGGACCAGGGATACCCCGGATATGATGGCGTCGCATGGTATCGTCAAGTCATCCACATTCCTGTGTCAGGTCGCCTCGGCCCTCTTTATTTGATCTTTGGCGGCGTCGACGACGAGTACGACCTCTATATCAACGGAAACAAGATCGCTCATTATGGCTCCCCCAATAACAGTGTTTTCAACACCGTCACCTCCACGGATGGGAGCGCGGTGCTCAGGCGGGGTGAGGATAATCTGATCGTCCTCCGGGTCAATGACTGGGGCGGAGGGGGCGGACTCACCTTTGCACCTTTCATGATCGCAGACAAGCCTCCGGTACCAGGTATCCGATTTAACCTGGCGAACCAGAAAGAAGCGCAGGTCTTCATGCGAGTCTTACATCGTCCCTCGATGGATGAAGGAGTCGATTTCTGGTGGGTTGATGGCGGGCGAGGTGAAAGCGAAATGGAGGGATTGAACGGTCAGATGTGGACGAACCGGATCTTCTACGACTATACGGAGCAGCACACGAAGAAACGGGGCTTCATCTTCAGCCGCTATGGGGGGTGGGGAAGTCATCGCTACCCCGCGTTCTTCACGGGTGACACGTACTCTCAGTGGGAGGTGCTCGCCTACGAGGTGCCTTTTACCGCTCAGGGCGGAAACGTTCTGATGCCCTACATCACGCACGATATCGGAGGTTTCATCGGGCCCAACGTGAGCTTCGACCTCTACACGCGATGGGTCCAGTTCGGAGTCTTCAGTCCGTTCCTTCGCCTCCACTCTGCACACGAGAATCCGCAAGAAGGCAATCTCAGAATGCCGTGGACATACGGCGACCGGGGAATTGAGATGGCGAGGAAGTTCTTCCGCCTCCGTTACAGCCTCATACCGTACATCTACACCTATACGAGAGTAGCGCACGACGAGGCGCTTCCGATCGTTCGTCCGCTCTATCTGGAGGATCCGACGCTCGACAAAGCGTACGATTATCCCGGCGAATATTTCTTCGGCAAGGAGATGCTCGTGGCGCCGGTGACGGATTCCTCGGGCTCCAGGGAAATCTATTTGCCGCCCGGCGATTGGGTTGACTACTTCACGGGGGAGCAGTTTCAGGGGAATCGAGTAATACAGGGACAGTACCCGCTCGATCGCATGCCGGTTTTCGTGAAGGAAGGATCGATCATCCCGACGCAACGCAATCTTTCTTATTCCGACCAAAGGCCGCTCGACACGCTCATCGTCGACGTCTACGGGCCGAGCCCCGCGAAATTCCAGCTCTACGAGGATGACGGGATCAGTCTCGACTACCGGACAGGGAAATCGGCGTGGACGCCGCTGGCCTTCACAAAGGCCTCGGGACAGAGCTATGAACTGACGATCGGTCCGACGAAGGGATCGTACGCCGGCCAGGTGAAAGCGCGAGCGTATGAGCTTCGGTTCCACGGCCTGTCGGAGCCGCATTCGGTTGCTGCCGATCAGCGAGCGTTGAGCACGGATACCAAGGCTCAAGAGCGATACGCGTGGGATGCAGAGAAGTCAGTGCTGACCGTCGTCCTTCGCTCCTCCGACATACGGAAGCAGCTGAGGGTGGTGCTTCGCTGAGCCGTGCGATACAGGGTGTTCCAATGGAAAGAGGTTGAAGCCACTGATATGCAGAGTGCGGCAGCATTGAGGATATTCAGTTCCATCGCCAAAAGAATCTTGCGTTTTTGTCCGAAGGACTCCTTCGGAGAGACCTCACCCTACCCTCTCCTGAGAGGAGAGGGGACAAAGTCCCTTCCCCTCTGAGGGGTAGGTGAGGATGGGGTCTGTTTGGCACATCGACCACGAACGAAGTTGTCGAGACTTCCAGAAATCATACCGGATCTGAAGATTCGCCCGATTTCGCGCCGATGAATTCACGAGAAAGAGTCCTCGCCGCCTTTGCGCACCGTGACCAGGATCGCGTACCGCTCGATATTTCGGGCCATCGCTCGTCGGGGATCTCCGCTATTCTCTATCCGAAACTGCGAGCGCATCTCGGTCTGCCTCCGAGGCCGGTCCGTATCTACGATCCGGTTCAGCAGCTGGCGATCGTGGACGAGGACATCCTGGACCTTTTCGGCGTCGACACGATCGAGCTGGGGAGGGGGTTCGCGATGCGTGATGAAGACTGGTCAGACTGGGTCTTGCCGGACGGAACGCCGTGTCAGATGCCGGTCTGGGCTTCGCCGGAGAGGGAAGAAGGGCGTTGGATCATCCGGTCGAAGAGTGGGCGAGTCATCGCTCAGATGCCCGACGGTGCGCTCTTCTTCGAGCAAACGTACTATCCGTTTGAAGAGAAGGACGATCTGGACAACATCCCGGCAGCTATGGATGAGGCCATGTGGACAGCGGTTGCCTCGCCGCCGGGGCCGCTCGTCGAGGGTCCTCACGGCGATGAGATCTTCAAAGAAGGGGCTCGCCGCCTCCGGGCGTCGACCGAGCGTGCCATCATCGGCCTCTTCGGCGGCAACCTCTTGGAGATGGGACAGTTCCTTTATCGAAACGATGGCTTCCTTCTCCTTCTTGCGGAGAATCCGTCGCAAGCTCATGCCTTCCTCGATCGCATCGTAGATATGCACCTGAAGAAGCTTGGGCACTTCCTTGGCGTGGTGGGGGAGTACATCGACATCGTCTTGTTCGGCGATGACCTGGGTATGCAGACGGGACCCCAGATCTCTCCGGCGATGTATCGTGAGTTCTTCAAGCCGAGACACAAACTCATGTGGACTCGCGCCAAGAAGCTGGCGAACGTGAAGGTCATGCTCCATTGCTGCGGCGGCGTGCGGGAGCTCCTGCCCGATCTCATCGACGCCGGGCTTGATGCCATCAATCCGGTTCAGATCAGCTGCGACGGAATGGATGTGAAAGAGCTCAAGTCGGAGTTTGGAATGGATATCGTTTTCTGGGGAGGGGGATGCGACACGCAGCGCATCCTGCCGCACGGGACTCCGGAGGAGGTGTATTCACACGTCCGCCACCAGGTGGATATCCTGAAACGTGATGGCGGCTTCGTGTTCCAGCAGGTGCACAACATCCTCGCCGACGTCCCACCCGAAAACGTCGTCGCGATGCTCGAAGCGGTCAGTTCCTAAGATACAATCCAACACAGGGAGATTCGCCATGAAGAGGACGTGCGTTCTTCTCATCTGGATTTCTATCCTCGGTCTCACGTTTGGTTCGGCGCAGGAGCCGAAGCCGATTCAGCTCCCGCCTCCTCAGACGGATATCGGTAAGCCGCTGATGCAGGCGTTGAAGCTGCGCCAATCGTCCAGGAGCTTCGACTCCAAACCGCTGCCCTTGCAGGAGCTCTCGAACCTTCTCTGGGCTGCGGACGGTATCAACCGGCCCGAATCCGGCAAGCGCACCGCGCCCTCGGCCATGAACTGGCAGGAGGTCGACATCTATGTTGCGCTCCCGGAGGCGGTTTACTTGTACGAGCCGAAGACGCACAGCCTGACGCCGTTCGTGGCGCAGGATCTGCGCGGGGCGACAGGGAGGCAGAGCTTCGTCAAAGACGCGCCCCTGAATCTTATTTATGTCTCCGACTTTGCGCGCATGAAAAATGCGTCGGCCGACGACAAGAAGCTCTGGGGAGGGGTGGCTGTTGGCTGCATCGTCCAAGACGTGTATCTCTACTGCGCGTCGCAGGGCCTTGCAGTCGTGGTTCGCGGTTTGGTTGACCGGCCGTCCCTCGCGCAATCACTGAAGCTTCGTCCGGACCAGAGAGTCATGGTTGCTCAGACCGTGGGGTACCCCAAGCATGAATGAAGTGCAGCGCGGAAGAACACACTGGCTTCCGCTCCTCGAGTCGGGGGTCGGCTCGTTCGGCACTCCGGCAGTTGTTTCTGAGTAATACGCTTGCTGTAATAGCTCCGGAGATGAAGGAGAACGATCATGTTGAAGACAACCGTGCGTCGAGTGGGCAATAGTCTCGGTATTACCTTGCCTAAGACATTGGTAGATAACTATCATCTCAGCGAAGGCGATGAGCTCCACCTCGTCGAGACTGAAGAAGGGGTCGTTCTGACGCCGTTCAATCCTAAATTTGCAGAATGGGCAAAGGCATACGAGCGCACTAATCGCAAGTATCGCAATGCGCTGAAGGCTCTTGCCAAGTAATGGCCGTTCACTTCATGCCCGAGGAAATTGTGTTGACGATACACGCCGATCTGCTGCAGCGGTATGGCGGACAGCCCGGCTTGCGAGATCGGGGCCTGCTGGAGTTGACCGTTGCCTCCGGGAAGCTCACCAAATCTCAGCTTGCCTCATGGCTGAAGGAACACTCCTCCAGGATTCGTGGTCGCTCATCTGCCGTCGCCCCGAACGTCTGACGACACGCAAATCGGATTCGCATGAGGTTACCACTCCGCTCGTCGCTCTCTTGCCTTTCAGCATAAACTCGTCTACCTTCTCGCCATATCGTAAGGCTGTTCGCTCCCCCCGACATCGAAAGGAACGACATCGTGCGCTTTGAGCTGATCGACTGGGTCATCGTAGCGGTCACACTCATCATTTGCTTCTCCCCCGCACTCTTCTTCGGCAAGCGGGCCGGAAAGAACACCTCGGAGTTCTTCGTCTCGGGTCGGTCCGTTCCGTGGTGGTTGGCCGGCATTTCCATGGTCGCCACGACGTTCAGCAGCGATACGCCGAATCTCGTGACGGACATCGTCCGCCGAAACGGCGTGGCGGGCAACTGGGTCTGGTGGGCGTTCGTGTTGACGGGAATTGCTACCGTGTTCTTCTATGCAAGACTCTGGAGACGCTCGGGCGTTATGACGGACCTCGAGTTCTACGAGCTCCGTTACTCGGGCAAAGCGGCGAGCTTCGTGCGCGGCTTCCGGTCCGTCTACCTGGGCCTGTTCTTCAATTGTATGATCATGGCGACGGTGAACCTGGCCGCGTGCAAGATCGCGGGCGTGCTCTTCGGGCTCCCCCGGTGGGAAACGCTGATCTTCGTCGGGATTCTGAACGTCGTCTTCGCGACGCACTCCGGTCTCTGGGGCGTGCTGGTCATCGACTTGGTCCAATTCTTCATCATGATGACGGCGGTCATCGCTGCGGCCTACTTTGCGGTTCAACTGCCTGCTGTCGGCGGGCTCAGCGGGATGGTGGAGAAAATCTCGGCGCTCAAAGGGCCTGGCGGCCTGAACTATCTGAACATCCTGCCGGATTTCACAAACAACTGGGACATGGCCGTCGCCGTTTTCATTATGCCGATCGCCGTCCAATGGTGGGCAGTTTGGTACCCGGGGGCAGAGCCGGGCGGCGGCAGCTACATCGCACAGCGTATGCTGGCATCGAAGTCGGAGAAGGATTCGCTGGGGGCCGTCCTCTTCTTCAACCTCGCGCACTACGTTCTGCGCCCGTGGCCATGGATCCTCGTGGCACTTTGCTCGCTGATCGTCTTCCCGCAGCTGTCGGATATCCAGAGAGCGTTCCCGAATCTCGACCCCAACCTGTTGGGGCATGACATCGCCTACCCGGCCATGCTGACGTTTCTGCCCGTCGGGTTCATGGGACTGGTGGTAGGAGGCTTGATCGCGGCGAACTCCTCAACGATCCTGACCCATCTGAATTGGGGGGCTTCCTATTTGGTGCATGATTTCTACCGGAGGTTCATTCGAAAAGATGCCGGCGAGAAACACTACGTCTTCGCCGGGCGCGTTGCCACAGTCGGGTTGTTCTTCTGCGCATCGGGGATGGTCTTCCTGCTCGACACGGCGAAGGACGCGTTCGATATCATTCTTCAGGTCGGTGCGGGCACCGGCTTGCTGTACCTGGTCCGCTGGTTCTGGTGGCGTGTCAACGCATGGAGTGAAGTGACGGCGATGGTCAGCTCTTTCGCCGTCTCGATCGTGCTGTTGATACTGAATAAGAGCGGCGTATCGATCAGCACCCACGCTGCTCTCATGCTCACGGTGGCTTTCACCACAGTCTGCTGGTTGCTCGCGGCATTCCTCGGCCCCCAGACCGACCGCCAGGCCCTGATCGAATTCTACAAGAAGGTTCGTCCCTTCGGTCCCGGCTGGAAGCGGATCCGCGAGGAAGCGGGTATCTCCGAGCAAGACGCGAAGGCGACACACGAGAATATGCCGATGGCCCTGCTCGGCTGGCTGGCGGGCTGCACGGTGATCTGGTCCGCCTTGTTCACGGTGGGCAACTTCCTCTACGGTCGAATGACCTACGCGTTCGGCCTTTTTGCGGTGTTCCTCGTGAGCGGCTCGGCTCTTCTGTATGTCATCAACAAGCTCTGGTCCGACAAAGGCGATCGCCGGCAGCAGTAGTATTCGTGCAAGCAGCCGTTGAGGCGTAATGCCAAGTTGCCGTTAGCCAATTGTCCGTTTGTTCTCATAGTTGCGCAACCTCTTTCCGATGGCTTCAATGGCTCCAGGTTGTTCGCGCTCCTCAGAAGAATATGGCCCAGACATTTCCGCAGACAAGCGGGGGAACATAAGCCTGTGGGAAATGAATGGAGAGGTGAAAGGCGGATCATCAGCATTGATCGACATTGAAAAGGTTCAGGAGGGAACAGTCATGGAAGAGAAACTCAAACCGCCGTATCTGAAAAAGGTCGGCGCGCGGGGCAAGATCGCTATCTGGGTTGTCGATGGCACCTACGTGCGCGCCCATTTGGATGAAGAGTTCACAAACTATGGCCAACATTTCGGATTTGAGTGTATCCCGAAGGATGAGTTCTGGCTCGATAAGGAGGCGAACGAAGATGAACAGAAGTTCTTCATTGACCATCTGTTGGTGGAACACCGTTTGATGGAGAAGGGTGTGCCGTACGACGACGCGCTGGAAGCCGCCGACAGGAAAGAGATGGCGGAACGAAAGAGGGCCGGCGATGTGAAGAAATTGACGAAAGGAGGGAACCTCCCCGATCCGCAGAAGGTCCACGTACGGCTCTGGAAGAAGCTTGAATCCGAGGTCAGCGTCTGGATTATCGACGGCCGGCTGGTAAGAAGCGTCTTCGATGACGATTTCACGGAAGGCGGACACGACTACGTCTATGAATTCGTACCTCAAAACGAAGTGTGGATCGATAACGATCTTGAGGAAGTGGAACGTCCGTACGTTCTCCTCCACGAATTGCACGAGAGAAATCTGATGTCAAGAGGGTGGACGTACAGCAAAGCCCATGAAGACTCAAGCAAGATCGAGTATCACTGTCGCCATCATCCGAACGAGCTGCATTTGGCGCTGGCGAAGGAAGGGTGGGAATAGGTCCGACACCGGCACGCTTCAAGTTCGGACGCTGAGGGAGCGCCGTGATGAAAACCCCGGAAATTCTGATTGCTCGCCAGCCCATCAAGCATCCCCCTGAATCAGAGCAAGAGCCTTATCGGAGAGGATTCTCAGTCTCCAGCCGAGGATGGCGGAATTCCACATCCAGCCGATTGTACGCTCCTTCCTCGCGTCCTTCGGAGCCTTCTTTTCTCGTATGCTTTCGGCTTTCGAAAAACATGCCATTCGGCCCGCCGGAGCGCCCGGACTGTATTTTTCATCTTGGTTTCATTCTTAACAAGTAGATTGAACGATCGTGATAATGCCGCCTCGTCTTGCGGCCTGTTTGCACTTGTGCGCTTGGCACGAATCGGGCCCAAGAAATGTTGAGAAGAAGCGGAACCAAAGGGACGGCGATGCGTTACTCCCTTGATCCTCCATTCTACGAGGTTTCCAGCCCCCCATGTCGGATTCGAGCTTTAACCCACATCTACTAACAATCCAAAAGAGGCACCAATGAAAATCCGCTTCGGCTTCCTGACTTTGTTTGCCTTCGCTCTGTTCCTCGGCGCTACGAGCATGGGACAGACTTCGAAGGGATACAAGGTTGTCGGCAAAATCAAGATCGGTGGTGAAGGAGGATGGGACTATCTCCTTTCCGATGCTGCCACCCACCGACTCTATGTTTCTCACGCCACGCGCGTGGTTGTCGTCGACACAAAGACAAATACTGTGGTGGGGGAAATCCCGAACACGAATGGCGTTCACGGCATCGCGCTGGTGCCGGAACTCGGACGCGGGTATACGAGCAACGGGCGTGACTCGTCGGTGACGGTGTTCGACCTGAAGACGTTGAAGACGCTCACCACTATCAAGCTCGATGCCAGCAATCCGGACGCGATCATCTACGACCCGTTTTCCCATCGCGTCTTCACCTTCAATGGACGAAGCCACAATACCACGGCGATCGACTCAAAGACGAACTCGGTCGTGGGGAATCTCGAGCTTGACGGGAAGCCGGAATTCGCGGTGGCGGACGGTCACGGGAAGATCTTCGTCAATCTCGAAGATAAAAGCATGATCGCCGTATTTGAGTCGAAAACGCTGAAGATCCTCGATCGCTGGCCTCTGGCTCCCGGCGAAGAACCGAGCGGCCTGGCGTTCGATCGCGCACACCACCGCCTTTTCTCCGTCTGCGGAAACAAGATGATGATCGTGATGAATTCAACTTCGGGCAAGGTCGTGGCGTCGCTGCCCATTGGGTCAGGTGTGGACGCCGCAGCGTACGATCCGACGACGCATCTCGCCTTCGCATCGAACGGAGAGGGGACCTTGACGGTTGTTCGCGAGGAGACGGCGGAGAAGTTTTCCGTGGTCGAAAATGTCGCCACCCAGAGGAGCTGCCGCACGATGACGCTCGATGAGAAGACGCATCGGGTGTACCTCTCGGGTGCAACGCTGGGGCCCGCGCCTGCTCCGACGGCCGAGCATCCGCGCCCGCGGCCGACGATCGAGCCGGGGAGTTTCGTGGTCCTGATTCTGGCGCAACAGTGAGCGTTCGACTGCTCGGCATGAGATGACGGTTCCCTGAATATTCAGGAAAGATCCCGAACCAAGAATGCATGATTCTCGTCGAATGCTATGAGAATCCTCTTGATCGAGGACGATCGGAAGATCGCCGCTTCGCTGAAGAAAACTCTCCGGGCGGAAGGGTTTGCCGTCGACGTTGCGTACGACGGACTGAAGGGTGAAGAGCTTGCGGTGGTCGATGACAACGACGTGATCATCCTCGATGTTATGTTGCCGAAACAAGACGGCTGGACGACGTGTCAGAAGATTCGACGCCAGAACGTGCTGACGCCGATTCTGATGCTGACGGCACTCGATGACGTGGAGGATAAGATCAAAGGGCTCGACGTCGGTGCCGATGACTATCTCCCCAAGCCATTCCACACGGGCGAGCTTCTCGCCCGCATCCGATCCCTCGCCCGGCGGAGGACCGAAGTACGAACGACAGAGATCGAGCGTTTCGGTGTGCGTCTGGAGTTGAAGACCCATCGGGCATTCCGGGAGGGGAAAGAGGTCTCGCTCACCGCGAAGGAATTCGCGCTCCTGGAGCTCTTCATGATGCACCCGAGAGAGATCATCTCGCGTGAGAAAATCTCGGAGCACCTCTGGGATATGAACTTCGAGCCGAGGAGCAACGTGATCGAATCGTTCGTGAAATTCCTGAGACAGAAGATCGACAAGGGATTTGAAACCTCCCTGATCCATACCGTCCGGGGAAGTGGCTACTTTTTCTCGGACCGTGAGCGATAAGGAGCAGCCTGCATATGTTCACGATCAAAGCCAAGATAGTCTTCGCGTACACTCTCGTTTTCGGTGTCCTGGTAACTGCCTTTGCGCTCATTATCTATCAAGGTGCTTTCGACGCCGAGGTGGCCAAGCTCGACGCGCGCCTCGAAACCCACGCCGACAAGATCCAGACGGAGCTCGAGGAAGATGAATCTGAGGCCGGGTTCCCCAGCCGGTTAGAATTGGATTCGGTGCGAACGGAAGGCCTGGCGGATGCGAAAGTCCGCTTGCTGACGGCCGACGGGAGGATCGTATTTGCCGATTCGGGATTCGCGCTCGACACGCGGATGAAATGGAACTCCGGAGAAGTTACGGCCCTCCAAAAGGCGACGGTGACGATGGGGGGGCAAAGGATTCGCGTGCTGCAGGCGCCGGTTGAGATCCGTGACCCGGTTCCATACGTGGTTCAGATTGCGGCTCCCCTGGATGAGATCGAACGCTCTCTTGGCCGTCTGAGACTTCTGTTTCTGATCCTGATCCCCGCGGGGCTCTTCCTCGCCGGCTGCGCAGCCTGGTTCATCACGGCGATGGCGTTCAAGCCCATGATGAAGATGGTGAAAACGGCCGAGACGATCAGCGCCAAGAATCTTGATGCCCGGCTCGAATTACCGAAGCCCCGCGATGAGGTGCATCTACTTGGGAGCGCGTTGAATGAAATGATGGAACGAATCGACAGCGCCATCAGAAGCCAGAAGCAATTTATCGCCGATGCGTCGCATGAGCTTAGGACTCCGCTCACCATCATCCGGACCGAGCTGGAGTCCGCGGAACGGACCATCCGCCAATCATCATCGAAACGGAGCATCTCGACGGCGCTCCTCGAGCTCGACCAACTGTCAAAAATGGTGGGTGACCTGCTTGTGCTCGCCAGGCTCGATGCCGCACAGGTGAAATTCGAGCCGGCCCGGCTGAGGCTCGATGAGCTTCTTGTCGAGTGCGTTCAGGCAGTCGGTGGGGTGGCGAAAAGGCGCGGCGTGCGGCTTAAGCTCTTCGTACAGGAGGCCGTCGAGACTTCCGGTGATCGCGAGAAGCTTAAAAGCGTCGTCCTCAATCTGCTGGACAATGCCATCAAATACTCCGGGAGAAGAGGTTTGGTTTCGGCTTCTTTGGTCTTGCAGCCCGCCGCTCCCGGCACAGCATCCATTGTCATCCAGGACAGCGGCCCGGGAATCTCCGGATCGGAGCAAGAGAGAATATTCAGACGATTCTACCGCGCACCCCAATCCCGGTCTAAGACCGACGGGAGCGGCTTGGGGCTCGCTATCGCGCAGCGATTTGTGGAAATGCACAAAGGTTGGATCTCGGTGCAAAGTGAAGAAGGGCTCGGAAGCACATTCACCATCCAACTGCCGCTCCTGCAGGTCAGCGGATAGGGTGTGGGGCGCGGCGAAGAGGCAAAAGCTCTTCTGGGGCTTCTTGTTGCGTTGGCTCTTTCATCTTGCTTTCATTTTAGATCCGTACATTGGGCCCATAGACCAGATGCAGGACACTTCCATATGAAAGGCCCATCAATCCGAGGAGGAACCATGAAGAACGCACGACTTCTTTCATTCATTGCCGCGGCCCTTGTGGCAGTCATTGTTGCGTACCCGCCGACGGCCGCCAAAGCACAGGGAGAGAAGAAGCTCGCCGTCAAGGATCTTCCTGCTGCCGTAACTGCCTCGTTCCACAAAGCCTACCCCCACGCGAAGATCAGGGGCGCCAGTACGGAGCAGGAGAACGGCAAGACGTACTATGAAGTGGAAAGCGTCGATGGGAAGGTGAAGCGGGATCTTCTGTACCTGGTTGACGGCACATGCGTGGAGATAGAAGAGACCGTCGCTTCCAGGGCGCTTCCGGCCGCTGTTTCGAAATCGCTGATGCAGGAGTTTCCAAAAGCGAAGATCCTGAAGGCGGAAAAGGTGACGAAGGATCAGACGGTGAAATACGAGCTCGTTGTCCAGTCGGGAAAGGATCGGTGGGAGGTGGTATTCGACCCGACGGGCAAAGTCGTGGAGAAATCGAAAAGGAAGGCGAAAGAAGCGAAGGAGGGTGACAAAGACTGACAGGGCTTGAAGTGATAGACGAGCTGAATGGGAGTGGGGAATCGGTGTTTCAGATTCCCCATTTTTTTGTTAGGTTGAAGTGGAACAAAAGAGGGAAGTCAAGGAATGAAACGAATTCGTGTCACCCTGTTGTTGGCTGATGCAGTTTGTTGCGCGCCTCCTCCCCCTTCATCGTTGCCGGTGTATGGGGTGGCACTTATGACGAACTTTTCGCATCCGGAGTGAATGATTACTATGAAGTCTAAGAGTATTCTCGCGTGTCTGTTCTTGCTATCTGTGTTCGTCACCGGAACACGGTTGCGCGCACAGACGAAATTGGTCTCGCTGACAGACTACCTGAATGTCGCGCTTCAGAAGAATCCCCTCCTCAGAGCGGCGGAACAGGGCAAAGCCTCTGCCGTCTACAGCAGCGAGTCGGTGAGAAAAAGCTATCTCCCGCAAATTGGAATTGCCTCTCATTTCATCGTTGCGCCAGGGTACGATCAGGCTGTGACGAACGGCGGCGAGGTCGGCGCTCGCATTGTCGGTTTGTACACCCTGTATGATGGTGGAGCCAGGTCTTATGAAATTCAAAAAGGGGGAGTCGGAGTCGAACAGGGTTCGTTGAATATCAATCGTACCAAGGCAGACATCGTTTATTCCGTATCGACCGCTTACGCCGCTGCCGTCAAGGAAAAGCGGGAGTTGAATGTTGCTGAACTAGGCTATGCTCAGCTAAAAGACTATCTCCAGCTTGTGAAACAGCTCCACGCATCCGGCCAGGGAAGCCAGACTGATGTCGTGAAAACAACAGTGGATCTCAACAATGCGGCAATCGATATCAATGCACGGAAAGTCGCGTTCGCAAACTCCCTGCTTGCTCTTGCTCAAGCTTCGGGGTTGCCTTCTGCCGATGTCACGGATGTTGACTCAACAGTTGTTTCGACGCCATTCGATACGACGTTTTACGCAGACCGCAACATCGATCTGGCTTTCCAGCAACTGCTTCTGAAACAGGCTGAACTGGACGCACAAATCGCAGGATCTAGAATGCGACCCACGATTTCTCTCGGAGCCGACGCCGGCGCATTGACCTCCCTGCCAAATCTCCAGCAAGGTTTCACCAACGTCTTCGGTGCCTCCGTGGGTCTATCGTTATCTCTGCCGTTTTTCACGTTCGGTTCACTCGAAGATAGCTACAATGCCGCCAAGGCAGGCGCCAACAGCATCTCGCTTCAGAATGACTATGCACGCACCTCTCTTGCGCACGACTTCCGCATCACGAGGAACGACGTTGAACGGGCAAAGGCCGAGATTGCTGCGCTGCGAGACAACCTCCTGGTCGCTGAACAAAATCTTCTCTTATCAGAGGCACGGTATGCGGGTGGGAGCGGCCAGAGCCTCGAGGTCCTTGATGCGATTCAAATGGTCAACCAGATCAAACTTGCCATCGAAGAGGCACGATCGCAATTGGCTATGAGTGTTTTCAAACTGAAGAGGTTAAACTATTCCGGAGCTGCACAAGAATGACAAACAAGACTCTCTCCTTTTTGATCCCGCTTCTCTGCACAGTGGTTTTCTTCGGCTGCAGTTCGAAGAACGGCGATAGCGAGGCTGATATCAAACCTCGTGCGACCGTTGAAGTCGCTCCCGCAGTTCTTGGCTCCATAGACGACGTGGTGAGTTCGACCGGCTCCTTCCAGGTTCTTCGAGACGAACGTATTAGGTCAACCATCAATGGGAAAGTCGAGAGAGTCCTCGTGCTCGAAGGAGACGCAGTAAAAAAGGGGCAGGTATTAGTAACGATCCTTTCGCAGGAATCAAACGCGGCTATTGCCGGGGCTGAACAACTGCTGAATCAAGCAACCACAGAAGCCGACCAGAATCAGGCCGAGCGCGCGCTCCGGCTGGCCGAAAGCACGGCGGCCAGAGCAAATATCACCGCACCATTTCCCGGCGCCATCATACACAGGTTTGTTACCGAAGGGGAGCTTGTCAGCCAGGGAAGCGATTTGGTCGAAATGGTCGACCCGGACACGAAGTACTTTCTTGCAAACATCCCCCTCAACGATGTTTCAGAGATTAGGAAAGGTCTTCCTGCTGTTGTGACAATTCCGGCGATGGATATTCCACCGTTGCGCGGAAGCGTCCAGGCTGTCAATCCCGCGACGGATCCCAACAGCCAAAGTGTCCAGGTGAGAATCAGCCTGAACTCGATTCCAGCACTTGTGACCTCAGGGACATTTGCAAACGTGCAGATTAAAGTCGGTCAACACAATTCTGTTGTGCTCGTGCCTAAACTTGCCATATTCCACGATGATGAGCTGAATCAGTACTTTGTCTGGCGCATCCAGGGCGATTCGCTCGCGCTCGTGACGCGGGTGACCATAGGCCTGGAGGATTCATCCTCCTATGAAATTACTTCGGGACTCAAACCTGGAGATATTGTTGCTACCGTGGGGGGATACGGCCTTCCGGATTCCACACAAGTCACTGTTTCACAAAAATAGAGATTCGCCGAACAGATGAAATTCTTCGAAATACTCAGTTCGCACAGAAAGGCTGTTTTCTTCCTGGTCGCTGTCTTGAGCATCGGCGGGATCGTATCGCTCTTTCAGATGCCGATTTCACTCTTTCCGAACATCGATTTCCCCCGCATTGTCATGCTCGCGGATAATGGGGAAGAGCCGGCAGATCGAATGATGATTGAAGTGACGCGGCCGTTGGAAGAGGCCGCCCGCGCAATTCCCGGAGTTGTCCGTGTGCAATCTGCGACGAGTCGGGGATCTTCAGAAATCTCGGTAAACTTCGCCTGGGGCACCGACATCATTCAGGCGCTGCAACTCATGCAGGGAAAAGTCTCGAGTATCCGGAATCAGCTCCCGCCGGCTGTATCCATCGACATCGAGAGAATGAACGCAACGGTCTTCCCCATTGAGGGATTCAGTCTGACGTCTGATTCGCTCGATTTGGTTCAGTTACGCGATCTCGCATACTATACCATCCGGCCGGCATTGGTAAGGATTAGCGGGATTGCAGAGGTTGTCGTCGTCGGCGGAAAACAGCGCGAATTCCTCGTGACGGTCGATCCGCAGAAACTTCAGAGCTATGGACTCAGTGTGGATGATGTCTCATCGGCGGTCGCTAGGACGAATTTCGTTTCAGCAACCGGATTGGTGGAGCGGAATTACCAAATCTATCTCACGTTGGTTGATGGCCTCTATGCGGGGCTTGATGAAATCAGAAAGACGGTCGTGGATTTCAAGAATGGCACACCGATCACGGTAAATGATGTCGCGACCGTTCAGCCCTCTGAGAAAATCGAGTACATCCGCGTTACCGCCGATGGAAAACAAGCGGTGCTCGTCAATGTGATCCGACAGCCGGGAGGAAACACGGTTGCAATCGGCCAGCAAGTCCGAACAGAACTGGACAATCTGAAACAGGTCATCCCCGCAGGCGTTCGCATCAAGTATTTTTACGATCAGGGTGACTTCATCAGCAGTTCCGTAGGAAGCGCCAGGGATTCGATTCTTGTCGGGCTCTTCCTCGCCGTGGTCGTGATATTTGTCTTCCTGCGAAGTGTTCGCATCGGCGCGGTTGCAGTGATCACAGTTCCGGCAGTGTTCGCAACAACGGTCCTGCTTCTTTATGTCATAGGTTACGCACTCAACATAATGACGCTGGGCGGCATTGCCGCAGCAGTCGGACTCGTTATCGATGACATCGTCGTGATGATTGAGAACATATTTCGGAACATGCGATATGAAAAAGAAAATATCCGACGAGCGATTGGTGAATCGATGAGAGAAATCCTGCCGGCGATCTTCGGCTCAAGTCTGAGCTCGATGATCGTGTTCGTCCCCTTCGCCTTTCTCTACGGTGTGACAGGTGCCTTCTTCAAGCCGTTGGCCGTCACGATGGCCGTGTCGCTCGGTGTTTCTATGATTTATTCGCTGACCTTTGTTCCGCTGGTCGCTGAGTCATTCATCAGACAAAAGGACGTGGTGTTGGAAATCGCAAGGGAAGAACAATCCAAACACGTGATCTCAAGAACCTACGACGACGTCCTAAAAGCGCTGTTGAAGAGGAGTTATCTCGGTCCGGTGCTTGCGCTGGTGGTTCTGGGGACCACGTTGGTCCTGTACTCAACCATTGGCAGCGACTTCATGCCCAAAATGGATGAAGGATCGTTCGTTCTTGATTACAGTTCGCCTCCCGGGACCTCTTTGGATGAGACGAACAGAATGTTGACCCATGTCGAGAAGATACTCATGTCAATTCCCGAAGTCGATTCCTATTCGCGAAGGACCGGCACACAGATGGGCTTCTTCATTACCGAGCCCAACAGAGGTGATTTCCTCATCCGGCTCAAGGATAAGCGTTCCCGTTCTGTTTTCGACATCATCGATGACGTTCGGCAAAAAGTGGAATCCACAGAGCCCGCGCTCCGTATCGATTTCGTGCAGGCGATGCAGGATCTTATAGGCGACTTGACGACTGAGCCCGCACCCATTGTCATCAAAGTCTTCGGGCCGAATCAAGAAGTGGCAGAACAGAAAGCGAAGCAAATTGCCAAACTGATTGAGGCGATTCCGGGAGTTGTGGACGTCTTCAACGGCATCGTCGTCAGCGGCCCCTCGATTGTTGTCCACCCCGATCCTGTGCTTACGGCAAGGGCCGGACTTACGATGGCTGATGTCCAGTCACAACTGAAGACGGTCATGCAGGGAAGCGCAGATACGTATGTCCTGAAGGGTGAGAAGCTGATCGGAGTCCGAGTCCGGTATCCCGACAAATACCACAGTGTGTTGCAGGACATCGAGAACGTGAGGCTGAAGTCTTCGAACGGCTTCTATGTTCCCCTCAGCGCCATTGCAAGCGTCGATCTGTTGAAAGGACAAAGCGAAGTCGACAGGGAAGACCTCAAGTTGATGGTTCCTGTCAGTGCGAGAATTACAGGGAGAGACCTCGGCAGAACAATTGCTGATATCAAGCAAGTCCTACAGTCAAAGTTAGTCCTGTCACAAGGGGTTCTGTACACATTCGGTGGACAATATCAGAGTCAACAGGAATCCTTTCTCAGCCTGCTTTATGTTCTCATCGCGGCTTCTCTTCTGGTGATTGCCCTCATGATCATCGAGTTCGAGAGTTTCTCCATTCCTGTTGCTCTCCTCTTGACGGACCTCACGGCGTTGCTCGGCGTTATCCTGGCACTGGTCATCACGGGTATCACTTTCAATATCTCCAGCTTTGTAGGAATGATCATGATCGTAGGAATTGTCAATGAGAACGGCGTGTTCATCGTCCACATGATCCAGGAGTACGTCAGCAAGGATGGACGCACGATCGATTCCGTCGTTCGGGCGGCCAAGGTCAGAGCCAGACCGATTCTCATGACGACGTTTGCAGGCGTCTTTGCCCTGATGCCGCTCGCGTTGGGAATTGGTGCGGGTGCTCAGATGCAGCAGCCGTTGGCGGTCGCGGTCATTGGTGGATTCTTGTTATCGAGTTTCCTGTTGCTCTTCGAGCTGCCGACGCTGTATGTTCTTCTGAACAAGCTGCGATAAAGCGGCCCCACTATTGCTGCTCTAAGAGTTCGGCGAGTCCACCGTCCCACTATCGATTCTCAGCATCAACGCACTTTCACTCCTCGGGCTGTTCGGCGCCCTCTCGCTTGCGGGAGTCACATTCAATATCTCGAGCTTCGTTGGAGTCATTCTCATCATCGGAATCGTTGCCGAGAATGCGATCTTCGTCATGCATGCGATCAAGGGTTTCCAGGCGGAGGGCTTGTCGCTCGATGAAGCGATCGTGAGGGCCGGACAGGTCCGCGCCCGCCCGATCTTGATGACGACACTCGCGGCGGTTTTCGCCCTCTTGCCGCTCGCGCTCGGCATCAGCTCCGGAGGGCAGATGCAGCAGTCGCTTGCCATTGCCGTTATCGGCGGGTTCTCGCTCTCCAGCATCCTGCTTCTGTTCGGGTTGCCGATGGTATACCGGCTGCTCAGGCGGCGATAACCATGTTCGCTTCTTTCCATCCCTGAAGGAGCACCCCTGCGCCGACCTGTCGCGAACTCTTGTTTCGGGATGTTATTTGTCGGGGGCTCCTGAGCCTCCTGCGCCTCGGGAGCGGAACTCCCTCGGAACAATGGGAAAAACCAGTTGTGAAGGAGCTGTGCTCCTGAACTGAATGCAGACTTTGTACCTCGGGAGTGGACTTGCCCGCCCCGACGTCGTCGGGGCCCGCCATGCTTCATCTCTCGGCCGACCTCCTGACACATCCACTGTTCCGGTCAGGACGTCCGCCAAACAGCTCACCGGACAGGCCCGCCACAAGGCAGGACGCGACCGTCTGTTGCGATTCTTCGTAGGAATCAGTAATTTTGCTTAGCCTACTGAAGCACTAAGCCTGTGACGTGACGTCGATGTTGTTGGAGGGGTTTCAGGCATGGTCCTTTCGACTCTCGCGAGCGTATGCGTGTCCGCCTTGGGCGAACACCGTAAAGTCTCATCCTCCCTCGGCTGGACGTATATCTTCCTTGCCATCAATCTAGTTCCCCGTGGCCAGCATCTCGATTTCCTTCATCGCGACGGAATCTCTTTCGCTTGATTTGATGGTGGTTGAGGGCAGCGTACGCTGGCTTGCAACGTGCGCGGACCTACTCTATGTGTGAGGGGTAAACATGAATGACAACCTCAAGACCAAGTCTGAATTGATCCGCGAACTCAGGTCTCTTCGCAGAAAGATCAGGAAGTTTGAAAGCGTCGAGCAAGAGCGCAAGCCAGCGGAAGAGGCGCTGCGCGAGAGTGAAGAGCGTTTCCGCAAAGTCTTTGAGGAGGGTCCCATTGGCATGGTGTTGACGAGCCGCGATTTGCGATTCTTCAGCGCGAATCCCGCGTTTTGTCAGATGCTTGGATACACGGCAGAGGAAATGAGCAGAAGGACCTTCCTCGACCTCACGCATCCAGACCATCGTCACGCTGACAGAGAGAACGTGGAGAACATGTGGCAGGGCAAGATTCCCCACTACCGGACTGAAAAGCGTTACATCGCGAAGAATGGTAATATTCGCTGGGGAAATCTGTCGACCTCCCTCATCAAAGGGCGTGATGGGAAACCGATTTACGCCCTGGCGATCGTCGAAGACATCACCGAGCGAAAGCGAGCGGAGGAAGGACTGCGGGAGAGCGAAGAAAAACTCAGAGTTCTGTTCGAGCAATTGCCGATTGGTGTCTCTCTCTTAGATCAGAACCGGAAGATGATTTACGCTAACCCGGCGCTCGAGAAGATATTGGACATTTCGAGCGATGGTTTACTGCGGGGCGAGTATCAAAACCGGAGATACATTCGCCCCGATGGGACGCCAATGCCGCCGGAGGAATATGCGAGTGTACGGGCTTTTCAGGAACAGCAACCCGTTCGCGATGTCGAAATCGGTGTGATCACCGAAAGCGCCAAGACCATTTGGACCAGCGTCAGCGCGGCGCCCTTTCCAGTGGCAGACAAAGGCGTGGT
This sequence comes from uncultured Ignavibacteriaceae bacterium, assembly GCA_964480945.1. GTDB lineage: Bacteria > Bacteroidota > Ignavibacteria > UBA10030 > UBA10030 > VGWB01. Next base: position 1,560 of record CAYZRX010000063.1, on the reverse strand, counting down.
G
>CAYZRX010000063.1:0-1459 GCA_964480945.1 uncultured Ignavibacteriaceae bacterium | reverse complement strand
CTGGTCGGGGTCTATCAGTCCACCATCAGCGGGGACATCCTCTTTGCCAACGACGCGTTGATTCGGATGTTCGAGTATGCTAATTTTGGGGAGTTTGCCAGGGGAAAGGCGCAGGGGCTCTATCGGGACCCGCGGGATCGAAAGCGCTTCATCACTCTGCTAAAGGAGAGCGGAAGAGTCACCGCGTTCGAGTCCGAAGTGTTGACAAAGAATGGCGCGGTGAAGACGGTTCTGACGAGCGCAACGCTTAGCGACGATCTGCTCTCAGGAATAATACGGGACATTACAGAGCCAAAGAAATCCGAAGTCGCTCTACGGGCGGCACAGTCTCGGCTCCAGCGCCTCTCTCGTCGTCTTCTGGAAGTGCAGGAGAACGAGCGCCGCTGGCTGGCCCGGGAGCTGCACGATGAGATCGGCCAGATCCTTACGGCAGCGAAAATAGACCTTCAAGTTATCCGGCGTAATCCTGTGTCCGATGACCTGGCCGTTCGCCTCGACGATAACATCGCGATGCTCGATCGGTGCTTGCACCAGGTGCGAAACCTCTCGCTCGATCTTCGCCCATCGATGCTGGATGACCTGGGTCTTGTGGCTGCTCTGCGTTGGCAGCTGGAACGTCAGGCGGAACGTGTCGGCTTTCAGGCGCGCCTCATTGCAGAGGATCTTCCCGAGCGATTCGACCCGGATCTCGAGACAACCTGCTTCCGAATTGCGCAAGAAGCTCTCACAAACATCAGCCGGCATGCCCAGGCAAACAACGTTGAGATCGAGGTGAGGATATGTCAGCCTGAGTTACTTCTGACCATTCGTGACGACGGTGTCGGCTTCGACGTCGATAGTGCCCTCGCTGACGCCACACACGGGAAGTCGTTTGGCATTCTTGGCATGCAGGAGCGTGTCGCTCTTCTGGATGGCAAGCTCGAAATCAATTCTGCGGATAAACGGGGCACGATCGTGACGGTCCGACTGCCGTTGCGGCTTGCTGAAAAACGAGAGCACTGACATTGGTAGGAGGGGCAACGATGCCAAACATTCGAGTCCTTCTCGCAGACGATCATACGCTGGTGCGCGCGGGTATGCGATCCCTCTTGAAAGACATCGCCGGGGTCGACGTCGTCTCTGAAGCCGCCAATGGGCGTGAAGCGATCGAGCTCGTCGAGAAGCACCAGCCGGACGTTGTGCTCATGGACATCGCCATGAGCGGCCTGAACGGTCTTGAAGCGGCCGAGCGAATCATCAAGAGTCATCCTCAATGCAAGGTCATCATTCTCAGCATGCACTCGACGGATGAGTATGTTGCCAAAGCCCTTCGGATTGGCGTCGTGGGCTACTTGATCAAAGATGCTGCTACATCCGAGCTTGAAGTAGCGCTTCGGGCGGTCGGCCGTGGTGAAAAGTATCTCTCCCCCGCCATCTCGACTCACCTCATCGATCAGTACAAAGGGCTCGCTCCCGGTGG
>CAYZRX010000062.1:17697-23827 GCA_964480945.1 uncultured Ignavibacteriaceae bacterium | reverse complement strand
CCGCGTCACATTGTCGATGCTGATGCCCAGTTCCGGCAGTCGCTCCAACACCCGGCGGGCTCCCTTGACATCGTGTTCGAGCCGGGCTTTCGGCTCTCCGTGGTCGCGGTAGGCATCAAGGGTTTCCGGCGGGGCCGTGTTGACCGTGTCCGGTCCGATGAGGGCCTCGACGTATTTCACGTCACTGTAGTCCGGGTTCTTGGTGCTGGCCCAGAGCAGCCGCTGGATACGAGCACCGTGAGCAGCCAGCTTTCCTAAACCGGTCGCTGCCGAAGATCTCTTTGTAGTAGATTTCTGTGCCGTCCCTGGTGGTAAATGCACTCATTGTGGGAACTCCTTCGTTGATTGAGAAATGTTGCCCGCATGGAATTCTACAACCAGATGAACTGTATCACATTTTAGAATCCCCACAGCAGGAAGCTGCTCTTCGCCTTCTCCAACAAGTACTTCATTTGATACGTCGCCTCTTTGAGATTGACAAGCGTCGTATCAAGAGTCACCGCTGCCGTCGAATCCGTGAGCATTCTTCCGGCGACGCCTTTGCCCGAACGTAAGCTTTCGACAATTTCCTTGAGGTCGCTTGTGATGTGTATGGCATTGTCGATCGGGATTTGCAGGTACGTACTGTCCATCAACAGTTTTCCCAGTGTGCCTTTCCCCGAGCGCAGCGTGCTGACAATTTCAGACAAATCCTCTGTGATGTGCGTCGCGTTGTCGATAGGTACTTTCAGGTAGGTGCTATCCATGAGCAGTTTTCCTATGGTGCCTTTTCCTGAGCGAATAGTGCCAACAATCTGCGATAGATCGCCTGTTATGTGGGCTGCGTTGTCGCTCGTCGCCTTCAACTGCCTCATGATATCGTCGATGCTCGTGGGCACGTTCGTCGCAATAACATCGTTGTTTTCGATTCCCTTGGCTCCCCTTGTGCCGGGAGTTATGATCAGTATTTTATTGCCGAGAAGTCCCTCTGAGCCGATCATCGCCTCTGCATCCTTCTTGATGAATTCTCGCACTTTTTCATCAATGCGCATATCCACCCTGACGGAGCTATCGCTGATTATTGTGATGGACTCTACAGTCCCTACATTGATACCTGAAAACCTCACGAGGTTTCCCGCCTGCAGCCCACCCACGTCCTTGAATACTCCGCTCACGCGAAAGGTGATGGTAAACATTTGTCGCGTTACACCGATGAAGTAGATTCCTGCGGTAAATAACGCTATGCCAAGGGAAATGAATATTCCCAGCCTGATTTTATTTGTTATGTCCTTTTTCAATGGATGCACTCTCTCTGCAAGTTGGCTGATTTATTGTTCAAAAAATGACCGCACCAATTTATCCGCCGACGTAATGAGTTCATCATAACTCCCTTCGGCGGCGCATACGCCGTTGTGAAGGACCACAATACGATTTGCTGTGATCCTAACGCATTCCATGTCGTGCGTGACAATGATTGAGGAGGTGTTATATTCTTCTTGTACTTTCAGGATCAGGCTGCTTATTTCTCTCGAGGTAATGGGATCCAGACCCGTCGTAGGCTCATCATAAAGCATGATTGCGGGCCTTAAGACTAATGTTCGAGCCAAAGCCACCCTTTTACGCATCCCGCCTGAAAGTTCGGAAGGCATTTTGTCAATCGCTTCTGACAACCCCACACTGTACAGTGCTTCTTCCACCAGGGAGTCCGTGTCTGCCCTCGACCGTGAACGCAATTGCATGCGCAAGGGAAATTCAAGATTTTCTCTGACCGTCATGGAATCATACAAGGCTCCCCCCTGAAACAGAAAACCGATTTTCTTCCGCAACTCAATGAGTTCTTTCGCTTTCAGGTCAAAAATATTCTTTCCCAGCACAACAATCTTACCCTCATCCGGGGTCATCAGTCCCACCAAACATTTTATCAGTACTGTTTTGCCCATTCCCGATTTTCCGACGACAACAAGATTCTCACCGTTCGCAACACGCAATGTAAGATCTCTCAAGACATAATTTCTCCCCAGGGTCTTCTTGAGATGTTCTATTTGTACGACATCATCAACCGGTTGACCATGATCGACAGCTGCTTCTACGAGGGTTGAATCGCTATTCGTTATTTCCATTCATCCACGTATTGTTGTTCCGTATCATTTTCCCGCTCCTGACTTCGAAGGACTCCCTTCGGGACAGACGGTGCTTCCTTCCGAGCGAGAGGATTGTCCTCCGGACGAAATGGATCAGTCCGGTGGTCGATTCAGACTTTTACGGAAAGAAACTTGTGATCTGTACCGCAATCATGTCGATGATAAAAATCATGAAGGATGACATGACCACAGCCGAGTTTGCAGCCTTTCCGACTCCCTGAGTGCCTTCGTCTGCATTATATCCCTGATAACAGCCTACAAGTCCAATTGCAAATCCAAAGAAGAACGTCTTGATGACCGCCGGTAGCACATCCGTAAAGGTGAGTCCTTGGAATACCTGCAAAAAATACAATTGAAAGCTCACATCTCCTTTCAGATTATTGGCAAGAAAGGATCCGAACAATGAAGCGGCGTCAGCAAAAACGGCCAGGACCGGAATCATCAGTGTGGCAGCAACTATTCTCGTGACGACAATATATTTGAAGGGATTGATGCCCGATACCGTCATCGCATCAATTTGTTCGGTTACCTTCATCGTTGCTAATTCCGCTCCAATGCCCGATCCCACTCTTCCGGCACAGATCAAGGCAGTTATGACGGGTCCTATTTCTCTTATTATTGAGATGGCGACCATGGCAGGCAACCAAGACTCTGCTCCAAACTTCACCAGGGTCGGCCTGGATTGGATCGTCATCACGAGCCCCATGATAAAGGCGGTGACACTTACCAAGGGAAGAGATTTGTAACCGATCAGGAACGATTGCTTCAAGAACTCACTGAATACATAAGGAGGCTTAAGGACCTCTTTGAAGAAATGAACGGTAAAGAGCGTCAGCAGGGAGACTTCCAGAAAGATCTTTTCGAGGGTAGAAACAATCCCTGAAGGATTTTCTGCGGGCACTGCTGTTTCTTTCAAATAGCCGGGCGAATCATCGATGGGTAACTTCATGTCTTCGACTCATCTTGGCAATGTAAACCAAAATGTACTTCCCTTTCCCTCTTCGCTCTCAACCCCAATGTGACCTCCGTGTGCTTCGACAGCAAGTTTACTGAATGCAAGTCCCAGTCCGGCCGAGTACTCACGGGATTCGACCTGGACGAACTTGTTGAACACCTTCCGAATATAATGCGACGGTATCCCTTGACCGGTGTCTTGAATGGCGACTCGGGCGCCTTGCTCTGTGCTTTTGACTTCGGTGCGGATGGTTCCATCGTTTGGAGTAAATTTGAGCGCGTTCACGAAAAGGTTTCGAATCACCCGTGAAATCAGATCGGAGTCACAGATAACTTGTACCGGTACCGATTGAGCATCAAAGATGAACCGGCGGTTTTCCCGAAGATGCTCGTACTCCAGGAGAATCTTCCGGGACATGTCGGTCAGATCGCAGTCTGTCAGGTTGAGTTCCAAATGTCCCGATTCCAGTTTATTGATGTCAAGCAGCGAGTTGACCATTTGGAGAAGCCGTTCAGTGGAGAGCGCCCCATTGCGAACCAGCTGCCGATTCTTCTCCGACATATTCTTGGCCTCGCCTTGTTCCAATGTCTGGAACAGCACACACATAAGAGACAGCGGTGAACGCATATCGTGCGCAATCAAATGTGTCATACCGTCGCGGAGTGACGCAAGCTCTTTGAGTTGTTCATAGCTCTTCTGTAATTCAAGCCTTTGCCTGCGAATTTCCAGATGTGTTCGCACGCGCGCATGGACTTCTTCGAACTGGAATGGCTTGGTCACATAGTCCACACCGCCGACCGAGAACGCCTTGACCTTGTCCATCGTCTCGCCCAACGCGCTGATGAAGATCACCGGTATTTCTTTCAACTGTTCATCCGCTTTCAGTTTTTCGCAAACTTCATATCCGTTCATCTCCGGCATCAAGATATCGAGCAGGATGAGATCCGGTGGTTCGATGTGAGCCACCTGCAAAGCAAGTTTGCCGCTCGGCACAGGGCGGACTTTGTATCCTTGCTCCTTCAACATTCCTGAAAGGAGCTGTAAATTGGCCGGCGTGTCATCGACAACAAGAATTTCTGCCAATGCTCGCCTGAGGGTGCGCTGGTCGGTCATGATGTCTTTCCCTGGGATAGAATATCAAGGAGTCCCTGATAATCAAATCGGTCCGCACGAACCTGTAGCCCCTGCGCCAATGGAGCGCTGTACTGTTCCACTCCTTTCAACAATTCCTGAATCTGATCAATATCTGCTCGGCTGATTGCTTCCCGTAATTGCCTGACCAGTGTGCCGGGCAGGCCTGCTGCTGTCTCTTTAAGCTGAATCCCGACGCTCTCTGTATTCAGAGGCAAAAGCTCTTCCTCGTTTCTCTCTTCATACACATACTCGACATGCAAGAGTCTTCGAACCATTTCAAACAGATCCGTCTCCCGAACCGGCTTGGGTAGAAACTCGTCGGCGCCCGACGCCAGTACAAGTCTGCGATCTTCTTCGAATACGCTCGCCGTCGCACTAATAATCTTCACTTCCTTTCCGCCAGCATCCGCGCGGATTCTGCGGATTGCCTCAAAACCATCCATGACCGGCATGCGCATATCCATGAAGATCAAGTGGGGCTTCCAGCTTTTAAATTGCTCGACGGCTTCCTGTCCATTGCTGACTTGTCGAGTCTCAAATCCAACCTGGCTGAGTAAATCAAAAAGGAGCGTACGATTGTCTTCTTTATCATCAGCAACCAGCACGCGATACAACGGTTGTCCATCCAGAAGTCTCAGAGCACGCCGCGAATCAGCTTTCTTCGTTACCGGTTGAACATCTCCTTCCCTTATGGGAATGTCAAACTTGAAGATGCTTCCTTTACCAACTTGACTCGTGACGGCGATCTCTCCTCCCATCATGTGGACAAACTCTTTGCTGATTGCCAAACCGAGCCCGGTACCCGTACCTGCTTGACGTCCCGTACGAGTTTGTTCAAAGTGACGAAACAGCTGATCCATTTCGACTTCATCGATCCCCGCGCCCGTATCCTCAACTTCGACGAAGAGACGCGACGCGGATGGCTCTACAGATTGAACCCGAGTACGCAATGCAATGCCCCCCTTGTCGGTGAATTTAGTCGCATTCCAAAGAAGATTGATGAGCACCTGGCGCAGTTTCTTCTCGTCGGCAACGATGTATCGAGGGAGGACATCGATACCATCCACAATAAATTGCAATCCTTTTTCATCGGTGCGAAAACGCAACATGGATTCCAAATCGTCAAACATCACACGGAGGTCGAATGTTGTTGGTTCCAACTTCATCCGCCCCGCTTCGATCTTGGACATTTCCAAAATATCGTTGATCAATTCAAGAAGATGCTCGCCACTCCGCTGAATCGTGCCGAGATGTTTTTTCTGCAGAGGCGCGAGTGCCGGATCGCGCAGCATCAACTGGGAAAAGCCGAGAATCGCATTCATCGGCGTGCGGATTTCGTGCGACATATTGGCGAGGAAGGTGCTCTTGGCCCGGTTCGCATTATCTGCCACAAGCTTGGCGGCGAGCAATTCGGCCTCCAACCGTTTGCGCTCGGTGATGTCCTCAATGGCAAGCAGGATAATTCGTTCTTTTCCAAACCCGCGTTCAATTTGCCGGGCATCCAAAAGCATGATGCGTTTGCCGATGGCAGAAAAGTCGTGTTCAACCTCGTAGTTTTCAAAGCTTGCTTTTTCGGGGAGTATCGTCTCGAGTAAATCACGTAATTGGGGAATATCCCACTGATGATTCCCGAGATCATAGATAAGTTGGCCGATGGTCTCTTCGGGTCTTACTTTGAAAACTTCATAGAAGGAACGGCTCGCTGTGACAACCCGTAAGTCCTGATCGAGAGCAATTAACGGTTCACGTACGGTGTTGATAATGCTGTCGGAGTATTCGAGGGCATCATCTGCTGACTTCTTAATAACCTCAAGTTGTTTTTCTATCTCCTTGCGCTCAGTAATGTCCTCAATGGCAAGCAGGATAATTCGTTCTTTTCCAAACCCGCGTTCAATTTGCCGGGCATCCAAAAGCATGATGC
>CAYZRX010000062.1:0-17597 GCA_964480945.1 uncultured Ignavibacteriaceae bacterium | reverse complement strand
TTCGAGGGCATCATCTGCCGATTTCTTAATCGCCTCGAGTTGTTTTTCTATCTCCTTGCGCACCGTAATATCGCGGATGTTGCACTGGATGACCTTCCGATGTCCAACAAGATAGACGTTGCTGATAAATTCCACCGGAATGGTTCTCCCATCTTTGGTCAGGAACGGGAGGTTCTCGTAGCGGATGTATTCTTTTCGTTGAAGTTCTTGGAAAGCGGCCTTGCTTGTTGTAATGTCCGCGAATGCGCCAATCTCCCATAATTGTTTATCTACCAGTTCCTCACGAGAATATCCGAGAAGGTTGATGAAAAAGGGATTCGCTTCGGTGATCGCTCCTGTGTCTGCATCGAGGAGCAGGATTCCATCTTGCGCAGTTTCGAAGATCCGCCGGTAGCGGAGTTCAGGCCTCTGTAGCGTTTCCGTAGCTTGCTTAAGCCCGGCACTTTCATCCGCGGTGCTGTTGTGAGGCGGTTTAATTGGGAGAGTCTTCACGATATGTGTATCCTATCCAAGAAGAATTTATCAGGCACTGAATCAGCAGCATTCTCAGGACACTCTTCTGGCATGATTTCCATTTCCTGGGTTTGATCCTGGGTCCACTGCAAACCTATGTTATCCGTATCAGACATTGTCTCAGATATCTAATATTATTTGTAGGATGGTTTTCTGTGTCCCAATGCACCATCCTTATCCAAAAGCCGGTCCAGTTATTGATTGAGAATTCCACGGTTCAACTTCTCCATTTTCTTTTCCCTCTTGGCCGTCTTTTTTTCTTGCATGGTTCTTAACGGTTTCTTCTTCAATCCTTTTTTGCTGTTTTGGCCTTTGCTCATGATTTGTATCCTTTTGATTTACATGAAGATCCTATGCTGGGAAACAACCTTCATATGTATTGCTGCATCGTTGACAGATTCCCATTGGATGGGCAATTGATCACATCTAATGTTTCCAGAATTCCACATCCGCCGACAGATCCCGCACACCATTGATCGCGAACTGAGTGCCGATGCAGATAGGAAGAAACCCCATGATCCGTGAAAGACTCTCGACTCCGTTTACGCCAAGGACGCGACGCAAAGCTCCCGCGCCCCGGAGAACAACCCACGTGAGAAACTCACCTATGTTTTTCAGAGCATTCCTTTTGTACGTGGTCGATCATTGGGATCTCGTGCCGCGGGCTATTTCCGCAGTGCGGCCAGTTTTCTGAACAAGTCTATTTCCTCTTCGCTGAGATCCTCCGGCAGCACGATGTCAACTTTCACCAGCAGATTTCCAAACTTATTCTTCTTTGCATAGGCTGGCATTCCAAGTCCCCGAAGCCTGAGCTCTTTGCCGTTCGTCGTTCCCTTCGGAATATTGACTGTGACTTTACCTTTCATTGTTTTGATCTGAGTCTTTCCGCCAAGGACGGCAGTATATAGTTCAACGGGGAGGTCACGGTAGAGATCGTTTCCTTTCCGGTGAAATTCTGGGTGCGGCGCAATCTTGACAGTGAGGAAAAGGTCGCCGTTCGGACCGCCGCTTGACCCCCCTCCCCCTTTGCCCGCGATTCTCAGCATTTGCTGGTCTGCGACGCCTGGTTTGATCGTCACTTTGATCGTTTGACCATTGAGCCGGATGAGTCGCGTCGTGCCGTGATACGCTTCTTCAAGCGAGAGGGTTGTCTCTGTTCCAAGATCCTCGCCTTTGATGACAACGCTCCGTGTCCCTCGCCGCTGGCCACTGCGTTGTCCAAACAGCATTTCAAAGAGATCGTCAACGCCAACGTCGCCAAACGCCGAATCGGATTCATTCATGCCCGTCCAGTGTGTTTGTCCGCCGCCGCTTGCGTACTTTGACCAATCAAATCCTCCCGGCTGCGCTCCGGCTTCCTCGTAGCGCTTCCAATCCGCGCCAAACTGATCGTACTTTTTTCGTTTCACCGGATCGCTGAGGACTTCGTTGGCCTCGTTGATTTCCTTGAACCTTTCTTCAGCTGCTTTGTCTCCCTTGGTCTTGTCGGGATGATATTTGTTGGCAAGCGTCCGATACGCCTTCTTGATCTCTGCAGGCGTTGCTGTCTTTCCAATGCCCAAATCCTTGTAGTAATCTTTGTAAGTCATAGTCTTGCCATTTTGGACTCATTCCCGGACGCTATCACACAGGATAGTTGTCATCCGGCAACTCGCACTTGCGCTGCGCGTAGTAATTCATTATTCCAGAGATAACCTCGACGCAGCTCATCCATGACGGTTCCCGCTTGATTATTATACCAATTGCCCTTATCGAATGAAATCGACCAAAGGGATGAAAGAGTAATTAATCCTCTCCGAAGAAGTACGTGCTCTTCGTAGGGAGACAGAATCCCAATTCCTCAACTGTCTCTCGAAGGGATGGTTTTCCGAAGGAACCCTTCGGAGCGGCAGATTGATTCGTAGGAGCAGGGAAAACGAGAGATCGAGAAGGAGTAATGTTCTCGTTCTCTAAGAGATGAGTCACCGAGAAGAACTCAACTGAACAATACAGCAGGTCAAAAATATGAGGCAAGCACATGACGAGCGCGGAAAGCAACTGTGACATGACAATTCGGGCAATAGAGTCTGCGCCGAACGCACGCAAGGCATCGATCTGTGTGCAGATGTACATCGCCCCACGTAATGATCCAACGCCCACTCACACACAACTCAATATGGATATCCAATGGCAATATTCAACGCAAGGTTGTTTTTTCTCCACGATGGATCGCCGAAATCGATCTTATTCGCGACCCAACGCTCGCCCTGGGGTAGATAAGGAACGCGCAATGGGAACGCAAGGTCGAACCGGAGAATAAAGAAGGACAGATCAAGGCGCAAGCCGAAACCTGTTCCAACCGCAATCTCATCGAGGAACGTTTTGCCAGAGAACGTACCGCCGGGGCGGTCCGGGTCTCCCCGCAGCAGCCAGATGTTACCCGCATCAACGAACAGGGCGCCTTTGAGAATACTGACAATGGGAAACCGGTACTCGGTACTTGCCTCAAGTTTGATATCCCCGGCCTGGTCAATGAAGGATTTTGCAACCACGCTATCAGGAATTCTGTACGAACCGGGGCCAAGACCGCGTGCAGCGAAGGCACGCACGCTATTGCTTCCCCCGATATGAAACTGCTTCACGTAGGGCAGCGTTGCGGAGTTGCCGTAAGCGACGCCTATCCCTGCGATCAACCTGCTGGCAATGGACGCTCTTTGATCAACGGTATTGTAGTAGTGTCGCAAGTCGATATCAAATTTGTAGTACTCTGAATATGCCGTCCCGAAGATCCCATAGGGAGTATCGGGTGTCGCTTTGTGCTTGGTCAGCAGTGATTGCACAAGCTGCAACAGGTTCCCCGAAAGATCTATACTTCCTTTGAAGTACAGATGGTTCTTATGATCCTTCTCAAGCTGGTCATTGTATGTGAAGGAATAGTTCTGTCCGATGATAAACTGTTGCTCGAAACTCTTCTTCAACAGTGGATTAGTATTCAACAAGTCGTCGAATCTCTGGGTTGCATTTGCCAAATGCGCAAACGTAATCGAGAGCAGACTAACATTGTGTTCCTTGCTGATGGATTCCTTCCAGTTGTATCCAAATGATGCATCCACCGAGAAAAGTTGATAGTATTGCAGTCTATTCAGCATACTCATTCCGAGCACGATGCGAGTCTTTGGCACAAAGACGCTCGATACATTTTCGAGCGTGAACGGAGTAGCGAACTTCGGCAGCTCCAACTCTCCACGCGTACCGATCTCATATGAATTCCCTCCCGATTGTCCCCCGCCAATAGGCACCTCAAAACCAGCTTCAAAACTAAGCGTAAAGAGTTCAGCCCCACCGAAGAAGTTCCTGTTCCGGAAGCTGGAATTAAACACCGGACCCGCAAGATTGTTGGATTTTGATACGCCCTGCAACTCAAAGCGAATGCTTTTTGTCGGCAGCGGCGTCAGGTAAATATGAGGTTCCAAACGCGGGATGCCTGCCGAATCGGCATCGCGAAATCGTATGTTCACAAACTTGAACACGCCGAGATTCATGAGCCTGCTTAATGTGAGATCGTGGTTGTTTCTGCTGTAGAGGGCGCCTTTTCTAAAGAACATCGAGCGGACAATGACGTCGGGATCAAACTTCTTATCGAGGTCAATGTAGTAGCAGCCGCTAACGCTTACAGTTTCGCCGGCAGGTATTGCGACACTGTCGCGATTCAGCGAATAACCGGAGTAAATGTAGATGTTGCCTATCGTATAGGCGCGGGTTGCTTCGGCGGGTATATCTTGTTTGACTTGAAGGGAAAGATCAACCGTCCTGTTCCCGGCAGTACTATCCGCTTGAAACACAACGAAGTCGGGAGAGAAATAGAAATAGCCTTTCTCTTTGAGCGCGGCGTCAATGCGCTCCCGCTCTTGTTTGAGTTTCACGAGGTCGTATTGGTCTCCCGCGGCGAGAAGTGTTTCTCCCATGGTGGAACGAATTGCGTCAATCAGCGCGGTGTTGGCTCCCTTCACAGTAGTACCGTTGATTCTGTATGGTGAATGGACGGCAATATTGTATTGAATGTCTGCGGTGTTTTCCTTTTCACGCACCGTGTAACCCACATCCGCCTGGAAGTATCCTTTATCTTCTAACAGGGTGCGCATTCTCGCGGCAACCCGATCAGGTGCGGCAGATTGCAGCAACACTGGAGGTTCACCGAGACTCTCCTTGAAAAACCCGACGTTGTACAACCATAACTTAAAGCGGAAGAGTCCGAGGAGTTTTCCATTCGGCTTCGGTTTGGCAAGCAGGTCCAACTGATTTTCCAGATCGCCTTTGTCCGGGATGTCTTGCTTCTCTTCGATATTCACGTCTGCGCCAGTATACAGCTTCTCACCTTGAGCGAGATACGCCGTGTTGCTGCAGCCGGGGGCGAGAACCGCGAGCAGTCCGGCGACCGCAGCAAGCACGAGAGAATCAGTCAGGGAGAATTCTATTCGCATTTATTTCTCTTCATTTCTCAGGAACCGGACTGAGTGTGATGCCGAAGAGTTTGTCGAAATCGATCGTGAACACGACGCCAACACCCGTCTTGGTGATGTCCCCGTCAATGGCCCCCTCGTATGAGTTTTGTCTGAAAACCTGCAACTGCCAGCGACCATCCTCGGTGAGCTTGTACCACACTTTGAGGTCCCCTGCAAAACTGTTGAGCGAATTCTCTTGACTTCGCCGTCCCTCAAGGTCCACATTTCCTCCCACCTGAACGGTTACACGTTCATCGAAGAGTTGTTTGGAGAGAGCCAGTTGCAGTTGGGTCCGTCCTTCGGCAGTTCCGCTCGAGTAATCTTGATAGGACTCCAGGCCCATAGTAAGGTTCGCGCCCGCAATGTATTGTTCAGACAAACGGTTCAACTGCGCGGAAAGAATTTGGCTGACACTTGAACGGGCAAAATCGGAAAGCGCCCCGTTCCCACCTGCAGAGACAAACGTGTTTTCCGAGATGAACCTGCCCAGGACCAGAAGCGCAAATACTTGCTTATTGAGTTCGGATTCCTGGCCATTCAGCTCATTGAGTTTTGCGTAAACAGTTCCATTCAACACACCCCTTTTGTCCGGAGGAAGATCGAGTTTGAAATGAATCTCGGGCTTCAGGAGTTTTCCCTTCATGATGAGGTAGACTTGGATGGGAAGCTCCTGCTTGTATTTGTTGCGTTCTTCCTGACTTATACCGGTAAGTTGATCCTGAATCAAATCCAGCACGGCAGCTTTCACCGTGTAAATCGCAGTGATATCGACGTCAGCTTCAAAGGGCGATCCAAACCATGTGAGACTGCTTCCTTTTGCGATGGCGAATTCTCTCCTAATAAAATCCCCAAACGAAAGTTGGTACGATCCTTTGAGGATTTCGTAGTGCCCCGTAAGAGTGATCTTTCCGCTTGGGTCAATGGCGAAGCTCAATGTCGCTTCGCCCTGGATCACCAGCGAATCGCCTGCAATGGGATCGATCAATATCCGAAGTCTGGAATCCTTGTTCACCGAGATATTTGATGTGAGGTCCATGGATACAAGCTTCGTTTCCGTGGTGTCGGTGTTTGGTATGGGGTTCCGCCGAGACATAATAGAGTTGGAAGGAGTGTTGACTTTGACGAATCTTACAATTCCACGGCGCTCCTCCACAGCGAACTCTGATTCCGGCAGGACTAGTGCGAGATCGGTCCCCTTGTCCAGCTCTGCCTGCATGGTGACTATTGGTCTGCTCTGATCTCCTTTTACGGAAATATCACTGCTGAGGATTACGGTGCCATAGTAAAGTGCGCCGCGACTTGGGGGCTTGTGCAAAACAAGAAACTTGGCGGTACGGACCCGCAGATCGTACCTGTAGCCGCGGAAGTCTTCGGTAAACAAATGACCACTCAATGAAGCTCTGTTGCCGAGAGTATCGACAAGATCAAAGGACCTGAATTCGACTCCCTTACCGTCAATCTCTATTTTGCCATTGCTGAGATGCAGGTATGTATCCAGGAATGCAGGGTTAAATGCCGCATCGGTGAAATTCAACTCCCCGCTTATGGAGGGTTTCTCCCATGTACCCGTCATATGTAATCGGCCGGTCATTGTTCCGGAAAGACGCTGCACGCTGCCGAAGGTAAATGGCTCGATGCTGGCAAGATTTACTTTCGTGAAATTACACGCAAGGTCCAGCTCGTACCCGCCCTTTTCACTCCGGTATTTTCCCCGCACGGCAATCTGGTTCCCATAGCCGGCAATGTCCACGGCTACTTCGAAGACATTTTCTGTTTGATGATTTGCACGCAGCGCAACATCACCCACATGCCTTTGACCGAAGCTGAAGTCTTTGATTGTGAGGTCAGAAGTGAACGCCGTCTGTTTTCCCGGATTTTGCAGGACGACATTCCCATTGAGAATTCCACCGAACAGGCCGCTATCGCGCTCAACAACATGAGATAGTGTGCCGAGTTCAAAATCGGTGAATTCAATCCTCAGTGGTGAACGCTGATTCTGCTCATCAGTGCTATGGAGAGAGAGGGATTGTCCCGCGCCTCGCAATACGACATTGTGTGCAATAAACCGGTTGTTGCCAAAGAGCAGACAGTTGTCAGAAGGAACGCTCCACGGAATGTTTTGAAACACGATCCCATCCTTGTTGAATTGCCACTTGTATCCATCGGGAACACGATGGAATATTCCGGCAAGAAGCATTTTCGTGGAACCGTCACCGCGGGTGCTCTGCAATGCAACATCGATGCTATCGTGCCCGGCCTTTCCGGCAAGCTGAAGATTCGTTACCCGCAACGTCGAATCAGCTATTGACCCCACCCTCAATGTTGCCTGCAGCAGTTCGGCATCAGATGTGACCCTGACGGTAAGGCTATCGATCTTAAAATCGTTATAGTCAATCCTGGGGACGTCGATATTCACATTCAGGTTCTTCTTGTCGCTGTCGAAATTACCTTCAATGGTTCCTGCGGACAGACGGTGGAGTTCCGGAAAGAATACGTCCGTGAGAGTGGCCGGATCGCGCAAGATGACGTGAAACGTAAAAGCCTGGGCTTTAAGATCCCTCCTGCGTTGCTCTCCCTGCAGGGTGAAGTAATGCGCCAAATGTTCTTTCAACAATTCCGGCAAATCGCCAGGAGCAATTGTGCCGTCGAATTGGCCTGCGAGGATCGTGGATTCAATACTGATGTGGGTTCGCTTTTCTTCGTTTACCGATGCATAGACGAGAGAATCGATGACATAACGTTTGCGGTTTTTGATGATCACGACATTACGCACATCGATCTTGCCATTGATATCGTTTATGTCCTTTCCCGTAAGATCGGATGTGACGATGCCTGCTACCCGGATGTCATCCGGGGTGAAGTTGAGCCGGCGCAGGTCGGCGCCTTTCAGGTCGAGTGTGAATTTGTAAGTCGGATTCTCTTCGCTCGTGTTGACGGTGCCGTTGAATGTGAAGGCGATGCTGGAATCCTGGATCTCGGCTTTCCCGTCGAACATATTCGGGCCGCCAGTTCCATGGATCGAGAGTCGCCGGTAGGGATACCCGTTGACAACCGCCTTGTCCACCTGGACATTCAGCTGCGCTGCGATGTCATCTTTGCTTAATCCCGTTCCGGCGGCGGATGCCTTCAACGAAACCGGACCGAATGTTTCCGGATCGTCAAGAAGCGAACCGACATTGAACTCGTCGACGATGACATCTGTTTTCCATTCACTGGTTTTTGAGCCGGGTCCTTGACCAGAGTTCAATACTACATTTCCCTTCAAGCTTCCGATGCTGGTCGTTATAACAGTTGAAGCGGAGAAATTCTTCGCTGTACCCTTGAAGTTTCCACTCATTCTCATGGAAGCGGGCAAGAAGATGTTCTGGGGCAGCAGGGTATCCACAACAAGCGCCTGGATGTCATTTCGCCCGGAAGAGAACAGACGCAGGTTCACATCATAGTACGCCGTCTTCGCCTCCGGTAACCCGCGGATTGAACCGGTGAGATCAACCGTGGTGGAATCGCCCACCGCAGCCCGGAACTCTTCCACTCGCAAGTCCCGTACAAGCCCCGAGAGCTGGGAAGAGAACCTTATCGACGTGCCTGGTGTGTTCCTTATCGGAAGAGAGGGCAGGAACAAAAGCAAATCCGAAGTGGCGATGCGAGAATCACCGATCGTCGCCTTCACGTTCACAGTACCCGGGAGGTTTTTGAGTGCGGCAAGCGAAGAATAGCTGAGAAGAATAATCCCGCGAATGCGGCTACCCGCAGTTTCCACTGTGAAGTCCGTGAGCTGCGCATGCAGAGAGTCCAGGATGAATCCGCCCGATAGTTCACGCAACTCAAGGCCGGAATGCTCCCGAAAGGATGTGTGACTGACGTCTGCCGTCATGCGGTTTTCGCTGTAGTATATGTTTTCTGCCCGCATTGTCAGGCCATCAAGTCGGAGATGATTCGGATCCAAACCGTTGACTGTGGCCGCACCTTCAACGTCATATTGAACACTGTTCCCGTTGAGAATCAGGTGACCGAGGCTGATAACCCAGGGCAAACCAGCGGCATAAGACTTTTCTGTTTTATTCTCCTTGTTTATCGGTTGTGCGACAACAATGTTTGTGTTTTCGAGTATGAATTTTCTGAGCGTTATATGGTGCGACGGCAAATCGATCTTCTCTGCGAGGAGAGACGACGTTCCAAGGTCAACGCTGTAGCGTTCTCTTGCTACGGTGTTTTCATACGTCACGCGAACCTTTGCCAGCGATAGGCCTCGGATCCCAAAGTCGACATCTGCAGATTTTGATTCATCGGGCGGTGATTCTTTTGTTTGTTTGACACTCGCTATAGCATTCGCAAGAGATAGTTCGTCGACGTGGAACTGCTCCTTACCGAGATCAAACTTGTCGATCGAGGCCTCCAGTGTGCCGAGCTGGAGGCGCAGATTCAATCCACTCACCTCGTCATCGTATGTGGCATGAATGCCGTTGAGACTCAATCCGCCCAGCGTTATTTCCCAACCTGGCCCTGCAGATGTATCGGGATGAGTATCGACAGTAGTTGGATCGGGGCGAAGTGCGTGAAGGATAAAATCGAAATTGAAGCTGCTGTCTGGTAATGTGCGGGTGATGTGAGCGGTGAGCGAGTCAACCCAGACGTTTTTCAAGTTGATCTCGTGCGAGAAGAGTCCAAGCAGGTTCACGTCCGCTGCCAGCGTTTGAATAGACAACAAAGTATCCCGCTGGCGGCTTTCAACGAATAGGTTATGCAGAACAACCGAGTTCGGGAATGCGATGTTGACCGAACCAACCTCGATGCGGGAATGAGTCTTTTCCGATATCGATGATAATGCCCTCTGCGAAATGTAGCGCTGCACCCCGGGGAACTGCAGCGCCACCACGACAAGGATGATCAGACCCACTATGCCGGCGAGTATCCATACAACAACCTTGATGGCGCGGCGGACATAAGTTTTGGTCTTATGCTCTATCAAAGAGGTGTCGGGTATATATTCCTCCCACGGTCAGGGTGCGCACACAGGGCATGCACAAAGAACAACAGACATGACCTGCGGGGGAGCATGTCTTTGTCAAAGTCAGAGTCAACTCTTTTCAGAGCGTTCATCACATGCGAGCGAAGTGGAAGACGACAAATTGGGTATCCGGCCGGGTGGGGCGAGAACAACACTTCTGCTTGATTGAATTCTTCGACAACCTTCTGCGGTAATACCACCCCTTCGGCAAAGGCCTAGCTATAGACCGCGTCGGCCATGAGCCGAACCCGTCCTTTGGTCTTTCCCGACATTGATCGGCCTCTTCTCACTTGGAGTGTTTTGCTCCCAGCACAGAGGCGGCTTTCCCTTTTCCCTTTTCCACCAAATCCATGGCACCTTCTTTGACAACGTCATATTTTTCAGTTAAGGCATCAATGGATTCGTTGAACTTTCCCTTCACATCGTCAGAATACTCTGTGCCCTTCCGGGCTATTCTCTTTCTCGTCATGGAGCCTTTTGCCGGAGCAAATAACATTCCCAACACGGCACCGGCGGCGGCACCTGCGACAAAAGCCAGCAATACTTTTCCTGAACTCATGGTTTTCACTCCTTTATTGTTACTATGAATCTTCATTTGGCAACAATGCCCCGATAGGTACGACAATGAACGTTTGACTAGCCGATTGCGTCACCCTCCTAACATGCCGATGCCCACGCGATAGTATCATTCACTCACTCCTTGCTTTCTGGTGTTCCTCGGATTCATGACTTTTGCGGCGTGTCAGGTGAGCACGCATGGTCAAAACCTTGATGTCTGAGTTTGCCCAGCACGACAGTGCGGACCGTTTAAACGATTACTTACTCGGATCCTTTTGACGTGTAGCCTTGACACCCGTCAAAATCGCGAGGCCCAATAGTATGACTGAACCCACTACTATCCACTGTGTGGGTACATGCAACAAGACGGCACCATATATCAATCCACCGATTACGATCACAAATCCAACGACGTACAGTACGTATGACATACCATTTCCTTCTCGTCAAAGTTGCAGCCACGTTCGCCCTACCACGGGGGCAGCCTGAGGTTCCATTCCTACAATGATTTGAAATACGCAACCAGGTCCTCGTTCCGTTACCCGGTCAGTGCCAGTTTCAAGAAACCATCATGGAGCTCGATGGGATCCGGCAACTCGCACTTGCGCAGGGCGCAGTAACTCATTGTTCCAGAGATAACCGCGACGCAGCTCATCAATGACGGTTCCCGGTTCAAGATCTTCATGATCCGCCATGGCAACAGCTTCATGCAGATCATGGTTGAATGGCGTACCGGCGCTTTCGAACGGGAGAACTCCTTGCGTCTCCAGCAGCGCAAGAAGTTTCTTATGGATGATTCGCACTCCTTTTACAACGGGTTGCTCTGCGTCGCTTGCCCACTGCATCGCTTTCTCCATATCGTCAATGATATCTAAGAGCGGAAGTATGATCGCGCGCTTGCCTTCCTCGGCAAGCTTACTGCCATCACGCTCAACGCGGCGACGATAGTTCTTGAAATCTGCAAGCGTACGCAGGTTTCGGTCACGCTCATTGCGCAGATCGTCTCGCAATTTGTCAATTTCTCCCGCCAAATCAGCCGGCGGTAACAGGTTCTGGTTGTGCTCCTTCACAAGTGTTGCCACATAACACCTCCTTACTGCTTATCAACCGACTCTGACAAGCTGTTTGCCGAGATTCTCCCCCGCAAACAATCCGATGAAAGCCTTCAGAGTATTCTCCAATCCCTCGATCACGTTTTCTGCATACTTCTGGTTTACAATTGTCCGAGAAGCACGGCGAGATGATTTTCTTTGGCTTATCAATTGTCTCTGTCAGTCAAAATGAAAAGCCCGCTTGCGCGACAAACAACATTCGTCCCTTTCTACCAATGGGAAAGAACGGGTCCAATTCCAGGCCAATATTTATCTTTTTCGCAAAACCGATATTGACTATTCGTACCATCTCCGCGAGATCCAGGAACATCGACAGCGCAAACCCGCCCCGACCGATTCCGACATCAACCGGTGAATTCACGCCAAACATCCCTATCCCCGCGCTGACAGGAAATCGATTTCCCGTCTCTGAAGAAATAAAATACAATCGTACCATCGCGCTGGTGTTTCCGTATTGAATCGTATCACGGGCTCGTGTATCGTACAATACTTTGGGAATGGCGAGAGAAAAGCCTGCTTCAATCGTTGAACCTCTCACCCGAAAATATTGTGTCATAGTGTTGGAACGATCCACTGCCCCGATTTTAATGGTGTAATCGGGTTCGATATGGATACCAAGAATTGCCCAGTCAGGCAGTGAATCTACCGGCACCATCACTTTGTCGAGTTCTTCCGGACGGACATTGGCGAACGGACCGTAGGCGGCGCGATACTGAGTGAACATTGCGCGATCTCTGTAGGGATCGCCACGAGTTCGAAATGTTACGACACGTCGTTCGTACGAAGGAACCGCCATGCCGTCTCGCAATTGTACCGTCGTTGTTATTCTAACGAACTGGGGTCCCATGCCAACCCGGATACTATCGCGTTGAAACCGCACCATAAGATTTCGAATTTGCCAACGGTCCAATGTAACTGCCGTCCGGATATTATTACTGCCGGCATAGGGAACAATGCGGATGTATCGACTGAGTTGTTCAACGTCCTGGTGTTCTTCCACCGTTACAACACAATCCGTTTCATACCGGAATCGTCGCCCCTCGGCGTCCGTTACTCTAAGACGAATGGGATATAATCCTGGTGTTACAGTTGAAGGAATGACAATGGCGTATCTATTTCGTCCAATTGACTTGAGTGTTGCATCTTCGATAAGCAGTATCGGAGTAATGATTCCCGCCGTCGCGGTATTATCGTTTCGCTGAATGACCAAAAGAACCGTGTCACCCGGAAAGTAGACCGACTTGTCGACAGAGACATCGACTCTCTCATCCTCGTCCGTAGACTGAATGAGTACCGTAGCTTTCGACTGTGCATGGGTGCTGAGTATTCCGAGAACACAAAGCAGAATACATACAATGAATATTGATTTCAACGTGTCGTCTCCTTGGCGATCATCATGATTGCCTCACTAGGAGCAGAAGCAAGCGTTCCATACTCACAGTTGCCACTGTACACCTCGCTCCGGTTGGTTCTTCAATGTGCCGAATCCCTGTACGTTGCAGGCCTTACTTCTTATTCGACCTTCTTGAAATCGATATATCCCCGCTCCACATCTGTGCGTAGCAACTGTACTCGTAATCTGTGACCAACATCCAAGCCTTCAAAGCCGTTCACCAGTTTTCCTTCGATGGGCGGATTCAGAAGTCGGACCCACGTCCCTTTGGCAGATGCGCCGGTGACGATGGCATCGAACTGCTGATTTATCTTTGACTCCATTACTATAGCCGCTGCGGACTTTCCAACCTGCCGTTCAACCTTCTTCGCTGCATCCTCATTTTCTGTGCAGTGTTTTGCGAGTGTCTCCAGTTCATCGGTTGTATAGGGCACGGAACCTCCCGATATCGCCGGTTTCAGCAACCGCTGCGTGATCAAATCGGGATATCGGCGGTTCGGTGCCGTGGAGTGAGCATAATCTTTGACCGCAAGACCGAAGTGTCCGGCAGAACTCCCTCCCGGGAGTTCGACGACATATTCACCAGCACCTAAGAGCTTGATGACGCTGAGACAAAGATCGGGAAAGCGGAGAGGATCGGCGGATTTTGCCGATACCAAGAATTCATCCAGAGCTTTTGAATCGGGCTCTTTGGGGAGTGTGAAACCCTGCTCAGAGGCAATCTCGATGATTCGATCCCAGCGTTTTGGTGTCCGGACAACGCGCCGCAGCGACGGGAAGTTCTTGGCTGCAAGGTACCGCGCCGTCACACCATTAGCCGCGATCATAAAGTCCTCTATGATATCCTTGGCCTCGTTCCTCTTTTCGGCTTCCAAGTCCTTGATCTCGTCTCCGTCGAATACAGGGCGAGCCTCGATTGTTTCGAGGTCAAGCGCACCATGCTCGTGCCGGAGGGATTTCAGCTTTCGGGCTATGCGATCCTGGAGCCGGATATTTGCGACGAGACCTTTGACTGCGCCGATGGCCTGCGGCATCGGGCCGGTCCCTTCCAGCCAGGCGCCAACGCTGTTGTAGGCAAGTTGTGCATGATTGCGAACCGTGGCTCTGTAAACATCGGACCGTTGAAGCGACCCATCCCCGGCAATAACCATTTCAACGACGACGGCAAGGCGGTCTGATTCAAAGTTGAGAGACGTGAGATCGGTCGAGAGCCTCTCGGGCAGCATCGGAAATACTTGCGCAGCGGTATAGACCGACGTGGTGTTGTGCTTTGCATGATCGTCAAGTGCTGACTGCTTCAGGACGAGAGCTTCAACATCGGCGATGGCAACAAGGATTTTTACGGCGCCCCCAGGCATGGCCTCTGCGACGGTAAGCTGATCCAGATCGCGCGAATCATCGTTGTCGATGGAGCACCATGCAAGATTCCTGAAATCACGCGTCGATTCTTCAGTGTTCGTGACAGCCCCATGGATTGCGTCAAGCTCGGCAATTGCCTGAACAGAAAAATCCGGAAGAAGTCCTCTTTCCATCATCGCCCGACGTGCAATTCTTTGCAGGATGGAACGGTGTTGTCTGTCGTCTGTATTCGTCAGATTATCACCTTTTTGGAATACCATATCGTGATTCGTTGCTTAGAACTCATCTCAAAAACCTCTGTCACTCCTGTCCCAAAGGGATCCCTTCGGGAAATGTCCCGCTTTCTGGGTTCCGCTTTCACTGGGGGATTCTGAGAAGCGGAATCTTTGTCGGCAGTCCAGAAAGCGCCATCTGTGATTCCCCGCCTGCCTCAACAGTTCTCTGATGGCGGGCAGGCCGCTCAAGACGTGCGGGAATGACAATGGTCGCAGAAACAGCATTTTTGAGATCACGTCTAACGAATTCATTCAACTCGGCACCGCCATCATTCGCCAGCGCGCCATTTCATCATCGCGACCCTTAACGGCGTCGGTGTCTTCAAGACACGAGACCATCGCATGGCGGCATTTTACACTATGACGGTGGCCGTTTCTTCCTTTCCTTGATAATCTGGGCGCTGCTGGTCACCTGGACCGTCGGCCAACTTAACCGTCTCCGTGTCACCCTGCAGACTGACCACGGCGGCCGGCTCATTCGTTTTGCCAGGTCCGCCTTTGCCATCTTTGTCTCAGCGCTTTTCATCCTTGCCGCTCTTAACAGGAAACCCAGACTTCGTGGTGTGAGTGCCGAGCAACCCCTTTTCGGTATAAGCGCCGACAGAGTTACCCTCCGGGCCGAAAGACCGCTGCATATGCGGGACGCTGCCCGAATGGTTGACCGTTGCGGTAATCACGTCTTCGCTCGTGTTGCCGCCCGCCCCAGTCACACTCACCTTGATCCTGTGGTCGCCGTCGGCAACTTTGGTCGCGTCAAAACGCGCGCTCCACATTTGTGTCTTGCCGATGCGATCCATCGGCACTGCCAGCCCACCGTCGATCTGCATAGTTACCGAAGCAACGCCCTTGTCATCCCAAACTTTGGCGCGAATATCTACCGTATCCTTGACGACTTGTGAACCACCGATCATGAGCAGCTTATCCGCTGGTGAGGTGATCATCACAAACGGCCAACTCCCCATCTGCTTGAACTTCCAACTGACCACACCGTTATCGAGGTTGGTGATTGAGAACCCTACCGGCCCTTCGCTCACCTCGCCGGTTGAGCGCGTGGTGGCATAGATCGTGTTTCCATCGTTAGCAACTTCGTTGTAGTGCGTGAATCCTGCATCAACCATGATCACACTGTCACGCTGGATCACATCCTGCAATTCCGTTACCTGGGTATAGGAGTGCATAAAGATCACACTCTTGAGACCGGCCTTCGCCGCTCTATCTAGATTGTTGGTCAGCCACGAGTTCTGAGCATCGCTGATACCGCTCATCACGTCCAGAAACACGAAGTGGTACTTATCCGCCGTGAAGCTCTGGTAGTTCACTGGCTCCAAATACTGGTTGTAGAGAGTGGTCCCGCCCTTGTGATCGCGACCGCCCAGAATGGCATAGAGCGGCACCTGCAATTGATCCGTTGCTTGCTTGATGAGTTGGTACTCACTCTCGGTGTTATCATACGTGTTGTCGCCTGGCAGCAGCGCGAAATTCACGCCGTTCTTGAGATACCGATTGATGCAATCGATGATAGTCTTGAAGTCGGTGTAGTTCTGCTGATCAGCCGTGCTGATAAGCAAGTCACCGATGTGGACCCAACTGACCACGCCAGGATTAAGGATCGTCGTGGTCGCATTGAGGGCGCCAGGATTGACTGGGGTCGACCTGGATTGGTTGGACACTTGCACGGTCTGGGCGCTCGCCGCCGATGTGCTGGTGACGAACAATGCGACCGCAAACGCCAAGGGATACATTGTTTTCGGTTTCATTCTACTACCTCCTCTACAATTTGGACCTCTTGATAAGAAAATGTTTTT
Organism: uncultured Ignavibacteriaceae bacterium; assembly: GCA_964480945.1. GTDB lineage: Bacteria > Bacteroidota > Ignavibacteria > UBA10030 > UBA10030 > VGWB01. Next base: position 1,093 of record CAYZRX010000062.1, on the reverse strand, counting down.
GCTGTTTCCGCCATGATACTATATCCTATCATGACCATTCCCATGGAGGGAACGCCTCTGACCGGCAGATTCTATTTCAAAAAGCGTTGTCGCGATGTTGATGAGGCGCGTTCCGCGATGAGAAGTACTCCGATCAGTCATGCAGAACGATTTCTTCTTCACTCAAAACCCAAGAACATTCCGCACTCCGGTGCGAAGTGCAAACCACTCAAACTGGATGAACGGGTCATCCGGCTGCCGCGTGTATTTCACCGCACCGATCTTCATCGAACCCGGCACATTGTTCCGGCGGATCTTGAAATTGTTGGCAATGAACGATTTGATGCCGTCGGAAAAGCCCTTTTCGCTTCCCGTATTTTTGTTAATGGCTGCCAGGGTCAGGTCTCTGTAGACACCCCGCACGGTACCGCTGGCGCGTCCCGAATCAACATTGACCTCGAATGTTGCCTCCTGAAGGACACCTGTCTTGATGCGCATCAGATCGGAGACCTCGAGGAATGAATTGAGTGCGCTGAGATCCATACTGCTCAGCGAGCCAGAGTATTGGAACGAGAACTCCGGCGATGCGACGGGAATTGTCATAAGCACTTTCATCGTCCCGGCCTTCACGAAGCGACCTTGTGCGTGAATGACCAAAGCGGCACCACGATTGCCATGATTGGCAATTCCTTCTACCACCACCTCCATGCTATCAAACGTCAGCCAGGCCGGCTCCGAGCCGACCGCGAACCTCTCACCGTACTTCAGCCATCCGTTCACGATACTCATACTGTCGACCCGGAGAGTTCCCTTTATCGAGGAAAGAATCTCGTTCGGCATAAAGGGACCTAAGGTGTCTTTGCTGTCGGGCTTGTCCTTGTTCACCAGAACATCGAGGGACGCATCGTGGATTTGGACGGAACGGGTACGGTACGTCTTCCCTTGCAGCAGGTCGAGACATGCCAAACCCATCACGCTGCATTGCGGAGTCACAAGGCTTAATCGTGTTCTTCTGAATTTGCTTCCTGCGAAAAATTGCTCATCATCGCCCAAAGGATGAAGCTTCAAGGCTTCAACGACTATCTCTGAATCCGGCACCGATACACGCATCCGT
>CAYZRX010000061.1:17592-24418 GCA_964480945.1 uncultured Ignavibacteriaceae bacterium | reverse complement strand
CGAAGGAGATCGCTGGACGACGCCCCAAGGAAGCAAATCCCTTCTTCCACCATAGGGCACAGTTCGACGCCTGACGAACTCCGATACACCTCGTCTCAGCGCCAAGAACGGCCTCGGCTTTCATATTGCCTTCTCATTGAGCTTTTCGTATCTTCATAGGTAGTTGTCAATCTATAATTTACAATTGACAATTTACAATTTGCTGCGCCTGTAGCTCAGTTGGATAGAGCGACAGCCTCCGGAGCTGTAGGCCGCGCGTTCGAGTCGCGCCAGGCGCACATTCAACAAACCATTACCCCCGCAACCATCTGAAGGATCGTCGATGCTCAAGCCGAAGAAGAAGATTTCGAAGAGGGAGATCAAGGAAGATAAGCTCGTCACCACTTACTACCAGGCCACTACCTGGTATCAGAGCCACAAGAAAATCGTCAGCGGGGCCATTACGGGGGTCGTTATCCTCGCGATTGTCGTTGTGGCGTACACCAACAACGTCCGCGGCAGCAACGAGAGGGCGACGACGGCTCTCGGCGAAATCCTTCCGTACTTCGATCAACAGAAATTCGACGTGGCGATCAACGGCAACCCCCAGGAGAACGTCCGGGGCTTGCAGGCGATCGTGAACGAATACGGCGGCACGAGGGCCGGCGAGCGGGCAAAGTTCTACCTGGCCGACTCGTATTTCGAGCAGGGCGACTACGACAAGGCGCTCCAGTACTATCTCGACGTGAACGTGAGCGACGAGATCGTGACGGCTTCGGCGCTGGCGGGCGCGGGGGCGTGCTACGAAGCCAAGGGAGATCACGAGAAGGCGGCCGGGTACTACGAGAAGGCGGCCTTTAGATCGTCGAAAGATCCGAACGCAGCGGAGAACATCTTCCACGCGGCTCAGAACTACGGCGCGGCGGGAAATAAGGAGAAGGCGCTCGACCTCTACAAGAAGCTGAAGAAGGACTATCCCGCCTCGACCTATGCGCGCGAAATCGATCGCTGGATCGCGGAGGTGAACGCGTAAGGTAAAGGAAGAGGGGAGGCGCGGCTCCATCGGTGGATGTCGCCGAAGCGGCCTCTTTCGCAGGGGGGGGCGCTGGAGTATGAGAATATCCCGGCTCAGCTTCATGGCTTCGCAGGCCTTTCGCACGCGGCCTTTCACGGTTCAGTTCAGGGAATTCTGCAACTTTTGTCTCTATTTATCGAAGTATTGAGAGGAAGCGTGCTCCCACCAATTTCGATTTTCAAGAGGTTGTGGTGCAGCTTCAACTCAGGCCTCCTGTATTTTAGAGGTGATCCCATTCCGGTAACGATTTGAGTCTCTTGTCGCTACTTCATTCGGCGGCTTCTAAAATGAATGCGCCGCTTTCTTTAGGAAAGAAAGCGGCAGAAAGAAATGTGGTCGAAATCGTAACTCCCCGTGATCGAGCCTCCAACCCACGGGCTGTCATTTCACCCCTGTCGAGAGGGGAAGAACTTCCAACCCAAGCTTGACGTTCGGGGTGAAATGGAACGCACGATCAGGCCGTCCGACGCAGCTGCCGGGTGATTTCGACCTGCGGAGGGGACGATATCTTCGTCCCGAAATCTCGGCAGGAGGGGAGGTGTTCTCCCCGTGGGTTCAAATTTCGGCCCAACTGGACAATTCGTTGGAGATCGATTGGACTTGACGGGACGAAATTTCGGCTTGCGGGGAGACGCATCATCGTGCGTTCGATTTCGGGACCACTTTCTTTTGTAAAGAAAGTGCCGAAGATATATTCACGAGCGGTCAAAAGATTAGACGATTTCTTTCTGAAAGTAGCACCCCTTCACGGCTCTGATGTCTCGGCTAAGAAAAGTCATACTCGTCCTCGGAGCCCTTCTCCTCCTGCTCAGCGTTTATGTCTTCGACGTTGCGCGGTCGGCGGTCGCGCTGACCGTGAGCGGAGCGATGTACGCCCGGGAGGCCGGGATTTTCGTTGCGTTCGTCCTTCTTTTCTTCTACGTTTACGGGTCAAGAGAGGGCAAGGCCGTCGCGGTGCCGAAGAACATCGGGCGGCTGCTGGCGTATTCCTTTGCGGTGCTTTTGCTCATCGGTGCCTTCGCGTACTGGGCCAAGCTGCCTGCGGACGCAGAGGACCTGTCGCAAACCCCGAGGGGTGCCGTCGGAGTCCTTCTTTCGACGATCCTCGCGGTCTCGCTCGGACTCTTTTCGCTCTCGACGCTTCTGACGATCAGGAATCTCGTCTTCTTCAAGCGGAAGAAGGGAACGAAGCGGAATTTCGTCGCGTATCTCGTGCTGCTGGGCACTACGAATGCGGCAGCGATCCCCCTGGTGCCCCCGGAGGGAAGATTCGCCGGATCGATCCTCTTCTCGCTCTGTATCGTTTTGGTCGTGGTGAACTCGTTCAAGCAGAACTGGGTGGTGTACCTCTCGAGGCGGGAGAAGGTCTACGCCATCGTGTACAGCGCGCTCCTTTTTCTGTCCTTTCTGGGCATCAATGTCCTGATTGGGCAGTCGCTTCCCGAGCGGACGCTCGTCAGCTATCACGCGCCGCTGCAGAGTTTCATCCAGGTCAACGCGATCTTCGGGGTCGTCTATTTCGGCATGACGTTCGTCAGCGCCCTCTTCCATCTGCCGACGGCAGAAGTCTACGAGCGCAAGCAGTCGGAGCTGACCTCGCTCCACAATCTCAGCCGGCTCGTGACGCAGGTCTTCGATTTCTCGGATCTGGTGAACAGCGTGACGAGCATGACACAGGAGGTGGTCGGTGCGAAGAGCGCGTGGCTGGAGCTGATCAAGGGCCAGAAGGAGAACGGCGAGGTGCTCGTGGAGGTCGTCTCTCTGAAGGACACGTCGCGCCAGCAGATCGAGGCGATTACGGTCGACAGCGGCCTGTCGCTGCGGCAGCTCGTCATCGACTCAAAGCGGGCTCTGGTCATCGACGACGTTGCGAGCGACCGCCGGACCAAGCATATCCGGAAGCTGGGCGTGCCCGTGGGCTCGCTCCTGAGCGTACCGTTGATTTCCCACAACGGGTTGATCGGTTTCCTTCATGCGACAAAGGATTATCAATACGGCTTCGACCAGGATGATATTGATGTGCTGACAACGTTTGCCGATCACGTGACGATCGCGATCGAAAACTCGCGGCTGATCGCCCAATCGCTGGAGCGCGAGCGTTTCCAGCAGGAAATGATGGTCGCGCAGCAGATGCAGAAGCGGTTGCTGCCGCAGCGGATTCCGCAGTACGCGTCGCTGGATATCGCGGCCTTCTCCGAGCCGTCGTCGGAAGTCGGGGGCGACTACTATGACTTTGTTGCGCTCGACGCGGATCGCCTGGGCGTTGTGGTCGGTGATGTTTCCGGCAAAGGGGTCTCGGCCGCCTTCTATATGGCGGAGGTGAAAGGGATCTTCCAATCCTTGAGCAAGATCTGCACCTCGCCCCGTGAGCTGCTGATGCGCGCGAACCAGGCGCTCATGGACAGTCTCGAGCGCAAGGCGTTCATCAGTCTGCTCTACGCGATCTTCGATGTCGCGCGGTCGTCGCTGACGCTGGCGCGTGCGGGGCATTGCCCGATGATCTACGTTTCCGGCGCGACGCCGAACCTCGTTCGCCCGACCGGGATCGGGCTCGGGCTGACGTATGATAAGCGCTTTGAAGAGTCGACGCAGGAGGTGACCGTCTCTCTGAAGAAAGGGGACGTCTGCGTCTTCTACACCGACGGCCTGAATGAATCGAGGAACGCCGAGGGGGAGGAGTTCGGGTTCGAGCGGTTGTTGCAGACGGCGGTGAACAACCGCCTGGAAACGGCGGAGAAGATCAAGGAGAACACCCTCCGGGAGATCAGAAATTACATGGGCGACACATCGTACGGAGACGACATCACGCTCGTCGTTGTGAAAGTCCTTTAACCCGATGTCGCTCCCGCGGCCTGTCCGCCACGCTCTTTGGCGGAAACGCGGGAGTCCAGTACTGAGCTAAGGTCTGGATTCCGGCTCTTCGCTTCGCTCGGCCGCCTGCCCGCCGGCGCGAGCGAGTTTTCCGGAAAGGCGGGGAATGACAGCGGTCGAAGGGACATCGAGTAGCAGGAGGCGATATGAGCTGGAATTGGATGCGAGAGTTTTCTGTCTGGAATCAAGGAGGAGCACACCACCATGGCTGATTTCAAGGTGCATCAGCGGGACGGAGAGGGGGTGAGCGTCATCGACCTCAAAGGGTATCTCGACGCTCATACCGCGCCCGATCTCGAGAATGCGTTTCAGAAGTTGCTGAGCGACAGGAAGTACAACATCATCGTGAATTGCAGGGACCTGTCGTATATCAGCAGTGCCGGGCTCGGCGTCTTCATGGCGTTCATCGAGGACGTCAGGAAGAACAATGGCGACATCAAACTGACGAACATGTCGCCCAAGGTGTACAACGTATTCGATCTGCTCGGCTTCCCCATCCTCTACGAGATCTACAAGGATGAACAGGAAGCCATCATACGCTTCAAGGAGCAGAAGAAAACATAGGGGGCCGTTCGGGGGGAAGGGCAACCAACGTACACGTTCTTCGCTCGACGATCACAATCATGCCTCGAAAGTTGACGAAAACCATAGAAAGCCGCACGGATAACCTTCTGGAGGTAAGGGAGTTTGTTCTCGACGCGGCGCGCACGTTCGGATTCTCGGAGGAGGAGGCCTCCAAGGTCGTGCTCGCAGTGGACGAGGCCTGCACCAATATTATCAAACACGCCTATCATTATGCTCCTGACAAAACGATCCAGATCGTCATCGAACCGAACAAAGACGCGTTCAGAGTCACCATTATCGATGAGGGCAAGTCCTTCAATCCCACAACCGTCAAGCTTCCTGATCTGAAGCAACAGCTCACGCATTATCGCCGCGGCGGTCTCGGCATCTACCTGATGAAGTCGCTCGTGGATAAGGTCGAATACCGATACGCGCCGGGGCGGAAGAACGAAGTGCGCTTGACGAAATACCTCTCCTCCAGTGCATCGCGCGCCCGACACTGACGCCGTTCGACCGGGAAGGGCGTAGCTCCCATGCCGTCCATTCGCACACCGAGAACGATCGCTTCATCGTCCGACATTCTGCCGCTCTTCGAGTTCAGCAACGTCGTCAATTCCTCGCTCGACCTTACCTTCATCCTTGGAACCGTCCTTCTGACGGTGATGGGAAAAATGCTCGTCTCCAGAGGCATGGTTCTCCTCAAACGAGACGAGGGCCTTTTTGAGGTTGTGAACGTCAAGGGGCTCGATCGGGAGATGATCGGCCAGAAGGTCCGCATCGATGCTCCACCTCGCAGCGTGACGCACGTTGATCGTACGGAGTCCACGAAGGCGTGGGTCAAGTTCTTCAAGCTGAACAACCAGCGGCTTCTGGTTCCGATCACCGGCCAGCACAAGATCCTCGGCCTGCTCGCCCTGGGAGATCGGCTCGGAGGAAGAAGATACTCGGCGACGGACCGGCAGCTGATTGCCTCGCTCCTGAACCTCTCTGCCGCTGCTATCGAAAAGGCGGTGATGATCGAGCAGCTCAAAGACGTGAATCGCGATCTCGACCGGAAATTTCAGGAGTTGAACACCCTGTTCGATCTGAGCAAGGAGTTCAACGTCGTCCTTGATGCGGAGAAGGTGATCCGCCTCCTCACCTTCTCGCTGCTGGGCCAGGTGGGAGTCAACCGGTATGCCTTCTGCCTCAAAGAGGGGGAGGGTATGCGGATCGTCGCCTCGCGGCTCGCGCAGCCGCTCGCGGCGGATGAGCCGCTCAAGCAGCTCTGCGCGCTCAAGAATGCGGACCTCGTGGAGAACCTCGCACGTCAGAAGCGTTTCAAGGATGCCGCCGCGGAGCTCAGCCGGGTTGGAATTGTCGCCGCAGTCCCCATGAAGCTGCAGAACCAGGTGAAAGGAGCCGTGCTCCTCGGGGAGAAATTGCGCGGAGGTTCGTATACGAAGGCCGACCTTGAGTTCCTCTACTCGATGGCGAACCTCGCGATCATCTCCATCGAGAACGCGCGCCTCTTCCGCGAGGCCCTGGAGAAGCAGCGGATGGAGGACGAGCTTGCGATCGCCCGTGAGATTCAACAGGGCCTGCTGCCCCGGTCCTTCCCCCATATCCCGGAGTTCGAGGTCAGCGCTGTCAACATACCCTCCAAGCAAGTGGGAGGGGATTACTACGACGTCCTCTCGATCTCAACGAGCGAGCACGTTTTTGCCATCGGTGACGTGTCCGGAAAGGGGACGCCCGCCGCGTTGTTGATGGCGAACGTGCAGGCTTCCCTGCGTGCGTTCGCTCCGATGGGGTTGAGCCTCTCGGAGGCTACCCGCCGGATCAACGACCTGACGTGCCTCAACACGGGCCAGGACAAGTTCATCACGTTCTTCTGGGGATCGCTGAACCACGAGACGCGGCAGTTCCACTATGTGAATGCCGGCCACAATCCTCCGTTCCTCCTCCGGTCGGACGGGAGGGTTGAGAGGCTCGATATTGGAGGTATCATCCTCGGGTTGATGAAGACGCAGACCCCCTATCCGGAAGGGGCTGTCACGCTCGGAAGCGGCGACGTCATCGTCATGTTCACGGACGGCGTCAGCGAAGCGATGAACCCCGAGGAGGAGGACTTCGGCGAGGAGCGTCTCGAGAAGGTGTTGGTCGCGGCGCGGTCCTCTTCAGCCACACAGATCATTGATTCCGTTCGGGAGGCTCTCGAAGCATACACACGGGGCGCTCCCCAATCCGACGATATCACGATGCTCATCCTCAGGGCGCTCTAGTTTCTCGGATGCGAGGTCTCTTGGATCCGTCCCGCTAGGGACGACATATTCCTAGCCTCTGATGTTTCTGACC
>CAYZRX010000061.1:7490-17492 GCA_964480945.1 uncultured Ignavibacteriaceae bacterium | reverse complement strand
AGGGACGACATATTTCTAGAACTAGAAACGAAACAAAATCCACCCAGCTCCGCTAGGAGCGATATGTTCTGCTGCAATCCCCCGCCACCTATCCCCGTCAGCCGTTGATATTCGCGCCTATTTTCGCTAGATTCTTGTCGCATCGCCACTTGCCGGCATCATGACCGGTTTCGCTCTGAAATTCTGCCCGGCTGTTGGCAGACGGTACGAACCGACATGTGTTCATTCAGCTGGCTCTAGCGGGGTGCTGAAAAAGAAAACCGCCAAGACACAAAGAGCGCCAAGGTGATATTAGAATTGCTTTTTTTCAACCAGAATTCAAGAAATCTCTTTGTGTTCTTGGCGCCTTGGCGGTTCAGTTCTTCTTTGAGGATGGGTTTTTCAGCAAGCTCCTAGAAAGGATTTTCAGCACCGATGAAGTATCAGTTCCTCGAAATCGAGAAGAAATGGCAGGAGTATTGGGACGAGCACCGCACGTTCAAAACGGAAGAGACGTCCGGGAAGCAGAAGATCTACATCCTCGATATGTATCCGTATCCCTCGGGCGCCGGCTTGCACGTCGGTCATCCTGAAGGTTACACCGCCACGGATATCCTGAGCCGCTACAAACGAATGAAGGGATTCAACGTCCTTCATCCGATGGGGTGGGATGCCTTCGGCTTGCCGGCAGAACGCTACGCGATGCAGACGAACATCCACCCTCGCGTCACGACAGAGGAGAACGTTGCTACCTTCCGCCGCCAGATCAAAATGCTGGGCTTGGGCTACGATTGGTCGAGGGAAGTCGACACCACCGACCCGGAGTACTACAAGTGGACGCAGTGGATTTTCTTGCAGATCTTCAATTCGTGGTTCGATCCAAGGGTCAATCGGGCCCGGCCGATTGAAATACTGGAAAAGGAACTCGCTGAAAAGGGGACCTCCGAGCTGCCGGATGAGGAACGCATCACGGCCCAGGAGTGGGGGAAGATGGGCCGGAAGGAGAGGAACGACCTTCTCGCTGGCTATCGTCTGGTGTACATTGCAGAAATCCCCGTCAATTGGTGCGAAGGGCTTGGGACCGTGCTGGCAAATGAGGAAGTGGCAGAATGGACGGAGAAAGGCTACACCGTTGAGCGTCGGCCTTTGCGCCAGTGGATGATGCGCATTACGGCCTACTCCGAGCGGCTGCTGGAGGACGCAAAGGAGCTGGACTGGCCCGCATCGACCCTGGAGCAACAGCGGAATTGGATCGGCCGGTCGGAGGGGGCGGAGATCGATTTCCCCATCAAGGGGATGGCGGAGAAGATACGTGTTTTCACGACGCGGGCCGACACCGTTTTCGGGGCCACCTACATGGTTCTGGCGCCCGAGCACCCGCTGGTGGAAAAGATCACTGTCTCTGAGAAGCGCTCACTCGTCGATGAGTACCGGGCGCAGGCCGCCTCGAAATCCGAGCTCGAGCGTGGGATCGAGAAGGACAAGACGGGTGTCTTCATCGGAGCGCACGCAATCAACCCCGCGACGCAACAGGAAATTCCGATCTGGATAGCGGACTACGTCCTGATGGGTTATGGGACGGGCGCGATCATGGCGGTCCCGGGTCACGACGAGCGCGACATGGAGTTCGCGAAGAAGTTCGATCTCCCGATCGTGAAGGTCGTCGATGGGGGACCCGATGCCCCCGAGACGTTCGTAGAGGATGGCATCGGGATGAACTCCTCCAATGAAGAGGTCTCGCTGAACGGACTCCCCACTCCTGAAGCAAAGCATGCGATCGTCGCGTGGTTGGACCGGAAGGGACTCGGTCGGCCAGCCATTCAATACAAACTTCGCGACTGGCTCTTTTCGCGTCAGCGCTACTGGGGCGAGCCCATCCCGATCATTCACCTCGAGGATGGCACGATGAAAGCCCTGGATGAGGCCGAGCTGCCGCTGCTGTTGCCGGATATGAAGAAATTCCAGCCGAGCGGAACGACCGAATCGCCGCTGGCGCTTGCGACGGATTGGGTAGGTGTGGTGGATAAGGAAACAGGCTTGAAAGGGAGAAGGGAAACAAACACGATGCCGCAATGGGCAGGATCGTGCTGGTACTACCTTCGCTTCATCGATCCGAAGAATCAGCAGGCATTCTGCGCGCCGGAGAAGGAACGCTACTGGATGCCCATCGACATCTATATCGGCGGTTCCGAGCACGCGGTGCTGCACCTGATGTATGCCCGCTTCTGGCACAAGGTATTGTACGACCTGGGGTACGTGAGCACGAAAGAGCCGTTCATGAAGCTTCGCCATCAGGGGATCATTCTCGGTGAAGATTCTCGCAAGATGTCCAAGTCCCGCGGCAACGTCGTCAACCCCGATGACGTCGTCTCACAGTATGGAGCTGATTCGATGAGGCTTTTCGAGATGTTCATGGGTCCACTCGAGGAGATGAAGCCCTGGAGCACGAGGGGGGTCGAAGGTGTCTTCCGGTTCCTGAACCGGGTGTGGCGCCTTTTCCTGAGCGATGAAGGCGCCATCGACGGGTCGATTCAGGACGTTCCTTGTCCGCCGGACTTTGAGCGGCTGTATCACCAGACTGTTAAGAAGGTAGGGGAGGATATTGAGGGGCTGCGGTTCAATACGGCCGTCTCACAGATGATGATTTTCGTCAATGAAGCAATGAAGCTCGAGGTGCGTCCGCGAAAGCAGTTGGAGCAGTTCATCCTCCTGCTTGCTCCTTTTGCACCCCATCTCGCCGAGGAGCTCTGGCAGCGGGCGGGACACGGAGATTCGCTTGCCTGTGAGCCGTGGCCCTCCTACGATCCTGCGAAGACCATCGAAGAGAAGCTTGAAGTCGTCTTGCAGGTGAACGGCAAAGTCCGCTCAAAGGTTGAGGTTGCACGTGATACAGATGAGAAGCGGCTCGAGGAGCTGGCCCGCCAAGATGTGAATATCCGGCGCTACGTCGACGGCAAACGCGTCGTCAGAACCGTGGTTGTGAAGAACAAGCTGGTCAACATTGTTGTAGCAAATCCATAGGGGAGGAGCGACCCTCTTTGAGCTCGCTTTCCGTTATTGTCATCACCAAGAACGAGGAACGGAACATCCGGGAATGCTTGGAAAGTGTCGGATGGGCGAATGAGATCGTCGTGGTGGACGCCGGGAGCAGCGACAAGACGGTCGAGCTTGCCAAGGCCTTGACCCCGAAAGTGATCGTAGATCCTTGGAAAGGATACGGGGCGGCAAAGAATGAGGCACTCACCCTCTGCACGAGCGAGTGGGTCCTGTGGCTCGATGCAGACGAGCGTGTCACGCCCGCTCTGGCTGCGGAGATCAAGTCGGTGCTCGACATGGACAGGAAAGATGTCGCTGGCTACGAGGTGCCGAGGGCAGCGTATTTCCTTGGGAAATGGATCAAGCATTGCGGTTGGTATCCAGGCTATGTGCCTCGCCTTTGTCGGCGCGGGGCAGGACGATTCACCGAAGCCAAGGTGCATGAGAGGCTCGAGATCGACGGAGAGATCGGACGCCTGAGATCGGACCTTCTCCATTTCACCGATCCCAACCTTTTTCACTACATCGAGAAGTTCAACCGTTACACCTCCCTTGCTGCTGAGGACCTTCGCGCCCAGCGGAAGGGTTTTCGGCTTTCCCAGCTCCTCCTGCGGCCTCCGTGGGTCTTTGTAAGAATGTACTTCCTTCGGAGGGGCTTCCTCGATGGAATTCAAGGGTTCATCCTCAGCCTGCTTTCCTCGTGTTATGTCTTCGTCAAGTATGCCAAGCTCTGGGAGCTATCAGCAAGCGATGAAAGGAGTAAGCATCAATGAGTGAAAGTGAAAAAGAGAGCGCACTCTTCATGGGTCTTGTGATGATGTTCCACTCGGCCGCAATGCAGCACATGGGGAAGATCAAGAATCCGCTGACGGAAAAGGTGGAGCGCAGTCTGGATCAGGCTCAGTTTGCCATCGACATTCTCGACGTTCTGTCCTCGAAAACGAAGGGGAACCTGAGCGAGGAGGAGAACCGATATCTCATCAACACCGTCAAGGAGCTCAAGCTGAATTATGTCGATGAGCTCTCGAAGAAGCCTGAGCCTAGCGACCCGGGCCCGGACAAACCCTCGACGGAGGAAGACAAGAAAGAACAGCCATGAGATTTGGAATAGCCGGTAATCTCCAGAAGCCGGGTCTCCCGCACCTCGTCAAAGTGCTCGTCGAGCGATTCGACAGAGAGGGGGTCGACTTTGTCATCGAACGTGGGCTTGCGGCTCACCTGAAGGGGAACAGGAAACTAGGGAGTTTGCGGGGTGGTAAGCTGGTGTCGGAAAGAAACCTTGGTAAATCGTGCGACCTTCTCATTTCGCTCGGCGGCGACGGCACCATCCTGCGAATGGCGAGGCTTGTCGCTCCCGTCGGGACCCCCATCCTCGGCATTAACCTTGGCAAGCTTGGCTTCCTCGCGGAAGTATCGTTGGAAGATGTCAATGATTGCCTGACTGAGATCCTGAAGGGTGAATACGTTGTAGCAGAGAGGATGATGCTTCAGGGGGTAACCTCCGCTTCGGCCAAGACTTATTTAGCCCTTAATGATATCGTGATTGATAAATACGGGACCTCCCGAGTGCTCAATTTTGAGACCTATGTCGACCGGGAGTATCTCGCGACGTTTACCGCCGACGGGGTGATCTTCTCCACTCCCACCGGCTCAACCGCCTACGGCCTCGCCAGCGGTGGCCCAATTGTGACACCGCGGAACAGGTCGATCACGATCAGTCCGATCTGTCCCCATACCCTGACGGCGCGTCCCGTCATCGTCCCGGATGATTCAGTCATCAGGATCAAGATCGCATCAGCCCCGCATAAGGTCCACATCACCGCGGACGGGCAGGACGACGCGCTCCTGCGCGCTCCGGCGGAGATCAGAGTCATGAAAGCTCCGTCTCTGGCGCGGCTGGTCAAGCGCCGCAACAGCAGCTACTACGATCTTCTCAGAAAGAAACTGCATTGGGGCACGGACGTGCGGAATCAGGAGAAACGGTAGGAGGGCCCGAGTGCTGCGGTCTTCAGTTGTTCAACGCTCCCTCATCGATCCACTTTTTGATTCCATTGATTTGGTTTGAGGTGAGCGGTGATTGGATGGGGGGCATCACGGGTTGGAGGCGTCCATCGAGCCGCTGTACGAGGAGGCTATTGTTGCTCGCTCCGGAGACGACCAACCGAGGTTGGTGGAACATCAGGTTGTCGTATGACGGTATGGTGAGGTCGAGATCGCCTGCCGCGGTTGTGTTTGAGTGACATCCTCCGACGGCACACTGTTGCTGGAACAGAGGATCGATATATTTGGAGTAGCTGATGTTTGACGCCGGGAACACGATGGGGGATTGGCTCGGCTGAGTGACCTGATCTTTGCACGACCAGAGGGTAAGTGTAGCGAAGAGGAAAATGATGATGCAGAGTCTTCTTGCCGTCATTTGAGGTTCTGGGTGTCACTCCTATCAGAATGTACCTAAAAGTGTCCCCTGCTGCAAGAATTCAGCGTTGACTTTCCGTGGCTCTTTGGGTATATTTGATGCGCACCCGAGGGCCGTTAGCTCAGTTTGGGAGAGCGCCACAATGGCATTGTGGAGGTCACCGGTTCGACCCCGGTACGGTCCACTTAATGTTTTATGTGTACATCCTGAAGAGTCTGTTGAACGGCAGATTCTACGTTGGGCATAGCGATGATCTTGCTCAGCGAATGAGGAGGGAGAGCGTCTCCCGCTTTCTGCCTGCCCGCCCTCATTGACCAAGTGAGGCAGGCGGGGATTCCGCTTCGTGAGCGGGATTCTGGAAAGCGGAACCGTCACGATTCCATCGTGGCGGGAAGGTCACCGGTTCTGCGCCAGAGGCGCATCCGCCATAAAGCTGGGCGGAGACCCCGGTACGGTCCACTTAATGTTTTATGTGTACATCCTGAAGAGTCTGTTGAACGGCAGATTCTACGTTGGGCATAGCGATGATCTTGCTCAGCGAATGAGGAGGGAGAGCGTCTCCCGCTTTCTGCCTGCCCGCCCTCATTGACCAAGTGAGGCAGGCGGGGATTCCGCTTCGTGAGCGGGATTCTGGAAAGCGGAACCGTCACGATTCCATCGTGGCGGGAAGGTCACCGGTTCTGCGCCAGAGGCGCATCCGCCATAAAGCTGGGCGGAGACCCCGGTACGGCCCACTAGAAATTGTTGAAGAGGGGACGCGATTTCAAGCGGAGGAAGAAAACCAGCCCCTCCCCTCATAGGGGAGGTACGGCGGGGTTCCCAATGAACCTCTCCCGAACCCTCTCCTAAGAGAGGAGAGGGGGCTTCAGATCGCAACAATGTCTCCGACCGAAAGCCTGAGGACAGACGAAGGACAATCCTTCTCGATTGTCCTTTTTTCATTTCTGGATTGCTGACACGTCCCTGAGAAAGACTTCCCGGTATGTTTCCAACCCAAATAAAGCTGGTCACGGACGAGCGGACAAAAGCCGACCAGCTTTCCATCAGCTGGGATGACGGACACGCCGGATTCATCCGGCTCAAAACTCTGCGGGACGAGTGCCCGTGCGCCGCTTGCAAGGGGGAGACGGTCCTGCTCAGAACGTACACACCCTCTCCTCAGGTGGAGCTGCCAGGAAGAAACAAGCTGGTCAGCGCCCAGCCGGTGGGGGCGTACGCACTCGGCGTCCGGTGGGGGGATGGCCACAGCACAGGAATCTATACGTGGGAGCATCTTCGATCTCTGTGTGAATGCGAGACCTGCCGGAGCAAGAAGGCGCGCCCAAGCGGAGAGGACCCGATTGCGGAAAAGTGATACGACCGGCACACGAGCAGGGCAGCGCAAGGCGGTAGCTCTTGCTGATGCACTCGAGGGGCTTCTCGGGAAACCGGTACAGTCGGGGCGACACTCGAAGCCCTTGGACTCCCTGATTGCCACACTTCTCTCTCAGAATACCAATGATCGGAATAGCCACCAGGCCTGGCTGAATCTCAGGAAGAAGTTCCCGACCTGGGAGAAGGTCGCTGCCGCGCCGGCGAGGGAGATCGCGCGCACCATCGAGGTGGGGGGACTGAAGAACCAAAAAGCGCGGCGAATCAAGCGAATTCTGCAGAGGGTCCGCAGGGATGCCGGATCATTCGACCTCCGCTTCCTAAGAAGGAAAACAAGTGAGGAAGCAATTCATTATCTTCTTTCTATGAAGGGAGTGGGCCTGAAGACGGCGGCCTGCGTTCTGGTTTTTTCGTTGGGTCGTGACGTCTTTCCGGTCGACACGCACATTCACCGGCTCTGCAACCGGCTTGGCCTGGTGAAGACGAAGACGGCTGAGCAGACGTACGAAGAAATGCAGGCGCTCGTTCCCGGAGGGCGGGCCTATGCATTCCACGTCAATCTCATTCGCTTCGGCCGGAAGGTCTGCAGGGCCCAGAATCCACTCTGCGGCGACTGTCCGCTCTATGACGAGTGCGCATTCCCTCAAAAAGAACAGTATGCGATGAGACAATCGGCGGGCAAGAAAGTCTCCGGCAGGAACGTCGATTTCATGATCCTCGATCACGTAGCATAGGCATCTGACCCCGAGGCCCGCCGGACCGTTCCTCATGAAAGTTCTCCTTCGACTCCTCACATATTTTCTCCGCTACAAGTGGCGCATCCTGGCCGGCCTGCTCTCCGTCGCCGTGATGAGCATGTCCGACACTGTCTCGGCGTTCCTGATCGCGCAGCTCTTTGAAGTCCTTCAGAAGATCGGTGACCTTGTCAAAGAGGGCAAACCGATTTTCGTCGACGTGCCGATCCAGTTCCTCAACACGGTGCTGTACCAGATCACGATTCAGGGAAGCGGCGAGACCATGAGGCTGATCGTCACGTTCGCTGCGGTTCTGCTTGGAATCATCCTCATCAAGGTCTGCTTCGTGTATGTTCGGGAATACGTCATGAGCTCCGCGCAGCAGAAGGTGCTGATGCGATTCCGGGTGGAGCTCTTCGATACCGTGCTCCTGCTCCCCGTCCGCTACTTCGACCGGGAACGGACGGGCAAGGTAATGTCTCGCATCACGAACGACATCAACAACATGGAGCAGTCGCTCTATCTGCTTGTGGAGATCGGACAAAACCTTCTCTACTCCCTGATGTACGCCGGTGTGCTCATCTATTCGAACTGGCAGCTGGCGATCTTCACGATCGCCATCTTCGGGCTCTCCGGTGGGATCTCGCGGCGGTTCGGTGACCGCATTCGCGGCCACAGCCGCGCGTTGATGGACACGCTGGCCGACATCTCTGCCTTTCTGCAGGAGAAAATTTCATCGATCAGGATCGTGAAGTCGTTCACGCGCGAAGCGCATGAGCGCAAGGCGTTTCGCCAGAAGGTCGATGACAACTATCATCACTCGATGAAGATCGTCCGCACGATGGCGGTCCTGAGCCCCACAAACGAATTCTTCAACACCTTCGTTGCTTCGCTGCTTGTCGTCTTCACGGGGTATCTTTTTCTGCACGGCGACATGACGATGAAATCGATGATCTTCTTCATGCTCATGATCAATTTTCTCGCCAAGCCGGTCAAGGCCCTCGGAGAGAATTTTGCCAGGATCCAGAAGAACCTCGTCTCGGCCGGCCTCATCTTCGAGATGTTGGACCTCGAGAAAGAGAAGCTGAGCGACGAACCGCAAACCATTGCGATCGAGCGAGGTGAGGTTGAGTTTCAGGACGTGACCTTCTCGTACAATTCCGACGTGCCGGCGGTGAGCGGGATCAGTTTCAAGGTGAACCCGGGTGAGAAAATCGCTCTCGTCGGGCCGAGCGGCAGCGGAAAAACGACGCTGATCAGTCTGATACCGAGGTTCTATGAAGTGAAACACGGTGCGATCCTCATCGACGGGAAGGATATCCGGTCGATGGGACTGACCGATCTGCGCGCGGGGATCGGCGTCGTGCCGCAAGACGTCGTTCTGTTCGCAGGCACGATCCGTGACAATATCCGGTACGGCAGACTGACGGCGCGGGAGGAGGAGATTGTGGATGCCGCGAAGATGGCGAACGCACACTCGTTTATCGAACAGCTCGAACGGGGATATGATACCGAGATCGGCGAGCGGGGCATCCAGCTCTCGGGCGGGCAGCGTCAGCGACTTGCGATCGCACGCGCGATCCTCCGCAATCCGAAGATCCTCTTGCTCGATGAGGCGACCTCGGCGCTCGACACCGAGTCAGAGCTCATGGTGCAAGAGGCGCTGGACCGGCTGATGCAGGGGCGGACCTCCTTTATAATTGCCCACCGTCTCTCCACCGTGTATCGATGCGATAGGATCTTTGTCCTCGACCGGGGCTCGATCGTCGAGCAGGGAAAGCACGAAGAGCTGCTGCGCAATGATTCGGGCCTCTACAAGCGGCTCTACACGCTCCAGTTCGCCGACGAAGGAAAGGAATAGCCGAAGCTCGACTGAATGCGGATCTTCAAGCCCATCGAACTTGCCTTCCGTCGGTTTCTTCTCCGGGTGTTGTCGGTGGCCGTCAAGCGTGGAAAGCCGCTGCACCCGGGTGTGGACTTCAACGCCTCGAAGATCCTCTTTGTGCGCCAGGATCGGATCGGCGACGTTCTGGTTTCGACGCCGCTCATCTACACGCTCAAGCAGCGCTTTCCCCACCTCACTATCGATTTTCTCCTCAGTTCGAACAACCACTTTGTGCTCGAGCATGAGCCGCTGGTCCGGAAACGATGGGTCTACCGGAAGAATGTCTTTAGTGCTCTGCGGATTCTCATCGGGATTCGTCGCGAGCGGTACGATTTCGTGATCGATCTGATGGACAACCCGTCGACCACGTCCACCGTCATCTGCGCGCTGGCAGGAGGTCGATGGAACATCGGTCTGAGCAAGCAGAATGAATACGTGTACGATGTGACGGTTCCGCTGCTGTCGCGCAGAGAAACGCACATCATCGATCGACTCGCAATGCTGTTGACGGTCTTCGGTCTACAGCCCGAGAAGGAACAGCTGGGGATACGCTATGTCGTCTCCGGCGAGTCGGAGGCGGC
>CAYZRX010000061.1:0-7390 GCA_964480945.1 uncultured Ignavibacteriaceae bacterium | reverse complement strand
GTGTTCGCGGCGATCGCGCGCCTCCTTCAAGGGAAACGGCGAGGCCCGGCTCGTGTCCGCAGAACAAGCACGAAAGCATGATGAAGCGATTTCTTGAACCTCTCGAACGCGCCTTTCGCAGGGGACTGGTCTACCCCTTCTTCCGGCTGATCCTGCGCAACCGCGTGCTCGATTCTCCGATCGACCTGAGCACCGTCCGGAACGTGCTGATCCTCCGTCACGATCGCATCGGCGACATGATTATTACGACGCCGATCTTCCGCAACCTGAAGCGCCTCCGGCCGGATCTTCACCTCGGCGTCCTGGCCAGCAGCTCGAACGTTGAGCTGCTCAGGAACAATCCCTTTGTCGATGCAATGTATGTTCTGGGCTCGAACCCCGTTCAATTCTTTCGAGAGCTGCGGCGCGCCCGCCGGCAGCAGTACGACGTCGTCCTGAGCTTCGTCTTCAACCGCACCACCTCGGTCGCGCTTCTTGCTCGTCTGCTCGCACCTTCTGCGCTCAAGATCGGACACGCCGACGTGAAGTATCAATTCTACTTCGACCGCCTGGTCAAGCTGCCTCGATTCTCCGGCCATATGGTCGAATCGCTGGCAGCGTACATCAAGGAAGCATTCGGTATTGAGCTGCGGCCGGAGGATCTTCGATTCGAGCTCTTCGTGGATGAAGTGTCAAAGAAGGTGGTCGATGACTTCCTCGTGCGAAACCGGATGAAGCGGCGCGTGGCTGCAGAGGAGAGTCCTCTGCCGTATGTCTTGCTGAATCTCTCGGCCAAGGATGCCGACAGACGGATCTCCGTCTCGCAGGCCAAGGGGATCGCATCCCATCTCAGTGAAAGGAAGATATTCCGGACCGTCCTCATCGTTGCGCCGGATGATGGTGAAATGGCGACCGCGGTGAGAACAGGTCAGGAATTTCGAAAATGCATCGTCTTTCCCGAGAAGGGGAAGGCCACGCTCCTTCAGGTCGCCTCGCTCGTTGCTGGCGCCCTCTGTGTGTTTACTCCCGATACGTCGATCGTCCATTTCGCTTCCGCCTGTCAGACCCCGGTCTTTGGATTCTTTACGACGGTTCAAGGCATGCGGGAATGGCTTCCGTATCGGGTCCAATACGATCTTGTCGTCGCCCCCGCGGGTCAGCCTGCCTCTTCCATCCCTCTGGCTGAGATTATCGGGGGTATCGATAGATTCCTTGATGTCACCACTCAGAAAAGTCCAGCTCGCGTGACTTCGGTGACCAGATGACACTCAAGGGAATTCCTCAAAGGCTCACGAAAGCCGGTCTGTTCCTCTTCGCGTTCGGCCTTCCGCTCTCGCACGTGCCGGCGGAGTTCGGCATCGCATTCGCTTTTCTGGGCTGGCTTCTCGACGGAGTGATCAACAAGCGATGGCGGGTTCGCTGGCATTTCGTCTTCGCGCCGCTCATCTTCTACATTTTGTGGAACGTCCTTGCTGCCGCGATCTCCGCTCGTCCTCTGCACAGCCTCGGCGCGGTCGCCGATAACGAGTGGGCGCTTGTCATGATGCTGATGCTCTTCTGGACCGTCGATGATGTGAAAATGCTTTCAAACCTTGTCTACACGTTTCTCGCGACCTCAGGCGTGGCGTCGCTTTACGCTATTTGGCAGGTGTTCGGGGGCGTCGAGCTGTACCGGGGCTTGCAGCTGACCCCGATGGGCTGGGGGTTCTACCGGTCGGTCGGTTTCTACGGCTTCTACCTTACGTTCGCCGCGTTCGCGATGACGGTCTTCTTCTTTGCGTCAGGGTTCTGGGTCGAGCTCAAGACAAAGATGCGCTGGCTCTTTGGGAGCCTGGCAGCGGCGAGCTTTCTCGCGGTCGTGGGGACATTTGCCCGGAGCATCTGGCTCTCCTTCGGTGCGGCGATTCCGTTGTTCGCCTTCACGCGCGGCCGCAGGACGGGTCTCATCGTTACGGCGGCGCTTTTCATCGCGGTCTCCGCGGGTATCCTCACCGTCCCGGCCATTCGCTTTCGCGTCGAATCGATCGTCGATATCTCCCAGAACGAAACGAGATTGAATCTGTGGAAAACGTCCCTCCGAATCGCGGAGGACCACCCGGTAACGGGCGTCGGTGAGGATAATTGGGATTACGTGTTCGACCGCTACCGCGTGGACGGGTACTATGACACGATCGTCCATCCTCACAGCGATTATCTCACCGTGCTTGTGTCTTCTGGCGTCCCAGGCCTTCTCGCCTTCCTTGCCATCTGGGGGGTAACGCTCACGGCCGGATTTCGCGCCTCACTTCACTCGAGCGATGCAAGGCTTCGCGCCATCGCACTCGGATCGACATTCTCCGTCCTAGGGCTCCTGGTCGCGGGAATCTTTCAGAACTACTACGGTACGTTCATCAACTGTCTGGGATGGTGGTTTGTGACGGGACTTCTGTTTGCAGCCCGGGCTTTGGCGTCAGAAGAGAAGGGAAAGGATGGGGAGAACCGGCAGGCGTGAGGCGAATCGTTCAGATCAGCTCGTAGTTCTTGTACTCTCCAATCCGTACTCCGGTCTTTGATTCTATCCAATCGAGTACGGCGTCCTTGAACGACGCCCTCACCCTAACGGGATCGTACTCGAACTTCCAGTCGGCAGACTTGATCCGGTCGCGCATAACGGCCGGGTGGGAACCCGTGAACTTTTGCAGCTTCGTCCCCCCGCTGTAGTCAAACGAAGTGCTCTGCCCGAGTCTTTGCTCAATCCATCGGTCTGAATGCCAGAGCCTGTTGAAGCTGCGCTGTTTCGCCATCTGGATCTGAGGCGGCTTCACCCATCCGTAATGATAGATGGAGGCCTCGACGGCTTTCACCCGGAGCTTCCTGCCGTCGATGCGAAATCCCTGGGCATCCCCCCACGACCGGACACCGATCCCACTCCGCACGACCCGAATCTCATGGCGATACCATTGCCGGGACGACCCGACGTAATCATAACTGCCGTAGAAATGCTTGTAGCGGAAAAGGAGCCCTTCTACCTGAGGATCTGTGTGATATCGAAGGAGGGCGTCGCGGACGACCGGAAGGTCGGATTCGTGGAGGACTTCGTCCCCTTGAAGATAGAACGCCCAATCTCCGGTGACGTGATCCAGGGCGATGTTGGTCTGCTGGGCAAGAACCTGCCCTCCGGTACGGAGCGCCTCGTCCCAGACCGTCTCGATGATCTTGATCTTCGGCGAGCCGATCTTCTGGATTCGCTCGAGCGTGTCGTCGTCCGATTTCCCGACAGCGATGACGAGCTCGTCACAGATCGGCAGGAGAGAGGAAATGGACTCGAGGAACGGGTAGTCGAACCTGACGCCGTTGCGGACGAACGAGAAGCCGCTGATCTTCATTCCACCTTCGAGGTGCCTTGCTTGGAGAGGTAGTCCTGGTAAGTTGTTGTCTTGTAGTAGTCTTTGCCGATGAAACGGACGATGTTGACGAAGTCTTTCCCCGGAATGAAGCCGGCAACTTTGGTGATCGGCTTCGCATCGGAGTCAAGGAACAAGGTAGTGGGGTACCCGGTGACGCCCATCGCGCGGGCGAGTTGTGTCTCGGTGAACGAGTTCCCGTCGTACGCCAGCTGCTTCGAGGATTCGGCGTTGAGTTTCACGACGACATAGCTCGCTCTCAAGGCCTTTACGACCTGTTCGTCGGTATAGACCTCGCGGTCCATCTTTTTGCACCACGTGCACCAGTCGGTGTAGACGTCGACAAGGACCTTTTTGTGTTCTGTCCTGGCAAGGTTCGCGCCCTCGTCGAAGGATTTCCAGGACAGCTCGGTTGCCAGGGCTTTCGATTCGCTCCCCTGACAGCCGAGGAGAAAGGCGTAAACTGCAATCGTGAGCAAGATCATGATGAAGGATCTCATCTTGTTTTTAAGGTAGGCAGAAAATTGACGAAATTCAATTCGTCTTGTTGGCGCTCTCTTCGTCGATGCGGGGATTGAGTAAGATCTCAGCGTAGTGGACCAACTGCGCGCCCTCGAATGCGGCGTATCGGCGACTCTCGAAGACAACATCGTAGTCGGGTGGAACGAGCTCAGCAGAGGTGACCCATTCGTAGCGGATGAACTTGTCCTTCTCGATGACCACAATTATGTCGTCTGGCGCACCTGAGAGCTGTTCCGTCAGCCACGAGCGAAACCGGCTGCGATCCTTCGGCGGCACAATCCGCTCGACGGGCAGGTCCTCGCGCCAACCGATATCGGCCCCTTCGAGATAGTAGGTCAGTTGGGGGTTTCTCTCATATCCCGCCACGACGATCTCTGATGGCTGCTTCTTCGCGATGAACTCCGCAAGCTCGGCCGCGCCGTCCTTATACTGAAACCTGTCGTAGCGGGTGATCTGGTAGAAGCAGACGATGAAGGAAGGGACGAACAAGAGGTACGGGATCGCTCCGCGAACCTGATCCACCCAGCTCCGCTTGACAGCAAGGTACGAGAGCACAAGAATGCAGGAGGCCAGGAGCAGGAGGACAAGGAATCCGGTTGCGTCGGATGCGGAAGGGAGATGTAACCGGAGAGCGGCGGAGATGATCGATTTTGTCGCGTTTCGCCACGCCTGGCTCGACGCCCATAGAACGGAGAGTCCCGTTGCTGCGAGAAAAATGCAGACGCCGCCTCGGGAGTACGTGCCCCGTACGACCTTGGAGATCTCTCTCGCCGCGATCAACGAAGCCGGAACCAGCATCGGAAGCAGATAGACGGCGAGCTTCGTCCTCATCAAAGAGAAGACGAGGAAGAAGACCACGAACCAAAGGGCCATCATGTACCAACCGGGTTTCTTCTCTCTGACCGCTGTGAACAATCCGTGCCCGAACCACGCCACGCCCGCAGGGAACAGAACGAAAAGCTGGTTGAAGAAATAGAGCACCTCGAGCGGTTTCACATTGCCTTCGATGCCGTAGAGCGATCGTTCAAAGAGGGCGGAGGCCCGGAGGAAAAACAGTGGATCGCCTTTTCCGTGCACGGTCGTCATGTAAAGATGCCACGGGAGGGCAACGACGACGGCGGCGACGAGCGAGAGCCCGAGCATCTTCCACGATCGTTCCTTCCGCTCCGATGGGCCGAGCAAGATCCAGAAGCCATAGACCAGCGGAATGCCAAGACCGACGTACAGCTTCGTCATCAGCGCAGCACCCACCGCGATGCCTGCGAGGAGCGCGAGCTTAAAGCTTCCTTCCTTCTCGGCTCGCAGAAGCATTAGAATGGAGAGGGAGAGGAAGAAGACGAGGGTGGCGTCGAACTGACCCTGCCGGGTGTAGAAAGTGACGAAGGGGTTCAATCCGTAAAGGAGCGCCGCAAAGAAGCCCAATCGAACGTCTCCGATGTGTTTGCCGATCCTGTAGATGATGAAAAGCGTCAGCGCGCCGAAGAGTGCGGAAAAGAACCGCGCGGCGAACTCGGAAACGCCGAACGCACCGAACGACACCGTCGTTAACCAAACGTAGAGAGGAGGATGAAGCGACGAGTAGAGTCCATCGATTGCATAACGGGTCTGATCGAGCCAACCTCCGAACCGGAGGATGCTCTCGGAGCGAACAGCGTACAGGGCTTCATCCCACGCTTGCAGGTCGAGGAACCCGAGGTTCAGGAAACGCATCAGGGCCAGGCCGCAAATTCCAGCCAGGTACAGACGCTCTCGCTTGATCTCGGAGATTCCTTCAAGCACTGTAAATCACGATCCCTTCATAAATCCAGACGGCAATGAGTGCCACGATGACAACTGCTGCAAGTGCCTTGCGAGGTTTCGACAGGTCCCGTAGGCTTTCCGGGAGGTACGACAGCCACCACGCTGCGAACGCGGCGAAGTATGGCATCAGCGGGAAATGAAAGCGGCTCCCGCCAAAGAAGATACCGTGCGTGAAGAGCCACGCCGCCAGAAGGATAAGGAAAGCCCACCGCAGCTTCGGTTCGGGAAAACCAAGGAATCCTACGACCCCCGCAATCAGAAGAAGAAAATACGGCAGGTTGACGGCAAGGATCAACGCAGGCGTAAGCGAGGCATATTTCGCGGAGAATCGCGTGGAAGCGTCCTCGGGATCTCCGGAGAAGGTCCAGACGAGAAGACCGCCTTCGCTCTCAAACAGGTGGGCAATCTTCTTGACCCCGTTGACCACGAATGAGCCGGGCCTGCTGAGGACGTAGTCCGTTGCGTACCGAAACGCAAGTCTGTCTGCCTCGACTTCGGTCCTCGCGCCGTCGAGGATGCCTTCCGGGAAATTGACGTTGTATGCTCCGGTTGCGTTGGGATTGTTGCCGATCAACAGATTGATCCCCCCATTGGAGGAAAGCGTCACACTGCCAACCGTGATAGAGTTTCTCACAACCCACGGCGCAACGAGAAGCAATGTCCCAAGTCCGATCCACCAGAGCCGCTGCACCGGGAAACGAAGCGCGAAGAACATGAACGGCAGCAGGGCCAGGAAAAGGAGAAAACTCGGTTTCATCAGCGCCAGTATTCCGATCAGAATGCCGGTAAGGAGTGCCAACGCCTTCTTCTGCAAGTTGAACTTGAAGAGGAAAAGAAGAGACAGCGCAAGAAGGAATGTGAAGCTGCTCTCTGAGAGCAGGAAGTTCGAATAAAGGATCGCCGGAGGGTAGAACGCCCAGAACGCTGCCGCCAGCAGCCTGGTTTGCTGGTTGAATCCCGACAGGAGTTGGAACAGAATCAGCGGCAGGATCGCGTCCAACACGGCTTGAAGAACCTTCACGATACCCGGCTGATGGCCGGCCACAAAATAAATGAGACCGACGACGGCCGGGTAGCCGACCGGACGATAGGCTGTTGGGTCCCCGTTGTACGAATAGGATCCCTGTGAGGCGATGTTGTAAGCAAGCTGGTCGTATTCCTTTTCATCCGAGATGAGCGGCCGGTAGTGGAGTGCGACAAACGCTATCCTGATCGCCAGCCCGAGAGCGAGGATGACGAGCAGAGGACGGGGCAGGTCCTTGAGCTTAGATAATATGGTGCTCACGATAGAGTTCCATGAGTCGCTGGTGGACTGCCTCGTAGGAGTGATACTTCTCAACCCATCGCCTGCCCGCGAGCTTCTTCTCCGCTCGAAGCTGCGGGTTATCGATCAATTCGATGAACCGATCGAAGAGCGTCTCCCGAGTCGCCAGGACGAAGGGGTTCTCGGGAAGCCACGCGACGTAGTCCGACGTCATCTCCGTAACGGTCGGAATACCGAACGCGAGGTTCTCCAACGAGTTCCGGCCGTATCCCGTCCCGCCAAAGTTGCCGACCTGCTCGATGGCAAGATCGCAGGTTTCCTTGATTCGAAGGACCTCAGCGTGCGGTTTGCGTTCCACGAGCACGAACTCGACATCCCGCACCTTCTTGATTCTCTCCATCACGGGCATGATAAGCTCCGTCCCCTTTGCCGATCTGTCGGT
>CAYZRX010000060.1:0-25877 GCA_964480945.1 uncultured Ignavibacteriaceae bacterium | reverse complement strand
CACGCCGAACACGATACCGAGGGCGATCAACAAAACGGCAACGACAACTGACTTCATTGACATAGAACTTCTCCTACTGGTTAGCGATCCTCTTCACGAATTGGTGAACACACCTGCTAGCCACTGAGCGACAGGCATTCAGTTCAAAATCTTCTGGAAAACCTCGGTTGATTTGAGAGGCTTCAGGTCCTCGAAATGATTACGTAAGTACAAACGTATGGTTGCATCGATTTCGTTCCCCACCCCCTTGGGATACTCCAGCGCGCAAACCCCTTCAAGCCTTCCAAGAAAAAGCCTCTGCATGATCTTCAACGACGGGATGGAGACCCGGATGTTCCCGTCAGTCCGTCGGGTGTCCCTGCTGAACCCATCGAAGCCGGGCCGGGTCGCCGAAATGGACTCCGCCGTCAGCGTCTTGGCGGATTGGGCGCACTCGGGACAAAGGATCCCGCCGCGCGAAAGCTGAAAGATGACCGACCGCTCCCCCCCGAATTCATCAACCTTCCTTCCACACCGGCCGCAAACCTCCAGAACAGGCGAAAAACCGAACAATCCCGCAAGCCGGAGCTCGAATGCGTAGAAAAGGTTGGGGTAGTTCTTCGAGGTCTGCTCCAACTGCTCGAAGGTCCCGATCAAGAGCCGATACAACTCGGCGTTCTCCTCTTCGTCATGTGCCAGTTGGTTGACCAGATCGAGAATCGAGAGGGCGACGGACATCCGCTCGATCTCCGTGTGGATCCTCTTGTAATACCCGACGATGTCGCACTGCGAGATCAGCTGGAGATCCCTATGCTCTTTTCTATAGAGCACGAGCGAGACCCTCGTCATCGGCTCGAGGGCAGCGCCGAATTTGCTCTTCATCTGCCGCGCTCCCTTGGCAACCCCTTTTAGCTTGCCGTATTGGCGCGTGTAGAACGTGACGATCTTGCTCGTGTCGCGGAACTTCATCGTCTTCAGGACCATCGCATCTGTCTTGGTGATCATCACATCCTCTTCAAAAGACCGCCTTCCGGACCATCGAAGAGAGTTCCTTTCTCTTCAACTCCTCCATTGCCATCCGATAAGGGTTCCGCATGACCCCTTTCTCGGTGATAATCGCCTTTATCAGCTCGTTGGGGGTCACGTCGAACGCCGGGGAGTAGACATGGACCCCCGCCGGAGCGACCTGACGGCCGAGGATCTCGGTCACCTCCGTGGGATCCCGCTGCTCGATCGGTATCTCAGCGCCCCTGACCATCTCTAGGTCAATCGTGGAGGTCGGCGCGGCGACATAGAACGGTATCCCGTGGTGCTTCGCCAGCACGGCCAACCCATAGCTTCCCACCTTGTTCGCGACATCCCCGTTCAGCGTGATGCGATCTGCTCCGACGACGACGGCGTTGATCTCCCCCCGCTGCATCAGAAAGGCTGCGGTATTGTCCGTGATCAAAGTGAAGGGGATCTGGAGTTTCTGCAGCTCCCACGCCGTCAACCGAGCACCCTGAAGGAGAGGGCGAGTTTCATCGATATAGACGTGCTTGAGCTTGAGAAGTTCCCAGGCGGTCGTGATGACGCTCTGCGCGGTGCCGTTTCCACCCGTCGCCAGACTCCCGGTGTTGCAGTGCGTCAGGACGCTGGCCGCATTCGGCAACAGCTCGGCACCGAGCCGGCCGATCGCGCGGCACATTTCTTCGTCATCAGCATGGATCTTCTGCGCCTGCGAGAGCAACTTCGACTGGATCTCCTCAGGACCGCCGCCGGACGAATCGATGACGGTGTTCCTCATCCGATTGAGGGCCCAGAAGAGATTCACCGCTGTGGGCCGGGTGGAGGCAAACAGGTTCGTGGTTTTCTCGATGAGCGCGATCAGGCTGCGCCCGTCATACGACGAGAGCTTTTTGAACGCGAGGGCGAACCCGTAGGCAGCAGCGATTCCGATGAGGGGCGCTCCGCGGATGGCGAGGGTCTTGATCGCTTCCGCAACGACCGTCTCGTCGTCGGTCTCCACATACACTTCTTCGAGCGGAAGTTTCCGCTGGTCGAGGAAGCGCACGGTTCCGTTCTTCCACTCGATGGCTTTCATACGCCTCTACAGTTCGTCGAAGCTCGAGAGCCGCATGAACGACCGGTAGCGATCCTGAATCTGCAGGTAGGTCAGGTCCTTCAAACCGTCAATGCTGAACTTCTCGACGCAGAAGGAAGCGAGAGTGCTTCCATAGACGACGGCGCGCTTCAGATTGTCCGGCGAATGGTCATCCGTTCTCGCCAGCCAGCCCACGAATCCGCCGGCGAATGCATCCCCTGCGCCGGTCGGGTCGTAGATGTTCTCCAGCGGATAAGCCGGAGCCGAGAAGATCGTCTCCTCCGTCACGAGCAACGCGCCGTGCTCGCCCTTCTTGATGATAATGATCTTCGGCCCCATCTCGATGATCCTCTTCGCAGCCTTGATCAGATTCGGCTCGTGGGTGAGCAGACGGGCCTCCGATTCATTCACGACGATAACATCCATCACCTTCATCGTCTCGGCAAGCTCGCGGGGTTTGTTCTCGATCCAGTAGTTCATCGTATCCCCGACGACCAGCCTCGGCTTGTTGACCCTACCGAGAACTTGCCGCTGCAGGACCGGATCGATGTTTCCCAGGCACACGTAGGCGCTCCGCTTGAAGCCGTTCGGGATCACCGGGTTGAACTTCTCGAAGACGTTCAAGTCCGTGTACATCGAGTCACGCATGTTCAGATCGTAGTGGTATCTCCCTCCCCACCGAAAGGTCTTTCCCTCTCGAACAACTTGAAGGCCGTCGAGATCAATTCCCCGTTCCTCCAGGAAGTCCATATAATTCTGGGGAAAATCGCCGCCGACGATGGCGACGAGCCGAATGGGGGCCGTGAAGTAGCTGGCCGCCACCGAGATATAGATGGCAGACCCTCCCAGCGCATCCTTCACGTTTCCAAACGGTGTCTCGACCGAGTCGAACGCTACCGAACCGACGACGAGTAGGCCCAAAGGAAGCTCCTTCCGTCTGAATTTAGAGTGAAAGTTGAGTTAGCTCCGCCGCTTTCTCTCCGCCGAGGATGTACTGCTGAACGATCTCCAGGCCCCGCCGCTGGCCGGGCCATACCAACAGCTCCCGAGCCTCCTCGTAGGGATACCAGCCGAAGGCCTGGTGCTCCGCCGACAGCCGCAGATCGCCGGAACTCGACACCTCCGCCGCAAAGAGCGGACTTATCTGCATGGTGTCGTCGGTAGCAACGTAGAACGCGCTCACGTGAGGCGCAACCCAGAGCCGTACCGGCTGCAAGTCCGATTCTTCAGCCAGCTCCCTCAGAGCCGCGTTCAACGCTGTCTCGCCCTGATGCATCGTTCCCGTAACCAGCTGCCAGATCCCAGGATAGATGCGATCATTGTTCGACCGTTTGAGAAGAAGATATTTCGGACCGCCATCTTCCCGTTTGAACACACAGACTTCGATGATGCGACAGACAATGGTCGACATTCCGATCTACACGCGCCTGTTTCTTTCCGTCCCAAAGCGAACCTCAGGACGGCAATCGAGCTCAAGATCTGAGAAGGCGCGAGGCAAGGGAACCTTGTTCGGCGCCCAGGAGGTCTTCATTCGTTGCGAGTTTGCGAGGGCAGATCAGAATCCCTTAGGATCCGCCCACGTCCTTTTCCTTCTCCAGCAGAAGCTTGATTCGCAGAACTGCAGCAGACGCAAGCCGTCAGGTTGTGCGGTGAGCACCTCCCCGTTGACTCGCGCAGAAAAATATAGCTCAATTTCAAGAAGAATCCAACGAAACCGGTTCCGATCCGTGACTCCTGCCATCAGGGAGTTGACGATCAGCATCGGAAAAAGTTGCGTTCAGCCTGCCAGCCCCGGAACGCCCACCACGCTGATCGCCGCTCGAACGCCCCGGCGAATCGCTTCTGCCGTCACCTGCGCGGCGACCTCTCCGACGAGATCCAGATCCGCCTCAACAGCACCGCACGAAAGTGCGAAGGAAACGTCACCATCGAACGACGTGTGTGCCGGCACAATGGCGCGCGCGTAGCCATCGTGCATTCGCTGGGCGATACGGAAGAGCTCCAGCTTCGACAGGTTCGCATTCGTCGCAACGACCGTGAGCGTCGTGTTCGTTTGCCCGAGCACTTTTCCCCGGGCGAGCGGACGATGCACGTCGGTTTCACCGAAGAAGGTACCGTCCGCCGATCGCGCACCCGCGAGCACCCTGCCGTCGCCATCGATAATGTCGCCGACCGAATTCACCACTGCGAGCGCACCCACCTTCAACCCGGAAAGTTCCGCGAAGGCGGTGCCCACTCCGCCCTTCATCCAGTGTCCGAACCCTTTCCACTTTCCCACCGTCGTGCCCATGCCGACGCCCACGCTCCCCTCTTCGACTTGGCCGGCCGTGGCAGCATTGCATGCTTTGTAGCCTGCTGCAGCGTCGGGTCTGACCTGACTGCTCCCGACATTCAGGTCGAACACAACGGCCGCGGGCACGATCGGCACCTTCGCCCATGGGGTCTGGTAGCCGGTGTCGTGTTCTTCAAGCCATCGTACAACGCCTTCGGCAGCAGACAATCCGAACGCGCTTCCGCCGGTGAGGAGGATCGCGTGCACCTCCTGCATGGATTTCTCGGGCGCCAGCAGCGCGAGCTCGCGGGTACCGGGTGAATTCCCGCGCACTTCGCAGCTCCCACGCGTCTTCGGCGGACAGAGAATGACCGTACAGCCGGTCATGCCTATCCTGTCCGTGTAGTGACCGACCTTGAATCCCGGAACAGATGTAATCATGTCAGACTCAGCGTGTCTCGCGCTCCTTCATTGCCGCGCGGGCATGCGCGAGCATAATCCCGCATGCAACACCGACATTGAGCGATTCGGCTTTCCCGGCTCTCGGGATCTTCACAACGACGTCCGCAGCTCGGCGAACGTCGGGAGATACCCCGTGCGCCTCATTGCCCACGACGAAGATCTGCTTCCCTTTTGTTTCCAGTTCTGTATAGATCTTGTCCCCGTCGGCGGAGAGCGCAACGATGACGAACCCGTCCTGCTTCATTCGCACCAACGTTTGAGGGAGATCGAGGTCTTCCACAACGGGGAGGTGGAACATCGAGCCGACGGTCGAACGCACGACCTTCTCGTTGTGAAGCTCGACACATCCATTGCCCAGCAGAACCGCATCCACACCGAACCAATCGGCTGAGCGAAGGATCGAGCCAACGTTGCCGGGGTCATTCACCGCGTCTGCCGCAACCACGAGCCTCGCTTTGCGCACCAATTCATCATCCAGGAAAAAGCGTCGCTGATGAACCAGCGCCAGAACGCCCTGCGAATGAACGGTGTCGGCGACCTTCTTGAGATCGGTTGGACTGATTTCCTTCAGAGGGGTCCGCCGCTGCTTGAGCTGGGAAAGGATATTCTCGTAGTCCGGGTCTTCCAGGTATCTCGAGACAACCGCGACCAGCTCGATTTTGTGGGGCGAATTGAGGACGTCTTTGAGGGCTCGCCAGCCCTCGAGGAGGAATTTCTGCTCCTTGGAGCGGACCTTCTTCTGCGAGAGGGAGGCCAGGTATTTCAGCTCTGCCTTCGAAATTTGCACGGCTCAATATAGAGAAAAAGGAGACAAGAGACAAAGAACGGAGCTGAAACCTCCGGGAAGATGACAGACGGTGATCGATTCGACCCGCGCGCGAATCTCAGCTGCAAGGAATACTAAAATTCGTACTCCCCCCAAACCGATCGCAGCGCATCAGAAATCTCACCCGCCGTTGCGTACGATTCCACACACGCCAGGATCCGGGGGAGCAGGTTCTCATCCGTTCGCGCTACTTTCTTGAGCTCCTCCAGGGCTCGCTCCGCCGCTTTCCTGTCCCGCCGCGCGCGGATGCTGTTGAGTCTCTGGATCTGCTTCGCTCGAATGCCCTCATCGATCCGGAGGATCTCGGGCGGCTCCTCCCCCTCCACCTCATACTCATTGACGCCTACGACGATCTTTTCCTTCTTCTCAATCGCCATCTGGTACTTGTACGCGCTCTCGGCGATCTGCGTTTGATAGAACTGCTTCTCTATCGCGCGCACCGCCCCGCCGAGCTCGTCCACTTTCTCGATATACTCCCACACTTTCTTTTCGATTTCGTCCGTCAGGGACTCGACAAAGTACGATCCCGCGAGCGGATCTACGGTATCGGCAACGCCCGACTCGCAAGCGATGATCTGCTGCGTGCGCAACGCCACCCGAACGGACTCCTCAGTCGGCAGGGCGAGGGCCTCGTCGCGAGAGTTCGTGTGCAGTGATTGGCAGCCACCCAGCACCGCCGAGAGTGCTTGGAGGGCGACGCGAACGACGTTGTTGTCGATTTGCTGCGCGGTAAGCGTCGACCCGCCCGTCTGAGCGTGGAATCTGAGCTTCATCGTATCACTCAACTTGGCGCCGAACCTCTCCTTCATGATCTTCGCCCAGATCCTTCGCGCCGCCCGGAACTTTGCCGCCTCCTCGAAGATGTTATTGTGGGCATTGAAGAAGAAGGAAAGCTGGCCTCCGAAACGATCGATGTCGAGCCCTTTCCGGACCGCGGCCTCTACATAAGCGATGGCGTTCGTGAGCGTGAAGGCGAGCTCCTGCACTGCCGTCGCTCCGGCTTCACGAATGTGATAGCCGCTGATGGAGATGGTGTTCCAGCGGGGGAGGTGCTCGCTGCACCACGCAAACAGATCGGTCACCAAACGCATGGATGAGTCGGGTGGGTAGATATGGGTCCCGCGCGCGATGTACTCCTTGAGGATGTCGTTTTGGACCGTGCCGGAGATGCGACGGAGGTCTGCCCCCTGCTTTTTGGCGACAGCGACGTACATGCAGAGCAGGATCGCCGCGGTTGCGTTGATCGTCATCGAGGTAGTGACATCCTGAAGCTTGATCCCCTCGAACAGCGTTTCCATATCCGCGAGCGTGTCGATCGCGACGCCCACCTTCCCCACCTCCCCTTCCGCCATCGCGTGGTCGGAGTCGTACCCCATCTGGGTGGGGAGGTCAAACGCGACCGACAGGCCGGTGGTCCCCTGCGCGATGAGATAGCGGTAGCGCTCGTTCGAATCGTCCGCACTCCCAAATCCCGCGTACTGGCGCATCGTCCAGAACCGCTGACGGTACATCGTCGGATAGATCCCGCGCGTGTACGGGTGCTCGCCGGGAAATCCGACCTGCGCCTCGTAGTCGACCTCCCGCGGCAGATAGAGCCGCTCGACCTGTATTCCGGAGTCGGTTTGGAAGGGCGCCTTCCGCTCCGCGGCCTTCTGCAGAGCCGGTCGCACCATTTCACCTTCCCAGCGTTTCTTGTGTTCGTTCAATGAATCGCTCATCGATTCCTCCTGCTGACCTCGTGAACCCGAGACAAGTTCCATTCTTCTTGCAACTGAGCTTGCCCCAACTGTTACAGTCTCGACCTCCTGTCCCTCCACTCAACCACTTCGCACCTTGCGCCGTCGCTTCGAACCACGGCAGCACCGTCGTAGTCCGTTCTCTCGACCTGAACTCCCATCTGATTGAAACGTGAGAGGACGATCGGCGACGGATGGCCGAACTTGTTGTACCTTCCCACAGAGATAAGAGCGATGGCCGGTCGGACTCTCTCGAGAAACGCGACGCTCGAGCTCGTGTTGGATCCGTGGTGGCCCGCTTTCAGGACGTCGCTCGAAAGGATCGGGCCAAACCGGCGAAGAACATCATCCTCTACCTCGGTCTCCGCGTCGCCCGGCAGCAGGAACGAGGTCCCGCCGTAGACGACCTTCAAAACAATCGACCGGTTATTCAGATTCCTGGAGCTATCCCTTCGTGCGTCCGGACTGAGGACGAAGACGCGCGCCGTCGTATCGATCGACAAGGCCTCACCCATGGACGCCCGCTGGAGGAGGACATGGTTCCGTTGCGCGGCGGCGACAACCTCGTTATAAAGTCGAGACGCCGGCGGGTTTCCCGCCTGGATCAGCCTCCCCACATGGAAATGCTCAAGGAGGTACTGAACTCCACCGAGGTGGTCTGCGTGGGCGTGCGTAACGATGATGGCGTCGATCGACTCAATTCCCTTTCGCTTGAGGAACGGTGCAACGAGCCGCTCACCCGCATCATAGTCGAAGCTTTTCGGTCCGGCATCGATGAGCACGCGCTTCCGATTCGGAAACTCCAGAAAGAGAGCATCCCCCTGTCCGACGTCGAGCGCGGTGAGGACGAGGGAACGTCTTTGCGCTTGGAAGAGGTCGTGGTAGAGAAACACGTTGAGCGCGACAAGGAGGGCGATGACACACTTCACGAGGGTTCGCGGTCTGTTTGCGCTGAACACTGCGCCGACTCCCAGATAATAGAAGATGGGGAAGGAAACCGCGACACCTGCTGTCTCATAGTACGCCAGCGGGACCTTTGCCGCCGCTTTGACAAAACCGAGGAGAAACGTGACAAGGACCCCATTAAGCTCGGCGTAACACTGCGCCACCCAATCGGAGACATATGAAAAGGCTACGGTAGCAAAGCCAAGCATCACATTGAACCCGCAGACCGGTACGACGACAAGGTTCGCGACCAGCGACACCACGGACACCCGGCCGAAATAGTACGCCGTGAAGGGAAGGGTCCCCAGCTGCGCAGCGAGCGAGACCGCAAAGAGCTTCAGCACGTAATCGATCGCCTTGATTTCCTCGAAGCGCTCGGGTATCCTGCGGATAAGGGACTCCAGCTTTGGATAGAGGTAGACGATCGAGAGGACAGCAGCGAACGATAGTTGGAATCCCACCTCGAAGAGGTATTTCGGATCCCACAATAGCATCAGCAAGCCGGCAGCCGCCAGTGAATTGTAGACATCCGTCTTTCGCTCGAACAACGTGCCGAGGAGGATGACAGTGGCCATGATCGTCGCTCGAACGACGGAGGGGCTCTGACCTGTGATGAACATGTAGCAGACCAGGCCGAGGATCGTCACTGCCACGACCCACCGCTTTGAGAGACGGAAAAGTCCGCCGAGGGAATAGAAAATAAGGGCCACCACGCCGACATGCAGTCCTGAGACAGCCAGGACGTGAATCGTTCCCGTGGCAATAAACGATTGCTTGATATCGAGGGAAATGTCGCTTCTGAATCCGAAGACAACACCCTTCAGGAAGCTCGCCTGTTCCCGAGTATGGAAGCGGTCGAGAATCTGATAGACGGCCTTCTGCGCGGACGCCAGGAATGACGCCGGCGTCCCTTCGCGAGCCGACGGTAGCACCTCCACCCGACCGCTATCGCCGACAGAAATGATGCCGAAGATCCCGTTCAGCGCCAGATACCGGCCGTAATCAAAATCCCCAGGGTTACGAGGTCCAGGCACCGGTTCGAGGCGCCCGCGGACCAAAACCTCGCTGCCGGTCCTCAACGAATCCAACGCTGCAGTGACACTGCGCTTGCGCACCATGACAAGCACCCGGCGCCGGCTTCCACCTGCCTCGCCGGGCCTCACAATCCTCGCGGTGCGCACAACGAGCTCGTAACGGTTTGGCTTCTTGACAGGTTGGGCTTCGAGATACCCCTGCGCCACGATGGGTTCATCGAACTGGCGAGGCTTGAGCGTTTCGGTCTCTACCCGTTGCCGCTCGAGAGATGCCAGATAGAAGCCGATCAAGAACACGGAAAGATGCATGCCCACAGCGAAAGCCGTCGAGCGACCGCCGCGAAGGTATCCGGCGAACGCAGCGAGGGCGGCGATCAAGATACCCGCGTACGCCGCGATCGGGCGGAGCGTGACGTACTGGGCCAGCAAGATCCCCGCAATGACCAGGAGGACCAATCGCACCGCGGGCCTTCGGCTGAGGTTTGTCTGCTCCATACCTGCTAGTGCCACCTCTAAAAAGAAATCTTGTGTTTCTTGTCTGAGCTCTTTCTAAAAAAGGCAGTAGTGCTCGTTTCCATTTGCAGTCGCGTAGTCGATAAACACAAGATCACTTTATGGAAACGGCACTAGAGCATCCTTAGAATGGATGGGGTAATGTGAGTGAGATTCTTTACCCCCATGAGAAATTCTCTGCGATTCTTGCCAAGCGCGACGCAAGGGACCGGATTCCGCGTATGGCTCTTCGTGGAGAGATCCTCAATGTTGCCGTGATCGCTGGTGATGATCAGAAGCGAAGAGGCTGCATCGAACTCCTCCAACAATCCTCCAAGAAATGCATCGAAGCGCTCCAGGATCTCCACGGCCATTGTCATGTCCCGTCCGTGACCGGCAACGTCTGTCAGCCAGAATTCGAACAGCGTAAAGTGGTAGTTGAGCGCGATCCTCCAGAGATGCCTCCCCGCCTCCCGAGGACTCACGGGATGGATTTCAGGGTAACCCAGATCCGGCCAGCGTGCGCGCGTGAGGTCGGCCGATAGCGCCTCGTCCCTCCCAAGGTCCTCGGCGCGCAGCAGCGGAACGTCCGCGTATCTGCACGACAAGGTCGTGACCGTCAACCGCCGCGTCCCGGAGTCGACGTACTCAAAAAACTGTCGCGGGAAGGCATTGGCAAAGCGGACGGTTTTTCCGTTTGCTTTCAGCTGGCGGAAAATGTTTTTCTCCTGCAGGAGCGGGTGGAGGGTCGTCGTCGGATGCGGGCCAAAATGCTTGCCGATCTGTCTCGCTGCGTTCACGCCCGTGAAGAGCGCTGCCTGACCGGTGCCGCTCTGAGGCAGCCCGGGAACGCCGAGCGTCGAGTTGACCGGAATAAGCTCGGCATCTCGACCGGACATCCGGGGCAATCGTCGGTGAGGCAAGGCCCCATCCAACACAGATCGAAGATGCGGGAGTCGAGCCCTGAAGAACGGATTGGCATCCGGGCTCATCGTCCCGATGCCGACTCCATCCAGAAAAAGGAAAATGACACGCACGAAGATCGCCTGACGTAATGAGGATCGGGACCTACGATCGAACTTTGCTTTCGACAAGGACGGTGACCGGTCCGTCATTCACGAGCTCAACATCCATCATCGCACGAAACACGCCGCTGGCCACCTTCGAATCACCCAGCTCGGCTTTCAGCATCCGGACAAATGATTCGTAGAGCGGCTCGGCGACCTCGGGTGGGGCCGCGTCGGTGTAGCTCGGACGGTTTCCCTTCCGTGTGTCGCCGTACAGCGTGAACTGCGACACGACCATCGCCTCCCCTTCGACGTCTTTGACCGAGAGATTCATTTTTCCCTCCTCGTCATCGAAGATTCTCAGCAACGCACATCGGCCCGCGAGGTACGCCGCATCAGCGTCCGTGTCCGATTGCCTGACACCAAGAAGAATCAGGATACCGGCGTGGATCGCGCTGTGAGCGGAACCGTCGATGGACACCGAGCAGCGTCGGACGCGTTGGATCAAAGCTCGCATGGTGAGTCGGAGATTTGGGAAGGGAAGATCATGATTCAGTTCGCCTCGTGCGGGGCGCGGAGTCCGGCCGGGCATGATCCGATCGCGACCCGAGGGACTCCTTGCAGATCGGGCGCGACGAATACGTCCGAACATCCGGCCGCTTTCATCATGTCCAGAACCTTTTCAGATTGCCCGTACCCGAGCTCGAGGAGGATCTGCCCCCTTTCTCGCAGGAGACGCGGCGCAAGTTCGATGATCCGCTTATGAAATCGATAGCCATCCGACATGTCGGTCACGGCAAGTTGGGGCTCAAAGTTCCTGATTTCTTGCTGCAATCCGTCCCACTCGTCAAGGGGGACGTAGGGAGGGTTGCTGACAAGAAGGTCGAAGGGGCCGGGGAATTTTCCCTCGAACGATCCGAAGACGTCAGCCGGCACAAAGGAGGTCCTGTCCTGAACACCGTGCGCCTCCGCATTGAGATGCGCCACCTCAAGGGCGCTTTTGCTGATGTCGAAGCTTGTCAAGAAGGCGTTGCGGACGAACTTGGCAAGCGCCACAGCGATGTTGCCGCACCCCGTCCCTACCTCGAGGATCAGGATCCGGCGGTCAGGAGCGCACCGTTGGCAGACCAGCATGGCTTGCTCGACGAGGGTCTCCGTCTCGGGTCGCGGCACGAGGGCGCGCCGGTCAACTTTGAACAGCAGCCCCATGAAGCTAGCCGAGCCGACCAGGTACTGAACGGGCTCTCGATTCAGCCTCCGCTCGTACAGCGCGCGAAATCCGCGCAGTTCCTCGCTCGTGAGAGGCTTGTCGAAATTGGTGTACAGCTCAATTCGCTGACACTGAAGGGCGTGCGACAGCAGCAGTTCGACGTTCAACCTCGCGTCGGCGATGCCGTGGCGGCGCAAATGATCGATTGCGAAGGTCATCAGTTCGCGAATCGTCCAGACGCGGGCTTGATGTTGCGGCATTACTTGCGTCGGCCTCGCTTCGTTCGAGCGGCGCGAGGCGATTTCTTGATCCGGCGATTCTTTACGGTGGGCCGAGCCCGCTTCTTGCTCGTGGCTGCTTTCTTTCGGGTCAGCGGCCGCTTTTTCTTCCTCCCGTCTCGGAGCGCGAAGCTCAGTGCTTTCATCTTCTCTTCTGAGAATGTCTTCTTCACTTCTCGTTGAAGCTTCTGAGTCCTCGCCAGGATATCCAGCAACTGATCCTCGGTACCCTGGTCGCCGCCCGGACGTCTCTCCCATGCCCTGGTGAGGGCAACCATCGTCATGTCCACCTTGCGTCTGATCATCCCCCCGATGACCTCCGGGGTCAGCTCCACGCGCCTGAGCTTCACACGATCGCCCGAATAGAATCCGAGAGTCTCGAGTTCCGCTTCCTCACGTTCGTCATCTGCAGCGACCTCTTCAAACGGCTCACCATCCTCATCATGCGACGGCATGAACTCGAATCGGCTGTCGCCTTCGAGCAGCGCCGTAAAATCTGCCAGCGGCGGGATCTCATAGCCCTGTACCTTGCCCTGCTTCTGAACTTCCTGCCAGATCTTTTTCACAGGAACAATGACATCTTTGTCCGAAGCAAGAATGCGTTCAGCTTCGTTCAGACATCGCTCGTACACGGGTCCTCCAAAGAAGGCGTTGAAGTGGGATCGAAAAAAATGTAAAGCTATTTGAAGGAAAGCGCAAGCTACCGGGACCGGCGACAGATTTTCGTGGGGAGGGGCGCCCGGCTGAAAAGTCGACGCAGCCCGAAATCGGAGTGTGAGGATCTCGCATTAGAGTCTTGCGGATGGGGGAAGAAAAAAGGGTCACCTGGCGTGACCCTCTGACTGACTCCGGACTTCGCGGACAGACCCTACCGCTTCTTCATTTTGTCGGCAAACAGCTGCGCCGCCTTCTCGATATCATATCCCACCTTCGGCATATATGTCCCGCCGAACTTCT
Source organism: uncultured Ignavibacteriaceae bacterium (assembly GCA_964480945.1). Classification (GTDB taxonomy): domain Bacteria; phylum Bacteroidota; class Ignavibacteria; order UBA10030; family UBA10030; genus VGWB01. The sequence continues at coordinate 12,596 of CAYZRX010000060.1, read as the reverse complement.
CTACCATCGATTTCAGCGTGTCATACGCGTCGGCGCTGCAGAAGAATATCGGTGTGTTGCGATTGACCCCCTCCCGACGTGACAGCTGCAGAAGTGCGATCCCTGGAAGATGACCTTTTAGGTGATTGTCCTTAAAGTCATTGTCCAGAATAATGAGGTTAAACGACTCTGAACGAATCTTTTCCCACGTTTCGTTGCTCGTGGCAGTCTCTACAATGGCGATCTCATCCTCGAGTATGGCCGTGCAGACCTCGAGTGCGAATCCGTGAGATTTTCGCTGCCCTTCGTCGTCGTCGGCAACGAGAACTTTATACGGCATGAGACACTTCGTCCTTCAATCGTCCCTTACATAACTGTTTCAACGTACCACTTTTTCCAAGGAAACACAATATCTAGAACCCGGGGCCGGGTGACGCCGAACGCATCGACACTTGCTCGCGGCGATAGACTTCGCTCCCTCCGAGGATCGTTCTCTCGACCGTCGTATTGAGAATCTCAAGCGGAGGTACGGTCATGATGTCTTTCGAAAGGACAACAAAATCTGCAAGTTTCCCCTGCTCGAGAGAGCCGAGCAGATCCTCCTGAAAACCTGCATAAGCAGCCCACGCAGTGAATGCCCGCAGCGCTTCTTCCCTTGTCATCTTCTGCGAGGCATACCAACCGCCGTCAAAGGCCGCCGTGTCCGTGATCCCTTCCGCGGAAAGCTGAAAAAATGCACGAACATCATCCGCATTCCGTGGCCTCCCTTGATGATCCTGCCGGGTGATCGCTGCATAGATGCCGAACAGAGGATTCGGGCTCTCAACGGGAAAATCAGAGCCCCCCGGAATGATAACGCCCGTGTTCAGCAGCGACCGCCACGCATAGGCACCCCGAACTCTTGTCGGACCCAGCCTCGCTTCAGCCCAATACATGTCGGACGTGCAATGCGTGGGCTGCATGCTCGGAATGACACCGAGCTGGTGAAAGCGCGGGATGTCATTTGGGGCGAGGACCTGTGCGTGCTCGATGCGCAGCCTGGGATCCTTCGCCGCGTGCGCCTCAAGCGCCGCTTCATAGATATTGAGAACAATGTTGTTCCCCCGATCACCGATCGCGTGCGTGCAAACCTGGAAACCGTTCGCAAGGGCCTCGTCTACGGCCTTTCGAAGGTCGCCTTCAGACATCACCGTAAGGCCGCGATTGTCGGGATCGTCCGAATACGGTTCGATGAGCGCCGCGCCTCGGGAGCCAAGCGCTCCGTCAATATAGAGCTTGATCGCCCGCACCCAGAGCCTGTTCCCGCCGTAGCCGATGAGCGGGCCCTTCTTGCTGCCCGATGAATCGGGCTCGACATACTTCTCCCACGTTTCGCCCGGCGCGGAAAGAGCGGCATAAACGCGGAACGGAAAATTCCCTGTATCGATCAGACGTTTGTAGGTCTCAATCCCCTCCTCTTCAACCCCCATATCGTGAACGCAGGTGAGCCCGTAGCTCAGGCACTCCTGCACGGCTCGACCGATGGCCTCCTCCATCTCCTTATCCGAGGGGGGAGGAAGAAACTTGCCCACGACCTCCATCGCGTTGTCGACCAGCACGCCGGTCGGGTTGCCCCGGGCATCTCGGAGAAATCTTCCGCCATCCGGATCCGGGGTCTTGCTCGTGATGCCCGCGATCTCCAGCGCCCTCTTGTTCACCCACGCTGCGTGGCCATCGACCCGCATGAGGTAGACCGGATTGTTTGGGGCGACGCGGTCGAGAATCTCGTGCGACGGAAATTGCCTGGACTGCCACTCGTTCTGGTCCCATCCGCGCCCTCGTATCCACTGGCCCGGCCCGCTCGCGCCAACACGCTCCCGAACGAGATCGGCGACTCGCTCCTCGGACTTCGATCCCACAAGATCAAGCGTCAACCTCGCCACGCCGAGGCTCAGAAGATGAACGTGCGCGTCGATAAGGCCGGGAACAATAGTTTTTCCGGCAAGATCGACGACTCGCTTCGGCTTGAGTTCTTTCACCATGTCCGCTGCCGAACCCACGGCGACAATGCGGTCTCCACGGGTGGCAATCGCGTCGACAACGGTATTGGCTTTGTCCACCGTGTAGACACGCGCACCGACGTAGAGAACGTCGACCGGTTGAGGGACAAGTTGGAAATAGAGAAATGTTGCGAGGATAGTCAGAACGACGAGTGTGAGGAAGAGGCTCAATTGTGGTCTCATGATGGAAGACTCAGCTTCTGCTTGGACTGAAGATAGAGGATCCTCATTTTCCCCGACGTGCTGCACGGCACTTCCCTTGCGCCGCTTGAGGCGGCGCCTCGACCCATCCCAACTCAGAGTATGGAAGCCACCGGGTCACCGAACGACGCTGAGAGGCATGTTCGGGTCGAAATCGGACTTGCTCACTTGCGGATTCTGCTGGTTTTTTGTGTAGCCGGGGACATATTTGGTGACGTACTGAGTCAACTCACCGACGGTTACGATTCCGTCTCCGTTCGCATCCGCGCTCTCGAAGGACTTCACCTTTCCCTCGGAATCCGTCACCTTTCCGCCGAGTCCGGAGACAAGCACGAACGTAAAGATCCCGTGCTCCCAGAACAACCATGCCTCGCTCGACACTTCCTTCTCGCCGCAAGACGTGATCGAGAGCATCCCCGGCTTCGCTTTGGCCATCTCCACGAGATAGCGGTTGATCAGGTTCTCCTCCACCTGCGTCGACCGTGTCCGCTTCATGTACGCATTGATGGCCCCACTGTGGCACGCATCTGCGAAGAGAACGACTCGCTCAGCCTTAATGGACTTCTGAAGGGCTGCCTGGATCTCCTCCACGTTGAAGGCTGTTTCTTCAATCCGGCCGGGGTCGGAATCGTGCACAACGAAATACGCGTACCCTTTGCCCTTGCTCAGACCGTGCCCGGAGAAATAAATCATCGCCAAATCCTCTTTTCGGGTTTGGCGTAAGAAATCGAACATCGCGCTCCGGACGTTGGCGAGCGTTGCCTGGCTGTTGGTCAAGAGTAGGATATGGTCATCGGGAAAGGCGCCGCCGTTCGGGCTCCTCAAGAAGTCATAGAAAACCTGGGCATCCCTGTGCGCATACTTGAGATCCGGTATGTCGGGATGCGCGTAGTCACTGATTCCAACAACAACGGCCCACCGTTGTCCCGCAAACTTGGACTCCTCCCTGTTGATCACGATCGTTTTCGACACAACCTGACCGCTGGCGGTGCGGGAAAGGACCTCGAATCTGTTCTCGCCCGGGCTGAGCCCGACCCTGAGCCGAAAATGGAGAACCCCTCCGACACTGTCCACCTCGGTAAACCTCCCGTTGATCGTTACACGAGGCACAAGACCTTCCCCCGAAACCTGACCCTCGACCAGAATCGAGTCGGCTTGTTCGACTGCAAATTCGGTGGGGCCGGGTTTGGAAAACTCGATGCGGGGCGGCTCGGCCTGTGAAGCCGCGAGGTCAAGAGGGAGGGATCCACTCGGGCTGGTCGTAATCTCAACTTTCTCTTCCGCATATTCGCCAAAGATGCTGCCTGCCCGTAGCTTCCGGACAGCCTCTTCGAGCGAGTCCTTCAACGTGAACAGTCCATCCCCCCGATCCGTCACCTCTGATGTGGAGAATTTTTCCGAGCTGACAAACGCGTGCAGGGTCTCCTTCCCGAACGGCGCAGTGATTTGGAACATCGTTGGAATGCTGTACCGGACCCCACCCCTTACCCGATCATCCCGGTTCTGGTAGTTCGGGAAAATGATCACGTCCCTTCCGTTCGCCTCGCTGTAGATGAGGCGAAGATAGCAGCCCTTGTTCGTGGTGACCGCGATCCGGAGTGTGTCCCCTTCGTGGTACGTCAATTGGGGATGGTTAACAGCCACTTGAACCTTCAGCGGCTCTTCCGGCAGGGCGATCAGAGAGTCCTGAGGAACCCCAGCGGAGGCTGCCACCGTGAGGACGATGAGGAGCGAGAGAACCTTGGCAGGACGCATCATCGTTCCGGCACGACGGTCAGCGGCAAGTTGATATCGAAATTACCGCTTGAAATGGGGCTTTGCTGGGCTCTCGTTTCGCGACGGACGTTGTCGCTCACGTATTGCGTCAACTCGCCAAGTCGAATCATCTTGTCATTGTTGAAATCAGCCTTGCCTTTCAATGCCTCGAGGAGGTAGTAAGTGAAGACGCCGTGCCCGCCCCCCCACCGTTTATCCTCTTGGGAGAGCTGGTTGACGTCGCTGGCGCTGAACGTCATGGTGCTGGCCCGCGCCCTCGCGAGCTCTGCGAGATAGTCGTTCACGAGGTCCGGCGAAGCGAGCGCCCGCGTCGCAAGCGCCCCGGTTACGCCGCGGCTGTGACAGGCATCCACGAACACCAGCACCGTTTTCGCAGCAACATAGTCACGGAGAGCGTCCTGGATTTCCTGCATTTTGACCGACGTAGCAGCAAGCTTGGCCAGATCGGAGTCATACGTCAGGAGATAGAGAACCTTCGGTCTGTCCGGATCCGGAGCCCCGTGTCCCGCAAAGTAGATGAACACGATGTCGTCCTCGATCGCCTGTTTCAGAAAGTCTGTCAGGGCTCCGCGAACATTTGACGAACTGGCCCGTTCATTGAGGAGAAAACGAACGTTCGGCTTCGGGACTCCCCCTCCTCCCTCTTCGATCGGCTTCGTCATGATATCGTAGAACTCCTGGGCGTCCCGATCCGCGTAACGGAGCTGCGGGATGTCCATCGAGCCATAGCGCGAGATTCCGACGATGACGGCCCACCGCTGGCCCTTGAAGAGGTTTGCCGGAATCGGCTTCTTCTCGACGATAGCCTCCGGATTGCGCGTCACCTTGAACGTCAGCTTGTTCTCGTTCTTGAAGCGATCGATCGCGCGGACTTCGATGTCGTTTTCACCCAGCACGAGGAGCGCGTCTGCGACAAATTCGAACCCCTCCGCCCCGACCGTCAAACGAGCCTCCTGACCGTTGACCAGCACCATCGCCACGCCGCTGGTGTCTTTGGCAACACCACGGACGGCTACGGATGAATTCTCCGTGGCAAATTTCGACTCGTTCGGTATGATCTTGACTCCCCGCGTCGCGGTGACAACGGGTTCCCACACATCGATGTCGGGCGGGGTCACATCCTTCGCAAGGACCTTCTCCCTCGTCGTGATGGCGAGAGTCTTCGGCTCAGCGGACAACCCGCTCCCATCGGTAACGTCGACGATCATCGTGACCGACTGGCCGCGAACCGATTCCGAGGCCTGAAGCGCAATGAGAGCGGGTGCAGAAGACTTTGCAGCTATGTCGCCCACCTGAACTGTGGCCGGAAAAGTTATCCCGCTCACCGCCGGATCCGACTTGACCTTCACCATTACGCCCTTCGCCGCTGACCCTCCCGAATTCGAGACCGATACCGTGATTGTGCCCGATTCCCCCGCGTCCAGGACACCATTGCCGGAAGGCTCCGTGAACCGGAGCGTAGAAGCCAGGATCGCGGGCTTGACCGCAGCGCGGGCCGCAACGGATATCGGCTTCGACACTGCCTTGATCCCGTCGTCGGCGCTGACTTCGATCGTCAGAGTGAGCGTCTGGTTCGGCACGTAGTCGAACGCGGAGAGCTCGAAACGGCCGGTGCCCGTTCCATTCGGCGCAATTTCTCCGATCGCCACCGGTTTCGGAAGCTCAATGCCGATCGGCGAGGCGGCAGAGCCTATCTTCGCCACAACGTTCTTCGCAACGCTCCCGCCCGTGTTGGTGACAGTCACGTTGACCGTACCTTTCTCTCCCGCATCCAAAACGGCGTTGCCCGACGGCTCGCTGAAGTCCGCCGCCACGGAGAGGGCCGCTGGTTTGGCGGCAGGTTGGATTGAAAAGGTCTGACTTCTCGCCTTGACTTGGCCTTCGGAGGATTGCGCCATCAGTGCCACAACGGCCAGAAGTGCTGCGAGTTTTTTCATAGGGATTTTCCTCCCTCTGTGTTTCTGTTTCCGAACAACCGAGTCCGGTGCCTGCGCGGCTCAAGAAAAGCGAGCGGCGTGATTCTGTTCCCGTTTTACTGCGACGGCCGCCCCGGAGGAGCCGGCAGCTCTGAAGTAGTTGCTCCGCTCTTCTTGCCGCCGGCGAGAAGAGCCACGGCACCTCCCACGACAGCCAGCCCGCCAAGCCCGATGTAGTACAGCAGATTGCTTCCGGAGACTTTCGTCACCGTGATCTCAAAGTAATAACCATCACCTGCCAACGTGCCGGCGTAGTCCTTGGCATATTCCCAGCGTACCTGCCTGGCCGCTCCCGGGTGCTTTCCTTCCCCGATGTCACCCGATGCTGAGCGCACAGGGACCCTGAACGACGCATTCCCTTCCCTCAGAAGCACGAGGTTGACCTCGTACGACTCCGAGGCTGGCGCCACGAGCTCGTACGTAACGACGATGAAGCTCGGCTTCACTTCGACGGTTCGGATCGTGACCTTAATTTCATCCTGTCGGGGCATCGCGGCGAACGCATGGAGATCGACGCACCAGAGCAGGAGTGGAAGCATCACGACTGTGACAACACCTTTCCGCAGCCGAAAGATCCGGGAGATGGTCATGAGAAACCCCTCATTTCAGGATAGTAAGCTTTTTCGTTTCAACCGGTTTGCCGTCGGAGATGAGTTGATAGAAGTAGACGCCGCTGGCCACCTGCCGGCCGTTCTGATCCCTTCCCTCCCATCTCACGGTGTATGTGCCAGGCATCAGCTGATGATCCATCAGCGTGCTGACGGTTTGGCCCAGCAGCGACACGATCTTGAGCTGAACGTGACTTTCCTTGGGAGTTCTGAAAACGATTGTGGTGCCTGCGTTGAACGGATTCGGAAAATTCTGAAGAAGATCAAACGCTTCCGGCAGGACGCTCGCGAGCTGGTCTTCCACGTACGCCTTCTTGCCGATGATCAGTCTGAAATGGGTGATCTCCTCCGCGGCGCGGTACGAATACTCGGCCGCCGTCCGCAGATCGACAGGGACGATGTTAGAAAGGTTGACCAGCTTCACGTCGTACTCCATGGGCACCCCCTCGACGCCGGAGAAGCAGATCGTACCGACGGACCTCCGCGGGTTCCGAACGGTGAAATCCCACACCTGACCCTCCCCCAGCAAAGGACGAAAATCGCTGCTGAAGAGGCTGAACGACCGATCCCAGTCCGGCCGCTCAAAGTAGAGGAATCCCTGATCCATAAACAACGGCGGTTTATGGCTCTCCAGATCGTCGATCCCTTCTTTTGCCGTCGGCGCGATGCCGATGAAGTTCTCCGGGTCGTCGTTGATGTCCGATCTGAAGTCCAGCCGGATCTTCCAGTCGATCGGAACCTGTTGAGCAGAGACCTCAACTTTGCCGAGGAACGGATACGGAATCTTCAAGGAACTAAGGTTCCCACCATTGAAGAAGTAGTATCCCTGATATGGGTCGAGCGAGCTGGCCGTCGAATACGATCCCGCATACGCCTGGATCCTGTTCGCCGCCGCCGAAGTGAGGCCGTTCGCGGCAAGTATCGCCGACCACGAGACACTCCTGTTGAACGGATCTCCGATGATGTTCCAACCGCTGTGCAGCGAGATCAAGCACGTCGCATCCGATTCCAGCAGCGCGGCGGGCACGCTGCGGCTGACGCTCAGTCCGCCTCGCTTCAGCAGCCAATACCCCTGGCCGAGATCGAAGGTCGATGCGCCGGAAAGTTCTTGGAGGAAGTTCGAGCTCGCGCCGTTGTCTTCATAGATCCGCCAGTCTGTCTTTTGTGAACCGGTCAACACGTCACCCACCGACAGGGAGCCGACGTTCCCCGGCAAGCTCACCAGCCTGTAGGAAGTTGATGACGACAAATCCGATCCAAATGTAACGTTTCCGGAAAGCTGAATCGTCGAGGGGAGCGTGCCGGAGACGATTGTGAAGGTGCCGCTCTCCCCGTAGACCGCTGCGGTTGCGACAGACTCGACGCGCAATTTGCAGTTGGTGGACGGCGTTGTGGAAGCGGGCACGGTCACCGAGGCCGATCCGATGTTCTGCGCGTTCGGCAGGAGCGTCACATACGTGTTGCCGCCGTCTGTGGATAGCCCGATGTTCACATCTCCCGAGAGGTTGCTGCTGACCCACGACATCGAGTACTTGAAACCCGTCGCCCAGACCACGGGCGTGGTCGTCACCGTGATCGTTGCCACAACCGTCGTCGTGAACGTTTGGTCCGATCCGATCGCAATGCCGTTGGCGTTGGAAGCGATCGCGCGGTAATGATACGTCGTGCCGTGATTGAGGCCGGAGACCGTGGCTTTGACGGATTGGGGACCGGTGCCGGTGAACGGCGAGCCTGTGGCGGCTGCTGGCGTCCCGTAGCTCGTTGACGGCCCGTACTCGAAATACACCGCGGTGTTGAATCCCACCGGGTCAACGGTGGCGTTCAGGACGGCGGAAGTGGATCCGACGCTCGTCGCTACATCCGTCACAACAGACGGCAACTTGCCGGCGAAGTTCTGGTCCCAGAACTGCTGCGCCAACGACGTGGCCTGACGCACTCCGTTGAGGCCGTCACCAACGCCGAGGGCAACAACAAGGGTGAGCGAATCTCCCGGCGCCAGGGAGAAGGGGCCGGTGCATTCCATGACCCGGTAGTCGCTCGGCGCATCAGTAGACGTGCCGTCAAAGCCAGCCCCCGCGATCGCCTTGTACCAGTTACCCCTCGGCGACGGCTCGACGATCGTGTTGCTCCACCGGCGGAACGAGGAGAGGGGGGCATTCAGAATGCGGAGGCCGGCGTACGTCGTCCACGCACCCGACGCGTCGTACACATACCCGAGCTTGTTCTCGCCTTCGTACCCAGAGAGATTATTCGTAGCGTCATTGACGTCGAAATCAGAGTACAGACCCAGGTAGGCATTCGCGAGCGTCAAGCCCGACTTGTTATAGACGGTATATGCCAAAATCTCGAATTGTTCATTTGATTGGCCGAGTGTCCGCTGTTGCACCTGGATATCCGGCACATCCTTGAGAGAGAATCGGCTTCTCGTTTCGACATAGTTTGAAAACGTCGTGGGAACAATCGGACTCAGGGGCGAAAACGCATCTTCGTACGGGAAGTTCGCCAGCGTATCGCCCGCGGCAGTGACACCGGCGAGGAGCAGCTCCCCGACATAGAGATGATCTCTGCCGCTCCCCTGAGGGAATTCGAGGGAGGGTTCGCTGACATCAAACGTTCGACTCCCGCTCCCCGTGTAACCGTCGTTCCGCAGCGTGTGGGCCATCGCGCCGCTCCGGTGAACGTACGTGTTCACGTCGAGGATGGCGAACAGGCCATCGCTCACGTCCTCCGCTGATTCGCTGTTGGAGTTCGTAACAACCACCTTGACCAGGGCGGCGTTCGTCGGGGCTCGAGGGATTTGCCACACTCGTGAACTTGGGCTTGGCGCCCCGTTGAAGAATTCCGTGAAGCTGACGCCGTTGTCGGTCGAGTAGAGGAGCCGTATCCCGGTTATCGTGTTTCCTGTGCCGTCGTTCGCCAGCCAGGCGACCCGATGCAGCAAGTCTTCGTTCCAAGCCTCTCCCCCGTTCGGACTGATGAGCGTGACGGTCAGCGATGATACCGCCTCCGTCTTCCGGAGAATGGTACCGTAATCCCCTCCGATAATCAAAGTCCCATCCGAAGTAATCGCCGCACAGTTTAGGCCATTCCAGGTTCCGCTTTCATCCTTCGACCAGGACGCGCCCCCATCCGACGTCCTCCAGATCTCCCCGTTCGTGGCTGTCGCGAGCCCGTTGTTCTCATCGCGAAACGAAAGATTATAGAAGGATTCTGACGTTCCGACGGTCTGCTGGACCCAGGAGAATCCGCCATCATATGTCTTCAGAATCACACCATTGAATCCCACGGCGTATCCGACGCTCGCGTTCACAAGATCAACTCTGTAGAGAACCTCAGACGTCGGGCTCGTGACGGAAGACCACGACTTGCCCCCATCGGTCGTGCGGAGGATTGTCCCCCCATACCCTACGGCAACCCCAAGGCTCGCATTGACGAAGTCCAATCCTCTCAGGCTTTGCACGGTCCCGCTCGGTTGGAGCTGCCACGAGCTGCCGCCATTTGTCGTCCTGAGTATTGTGCCACTGTTGCCGACCACAACCCCCGTGTTCCCGTCCATGAAATGCACATCCGACAATAAGGTGGTCTCTCCCGACGATTGGCTCACCCAGGTCGAGCCACCGTTGTCGGTGCGTAAGATCATCCCGCCGTTGCCGACAACGTAAGCCTGCGTCAGGTTGACCATACAGAGGCCCCTGAGGACTTCGTACGTGCCGCTCGTCTGACTCGCCCACGATCGGCCGCCGTCCGTGGTCTTCAGGATGACTCCATTATCTCCAACGATCATGCCGACATTTGCGTCGGCAAACGCTATGCTGACGAAGAACTCGCCGACCCCCGACCGCACGCGGACCCACCCCGCGGCTGGGGATGGGGTATCGAAGGTGTGATTCTCCGAACTCGACGACCCCAGACTGTTCGTCGCTACGATTTGATAGTTATATGTGGTGTTCGGTGAGAGCGCGCTGATGCTATCCGCAAAATATGCTCCGGCGAACTCCTGAGGAGACGTGATCTGCCGTGACTGACCGTAGCTCGTCGTGGTGCCGTACTGTACCGTAAGAGTCGTGAATAACTGATTCGGAAAGACATAACCGTCGAAGGAGGCGGAGGTCGAAAAGATGTCGAAGGCATTATAGGCGACAACTTGAGGTGCTGACGCCTCCAGCCTCTTGACGGTGAGGTTGTAGCTTCCGATTTGCGCCAGGGAATGCTCGTTTTTCCGAAATGACGTACTGTGACCTATCGTTGCAGCATCTTCCCTCTGGAAGCTCGACCTTTTCCCAAGTGAATTCGGGAAGTCACCAGCCGTTGTATAGTCACAGTACCGTATGTAGTAGGTCCCGTTGGCGCTGATCGCATAGATGATGCGGGAATCAGCGGTTGAAAGGTAATCGTCATTCTGCTCCAAGAGATTGCCGGACTCGTCGTACAACCTGAGGAGTCCATCGGCCGTCGATCCGGCTGTGTTCGATCCCGCAATGTCAATCGTATCGCCCGCGGAAAGGTTGATCCTGAAGTAGTCGACGTCACCGACGACGGAGAAGGCTCCGTCGATGACGTCTCCGAGATTAATTTGATTCGCCTGGCCTGACGTGTTGTTCGGTTCGGTCTCCGAAACTTGTCTCAGAGGGCTCGAAGGCATCCTGAATACGCCCGCCCCCTCGGTGCCCGCATACAGCATTGATCCGTTGGTAGGATCGATTGCGAGCGAGAGGATGTAGGTGTTCCCAAGTCCGGAATTGATGGCGGACCATGTGGCTCCACGATCCGTGGTCCTGAAGACTCCCCCTTCCCACGTTCCAGCGAATATGACACTCGGGTTCTTCGGATTGATGGCAATCGCCCGCACAATGCTGTAGGAGAGGCCTGCGTTGATCTCGTGCCAGCTTGTTCCGCCATCGCTGCTCTGCATCACGCCCGCCCCTTCCGTGCCGGCATAGACGATCTTTGAGTCCGACGGATCTACGGCAACACAGTTCACTTGAGAATAGGTAAACACGTTTTGCCAATTTGTGCCGGCGTCGGTGCTCCGGTAGACACCACCGCCGGAGCCGTAGTAATCTTTTGTCCCGGCAAAGACGATACTCGTCTTGGTTAGATCGATGGCAAGCGACGTAACGTCTTTGTTCGTGAGAGGGTTCGTGAAGGACGCTCCGCCCGTCGTGGACTTGTACACCCCCCAGCCGTCGGCAACTCCGACGTAAACGACGGATGTATTCGAAGGGTCGATTGCTATCGCCCGATGGTTGGATGCCCCGATGCTGTAAATCTTCACCCAGCTAGCACCTCCGTTTATCGTCTTCAGGGGTTCGTAGGCTTCGCCAGCGTAGACGACATCCGGATTAACCGGATCGATAGCAAGTGTAAAGTGGGGGAATTGACCGTACGACTGGATCCACGTGCTCCCACCGTCAGTACTCTTGTAGATACCCCATCCGAACCCGTCGCCAACAGCAGCCCAGACAACGTTATTATCCCGTGGATCGACGCCAAGGGCGTTGACGTAGTACGTGGATAGCCCTGCTTGCGTCCATTGAGCGGGCTGCGCAAAGCTGGTCGTCGGTGCGGCGTAAATGGCAAGGACGAGGAGACAAAGAGAGAAGACCGATCTCTGGAGCTTCGGAAGCGTTAAGTGCGAAATCTGAGAAGAGGCTCGAAGTTTCATGACAGATGCGGCGCGATTGGGAAATTGTAGACGATTTGAACGGGGTCTAGGTTGTCCTTTGTATGAAATACACCCAAGGACCCGCGATCAATTGTGATGCGCAACAACAGGCTGTTGCGCAGTAATGGAACGGTGAGGCTGGGTCTCCCCCTGCCAAATTACTCCAATCCACACAAAATGTCAAGAAACGCATCATCCTGCCCCTCCCAATCCATTGTCAGAAACTCACTTGACAAGTCGCTCAACAATCCTTATTTTCCACCGGCTTTCTCATCAGTTGCCGTATTTTGGACCCTAACACAGAGAAGTGATCCCGGGATGGCTATCGATCTCCTGAACCAGATCCTGCCTC
>CAYZRX010000059.1:12970-26021 GCA_964480945.1 uncultured Ignavibacteriaceae bacterium | reverse complement strand
TTCTCCAACGTTGCCGTTCACGCGAATGCCGACTATCAGGTGATCTTTCCTCCAAGCACCGAGTTTGCGACGTACCACGGAAAGAACCAGTTCATACGTTGGCCGATCGGGGACGGCGTTTTTGGCGGCATGAACTACAACGGAGTCGATCTCAGCTGGTGGAAAAATCACCCCTCGTCCGTCTCGTTCTTTGCGTGGAACTATCAGGACGATTTTCTGTCGGGCTATGACCACGGAAAAGAGGCGGGCGTCGCTCTTGTCGCCGATCATCATATCGTTCCCGGGAAGAAGTTTTTTGAATGGGGGAACGGGAGCACCGGCGAAATGTGGGACAAGATCCTGACGGACGCCGACGGCCCCTATCTCGAACTGATGGTCGGCGGCTATTCCGACAACCAGCCCGACTACAGCTGGTGCCAGCCATATGAGGTCAAGACCCTGAAACAGTATTGGTACCCGCTTCGGGGTATCGGCGGCGTGAAGAGGGCAAACCGGGATGCAGCCCTCAACCTGGAACTCACCAAATCGCACACTGTCCGGATCGCCTTCAATACGACATCGGTCCGGAACAATGCTCGAGTTCTCTTGAAGGCGAAGGGAAAGATTGCCTTTGAGCAGAATGTCGACATAAGCCCTGCGAATCCGTTCTCGAAGGACATCGCCCTCCCCGCGGGCATCGCGGAACGCGACCTCACGCTCTCGCTCGTCTCTTCTGACGGGACCGAACTGATCAGCTACACACCGGTCGAACGAAAGGATTTACCGAAACCGGTCAAGCCGCCTCCGCCGCCGAAGGAGATCAAGACGATCGAAGAGCTCTATCTCACCGGCCTGCGGCTCGAGCAATTCTATAACCCGGCCATAGAACCGTACCCGTACTACGAGGAGGCCCTTCGCAGGGACTCCGGGGATTATCGAGTCAACACGGAGCTCGGTGTCCTCTACCTCGAGCGGGGCATGTACAAAGAGGCGGAGGAGAAGCTTCGGCGTGCCGTCGAGCGGGCGAGTCGGAACTACACGAGTCCCAAAGATGGTGAAGCCCTCTACTATCTGGGAGTGGCGCTGCGGGAGCAGGGAAACCTTCAGGACGCGACCGACGCATTCTACAAAGCGACCTGGAGCCAGGCGTGGCATTCGCCTGCGTACTACTCGCTCGCGGAACTTGAGTGCCAGAAGGGAGACTTTGCAGAGGGGCTCGAGCTTTTGAATCGCTCGCTTTCCACGAACACCTTCAACACGAAGGCGCAGGACCTCAAAGCCACGATCCTGAGGAAGTTGGGGCGGTTTGATGAAGCCGAACGGCTGGCTTCGAGCGTTCTTGCATTCGATCCGCTTGACTTTTGGGCGGGGAATGAGCTTCAGCTGGCCGAGATCAGTGGGGGGAAGAAGGATGAAGGGATGAAGGATCTGGATCAATTGAAGGTGAAGATGCGGGGTGCAGTTCAGTCCTACCTCGAGCTGGCGGTCGACTACGGGGACTGCGGCATCTGGGATGATGCAATTGACGTGCTCTCTCACCTCACTGAACCAAGGGCGAAGCCTGCGGTCACGTTCCCGATGGTCTATTATTATCTCGGCTACTTCTCGGAGAAGATAGGCGACCGGGAAGAAGCAGAGAAGTACTTCCACCTAGCGAGCACAATGCCGACCGACTACTGCTTTCCGTTTCGGCTAGAATCGATCGATGTGCTGAAGCAAGCAGAAGCGATGAATCCCGGTGATGCACGCGCTCCCTACTACCTTGGTAACCTCTTGTACGATCGTCAGCCCGAGAAGGCGATCAAGGAGTGGGAAAAATCGAGAAGCCTCGACAGTTCCTTCTCTATCGTAAACCGGAACCTCGGCTTGGCGTACGCACGCAACGAGAATGACCTCCCTGGGGCGATCGCGAGCTTGGAGCGCGCCGTCGCATGCAATCCGGCCGATCCGCGGCTTTACCTCGAGCTCGACCAGATGTACGAAGCGGGCGGTGTCCCGGCTGAGAAGCGGCTTGCGCTGCTGGAAAGGAACCAGGCCACGGTCGCTCAATATGACGACCCGCTTGCGCGGGAGATCGCGCTCCTCGTGCAGCTGGGCCACTATGACAAGGCGATCGAGTTGCTGAAGGTTCATCATTTCCATGTGTGGGAAGGTGGTGGGATGATCCACGGGGTGTACGTCAACGCCCATTTGTTGCGAGGCGAGGAACGCTTCAAAGCGAAACACTATGAAGGGGCGCTTGAGGATTTCGAAGCGGCGCTTGAGTACCCGCAAAATCTGGAAGTCGGAAGACCCTTCCGCGATGCAAGGGCGTTGGAAATCTGCTATTTCATAGGCGCAGCGCATGAAGCACTGGGTCACGCCAAGAGAGCTGGACAGTTCTATGAGAAGTCTGCTGGGGAGCTGTACAGCCGTTCGGAGATTGGATACTATCAAGGACTGGCACTTCGGAAACTTGGACGAATTGCTGAGGCGAATGAGCTCTTCGAGAGCCTCATCAGTTTCGGGACGGAGCGACTCGCCGCGAGCCCGGGCCTGGATTTCTTTGCCAAGTTCGGTGAAAAACAGTCTGAGCGGACTCGGCTTGCCGAGGCTCACTACCTCATCGGGTTGGGGCAACTGGGAAAAGGCGACGAGGAGGAGGCGAAGAAGGAATTCGAGCAAACACTCATGCTGAATCCCAATCATAACTGGGCCAAGATGCATATGTCCGAGCTCCAACGGTGAGACCGAGGATGGTGGTGACGCTCCGAATCCCGGTTTGAACTCTGAGCCGTCGCGTCGGAAAACTCCCATTCTTGCGGTGAAAGAGATTTGATCTCTTCCGAACTCCCACAGCCGGTTTCCGATATTTTCCCCCACATTGCGAGGATGCTTACGATGCGTTCACGAACTCTCGGGTTCCCATTCCTGTTGACTCTTCTCTTCGCTCAGATTGTTCCGCCCGTTGCAGAATCACAACAGGCCACGGTGACGGAATCGCGACAGACCTTCCGAACGTACCCCTTCAGCGATCCCGATCCGATCGCCCGGATGAGCAACATCTATCCGTACTTTCGGTTTGAAGGATACAGTCTTCATCCGGCAGACCGGGAGTGGAACATCGTGACCCTCGAGAACCCGTACATCAAGGTACTGGTCGCTCCCGAGATGGGAGGAAAGATCCTGGGAGCATTTGACAAGTCGAGTGGGAAGGCGTTCGTCTATTTCAATCACGTGGTGAAATTCCGTCAGATTGCGATGCGAGGCCCGTGGACGTCGGGTGGGATCGAGATCAACTTTGGGGCCATTGGCCACGCGCCGACGACCGCCACGGCGGTGGATTACCTCACCAAGATGAACGAGGATGGAAGCGTGAGCTGTATCGTCGGGGCGATCGACCTTCCGTCGAGAACGCAATGGACAGTGGAGATTCGCCTTCCCGCAGACAAGGCGTACTTCGAGACCCGTTCGCAGTGGTCCAATCCGACTGAGCTCAGCACATCGCTTTATCATTGGATGAACACCGCGATCGACGCCGGCGCCGACCTGCACTTCGACTATCCCGGGACCTCCTACATCGACCATGGGGGTGGTGCATATCCGTGGCCGATCGACAACTCAGGCCGGGATCTCTCTTACTACAAGAACAACGCGTTCGGATCGAGCAAATCGTACCACGTGCTCGGGACGTACACCGATTTCTTCGGCGGATACTGGGCCGATCAGGATTTCGGTTCCGTGCACTGGTCCCGCTACACCGACAAGCCGGGGAAGAAACTCTGGATCTGGGCTGAATCAGGTGAGGGAGAGATCTGGAAAGACCTTCTGACCGATCCGGAGCTGGGGAACAAGCAATACGTGGAAATCCAATCAGGTTTGCTCTTCAATCAGGCTGGCGGGGGCAGCAGTCGAACGCCCTTCAAGCATGAGTTCTTCCCTCCGCAAAGCGAAGAGCGCTTCGCGGACGCGTGGTTCCCCTTCATGAAGATCGGCGGGCCCGTCGAGGCAAACCTCTCGGGCTCATTGAATGTGCGGCGGCAGGGCGATAGTCTGAAAGTGGGATTCTGTCCTCTCGAGACGATCAACGACGACCTCGTGATCAAAGTTCAGGGGAGAACGATACAGACGAGGCACCTGACCCTCCGGCCGCTTGAGATATTCACCGGCACGTTTGAGGTCCCCGCTGAAGGAGATGTCGAGGTCGCTGTCGGCGACCGTATCTCCTATCGGAGCAGCGGTGAAGAAGCACTGCGACTGCACCGTCCGATCGCTGCAAACAAAGAATTCGACTGGACCTCTGCCGTCGGCCTCTCCGCGGATGGGGCAGAGAGAGCAAAGCAGCGAGACTACAAAGGCGCGCTTGACAGGTACCTCGCATGCCTGTCGAAGGACCCTTTGTACACACCCGCACTGGTCGGGGCCGCGGAGATCTACTACCGACGGATGGGACCAACGAAGGCGTTGGAGTATGTGAGCCGAGCCCTTGCGAACGATACGTACGATCCCGACGCGAACTTTGTGTACGGAAACGTGAATCGGGCTCTCGGGAGGCTGTCCGATGCCAAGGACGCATTCGGGCTTGCTGCGCGGTCGATGAAATATAGGGCTGCGGCAAGTGTGGAGCTGGCGGAGATTTCGTTTCTGCAAAAGGACTGGGATGAAGCCGAGGACGCGGCCCTCCGTGGGCTTGACTATGATCGGTACAATGTCGGGGCGTACCGTCTGCTTGCGGTTTTGTACCGAACCCGAGGACGGCACGACGATGCGAGGATTGCACTGGACGCCTTGCTGCGGGTCAACCCTCTCAGCCATTTCGCGAGCTTCGAGCGGTACCTTCTCGATCCATCCACGAAGCTTCTCGATCATTTCAAATCACTCATTCGCAACGAGCTTCCTCAGGAGACCTACCTTGAGCTTGCGAGCTACTATAGAAGAGTCGGTCAAATGCGGGATGCCATCAAGGTGTTGGAAGTTGCTCCGCAGCATCCGGTTGTCGAGTACTGGCTCGCATATCTGAGCGAAAAGGTTGGCGACTCGCTGAAGAGTCAGGGCCATCTCAGCGAAGCGCTCAGACTGTCGCCCCACCTCGTCTTTCCATTCCGCCCCGAGACGGCCGAAGCAATCGCGCGGGCTGAGACGAAGCGGCCAAGCTGGAAATCGAAGTACTACCTTGCCTTGCTCTTCTGGAGCAAAGATCGGGTTGAGCGCGCGCAGGAGTTATTTTCGGCCTGTGGGGGCGAGCCGGACTACGCGCCGTTCTATTTGACGCGCGGAAATTTCAGAAGGGCGGAACACCCGGAACTAGCGCTCAAGGACTACCGGAAGGCGCTCACCCTGAGCGGGGAGGACTGGCGGGAGTACCATGTTCTCGCTGACTATTACAACGAGCATGGAGACCATCCGAGTGCCCAAGAGATCTCGAGGTCGGGGTTGGCGAAGATGCCGTCGAGCTATGTTCTTCAATTCGATTTTGCGAAGTCGCTTCTCTTCAGCGGTAAGTTCGGTGCGAGCGTTGCGATTCTCGATACGATCACAATTCTGCCGTTCGAAGGAGCTCGGTATGGTCGCGAGGCGTACAGGCAAGCTTATGTCCTCTTTGCCGCCGAGGCGATGAAGGCTGGGAAATTCCCCGATGCTATTCGGCGTCTCGACAAGGCACGTGAGTGGCCGGAGCGGCTCGGCGTAGGCAGGCCGTACGATGTGGACAACCGGCTCGAGGACTACCTGCAAGCAGTCTCCGCTCAGGCACTTGGTGACAAGTCAGAGGCAGCGAAGCTCTTCGGTCGAATTGTGCAGTACTCAGAAGATCATGCAGACGATCGGACACCGAATCGACTCATCGGCGCGCTCGCGCTCCGAGCTCTGGGGAAGAATGCTGAAGCGAAAGAGGTGATCGACGCGTGGACTCAGCGTGATTCCAGAAATTTCGCTGCACAATGGTCTGGTCTCGTCTTCTCGACGCAATGGGCCAAAGCCCGTGAGCTTGAGCAAGAAATGAGGAAAGGATTTGCGGGATCGCTCTTGGGCAAGCCGTCCATTGATCCGAATCTTGGTTTGCTTGTGGAAGTGGCGAAGATGGTCAAGCTTTGAGGACTACAGGTGCGAGGCGAGCTGGGCGCAGCAGCCTGGGGAGTGCAAGGTGACGTTCGATTGACAATCACTGGGGCTCGATCCAACGAAGGTGACAATCTAAGCCCCCGACGTCAAGGACTTTCAGACGGAACGGGTGTTCCGGAGTGATGCGGGAATTCCCGTTGAACCGGTTAAGGGCTGGCTACTTGTATTGAGTGCGAATCGCTGAGATGTCCCTCATCCTTTGGAACGTGGAAATCCTCTGCCCGCTTGCCTTTGAGTCCGAACTCCCGTAGTATGACGGTACCCGCTTACGGTCGAAAGCACGGGAACGCGCCACCGCGGCGGGGCGAATAGCTTCAGGCAATTGCGCACATCGTATGGATGTATGTCCGGCTGTCCACCAGAGGAGCGTCTGATCGTTTCCTATGGAAGATCTGGCCAATCGAATCAATGAGGCTTTTGCTCGAGAGGAAGAGCGGGCTGAGAGGATCGCCAGCACCGCGCGCCTGACTCTCCTTGGTATCCTCTCGTTGATAGCGATTGTGAATGCCGGCACGATCTCCGTCGCTGCGAATATCATGAACTTCGGCGCACTGGCAGTCGGGTATGGTTACGGGATCGCCGTGTTGGTGCGGATACGGCGGAGGAAATACCGACCTGTTATGAAATATCTCACCTCCTGTGTCGATGTCTTGCTCGTCATACTTCTCCTGTTTCTCTATTCGCGCATCGAAATTCCATCGGTCGCACTGAAACACTATGTGTTCTTCATCATCTTTCCCCTTATCGGTTTGACAGCGTTCCGTTATGATGTCCGACTCACGTTGGCTGCGGGCGGCACTGCCGTTGTCTTGTATCTCGCACTGATCTTCTACCTCAGCTTCACCGGTACAGTGACTGCCACAACCGGCGGGTACGACCGGGAGCTTTTTACGGCGGAAGTCACGATCCTCGGTCAGGTCACGAAGATCCTCATCCTTGTCGCCTATATCGCTCTCATTGCATATTTGGCAGCTCGTTCGAGACGTCTCTTCGAACGACTGGTCCGCCAGGAAGTCCATGTACAGAGCCAAAAGGACTTGATGGTGAGAGAACTGGAGATTGCCGGGCACGTTCAAAGCCAGCTGTTGCCTCACGTGTTTCCTGATATCGGTGCACTTCATGTATTTGGGATGGTAGAGCAGGGGCGCTTTGTTGGAGGCGATTATTGCGATTTTCTAAAGCTGTCCGACCACCGTGTGCTTGTTGTGATTGCTGATGTCTCCGGCAAAGGCGTTCCGGCTGCACTCGTCATGGCTGAGGTACGCGCGTCCACTCACCTTCTTGCCTCAATGGAATTGGACCTTGTAGGGTTCGTCGAACAGTTGAACGCATTACTTCTGAGGAGCACAGATCGGAAAACATTCGTCACTCTCTTCGCCGGCGAGGTCGATACATCCGCTCGGACCTTGCGATACGTCAATGCCGGCCATCCACCGCCGCTGCTCTATCGGGATCATCACCTCTCTTCATTGACGAGAGGAACAATACCGTTGGGAATTATGGCTCGTGTCCCTCAACTCTCCGTGCTATCGGAGCCTTTCCCGCCTGGTGCCATGCTTGTTTGCTACACTGATGGAATCTCCGAGCGAAGAAATCGGGGAGGGGAAGAGTATGGTGAGGAGCGTCTGAAAGAGTTCGTCCATTCGCACATTGATCTTGATACCGAGCCTCTTGCACAACGGCTGCTGGAGGAGGTAAAGGCATTCGGCCAGGCCAGGGATCTGGACGATGACATAACTGTGGCGGTTGCAAAATGGTTGCCTGAATGAGACATCTTCTGCTTTCATCTTCTATGTCTCACGTACTCTGTTATCAACTTTAAGAATTTCATTAGCTCCGTCGCTATTCGCACTGCTCAGTACATTGCGTAAATCACTCTGCCCCGCGTTGCCTTTCAGCTTAATCTCAGGTACCTTCGAGTTGCGATCCGGTTTTTTTCTTCAGTTTCGTTTCCGGTGATCCCTCAGCGTATTCGTTCCTTGATCTGCTTCCTGTTGTTATTCAGTCGAAGGATTGATTGACATGTCCCCGCGAACTCGCTTTGATGCTCAGCGCCTCTACACCGGTTCTTTTGTCCTCTTCCTCTTGCTCCTTGTTCTGGCTCAGTCGTTTTCTCAAGATCGCCAGCCTGCCGTCGCGGGACAGTTCTATCCGGGGAGCGAGGGGGAGCTTCGATCAACGTTGAAGGACCTGTTCTCGCAAGCCGCCCCCTCGAAGAACATCAAGAATATCGTGGCGGTCATCTCCCCGCACGCGGGCTATGTCTTCTCAGGCGGGGTCGCTGCATCGAGCTTTAACCAGATCGATCCTACGAAGCGATATGAGAACATTTTCATCCTCGGCCCGAGTCATCACGTCGCCTTCGAGGGAGGGGCGATCTATTCCCAGGGGGACTTCATCACGCCGCTCGGAAGGGTCAAGGTCAATACGAAGCTCGCCCAGGAACTGATCGACAAGAATGACATCTTCCTCTCCCGGGACGACGCTCACCTCGCTGAGCACAGCATCGAAGTTCAGCTCCCATTTCTCCAATATCGGCTTGGCAAGGAGTTCTCGATTGTGCCGATCGTCGTTGGTGCAAGCACGCCGGAGTCTTGCCGGAAGATCGCGGATGCGCTCCGCCCCTACTTCAATCAGAAGAACCTGTTCGTCATCAGCACCGATTTTTCCCACTATCCGCCTTACGATGACGCTGTCCGGGCCGATCGAAGGACGGCCGAAGCCATCGTCTCGCGCTCGCCGGAGAACCTGCTGAACGCGATGCGGAGCAATGCCCAAGAGGGGATTCCCAACCTGGCGACAAGTCTTTGCGGCTGGCCCTGCGTGCTGACCTTGCTCGACCTTGTCCAGGATGATCCGCGAGCCGAGATGAGCATCATCCAATACAAGAACTCCGGAGATTCCGACTACGGTCCGAAGAACCAGGTCGTCGGTTACTGCGCGATCGCCGTTTCGCTGAAAGAGAAGAAGGAAACACAGAAGTTCGATCTTAACGAACAGGAGAAGAGAACCCTGCTTCAGATCGCCCGCCGCACCATTGAGCAACACGTGAAGAGCCATCGGGTGGATGAGCTCGACGCGACGAGGCTTCCCGGCGATTTGAAGGCCCCGTGCGGAGCATTCGTGACGTTACGGAAGAATGAGGAGCTTCGAGGATGCATCGGGCGTTTCGACGCCAGCGAACCGCTCTACAAGGTGGTGCAGCAGATGGCGATTGCCGCAGCGACGCAGGACTATCGCTTTCCTCAGGTCGAAGCCCAGGAAATCGACAATTTGGAGATCGAAATCTCCGTCCTGACGCCGATGAGAAGGATAGCCTCCATTGACGAGATCGAGCTGGGGAAAGACGGGATTTACATCAGAAAAGGGAATCACGCGGGGACCTTCCTGCCTCAGGTTGCGACGGAGACGGGGTGGTCGAGAGAAGAATTTCTGGGCCACTGCGCACGGGACAAGGCCGGAATCGGATGGGACGGTTGGAAGGATGCCGAGATTTACGTCTACGAAGCGAAGGTGTTCGGCGAGAAGGATTTCAAATGATGTTCGCAAAGCCGAGTCCCGGCAAGCAAGTGCTTTGAAGATGAATGGAAGAGGATCGTGGACATCTTGAAGGTGCTGTGAAGGCACCCCCGGTCGATTGGAGGGTCGCCGCCGCAGTTGTCGCTCTGGGCATGACCTCCCTCGTCACGCAGGTCATCCTTCTTCGAGATTTCCTCTCTGTCTTCTACGGCAACGAGCTCGTCATCGGCATCATCCTTGGCAACTGGATGGTCCTCACCGGCATAGGCTCGTATGTCGGGCGTTTGTTCGAGAGGGTTCGAAAGCTCCGGGATCTGGCGACCATCCTCGTGGGTTTTCTTGCGATCCTTCCACTCCTCACCTTGTTCCTCCTGAGGTATCTGCGAAACATCGTCTTTCCGGTCGGCACGATGATCGACATCGTGCAGATCCTTTCCAGTTCGTTCATCCTCCTGTTACCGTACTGCCTTGTGTCGGGAAGTGCCTTCGCGCTCTTTGCGCGGCTCGTTTCGGAGGAGAGCCGCACGAATCGCATCACGAGCGTCTACGCGTGGGAGTCGCTGGGAAGCGTCATTGGCGGCCTGCTATTCAATTCCCTGCTCATTTTCTTCCTGAACGCCTTCCAAAGCCTGGTCATCATTCTGGTGGTCGATCTTGCAATCGCTCTCACGTTGAGTCTCTCAAGCGGCGCCAGCAGGACGCGTTTCCTCATTCCCATCATAGCGCTTGGGGTTCTTTTTCCGGCGTTGTATTTCAATTTGGATGAGATGACGAAACGATTCCTGTTCAAGGATCAGGATGTCCTCTACTCCAGGGATACACCGTACGGCAGCCTGACGGTGACCCAGCAAGCCGATCAAAAGAACTTCTATCAGAACAACGTCCTGCTGAGTTCCACCAATGACGTGACCACGAGCGAGGAGTCTGTCCATTACGCGATGGTGCAGCATCCTCACCCGAGAGTTGTGCTTTTGGTCTCGGGCGCCATCTCGGGCGCGGTTAAAGAGATCCGGAAGTACGGTGGTGAGAGAATTGACTACGTGGAGATCGACCCGTGGTTGATCGACATCGCGCGTCACTACACGGACGCGCTCTCTGCGGGGAACATCAACGTCATCAACGAAGACCCGCGCCGCTACCTACGGAGGGCATCGGAACGCTACGACATCGCGCTCATCAACGCTCCGGAGCCGAGCACGGCGCAGGCGAATCGATATTATACGGTCGAGTTCTTCAAGGAGCTGAAGCAGAGGCTGAACCCGGGCGCCGTGATCTCTCTCGGCCTCTTGTCATCGACCGACTACCTGAGTGACGAGTCGCGGCAAATCAATTCAGTCCTCTATAATACCCTGAAATCCTCCTTTGGCAATATCTTGATCGTCCCCGGCCTGCGGACGTATTTCCTCGCTTCTGACAGCGCGCTGAGCGTTGATATCGCACGGCTGGTCGAAGCGAGGGGATTGAAGAACGATTATGTCAATCAGTACTACCTCGATGATCAAGTACTGGAACAGAGGAGCCGTTCCATCGAACGGACGCTTGACCAAGGTGCCAAGGTGAACGAGGATTTCGTGCCAATTTCGTACTACCGGCAAGTCCTCTACTGGCTGAGCTACTTCCAGTCAAGCTCCTGGGTTGTGGCGGTTCTTACCGTGATCGCGCTGGTGTTTGTCGCTCTGAACCTCAATGCGATCAGCTTCGGGGTCTTCACCGGCGGGATCGCGGCATCGTCGGTCGAAATCTTGCTCCTGCTCTCCTTTCAGATCATCTACGGATACGTCTACCAGATGCTGGGGTTCATCGTTACTGTCTTCATGGCCGGACTGGCGGTCGGGGCATTGTACGCTCGCAGGAAGCTTCACCGCCCAACACTTCGCGGATACGTCGGGATTCAATTTGTCGTCGGGGTGTACTGTGTGCTGCTTCCGTTGGCTCTCCTCTGGCTGAGGGACGAAACGCACGGCACAGTTGTCGTTCACTTCATATTTCTTCTTCTGACGTTTGCTCTCGCCTGTATCGTCGGCACCGAGTTTGCGATGGCCTCGAAACTCCGGTCGGGGAGCGTCACGTCGATTGCCTCGGAGCTCTACAGCATCGATCTGATGGGTTCTGCGATCGGGGCTTTCGCGGTAACGGCATATCTTGTCCCGCTCATCGGCATCATCAACGTGAGCATGATCGTCGGAGCATTGAGCTTTGTCAGCGGGACCACGCTATGGGTGAGGAGAAAAGGGATCGCACTTTCTACGTAGGGGAAAAATCACATGGAAGAGAAAATGCTTACCAAACGGGAATTCATGAGGAACTGCCTCCTCGGAACATGCGGATTGGCGATTGGACTTCGTGAGGTCGATACGCTTGTTGCCTTTCTCGATGGACGGAATGCCGTTGGATCCTCTTCCGATGAGCTCTGGAAGTGGAGCAAGGAGGCGCTCTTCTATACCCGGACAGACACCGGACTGAAATGCCTCAAATGCCCGAATGGATGCGTGCTGGACGTGGACCAAACGGGGCAGTGCAGAAATCGGGTGAACTACAAGGGGAAGATGTATACGATCGCCTACGGCAATCCGTGCGCCGTTCATATTGATCCCATCGAGAAAAAGCCGTTTTTCCATTTCCTCCCGTCGACGCGGGCATTCTCGATCGCGGCGGCGGGCTGCAATCTCGCGTGTCTCAACTGCCAGAACTGGGAGATCTCTCAGGTCAGCCCGAAGGAAACACAGAACTACGATCTGATGCCCGTTCGAGTGGTTGAAGAGTGTCTGCGGACCGGCTGCGAATCCATCGCCTATACGTACGGGGAGCCGACGACCTTTTATGAGTATGCGTATGATACGGCGGAGCTCGCGCGGGAGAAGAAGATCAGAAACGTGTGGAAATCGAACGGCTACATCAACGAGGAGCCGCTTCGGAAGCTCTGCAGGGTGATCGACGCGGCGAACATCGACCTCAAGAGCTTTGACGATGACATCTATGTACGGCTGAATGGAGGGAGGCTCGCGCCCGTCCTGAGGACGCTAAAGGTCTTCAAGGAAGAGGGCGTCTGGCTGGAGATTACGAACCTGGTCATTCCGAGCTGGTCGGACGATCTCGAGATGATCAGGAAGATGTGCGAGTGGATGGCGGAAAATGGGTTACAGGATAGTCCCCTGCATTTCAGCCGGTTCAACCCTCTCTACAAACTCAATCAGCTTCCGATGACCCCTGTCTCGACGCTGGAGAGGGCGCGAGAGATCGCGCTGAAGGCAGGCCTCCGGTATGTGTATATTGGGAATGTTCCCGCGCATTGGGGGGAAAACACATACTGTCACAAGTGTGGGAAGTTGATCATTGAGCGAAGAGGGTTCGCCATTCTGGCCAACCATCTTACAAGCGGCAAGTGCGAGTACTGCGGCGAAGCCATCCCCGGGGTGTGGTCCTAGAGGGCCGTGTCTCTCGTTGTGGGGTTCCT
>CAYZRX010000059.1:9232-12870 GCA_964480945.1 uncultured Ignavibacteriaceae bacterium | reverse complement strand
TATTCCGGGGAGCACATCGCCGGCACGGAGTACGTCATCGGGCCGCTCTTCGTTTCTCACGGCGTCACAGCGTCTGATTTCTTTCTCGGTCTCCTGGTGGGCAACATCCTCGCCGTCTTGAGCTGGGCCTTCGTCACCTCACCGATCTCCGTGCGAACGAGGCTGACCCTCTATTGGAAACTGCGCAAGATTGCGGGGCCCTACCTCACGGTTGCCTACAGCCTTGTGAACGCGCTGATGTTCTGCTTCTTGGCGGGCTCGATGATCTCGGTCTCGGCGACGGCGGTTGGGCTTCCGTTCAACATGAGGATGCCCCACCTCGGAGACATGCTGCCGAACAGTCTCGGCTGGGTGATCATCGTGCTTCTCGTCGGAGGGGCGGTGACGGCGCTTGCGATCCTGGGGTTCGAAAAAATCTCGCAATTCTCCAAGATTGCTTCTCCCTGGATGATCCTGGTGTTCATCGCCGGAGCGATGGCTGTGTTGCCGACTCTCGGCGTGATCTCTCTGAGCGATTTCTGGCGGGTCGCCAACGAGAAGATCTGGACCGGCGTGCCGTATCAGGGGCAGAGCAAGTTCACGTTTTGGCACGTGATGTTCTTTGCCTGGTTCTGCAATCTCGCCATGCACATCGGCATGTCCGATATGTCGCTGCTCCGGTTCGCGCGGAAGTGGCACTACGGGTTCGCCAGCACGTCAGGGATGTTCCTGGGACATTTCGTCGCGTGGACTGCGTCGGGAATCCTCTGTGCGGCGGCCTCCGGCAGCGTTGCACCGGGCCCGATTGCGTATTTGGGTGCAGGCGTTGCGGGAGCAGTTTCCGTCGTTGTGGCGGGGTGGACCACAGCGAACCCGACACTCTATCGGGCCGGGCTGGCGTTGCAGGTAGCGACGCCGAACTGGAAACGATGGAAGGTTACTCTCTGGGCCGGCATCGTCACCACCATCGCCGCGCTGTTCCCTGCATTGATGATGAAACTATTGGACTTCGTGGCTCTCTACGGTCTACTCCTGATGCCGATGGGAGCAGTGATCTTTGCGGATTTTTGGTTGCTCCCGAAACTCGGGTTACAGGCTGACTACGCGGAATCCAGGCAACTCTCTCTCTCGTGGCCAGCGCTGCTCGCCTGGCTTCTCGCGCTTGCGCTGAGCTTTGTTCTGCCGTACGAGATCTTCTTCAAAGCGCTGCCAGGCTGGTTCATAGCCGTTGCGTGCTTCGTGGTGTTCAGCGCTCTGCAGCAGAAACTTCGACGCCCTCAGTCCTCCTCGGTGAAACCATGAAATTGACTCTCAAGATCCTCTCTGCCGCCGGGCTCGGCCTCACGATCGTGCCCTCGATCCTCGTCTTTTCAGGTGTCATCACCTGGCAAACACACGCAAGCCTTATGCTTGCCGGAATGGTGGTTTGGTTTGCGACCGCGCCGGGATGGATGAAGATCTCTCGAATTTGATGTCCGGGCAGGGATTGGATGGCATCCAAGGTTCCACGCTGCCGGCTGAACCTGCCCGCGATGATCCGGTCGAAAAACAAACAAGGCGGCTCGTTCCCCTCGAGTCGCCTTGTCAAGACGCGGGTCAGTTCTTTTTGACCCCGCTGTGAAAACCGCCGGTCAGAAAGTGTCCGCTTGTCTGCTCCTACCGGTTGGAAGCCAGATCTTGAATGTCGTCCCGAATTCGGGACTTGTAGTGAAGGAAACCTTTCCCTCCAGGTATCGTTCTCCCAACAACTTCATGCTATACGTTCCGAGGCCCCGGTTCGATCCTTTCGTTGAGAACGAGCGCTGGAATACTTGCAGCTGAATAGGTCGCGGCATGTAACGCTGGTTGTGAACAAGGAATTGAATCCCCGAGTGATTGAGCTGGCAGGAGAGAGTGACCGTTTCGTTCTCAGCCGATGCCTCAAGACCATTCTTCACCATGTTCCCGATGACCCTGCGCAGCAGGCTCGCGTCTGTCAGGAATTCGGTGCTTACGGATCTTGGGTCGAGTTCGATATGGCGGGCGTTCGCGACTTCATGATTCCTGTAAAGGTCATGGACCTCGTGCAGCAGGGCGAGCGATCTTGTAGGTGCTGTCATGACCGTCAGCTCGTTGTTCTCTGCTGCGATCAGGTCCCTCTGTGCTTTGATCTCTTCGAGGAGCTCCAGCGAGAGATACCGGATGGGATCTTTGATTTCCACCATCTCTACGGGATCAGAATGCTGCAGCAACTCGACAAATCCATGCAACCCCCCCGCCGTGTTGAGCACGTCGTGGAAGAAAATACGCTCGAGGGCTCTGCGTCGTTTCTCGTGACTGACATCGGTGATTGCCAGGATCGTGAACTCATAACCATTTACTCGCAGCGGAGAGGCATAGACTTTCAGATCGAGAGGATCGTCGATGTCCTCCCGCGTGATGCGGGACTCCTGGATGGAGACTTCCCCTTTCTGGCTGGCGAGGATAGCCTTCAGTGCTCCGCACTCTCGGCAGTATTCGGTCGTTCCGCAGCCCCAGGGGGTCTCTCCCGCGTGAACGCACCGCAATGCTTCACCGGGCCGGAAGCCCAGGAAGGAATTTTCACCTCGAGCGCCCACAAACCTGCTGAGATTCTCGTTCGCCAAAACGATTTGCTGTTCCTTGTTGAGCACAAGGACAATGTCGAAGATCGAACCGATGAACGTACTGAGAAGTGGAATCTGGGGGAACTTCTGAGCCTGCAAGAGAACCTCTTCGAGTGAAGCTCGCTCCTTCGGAGCAAATTCGGACGAGAGTTCCTCATGGGCAGCGTGCGTCAGGAGCCTGAGTTGTGGCGCCTGGTTGCGGGGGGGCCGCTCTGCTGGTGCAGATTGTGTCGGCAGCTTTTGGGGAGTCATATGGGTTTGCCCTCTGATTACTAGTGTGTCCCTGTTGAGACTGCTAGGTTGTCAGCAAGGCCCCCGTCGCCTTATTGATTTTCGAATCGCTAAAAGCCTGTGAGAAATGGTGCAACTATCTCTGTTCCTGCCAGACTCAGAACAAGCAAGAGCACGAAAAACGTGCGTCGCAAGAGGCAAAACAGGGGCGGACAGTTGCAGAGTTCCCGCCTCTGAGAAGAAGCTACGGGGCTAAGTTAACCCATTCGTGGCAAGAGGTCGGTGTTCTAGGTCACCGGGGTGCTCTGCCATCCCCATGTTAGTTTTCAATTGGTTGTGGAATTCCGCGAAGAATTTCCTTAATATCGCCGTACCGATTCACTTCCTCAGGAACTGCCATGGCACTCCCGTATCGGACACTTGTTGTCGATGATTCCGCCCACATGCGGATGCTCCTTACGAAACTTCTCAAGCGGTGCGGCTTCGAGTTCGTCGAAGGAGCGGAAAACGGAAAAGTCGGTCTGGAAAAGTTCGAATCTTTCAAACCGCACGTAGTCTTCCTCGACGGCATCATGCCGGAGATGGATGGCTTGACGGTACTTCGCGTTATCAAGAGCCGGACCCCCGAAGCCGTCGTGGTTATCACCTCTTCACTCTCCGAGCGCGAGAAGGTGCTGCAGTTCAAGGAAAGCGGAGCTGAGTTCTATCTCATGAAGCCGTTCGAGGAGGCGAAATTTATGGAGACCGCCCAGAAGGTCATCAGCACGCTGGATAACCGTTCAAAGGATGTCTGATGGTTTGCAT
>CAYZRX010000059.1:0-9132 GCA_964480945.1 uncultured Ignavibacteriaceae bacterium | reverse complement strand
GTCGCGGACGGACTGATCCAGCCTGACCAAGTCCAGGCGAAACGGCCCATGCTGGAGGACGGTGAGCGTGACTCAGGGATAGCCCGAAGCATGGTGCAGGTCCTTGGCCTATCGGACGAGCAGGTCGCTGAGGCGATCTGCAAGAGTTTCAGCCTCGCTCGCATGAAGATTGCCAGCGAGATCGAGACAGCCCCCTCCAATATTCTAACGGAAGATGAGATCCTCAGGTATCGCGCTCTCCCCATTTTTCAAGTCGGCTTAGAGCTCACCGTTGCTTTCACGGATCCGCCCCCCAGATCGACACGAGCCGAGCTGCAGAAGATTACAAGTTCCAGAATCCTACCTGTCATCACCACCATCTCCGATTTTGAGACCGCGCTGCGCAAGTACGGCGGGGCGCTCGACAAGCTTCAACGGATAGGCTCCACCGTCGACCTCTCGAAGTTTGATATACGGACCCGCGCCGCGAAGGGCACGGTTTCGGGGATGAGCGTTGACGCAGAGGCATCGATGGCGAAGCTGGCCGATGAGCTGCTTCTCAGGGCAGCGAAATCCGGGTCAAGCGATATTCATATCGAACCGGGTGAGGACGAGTTGATGATCCGTTTTCGGATCGATGGAGTCCTCCAACGGATTGTCTCGCTGCCAATGGCGTTCCACCCGGGGATCGTCGCGGTCCTCAAGGCGCGGGCAGGAATGGATATGTTCGAACGGACGATCCCGCTCGACGGGAGAATCTCTCTGACATTCGCCGATCGTGTGTTCGATGTACGCATCAGCACGCTGCCCCTGCTGTACGGCGAGAAGATGGTCCTCCGGCTCCTGGGCAAGACGGCGATGATGGTGAGCCTGGACAATCTCGGCTTTTCGGAGGGGAACCTGAGACAGTTCCGTTCGCTTCTCTCGCTTCCCAACGGCATCGTGTTGGTCACCGGCCCGACGGGGAGCGGCAAGACAACAACGCTGTACGCAGGGCTAAACGAGATCAAGAGCATCGGCCGGAACATTACCACCGTCGAGAATCCTGTCGAGTATAAACTCCCGCTCGTGAACCAGGTCCAGGTTGTCCCGGAGCGGGGTCTGACCTTCGGCTCGGCGCTGCGAGCGATCCTGCGCCAGGATCCGAACATCGTTCTGATAGGGGAGATACGCGATTTCGAGACGGGGACGATTGCAACGGAGGCAGCGTTGACCGGTCACCTCGTTCTCAGCACGCTTCATACGAATGATGCAGTGGGGGCGATTCCGCGCTTGATCAACATGGGGATCGAATCCTTTTGGGTAAGCTCATCAGTCATTGGTGTGCTGGCGCAGCGACTGGTCCGGAGGATTTGTTCGCGCTGCAAAGAGGAGTACGAACCTGACTATGCCACACTGGAGTCTGCGGGCCTTGCGAATCTTCCATCCGGCACGACTTTCTTCAGAGGCAGAGGATGTGATTTCTGCAACGGGATAGGATACAAAGGCCGAATTGCCATCCACGAAGTGCTCGTCATCACGGAACAAATGCGAGATGTGATCTACGGAGAAGTGACAACGGGCAAGCTCAGGAAACTCGCCGAGGCGAACAAGTTCCGCGACATGTACTTCGATGGCACACAGAAGGCTCTCGCCGGGATTACCACCCTCTCGGAAGTGCAGCGCGTGGCATTCCGAGGTTAAAAAACGTTGAGATCGCTGCAGTCCTTTTCGCCCTCGTGGATCGCGAGCGTACGTGAGATGCGGAGGCGACTCATCTATTTCTCCAATCCGACGATTCTCTCTGTCGTGAACTTCCTCTAGCCAATTCGACTTCTGCAAGGAAGACGTTTCTCTTTCACTCCCTCACGAAATGCGTATGAAACGAATTTGCTCTCGTCCTCTTACCTGGATACTCCTGTCTTTCGCTGCCGTCGCACCCTTGCGGTCGCAGGAACATTCCGAGGGGATCGTCATCAGGGTCACGCAGAAGGTTGCCGAAGGGCGGGCGACCGCAGCCTCTCCCGAAATATTCCTCAACGGCTATCGGCGGTCGCTCAGCGGCCAGGTAATGCCTTATCGATCCCCTCATCCTGATGCCGAGACGGTACTGCTCGTCAGGGCTCGCCGCGAGGCGCATTCGATCTCCTGGGAAACCGACACGCTGCCCGAGGCGTGGCCGGGAGATTTCTATCGATTGATTTGGCTCGCGGGATTGGAGAAAAACGGGTTCGGCAATCCGCACGAAGTGCACAGCTTCGACCTCCTGATCAACGGAGAGCGATGGTTTACCTTCAAGAATCTGAAAGATTCGACGGCGAGCCAATGGAAGATTGCCGGAAAGGATGGGGCTGAACTCTTGTTCCAGGCGACGATGGAAGACCGGGTTGGCGATCTCTTGGGCACGATGACGCTCGCGGTGCCGAAGAAGGATTTCAGGCCCGGGCTCCCACTCGAGCTTCAAGTTGTCGGGGAGGACGCCGGAAGTGGGGACTGGTACATGACCTTTCAGTACAGCTTCAGTTTCACCCCACGATTGATTGACGAGCCTGTCGTTCGCCGCGACGGCGCGCGCGGGGCGAAGGTGCTCCGTTTGAGCCTCGACAATCTCAGGGCGGGACGAGAAATGGAGATTTCTGCGCCTCACCACGCGGCCGTCAAGAAACTTCTTGCCGTCGGGGCAAACGTCGTCTTCTTTCCGGTGGACGTCGTCGATCGAGAACAGGAACTGCCTGTGATTTTCATGATGGGTGATTCGCTTGTGAGCAGGAGCGCAGTGAAGGTGAGGCCTGTCGTCCCGCGGGAGATCTATTTGCTCTCGTACTCTCATAACGACATCGGCTACACCGATTTGCAGCCGAATATCGAACGAAAGCAGTGGCGCAATCTCGACGAGGCACTCCGACTGATCAAGCAGACTCGAGACTATCCTCCCGATGCGAGATACAAATGGAATATGGAGGTCCTCTGGTCGCTCGAGGGCTATCTCCGCCAAGCCTCGAAGGAAAAGCGCACGGAGGTGATTGACGCAGTACGGAGTGGCAGCATCGGCCTGAACGCGATGTATGCAAACATCCTGACGGGCCTTGCCACTGAGGTCGAGATGAGTCACTTCACTGACTTCGCAAGGGAGCTTGCGACGACGTACTCAATTCCCATTACCTCAGCGCTTGTCTCGGACATTCCCGGATTCACGTGGGGGATCGTGCCCGCCCTCGCTCACAGCGGGGTGAAGTACTTCTCAATCTCGCCGAATCCCGGCGACCGGATCGGCTTTACGCTGGAGAGCTGGGGGGACAAGCCGTTCTACTGGATCTCGCAATCGGGCCAAGAAAGGATCCTGACGTGGGTCGCCGGGGCCAGCTATGCAAGCTTTCACGAGGGTGATCTGAGCCGGCTTGGGGACGAGAAGATGATGAAACTCATGAGGAGCCTGGATGAAAAAGGGTACCCGTATGAGATTGTCCAGATCCCCTATACCGTCGGCGGAGACAACGGACCGCCGGATCCGAATCTTCCGGACTTCGTCAGCGGGTGGAACGAGCGATACATCTCGCCGAGGCTCATCATCGCAACGCACCGTCAGATGTTCGAGGCCTTCGAACGGCGCTACGGTTCGGAACTCCCCGCGTTCAAAGGTGACTTCACCCCTTACTGGGAGGACGGAGCATCATCGAGTGCTTTTGAGACGGCAGTGAACCGCCATGCAGCTGATCGCCTCATCCAAGGAGAAGCGATTTGGTCGATCTGCTCGCCCGGGTCTTTCCCGAAGAGTGAGTACTACAACGCATGGCGGGACGTGATCTTGTATGACGAACATACGTGGGGAGCCTGGAACAGCATTTCGGAGCCTGACTTACCCTCAGTGAAAGGGCAATGGGCGATCAAGAGACGGTTCGCTCTCGATGGCGATAGCAGCGCAGGGGCGCTTCTTGCGCGAGGTCTTCCTCCGCAGCGGAGATCTGAAGGGTCGACTGCCATTGACGTATACAACACACAATCGTGGACGCGGAC
The DNA here is from genome assembly GCA_964480945.1 of uncultured Ignavibacteriaceae bacterium. Taxonomy (GTDB): domain Bacteria; phylum Bacteroidota; class Ignavibacteria; order UBA10030; family UBA10030; genus VGWB01. Next base: position 5,160 of record CAYZRX010000059.1, on the reverse strand, counting down.
GGACATCGTGGTCCTCTCGAAAGAACAGAGTTCAGTCGGCGATCGCGTGGTGGATGAGCGAGAGCGACCCGTTCCTTCTCAGCGTCTCTCGACGGGGGAGCTTGCCGTCCTTGTCAAAGGAATCCCCCCTCTCTCCGCCAAGCGATTTTTCGTACGCAAGGGTTTGGCCCTGAAGGCTGGTGTCGTGAAGGTTGGACGCAACAATTTGGAGAATGGTCTCGTCAGCCTGAGCGTCAACGGGCAGACCGGTGCCATTGAACGCCTGTGGTGGAAGCCAAAGGGGGTTGATCTTGTAGACCGGACGCGTGGCACAGGTCTGAACGAGTATCTGTATGTCCCCGGAACAAATCCGCAAGATGCACAGCACCTCGCGAACGTTCGAGTACGAATCAAAGAGAACGGAAGCCTTCTCTCCTCTCTCGCAATCGACGCGGACGCTCCCGGCTGCAGAAGCTATTCGACTGAGATCCGTATCGTCGATGGCATCGATCGCGTCGATATCATCAACCACATCGACAAGAAAGCGGTGCGAGAAAAGGAGGGGGTGCATATCGCGTTTCCCTTCAGCGTACCCGAAGGGCAGCTGCGATACGATGTGGCCGGCGCGATCGTTCGCCCCGAAGAGGACCAGCTGCCGGGGGCTTGCAAGAATTTCTTCTCCGTCGAAAGTTGGGTCGATGTGGCGGGGGATGCGTACGGTGTCACGTGGACGACACCGGACGCACCGCTTATCGAGATCGGCTCCATCACTGCCGAGCAGCCGTGGATGAAAACGATCTCGCCGTCACAGAAATTCTACTCGTACGTCATGAACAACTACTGGCACACAAACTACAAAGCCGATCAAGAAGGCCCTGTTGTGTTTCGCTTTTCGATCTTGCCGCACGGGCCGTTCCAAGGGGAGGTCGCTACGCGATTCGGCAGGGAACAGAGACAACCGCTCATTGTGGCCCTCGCCGACTTGACGAGAAAGCCGGCCGGCAGCCTCTTCAACCTCGGGTCGTCGAACGTCGTTGTTTCGTCTGTCAGTCCATTGAAGGATGGGCGCTCATGGCTTCTGTATGTCTACAATCCAACAAGCGAGTCCCAGAAGCTTACGCTCCGCTGGAACAAGGCAATTCCCGTCACTCTCCATCGCAGCGATGCGTTCGCATCCGAAGGCGATCGGGTTCAGGGCGATTGTGAGGTGCCGGCATACGGGACAATGTACATACGGGTGGATAGAAAATAAGTAGGTAAGTCCCACGCACCTGCCGAGTGACCGGCGTTTGCACCCGCGCGTTTGGGCTGCGTGGGCTTTTACACACCACCAAGGAACCAGAACAATGTTCACTCGAACCATTTCAATGTTGTCCTCGGCAATCCTTCTCCTCTCAAGTCTTGCCGCTCAGGATACGTGTCGCGTCCACGATTGGGAGAACCCGAAGGTCTTCAACATCAACAAGGAAGATCCGTACGCGACCTTCGTCCCCTTTCCGGATGTCGCAAGTGCACTTCGTCTCGACAGACGGCAATCCCCCTTCTACTCTTCTCTGGATGGTCCCTGGAAGTTCCACTGGGTGCGGAATCCCACTGATCGGCCGACGGACTTCTACAAGGATGATTACGACGTCAGCGGCTGGGATACGATCCACGTCCCATCGATGTGGGAATTCCAGGGATACGGCGTCCCGATTTACGTGAACTCCGACTATGAATTCCCTCGCCCATGGAATCCACCTCACGTTCCCCACGACTACAATCCGGTCGGATCCTACAAGCGATGGTTCACGATTTCGAAGGAGTGGGATGGAAGGGAGATCTTCATTCACTTCGGCGCCGTCAAATCGGCCTTCTATATCTGGATCAATGGCCGGAAGGTCGGCTACAGTCAGGGTTGCAAGACGCCAGCGGAGTGGGACATAACGAAGTACCTGCGAAAGGGAGAAAACAGCGTCGCGCTCGAGGTGTACCGATGGTCTGACGGCACGTACCTCGAATGCCAGGATATGTGGAGGATCAGCGGCATCTCGCGGGACGTCTACTTATATTCGGCGCCGAAGCTGCGCATCCGCGATTTCTTCGCGAGGCCGGACCTCGATGAGAGTTACAACGATGGGAACCTGACTGTGGATGTGGAGCTCAAGAACGATGTGCCGGGCCTCCAAGCAGGCCGCGCGACCATTGAGATGCAGTTGCTGGATAACCAAAACAGGGTTGTCGCAAGGGAAGCCCGAGAGATCGATGTGAGAGGAAAAGCGACGGCGAGTGCGCTCTTCACCACTGCGCTCAAGAATCCAAAGAAGTGGACCGGAGAGACGCCGAACCTCTATTCGCTCGTCCTTCATCTGAAGAGCGCCGATGGCAAGAACGAAGAGGTCGTCAGCTGCAAGATCGGCTTCAGGAAGGTTGAGATCAAGGCCGGGCAGCTGCTCGTCAACGGTGTCGCGATTCGCATCAAGGGGGTGGACCGGCACGAGCACGACGGGTACACCGCGCACGTCCTCTCCGATGAAGTGCTGCTGAAAGACATCACGTTACTCAAGCAGAACAATATCAACGCCGTCCGGACGAGCCATTACCCGAACGATCCTCGTTGGTACGACCTCTGCGACAAGTTCGGAATCTACCTCGTTGATGAGGCAAACATCGAGTCGCACGGCATGGGGTACGGGGATAGAAGCCTGGCGAAGAACACGGAGTGGAAGGAAGCCCACCTCGACCGGACGATGCGTATGGTCGAGCGTGACAAGAATCATCCCTCGGTGATCATCTGGTCGCTCGGCAACGAAGCGGGGAACGGGCCCAACTTTGTGGCAACATATGAGTGGATCAAGCAGCGGGATACGACGCGGCCCGTTCAGTACGAGCGCGCCCAGGAGCAGGCCAACACGGACATCGTGTGCCCGATGTACTCCTGGAGCTACCTTGAATCCTACGGCAGTCGCATCCACGATCGTCCTCTGATCATGTGCGAGTACGCGCACTCGATGGGGAACAGCACAGGCAACTTTCAGGATTACTGGGATCTGATCGAGAAGTACCCACAGCTGCAGGGTGGCTTTATCTGGGATTGGGTGGATCAGGGATTCATCAAGGTGAGCGCAACGGGGGAGAAATACTGGGCCTACGGCGGCGATTGGGGGCCGAAGGGGACGCCGAGCGATCAGAATTTCCTCTGTAACGGCCTTGTGCTCCCCGACAGGACGCCGCATCCCGCGTTGCGTGAAGTCAAGAAGGTGTATCAATACGTGAAAATAAAACCGGTGGTGCTTTCGGCCAACCAATTCGAAATTCTGAACAAGCACGATTTCATGAATCTGAAGCAGTTCGACATCCGTTGGGAGATTGTGGGTGACGGAAAAGAGATTGCGGGCGGCGTCGTGGCAAGGCCGGACATCGGGCCGCATTCTAAACGCATGATCACATTGGATCTTCCTTCCATCACGCCGGATCCGGGAGTTGAGTACTTCATCAACTTCCACACCGTCACCGCTGAGGATGAACCATTCAAGCAGAAGGGGTTTGAGGTTGCTGTCGATCAATATCCGCTCCCGCTTCGGGCTTCCGTTGAGAAAAGGAAGATCGCAGCTCTGCCGAGCCTGGTCCTCTCGGAAGATCAACAAACTGCAGGCATTCACGGCAGCGACTTCACCATCGTTTTCGACAAGAGGACGGGGATCTTGACCTCTTACCTTTACAAAGGAACACAGTTGATTGAGCTGGGCCCGGCGCCGAATTTCTGGCGCCCTCCGACGGACAACGATTTCGGCAACGAGATGAGCGAGATCTCTGCCGTCTGGCGAAAGGCAGGTGGGAACAGGGTGCTCCGGACCTTCGATGTGAAGCAGATCAGCGGGGGAGAAATCGAGGTGAAGGCCTTGTTTGACCTTCCCGACGTTCGCTCACAATTTCGAGCTCAATACACGGTTCTCGGGAGCGGTGACGTCATCGTGAAGAATGACTTCGTGACGACGCAGGGAGGTCTTCCGGAGATCCCCCGGTTTGGCGTCACGATGAGGTTGCCGGAGCAATTCGAAGCGATGGAATACTTTGGGCGAGGCCCGCAGGAGAACTACTGTGATCGGAATACCTCTGCCCTCGTCGGTCTCTATAAAAGTACCGTGACCGATCAGTACTTCCCGTACATCAGTCCCCAGGAGAACGGCAATAAGACCGATGTGCGCTGGGTGGCGTTCACAAATGAGAATGGGATCGGATTGATGGCTGTCGGGATGCCGTCGCTCAGCATGTCAGCGCTCCACTACACGGTAGAAGACTTGACCCAGGAAAGCAGGGGGACACGGCATACGATCGATTTGACCAAAAGGGATTTCGTTACGCTGAACCTCGACTACAAGCAGCGCGGCGTTGGGGGAGATGATTCGTGGGGAGCGAAGCCGCACGCGCAGTACTGCCTGTACGCCAAAAGCTACACGTATCAATTCCGGTTGCGGCCGTTTAGCGGCGGCAAGGATCCGGTGAAACTCGCCAGGCAGCAGTTTGATCTTGAGTAACCGAGAAAGTGCCACGCTCCTCTAAGGAGCGTGGCACTTGTGCTGCGTTGGGAAGTCAGCCGCGGCGAGGAACCGGTGACACACCCCTCCGCCACAAAGACGGCGGACAGGTCTGCTCCCGTCCCCGCCAGAGCGCATGGCGGGCTGGTCTCTTCCCGCCTGCCTTCACTCGAGAGGGGACGTGCAATTCGGATGTTTTCATGGCTGGGCATCATCGCGAAAGCAACCGCTCAAGTATTTCGAAGTTCACTGTGTTCCAGTGGAATTCCCCCCACCATCGAGCGCATCTGTTCGCGTCGAGAGGGAGGCCGACGACCGGCACCTCGAATCGCATGCAGAGACGCATCCCTCTTACAAGCTCCGGGATACAGGCGATTCCGAGGACGCCGAGACTGTTGCCTTCCCTCTTCAATTTCTTGAAGAGTGATTGAAGGTTCGCCGTCATCCAGATGTAGGGATTCACTCCGTGGCGGCGCAAGAGCTTTGTCGTCCGGTTCACCTTACAGTCATCCGTGCAGCCTTTGCAGACGTAGTCGAGTCCTCGCTGCGTAGCCTGGCAGTCCGAGGTCAGCTCGCGCAGACAGTGGGGGAGGAATGCCAGCTTCTTTTCAGACGACTTGAACCCGTCTGCAAACAACCTATTGACGAGCTCGATCTCGAGCAT
>CAYZRX010000058.1:10674-26161 GCA_964480945.1 uncultured Ignavibacteriaceae bacterium | reverse complement strand
TAATCTGTTACCTATGTCCCCGAACACCCGTTACCTATGTACCTAGTCTGTACACTTCCCCTAAGAGGGGAAGGGACTTGACACCAGAAGGATAGAAGGCGCCCGGACGATGTGCAGGCGAGAGACTTGCGCAATGCTGGTGCGATTGTGAGCCAATGCCCCCTCTCCTCTCAGGAGAGGGTCTGGGTGAGGTCTCCCAAAAGCATTACGCTTCCAGCTGGATGAACTCGGAACAACGTGCATAAACATCTTCCGAAATACACCAGATCGCTCCTCTGGCAGTCCCGCAGATTGCGTCGAGAGATGACAGATGCTGAAAAGAAACTCTGGTCACTTCTGCGTAGTAATAGACTTGGCCTCAGATTTAGAAGACAAGTTCCGTATGGAGACTACGTCTTGGATTTCTTCTGTGTGAAAGCGAAACTGGTTGTTGAGGCTGACGGAGGTCAGCACTACACTGACCAAGGGCTGCGCGGGGATCGAAAGCGCTCAGCCGATCTTCGGAGAGACGGATTGGAGGTTCTGCGGTTCTCGAACATCGAGATATTGACGAATAGTGATGGAGTTGAACAAGCAATCTACGAAAAGGTTGAATCTGCATTGAAGAGATCAAGCTCACGTTGAGCAGTCTAAGGAACACAAGACTATTCTTTGGGAATTTCGCTAGCTTCTTGCCGTCCGCTGTAGTATCATTGTCCCTCAAGAACCCCCCCGCCATCGAATCGCGAAAGGAAGCCAATGATTGAACTTATGCGAGACCTCTTCGGTCACCAGGAATGGGCGGATGCCGAGATGTGGGGCTACATCGAAGCCCAGCCGGGCGCGATCGATGACGAACACATCGCCAAGCGGTTCCGTCACTTCCACTCGACCCAGCATGCATACCTGTCCCTCGCCCGGGGAGAGCAAGTCGATATACCGAGCCTCATCAAGCGCTATGGCGACTCCGTCCCGATGATGGAGATCAAAGCACACGCGATCGAGACACACGGCGAATGGGCACGATTTCTCAGCGAGCTTCCCGAATCGCGGCTGGAGGAGAAGCTTCTCATACCGTGGTTCAACGATCCATCATCCGTGGTCACGATGAGTCAGGCTCTCGTGCAGGTCGCCATGCACAGCCAGCACCATCGGGGCCAGAACGCCACGAGATTGCGGGAGCTGGGAGGGAAACCGCCCACGTTGGACTTCATCCTCTGGATCTTCAACGGAAGGCCGAAGGGGGCGTGGTGAATAAGTGATCAGCAGTCAGCCATCAACGGTCGCCTGTCAGCTGAGCGATGAGGATGAACTCGGGCCGGGAGCACCCTTCGCAGCCGGCCCGCGGCCTGAACAACCCCAGCCATAGTGAGCAGAGTCAAACTTTCCCTCGGCTGGGCTGCATCAGCAGGAGCACGGAAGAGGGATTCTTCAGGCAAATCCCGCGACAGGCGCGTCCTCCCCATGTCCTGCCGGTGCCATGCTCAATACGCCGTCTTTTCCCAGAAGTGGCACGAGTACTTTAGGATCCCACCGTGGGACAAGGGAGCTCTCAAAGCCCGATGTTCCACGCATCTCAAGAGGCCCACTTCCGTATCTTCCCTCATAGGGCTACCTTCCTCTGTCCCGCCGTTCGGACCATGGGCAACTCAGGCACCCATAGCGAATTGGAGATAATCAGTAAGCTGCGTCGCGGTGACGAAGAGGCATTTTCTCTCCTCTTCCGCCGGCACTACGAACCATTGTGTTTCTTTGCGGGGAGGTTCACAAAGGATCTCAACACTGCCGAAAGTCTCGTGCAGGATGTCTTCGTCAAGCTCTGGGAAAGCAGGGAGGCCCTGCAGATCCGGGCAAGCTTGAAGAGCTATCTGTACACTTCCGTGAAGAATGCTTGTCTGAATCTGATTAAACATGAAAGTTTTTCTTACCCTCTTGAGAGCGTCGAAAGAAAATCCGACGATCCCATCACCCGGCCTGACGTCCAGCTCGAATCAGACGAGATGACCGAAGCGGTGGAGAGAGCGATCAACGAGTTACCTCCCAAGCAGCGGGAAATACTTTGTCTGGCAAAGTATGATGAGCTTTCCTATCAAGAGATAGCCGAAATACAGCACGTCCGTATCAATACAATCAAGACTCAGCTGAAGCGCGCACTGAAATCTCTAAGCAAGTCCTTGCAACATATGCACATGGCGCTGCTTCTGCTGAAATTCTAGTTGTGGCCGCCCGCGTCGGGCGAACGCTGTCACCCGTTTTCACATTCCAATTGTCCTAAGTGTTAGGGTGAGACCTCACAGAAAGATTCAATGAAGAAGATCGACTGGGAAATACTGGTTAATCATCTGACCGGAGTTTCGTCGGAAATCGAGGAGGAAGAGCTTGCGGAATGGCTATCGGAAACGGAAGAGAACCGCACGTTGTATGAACGCGTCAAGAAAACGTGGTCGGCTGAACGGAAGGCCCTCCCCAAGCCCGATACAGAGAAAGCATTGAACCTTGTCTTATCGAGGATACGACAATCCCACGCCGCTACGGAAACAAAGGTCATCACGTTTGCTCAATCTCCCGGAAGAAAACAGGCACTCAGTCTCACGGCGAGATCATACATTGTGAGAGTTGCTGCGGCGATTGTGGTGGCCGTGGGGGCGATCTACCTGTTGACGACCCTCACCTCGAGAAGGGAGACCGGGGAGATTTCGCTCACGTTCAACAGCATGCAAACCGTAGAGCTGTTTGACGGCACGAGAGTGACCGCCGACATCGGCAGTTCCTTTGCGTATCCGGAGAGCTTCGCGGATGGTCATGCGCGGGAAGTCTCTCTTGAGGGCGAGGCATATTTTGACGTGGCCAAGAACGACAGGGTACCATTCATCGTCCGCGCCGGCGCCGGAAGAATTGAGGTGCTTGGAACGAAGTTCAACGTGCGCGCCTGGAAAGGAGACAGGCAGATTGTCCTCGCCGTGCAAGAAGGTACGGTCTCTTTCCAAACAGAGGGTAACAACGATACGTCTAAGGTCGTTTATGTGCGAGACAATGAGGCAAGCAGGCTGATCGAAGGGCAGTCGCCCACGCCCCCCGAAGAGATTGATATCTCGAGATATTTATCGTGGATGAAGAGGGAGATTTATTTCCAAAACACGCCGGTACCCGAGGTTCTGGATCAACTGGAACGATGGTACAACGTCAACATTGAGGTTGCCGATAGTTCAATGCTCAAGAGCAACATCACGGTCTTCATTGAGAACAAACGGCTTGTTGAGAACCTTCATCTCATTTCGGTTGTCATGAACGTGCAGTACGTGCAGCAGGGAGACACGATTCGATTTCTCCCCCATTGATTTCCTATAATTCACAGTCGTCGATGCACTGAAGCTTTCCGCCTGCAAGAGAGGCGCGCCGTGTCGAAGCTATGAACAACACCTTGTCACCCGTATTCGCTGCTTGGTTGTCCTAGGAAGAGGGAAGGGACCCACAGACCGTACAGGAGTGACAGAATATGAAGACCATTGGATTGTTGACCGCGGCAGTCTTGCTGCTTTCTCACGGCAGCCGGGCACAAATGCGGATCGGGCTCACGGGTGGGCTGCATTTTTCTGAGGCAGAGCAAACCAGATTTTACAATGCCAGAGCTTCCTCCAGCACAAAGTATGCGCTCGCGGGCATCCTTGAGTATTCATTCTCAAGAAATCTCTCCTTGCTCGTCGAGCCGACCTATCTGGAGAAAGGTACTTCTGCAGAGCCCCTGAGCTTCGAGGGCGCCGCGGCAAGGCTCTCTCTTGACCTCTCCTATCTCGAAGTACCCCTCCTCGTGAAGTACTCCGTCGGAGGTCACCTTCGACCGTACGTGTTCATGGGGCCTGCTGTTGGGATCAATCTTTCGTCGAGGCTTCGGGCGGATGTAAGAGCCTTTGGACTCGGCCAACTTGAGATCGAGACGAGCGCCCGTGATATCGTGCGCGATTTCGAATACTCCCTCGAGCTGGGCGGCGGATTGAGCTACCAGGTCGATGAAATCGTCGCGCTCTTCTTCGAGGCGCGGTACTCGTACGGGATCAACAATATCGCCAGGAACGGGAAGATCACCGCTACGATTCTGAATGAAATCACAGAAGGACAGTTGGAGAGCGATCCTGTCTACAGAAACAAGGGATTCAGAATCATGTTCGGATTCACCTTCCCTCTTCGGATCGGCGAGCCATAAGAAGTTCTCAGCAATCTGCAAATGGATGGGAGGATGAGATGAATCTCTTCAAACACATAAGCGTGATCTGCCTCGCTGTGGCACTCTTCGTTCCAGGATGTGTTATGGTCGATTCCCTGAACGGCATCGACACAAACGGGGAACAACAGACCGTCGTCGGTTCCGGCAGAATCGTCAGCGTTTCATTCGATTTTACGGGCTTCGAAAAGGTCTCGCTGAGCAATGCCTTCAAGGCAACAATCAACAGAAGCGACTCTTACTCCGTCACAGTTGATATCGACGACAATGTTCAGCAATACCTGAAGGTGTATCAGGAGGGTGACAAGATATTCATCGGACTGGAAAACAACACCTATCGCAACACGACCATGGAAGTCACCATAGGGACGCCGGACATAGAGCGCATCGAAACCTCCGGCGCGGGTTCTGTCCGCCTGGATGGATTTGTTCTTGCCCATGGAATAGAATTCGCGGCCAGCGGAGCAACCACGATCAACGGAAGTCTGACTGCCGACGATGTCACCTTCGCTCTGACCGGGAGCACCACGGTGGAGTTGATCGGCAGCGCAAACAGCCTGCTGGTGAACGGTTCCGGGGCGACGGTCCTCCACCTCTTCGATTTTCCCGTAAAGGATTGCCAGGCGAACCTCTCCGGCGGCAGCACGAGCAACGTGACCGTCTCCGACAATCTCGAAGTGAATCTGTCCGGCGGGTCGATCTTCCGTTACAGGGGAAATCCTGTGGTCAGAGTCATCAGCATCAGCGGCGGCTCGATCATCCAAAAAGTAGGTTGACCCACTCGGGCGTCCGTCTGAGGAACGTACAATGACCTCCACGAGAATAGCCAGGCAATGGTGGTTACTTGTTGTCATCGTCGCCGGACTCTCTCCGGCGGCTCTCGGGCAGGAGCATCCGATTGTCGATTCAAGAAACGTCCGGGTCCCCTCGGTGTTGTTGGACACGATATCAGTTCGTTTCGATGACGTCCCCCTCAGAGAAGCACTCCACGCCATCGCGGGCAAGGGCAATTTCAATCTGAACTATAACGAAAATATCTTCAGCCACGACACAACGGTTACATACTCCGCGGATCACGAACCGGCCTTTCTGGTTCTCAAGGCTGTCCTGAGAGGGACAGGCATTGATATCATCGCCATGACGAAGCGACAGGTTATTCTGATCAAGCCAAAGGACCGCTCCGCCGGCGACGTAAATGCGAAGTATACGATCAGCGGGTATGTGACAGATGCCCAGACGGGCGAAGCGCTTGTCGGGGCGAATGTTGTTGTAAAGGATCTTTCCGTCGGCACGTCGACGAATGCCTATGGGTTCTATTCCCTTACCCTCTACCCCAGTGCCTACATCATCCAGTTCAGCTACTTGGGGTACGCGACTGCGGAAACATTCGTGGAGTTGGAGTCGGATCTCAAACAGGACGTCCAATTGCAGAGCTCTTCGATCGAGGTTGATACAGTCCTCGTTCTTTCCGAGGCGAACGAAATCGCTCCGAGCAATCCTCAACTGGGGACGATCCGGCTTGTCCCGGATAAGCTGAATGCGATTCCTGCGCTCCTGGGCGAGCACGATCTTCTGAAGGTGATCCAGCTGCTGCCCGGGGTGAGTAATCCCCGTGAGGGAGATTGCGGTCTGTACGTCCGCGGCGGCGATGCCGACCAGAATCTGATACTCCTCGACGAAGCGACCGTCTACAGCCCCTTCCACACGTTTGGCCTCTTCTCCATCTTCAACTCGGACGCCATCCGGAACGTCATGCTGATGAAGGGTACGGCGCCGGCGAAGTACGGCGGGCGGCTCTCCTCCGTCATCGACATGCAGATGAAAGAAGGCAACATGAAAGAGTTCGACGGAACCGCCGGCATCGGGCTTATCTTCTCCCGGCTGATGCTCCAGGGACCGATCAAGAAAGACAAGGCCTCGTTTCTGATCTCCGGAAGGCGCACATACTTCGACCTCTTCACAAAGCTCTCCAGCGATGCCAGCGATCTGAAATTCCATTTCTATGACTTCAACGCGAAGGTGAACTATAAGATCGATGAGGATGACAGAGTCTATGTTTCAGGCTATTTCGGGCGGGACGGCATTGGATTCGCGGACGCGTTCAGTATGGATTGGGGGAATACGACCGGGACGGTCCGGTGGAACCACCTCTTCAACAACAAACTCTTCCTGAACTCCTCGTTCATTCTGAGCAATTTCATATACGAGCTCGATGTTCACGGAGAGGATCCGGGCGATGACAACGTCCAGTGGGTATCGGAAGTAGCGAACGTCACCCTCAAAGAAGACTTTGAGTACTTCCACGATGCACGAAACACATTCGACTTTGGGGCAAACTACGTTCATCACTCTTTCTTGCCTGCGGAATTCGTCATCTCAGGGGATGAGAACTACCGATTCGTCATCGGAAAGAAATCCGCCAATGAATTCAATGCGTATGTCTCTCACGAATACGCCTGGAACGAAAACCTGAAGCTTGAGTACGGGGTGCGCGCCAGCCTTTTCAGCGTGTCCGGCGAAGCCGACAAGTTCGATATTGACGATGCTGATGACCTCAACGTCGATTTCCACGGCAACGAGGAACAGACCTACTCCAACCTGCAGCCGAGAGTCAGCGCAGTCTATTTGTTGGATCCGTTCACCTCTCTCAAGGCCGGGTATACACGAAACTATCAATACCTGCACATGATCAGCAGTTCGAACTCCGGGACGCCGTTGGACGTGTGGCAGCCCAGCAGCAGTGGGATCAAGCCCCAAATCTCCGATCAATTCTCCATCGGATACTTCAAGAATTTCCAGGAGAATACATACGAATTCTCCGCAGAGGTCTACTACAAGAACTTGTGGAATCAGATCGACTACAAAGACGGCGCGAATTTTCTCTTCAAAAACTACTTCGATTCGGAATTGGCGTTCGGTAGAGGATGGGCATATGGTCTGGAGCTACTCCTGCGGAAGAATCTGGGAAATCTGACCGGCTGGATTGCCTACTCCCTCTCCGCCTCAAAGAGGCAGTTTGATCAGATCGGCGGGGGTGCGCCGTTCTTCGCCAAGAATGACAAGCCCCACGAACTGAATATTACAGTGGAGTATGAGCTCAACCGACACTGGCTGTGCTCGGCAAACTTCGTTCTTACGTCGGGCTACAGAATCACGCTCCCCTACGGCAAGTATTCGGTGTTCACCGAAGAGGTGCTGGCCTATACGCAGAGGAACGGATACCGTCTTCCCCCCTATCATCGTCTCGATCTCGGAATCTCGTACACCACGGACGGGGGAGGTATCTGGAACCTGAGCTTCTACAATTTGTACGGGAGGCGGAACATCTACACCGTGGTGTTCCGCGATCGGGGGGATGGATCGGGGCTGAAGGAGGCGGTGAAGGTCTCCCTCTTCCCGATGATTCCTTCGCTCAGCTACACGTTTACATTCTAGTGGATTGTTACGATGATTATTCTACAATTGTGCAATAGACCTTCACCCCTCACGGGTTGTTACTTCTTTTGCCTCTCCAAAAGTCCCGCACTTTGGATCCCGTCTCGTGAGCGGGATCCCAGAAGACGGGAAAGTAACCTCCGCCAGAGGCGGATCAGCCTCCGGCCGAAAGAAAAGGAGACGGAAATCGAAACGCACGTGTTGAAGCAGCCTCCGCACAAGCCGAAGATTTCGGCCGGAATGAGTTCTCCACTCGAGAGGCTTTCAGCAACTGGCCGAAATCTAAACGCACGTGGCAATACTGCTCACCCGCACCGCCATCGATTTCCGGGGCTCGGGGCAATGACGAGGCAGAGGTATTTTAATGCCCAGAGCTACCGAAATCGTCGGCGGTGTGCGGCTGGGGAATCACCCGCGGGTTCAATTCCGGTGCAACTGCATAATTCTCTCAAGCTTGCAGAAGTCTTTCCGCACCGGAATTTCGGCCTGTGCGTTGGGGGCATAACGCCGAGCGTTACGATTTCGGCCTCCCTTCTTTGGTTACTTTCTTCGGAGGAGCGAAGAAAGTAACGACGTATTTGTTGCTGAATCATGTTGCGTCGTCGTTCAACGCGCAGACAGATTCTTCTCAAGGGCGTAGAAGGAGCTACAATGTTAAGCAAAACATAAGAACTAACGTAACTGTCTACCGAATAAACACATGACGACCCTCTTACGATTCTTGTCCACAAGAGCAGCTACCGCCCTCTCGCTGATGGTGTCTGTTCTTTTCCTCTCATGTGAGGAGGTCATCGAGTTGGATCTTTCCGAAGTGGAAAACCAGATTGTGATTGAGGGGACGATCTCTGAAGTCTATTCGGCCAGCAGGGTGAAGCTGAGCTTCGCGGAAAGTGCGTTCAAGAAATCACAGCCCAGGGTCGCAACGGGGGCCGTCGTCACACTCCGTGACGACCTCGGGAACAGCGAAACACTGAATGAAATCCAGCCCGGAATTTATGCCCCCACCGGAATCCTGGGAGCACCCCACAGGACTTACACACTCACGGTGGAATTCGGCGGCCAGCGATACGCCGCCGTCTCGACCATGCCCGAGCCGATGAGTTTCGATTCAATCCAAAGTATTCCGCTCTACTATGACCCCCGATTCCCCAATCCGGTGGCGCTCAAGTATTACCTCAGCAACCGGCCAGGGGTTGAAGAATACTGCCTGATCAAGGCATATCAGCCGAACGACAACACTGTCTACTGGACAATCTACAGTGACAAGTACTCCGATGGGAAACAAGTTGTGCTGGATGGTCCGACCTTCTTTTCGCCGACCCGCACCATACTTGTCGACCTCATTGCAGTCGACAAGGCGACGTACGACTATTTCTATACTCTGAGACAAATTACCGGCGGCGACGATATAGAGGTGCCGGACCTGCTGGCGATCAACGAGTACAACCCGAAATCCAACCTCACGAACAACGCCCTGGGGTACTTCAGTGCCCAGGCGCAGAGAACCTACGTTTTGACCCGCGAGTGAGCAGTGTGCGTCACGATTCAGAGTTCACCAACGACGGGGGCATGAGTTCAATCTCTCAGCTGACAAACTCAGCGGGGCCAGACAAGATTGCCGTCGGAGTTCGCTATGTCGATTCCCGACAAACTGCTGCAGGGTTGAATAGGTGGGTGAACCGCCTCCATCCCGCGTGGAATGCATGGACAACGGGTAAGGATTCTCGGGGGCCTCTACTCCCTCCTCGATCCCTGCGCCCAGCCCGTTCCGCAGATCGCGCTGTACGGACACTTCGGGCACTCCTCTTCCAGCCGGTCCGTCGGCTGGAACGCGACGCCCGCATCGAGTATCTCATCAGTCAACTTGAACATGACAGGCTCGACTGCGGCGTAGACTTCGGCGGGGGCACGCTCCTCATCTCCGATCCCTGATTCAATCTCTGCGTTGATCTCGTTTCTGCCGAGGAAAACGTACGCAGGCGTCAGTTGTTCGACCGGGACTTGGTTTGCTTCGCTGTAGAGGAGCATGTAGACCGGGAGCTGGAACGAGCCGATTCCCTCGCGCCACGAGTGCCGATCTTCCGGATCGATCTTCGCCAGCCGGATCTTCACAGAGGCATCATCCTTCGCCGTCTTGTAGTCGAGGATGAACGGCTTCCCGTCCCGGATCTCGATCCGGTCGATCGAACCGGTGAACTGGACCCCGCGTTTTTCGAGAGAAATCTTCTCTTCCAGACCTGTGACGATCAGCCGAGTCGACTGGGCGATCGGTTGCTGATATCGCTCGAGGAACCTTCCCAGCTGCAACTTCACCTGCTGCCGCAGGAAGAGCACCGATCCGAGCAAGTCTGCTCCGTAAGCCTCGCTGAAACAGCGGTCGATCGCGGCCTCCAGGTCCGCGGCCTTGAGATCTTCCGGCTTCAGCACCTGTCCAGCAAGCGGGGTGAAGAACTCTCTGAGGATGCGGTGGACCAGGCTCCCGATATCCCGCTGGTCGACATCCTCCGTCGGTTCGGCTTTCTCCCTGAGTCCCAGGACTGTGCCGTAGTAGAACTTCAGCGGACAGGCCAGGTAGGTATCCAGCTGCGAGGCGCTGAAGCGGTTCCACGTGCGGAGGCGCTCGATCATCGGGCGTGTCTTAAGGATAGCGGCGGGCTTCGGGTTGGCGAGATTGACTTTGTACTTCACAACCTGCTCGAGCTCCTCGGCGAGCAGCCGCCCCACGCTCCGCTCCCTTTCCCAAATCAATTTTTGCACGAACCGGCTCTTCTCTTTCTTCCCCCCCTTCGTTTCGGTATAAAACAGGTGCACCTCGCTGGCGCTCTCGATCGCGAGGTTGAAGTAATACCGGCTCAGGCGCTCCCGCTCACGGTTCGTCTCCAGGCCGAGCATCCTTCGCACCTGCTGGGGCAGAAGCAGGTCCTCCCCCGGTTTGGAGGGAAGGATATCGTCGTTCGCGTCGAGCACGTAGAGGGTGTCGAACTGAAGGTTGCGCGTCTCGAGGAGACCGAGTACCTGCAGCCCCCTCAGCGGCGTGCCGGGGAACGGGACGGACTCCGTGGCGACATACTGCCGGAAGAAGGCGAAGTAGGCTGCCGGTGCCTCGAAGCGCTTCTCGCGCAGGAGCGACGATCGGATCGCGTCCAGAACGCTCACGAACTGCTGCGCATACGGGCGGAAGTACGGATGGAGCGTCGCAGTGCTGTGGTCGAAGATAAAGGTGAGGACCTCGATCCCCCGTCGGCAGAAATCGCCGAGGGACGAGAACGACAGGAATTGGCGGATCGTCCGGTCGTGGATCATCCGCAGGTGTCCTTTGAGATCTTCGATCGATACCGATTCGCCGAGTCCTTGAAAACCCTTGAGGGTGAAGTCGTACAGGGACTCGTCCCGCTCCAGCTCATCGAGGGTCAGAAGCAGCTTGGCCTTTCGCTCAGCCAGAAACTCTTCGATTCGGTGGAAGAGGATGCGTGTCAGGTCGGAGCGCGTCCCCAGACGGATGTTCTTGGTGTACGGATGGAGGACGAAACGGAGGTACGCCTGCGCCGAGAACTTTCCGTTGAACGATCCCGTGACCAGCTCCATCAGGCTGTTCAGGAACCCGAACACCGGCGTGCGCTCGAGCGGGTAGCCGAGCGAGATGTTGTACGGCTCCTCCCTGAGCAGCGAGAGAGGCCCGTGGATGACCGGAAAGAGCGCCTCTGCAGACGGGAGGACGACGACGGTTCGCTCGTCCAGAGCGTCGCTGCGGTCAAGCCTCTCTTTCAGCCTGGTGGCGAGAGCGAGGATCTGGCCGTGCTGATCCGGCGCTTTGTAGAAATGCACCGCTGGCGCACCCTGAGGCGTTTCGTCGGGATGTTCTTCATCATCCTCAACATCCATATGAAGGGCCTCCAATTGCTTCTCCAGGCCGACCCCCTTCTGAAACAGGAACAGGACATTCTCGAGCGCCTTGAGGTGGAAGATGATTCTCCGCTCGACGCTCGTGAACGCATAGAACCCCGCCACGATGATGTGCTCAAATGCAGCGAGATTGGCTGTCTCCAGCTTGTCGGCGACGGCTCGATAGGCCGTCGAGCGGGTCAGATATCCGCGCTGCTCGAGCTCCTGATAGAACTGTTCATAGTATTCCGAAAGGGAATGGAATTTGGCGAACTCGACCTTTTGGATCACCTCGCGCAGTTGACGGTTCGGGACGTCGGCAAGAGCGACCTCCTCCAGCTCGCCGAACAACTTGATCGCGAGAGGCAGGAACGCGTCGAGCGAGCTATACGGCGCGCCGCCGAGCTTGGCATCGAGGTGCAGATGAACGTCGTGAAGGATCGCGATCGCGTCGACGGTGTCGATGATCTTCCTGCGATCGCCGAGCATGTCCAACAGGAGGAACTCGATGAAATGATCGATGGAGAAGACGCGGGGCGGAACGATGGCCGACCCGGCTCGCTCGGCGAGCAACTTTCGGAGAAAATGGGCCGGCCGTTTGCCGGGGAAGACGACGATGGAGCTCGAATAGTCCTTCCCGCGCGGCTGAAGGTATTCCGCTACCGTTTCGATAAGATTCTGCCGGGGCGATATGATCCTGACTTCGCTCACCCGACTCTCTTGACTTTGTTCAGATCGACATAGGCCAGGAGGCCGGCGACCTTCCGATCGGGATGAAGCTCCGCTGCGAGCTTCATGTAGCGCTGCACCTGGCTCTGGTATTCTTCGGACTCCCCGCCTGTTTTGTAATCGATGACCGTCAACGCGTCCGTGTCGATCACCAGCCGGTCGAGACGCTGAAGCTGACCGTCCGGCATCGTGATCTCATACTCGTTCTTTACCTCCCGACCGGGCCGCTCGGCAAAATATCCTGCAAGGTCCGGATTGCGCAGGAGAGCGAGAATTTTCTCGCTTATCGATGGGAGATCGAAGCTCTCCCGGATGTCCCCCTGGAAGAAGCGGATCGCCTCGTCGATCTGTTTGCCCGGATCGTCGCCGGTGTACCGTATCTGTGACAGGATCGCGTGGACGAAATCGCCCCGCTTGACCTCCTCGAGCGTCATCGGGCCCGCGACGGGAGATTGCGGCATGCCCCTCGTCTCCGGATGGAAGATCGGGAGAACGTGCCCCTCCTCGGCCTTCTTGCGTCTGATGCGAGCCTGCTTTCCGTCGCGAAAGGCGTCGGAAGGCAGGAACTCCGACGGGAATGATCCCTTCTTTGCTTTGACAGTGAGGATATACATCTCCTGCTGCGCACGCGTGAGGGAGACGTACAGCTTGTTGAGCTCGTCGACTTCTTCGAGCACCTTCTGCCTTGTGTAGATCTCGCCGAGGACGTCGTTCTTCCCCGACGAATCTTGAGTGATCCTGAGAAGTCGAACTTCTTCCCCCTCCTCTTCGATGAAAGGGTTTTTCGGGCTGACCGTCCGGTCGTAGAACAGGAGGATGACGACAGGATAACCGAGCCCCTTCGCTTTGTGAACGGTCATCGCGGTGACTGCGTCTTCACCCGGAGCGACGACGATATCCCACGGGTCGTCGGCGGAATCGGTTTCCGCAAAGAGGAGGAAGTCCTTCAGGTTGTTGTTCCCCTTTGACTCGAAATCGCGGATAACCTCCAGGAGCTTCACAAGCGCTGCCTCTTCGTCCGGGTGCGCGGTGAAGACGGAGAAGACCCGGTAGATCTCCTGGACGAGGTCGTAGACCGGCAGGTACCCGACCACGTTGAACAGGTGCTCGAAGCGGCTGTTCCAGAGCTCCGGATGATGTTTGCGAAACGCGCTATAGAGCGCCTGCGAGCGGTCGTTGGACTGATGCTGTTCGAACAGGAATCGACGCATCTCTTCAGTGCTCGTCTCCCGTGTGCCGGCGGTGAAGAGCTTGCTGAGCAGCACCGTGCCGAAGGAAAGGTCGTCGATCGGGGAATCGAGGAACTTCAAGAGGGCGAGGATCTCGCCGGTGATCCTCCGCGTCCGGATATCGAGGCTGCTGTGGGAGAGGAAGCGGACGCCTTGTGCGTTCAGCCAGCCGCTGACGTTCACGACGTCCTTGTTGCGCGGCGTCAGGATGGCGATATGCCGGTGCTTGTGGCCGCGGCTCAAACAGTCGTCGATCACTTCAAGCAGGCGTTTCCTCTCGGGCGGGTCGTCAGTTTTTCCTTCCGGCGCCTCGAACGGCGTAGCCTCAACGTATCCCTTGCCCTTGGCTTTCTTCGGGACATCCTGTTGAAACGATCCCAACCCGCTGAGATCTGCAATCTCCTCGCCGGCCCGCTCGCGGACGATGTCATGAAACACCTTCTTGCTGAACTTCACGATCGCTTCCGAGCTGCGGTAATTTAGCGGGAGGGTCAGGCGGTTGCAGGGGGCGGATGGAAATTCCTCCTCCTTCATCATGCGGGCCATGATCCTCCAGTCGCCGCCGCGGAACGTGTAGATTGCCTGCTTCGTATCCCCCACGATGAAGAGGCTTCCCTCTTTTCCGAGGGATTCTTCAACCAGCGGCCGGAGCGTTGCCCACTGGATGGGATTCGTGTCCTGGAACTCGTCGATCAGGTAATGGTGAATTCGCTCCCCCAGCGAGAAATAGATCTCCGGCACCTGTTCCTTCCGAAGCGAAGAGGCGAGTCGCTTGCTGGCTTCGCCCAGGTCGATTTCGCCCCGCCGCATCTTAACGCTGTCGATGGCTTCGCGCAGAAGCAAGTAGGCACGGATGTATGGCTGGTAGTAGAGCCGCGCTTGGGCGAGCGTGTACCCGGACAGAACTGCCATAAGCTCTTGCTGCAGGCTTTCAATCTGCCGCACCGCCGCGTCGTAGCGAGGATCTTTCGACACCTTCAGGACTTTTTGGTCGAGCTTCTTCCCGATGACGTAAAAGAAGTCGCCCGCCCGGGCCGCGTCGAGGATCTTCTGGTAATGCACGACGGCGGAAGATCCGGAGTTCTCTGCTGCCCTGCCGATCTTCCCGATAATCCTCAGGATCTCGCGCTCAAGCTCTCTGGGATCAACGGGTGATCCATCGGCTGCCGGCTGGCCGACGTGAGAAGTCAGCGTTCTGTAGATATTTTTGACCTCACCGGCGATGGCATCGTATGGGTTCCAGAGAAATCGTTGCTGTGACCCCCGGTTTTCGTTCACACGCGCAATAAGCGTTTCGACCAGGTGGCGCGCTTCCGGATCTGTTGCGATCTGCTCGGCGAAGAGGTCGAACGCCTCATCGAGCAAGGTATCACTCTCGAGGACGAGCTCGAACTGCGACGGGAGGCCGAAGTCGAGAGCGGAGACCTTCATCACCCTCGAGAGGAAGCTGTCGATCGTCTGAACCTGGAAGTCGGAGTAGGAGTCGAGGATATCGTCGACGAGAGCTTCCGTGCGCATGCTGAGCTCATCACGCGACAGAGAGAGAAGCTCATCAAGGTCATTCAGCGTCTCTTCATCACCGAACGTCGCCTTCTTCAGGTACTCGAGAATTCGCTGCTTCATCTCGATGGCAGCGTTGTTGGTGAAGGTGATGGCCAGGATATTCTTCAGGTCGGCGTGCGGAATCCGATCGGAGAGGATGAACTGCAGGTACCGGCGCGTCAAGGTATGCGTCTTGCCTGACCCGGCGGAGGCCGAGACGAGGGTAAAATCAGGCAGCCTGAGGTTGCTATCGTTTGGGAGGATGCTTGGCACGTACGATGCCGTTGGACAAGGGACAATTTAGGAAATATTTTGAAATGATGGGAAGGAAAATCAACCTAGAACTCATCTCAAGAACAATCCGTGTCATGCTGAGCTCGTCCCGCTCTTTGGGTTCCGCTCCGGTAGCGGGATTCTGAGGAGCGGAACCTGAGAGGCAGGAGTTCAGCATCTATCCTTCAGCTTGGAATAG
>CAYZRX010000058.1:0-10664 GCA_964480945.1 uncultured Ignavibacteriaceae bacterium | reverse complement strand
AGACCCCGAAACAAGTTCGGGGTGACAGAGCTGCCGTTCTTGAGATGGCTTCTCGTGAAATCTCTGCGGGGGGAAAAGCGGCCAGCACGTTTTTAAAACTGGCGTGCCGTCAGCCCTATTCCATCTTGAGCTTGTGAAGCTTGGGGGCGATGACGAGCCTGCAGTACGGGGCGTTCGGGTTGTTGCGGTAGTAGTCCTGGTGATAGTTCTCTGCCGGGTAAAACTCCTTCAGAGGCTGGATCTCTGTGACGATCGGATTCTCAAACATCTTCTGCGCCTCGAGCTTCGATCTCTCCGCCTCCTCCCGTTGTTTCTCGTCGTGGTAGAAGATCGCGGATCGGTACTGCTCGCCGACATCGGCCCCCTGACGATTCAGCGTCGTGGGGTCGTGGGATTTCCAGAACATCTCCAGCAGCTGCTCATAGCTGATCTTCATCGGATCGAAAGTGATCTGGGCGACCTCCGCGTGGCCGGTCGTTCCCGTGCAAACCTCTTCGTACGTGGGATTGCGCTTCGTGCCGCCCGAGTATCCGGAGACGACCGATTGAACGCCGTCGAGCTTCTCGAACATCGCCTCGACGCACCAGAAACATCCTGCACCGAACGTCGCTTTCTCAGCCTGAGCCATCTGTGATCCTTTTGTTATTGGGAAGTTCGGAGATTCAAACGAGAATGTCCGCGCAAACGTTTCCCTGTACTATTGCAGGCGGACCTGGAAATCCGCGTTCTCCCATCGGCCCGCTTGGGGCCAGTAGAAGGTGAAGTCGACTACCGTCCCTGCCGGAAGTTTCTCCGTGGGAAGATCCGCCACGTAGACTCCCAATCCGGTTTCCCGCGTCTCCGTATCACTTACATCCTGCCATCCATTGATGCCCCAGTGTACCCGGGCCGGTGTCAATGTCTCCAGCCGCAGGGTCTCGCTGGCAGGGATGTTGCGGCACTTATGGTTGAAGCGCCAGAGAGCGTACCGTGATCCGACCTTCTCCACCTGATATCGCTGAACGGGTTGAGGGGGGAGGTCGAAGACACGGCCGTCCTGCAGCGAGCGGCGCAGCTTGATGTACTCCGAATGAGCCCACACAAGCGGCATGGCGGAACCGGAGGGTTTGCCGAAAAAAAGCTCCCGCTCGGGAATATCGGGTGCATCCCAGATCTGCTCAGAGATCATCCCCCCATCGTTGGCGAACGCCTCGATTGCGCCAAGGAGCTTCTGAGCCAGATCCTTCCTGCCGGCCGCGAGCTCATAGTGGGCACGCTCGCCGGTGAGCAATGGCCAGGCCCGGCCGATGCCTGTGCCGTCAAAGGGAGATCCGTCCTCATGCTCACCGTACCCGTCGTCATTGTAGCGATGCCATGCAGGACCGTAGGGTGTATCGACTTTCAACAAAGTGTCGATGACCTTGACGGTGTTAAGAATGCGCGGATCGTCAGGCGCCCGCAATCCAAAGCGCACCAGCGCGAGCGCGTCGGGGCTGACGATCTGTTCAGCCGGCTCCGTGCTTTGTCCGGGCGGCCGGTTCTTGATCGGCACGAAACCCTGGATCGGAGAAGCCGCCTCGGCTTCCTCGACGGGCGCCACGCGCACGTAATAACCGTCGACCCCCACCCGGTCCGCCAGATTGCCGCCGGAGACGTAGATCCACCTCTCGACGTGGGCGTTCCATGCGTCGGCTGTCTCGCGCAGGTACGATGCCACCGTTGCTTCCTTGCTCATCTCTGCAAGATCGGCTGCCGCCAGCAGTCCGGCTATCTCGGCCGCCAGCGTGAACGGCGAGTAACCGGGGTCCTCCTCCCAGCGGTCTTGCTGCGTCACAGGGCCGTTGATCACGAGAAAGCTCGCAGCCTTCTGCGCCATCGGCCAGAGACGTCGTACCTCCTCGTCGTTGAGAATTCCCTGGCGCCGCGCCAGATCGACGAGCAGTACGGGCAACGCGGTTTCGTCCATCTGTATGCCGTGCCAGTAGGCGGTGCCGTTGAGCCACATGTTCTGTGACCAATGGCCATCGGTCTCCTGTGTTACCTGAAGATAATGAATCACGCGCCGCACTTCGTCGCGCGCTCCGGCTGCAAGCAATCCCCCGGCAGTTTCTGCAAGATCGCGCGGCCATAGCAGGTGATAACCTCCCAGATCGTCATCCCCCTTTGCAAAACCCCAGGGGACGGAAAGGCTGGCGATCGTCCCGCCGGGAAAGTTGGGAGCCTCGTGAGTGCGGAGTACTGCGGTGCTGACGCGGTACAGGTCCCGTTCCTGAGAACTGATCTTCTTGATCTGTTTGAGTGAGCTCTGCCAATCTTTCCATTCCTTCACGAAGAGGTCGCGGGCGACATCGAAGCCCTCCAACAGGCTGGCCGACGCTCGATGGCCGGCCTCTGCGGCATTCCGGCCGAAGGCAAGGGCCAGCACGAAGTCACCGCCGCTCGCTTGCAAGTCGATTTCTCCGGTCAATGCAACGTTGCCGTTTTCTGCCCGCTCGTACACCCACCTCATCCGCTTGTGATTCATGAGGTCCTGCCATCCATCGGATATGCCCACGAAGCCGGCAGACATCTTGAGCCAGGGCACCGAACACGCGAGCGCGAGCGCATAGCCGTCCCTCTCTGCGAAGAGCATCGGCGTTCCTTTGTAGTCGCCGATCCACGCGGTGTTCCCTGCTCCGCGGTTCGCGATGTGTGAAGCGAGCACGGCGTACAGGTGGTAGCTGGAGAGCGGACCCTGCAGGGGCGTGAAACGCGTTCGCTGCAGCACCACGTCGCGCAGCGGGTCGGTGATAACCTCTTTTTCGATCCGGTATTTGTTCTCGCTGCAGCCGTTGGTGAGCCGGAAACCGGGTACACCCTCAGCGATATACTCCACCTGCGAGGAGGCGTTGCGCTTCTCTTCGGAGACGAAGCGATGGCCGTCGGTGACGATGAGGCCCAGGTCTCGTGTACATGCCTGGTCGACACGGGGGTAGTACACCTCATTCAGGATGCCGTGGCTGAGCGTAAACCAGACGCGGCTGGCGGCGTTCAGCGCCGTGCCGACGCCGCTCTTGGCGCTGGAGGTCCAGCGTGCGGGAATGCCCGGCCAACCGGGAGCGTACTGCTGATGATCGTCCATGTTCCTATTTTCTCTGGTCAGTCGTTCGCCCATTCGATCACCGCCTTGATCTCATCTGACCCATGATGATCGAAGGCTGCCGGGAAATCGCCGGAGGGATGTCGGTGCGTGATTAGCTTGTCGACAAGGTTGCCCCAGCGCAAGCGTGCGGCTCCCAGGTCGTCCACCGCCATTTGGAAATGATCGCGGGAGGCATTCACGCTCCCGACCATCACTTGGTTATTGAGCACCAGCTGCCGGATCAACTGAGCGCCCGGGATTTCGAGCGGCCGGTTGCCGCCGGGGATGCCCGTGAGCACGTATGCCCCGTCGGGAGCCAGCGCGTCGAGCAGGTTGAACTCGAGCGCCGCGACCCCCGTGCC
This sequence comes from uncultured Ignavibacteriaceae bacterium, assembly GCA_964480945.1. GTDB lineage: Bacteria > Bacteroidota > Ignavibacteria > UBA10030 > UBA10030 > VGWB01. The sequence continues at coordinate 7,202 of CAYZRX010000058.1, read as the reverse complement.
TTCGACGATCAGCTCCATCGGCCCGAGGGTATCGTCCACCTTGTCCACAGGGACCTTGCGTCCGTCGATGTAATGACCACCGATGGCGGCAAGCCACTGGGGTCGGGCTGTGTTTGCATCGACAATGTCGAGGCCGTACACCTCGGCTCCGCGCAGGCGCAGCGCCAATGCGGCAAGCAGGCCGATGGGCCCCATTCCTGCTGCCAGGCAGCGCCTGCCGAACAGCCAGTCGGGTGTGGAAGGAGCATCCGGAAGACGAGCCGTCTGCAAGCGTACCACCTCATCGATGGCTTTCTCAGCGACAGAAAGGGGTTCGCACAGCACGCCGACGGATTTCAGCTCCGCCGGTACACGCACCACGTACTGTTCTTTATCGACCACAAATTCAGTCTGGTACCCGTCCAATCCCCAGATGCCCCGCTCGTGATACTGTCCGGTGCGGCACATATCGGGACGATTCATAGTGCACGGAAGGCACGTGCCGCAGCCGCGTCGTACCGTGAAGACCGCGTAATCCCCGACTTTCACACGGCTGACAGAGCTGCCGACTTCCACCACGTGCCCGAACATCTCATGACCGATGACGAGATCTTGCTCTCCTTCCGGCGCGAGGGAGCGCCCACCGGCTATCTCCTCTCGATCCGTGCCGCAGATGCCTACTTGCAGCACCTTCAGCTTGACCTCATCCGGCGCCCTGAGAGACGGCTCCGGACGGTCAACGAGGCGGGCCATTTTTGTGCCGGGGATAACTGCAATTCCTTTCATTCTTCAATCTCCAGACTGACGTACCGATTGTTCCACCTCGATCAACGGAGTTCCTTGCTGAGGTGCCGAGTACCGCGGTCGAGCAACCACAGTGATAATACAATGCGAATTCCCACTCACAGGTTCCCAGCCTTCAGCTGGGAGTAGAGATATGCGATGAGCGAGGAGATGAGGAAGGGCAGAGTTGTCCTGCGAATTCAAGTGCCAGCGCCCGCGCAGCCCATGAGGATTAATCCGATTGTGCTGGCCACGCGGGAGTGTCGCGCGAGCGACGTTTCACATCTCGCGGTTGAAACTATCGTGTTCGCCTTCTTCAGCTTGCGCGCCTAAGGCGCTTGTAGATGACAAACTCATTGCCAAGGACGAGAGGGTGTGTAAACTCACCTTCTCTCAGCTTTGTCAGCTCATCCTGGATCTCGGTCGGAAGCGTGCGGATATTCACGCTCCCCAGCGACCCACCCGACCGGCGGGACGCTGCAGTCGAAAAGTCCTTCGCGAGAGTGTCAAATGCCGTTCCGGACGACAGCATCTGGTAGACCGAATCTGCAATGACGCGATCCGGACAGACGATCTCCGCAAGGCTCATCATCAGAGGTTCCTCGAACCGGAGATAGACTGTTTGCCGGATCCAGAGCTGAACCGGCTTGCCGTCAGCCATCGCGGGCGAAAACCGCCATTTGAGAAGCTGGTTGACCGCTTCCTTGTCCCACGACGCAAACCGGCTTGGTGTCAGCAGCTCGGCGTGGCGGACGGAGCCGTCTGCAGCGATGAGGAACTTCACGTCGACGCTGATCTGTCGATTCGGCACTGAGACCGGCCACGGGGGGAGCGGGGTTTGATACATGAGCTTCGGAAGGGTGTCGGGCGCTTCGGGCAGCTGGAGCGAAGTGCAACCACCCAGAAGAACAAGTGCTGCAATGAGGAGGCGTGCCATATGCCACCCCTTTCTGACAGGTACATACAGTTTAGCCTGTCAGTTCAAATGTACGGTAGAAATTCCTTCCCGTCAACTGCCGGGGGGCGACAACGAGCGGCCTTTCCTGAAACTCGCGTCAGCGGTTGCGCTTGCTCCGTATCTTTCTACGGGCAAGCACTTTGTAACCGCGGGAGCCGTCACGGCGAGGATGGTGACAGTCAAGGCAGGAGGGTGCGGAATATCGTCGTTACACGTACAGCGCGCTGCTGAACTCGCGCCGGTGTTTGAGTGTGATGGGATGTTCTTCCCCGAGGAACTTGAAGATGGCGATGCAGGCTTTCCGGGCGCCGTCATCGTCGTACGCTCGGTCCTGCCGAATCACATCGATGAACTGACCGAGAGCGCCGTCGAAATCCCCATCGAAGAGGAATCGAAGAGCCTCACGATAGTGCTCCTGCCCGGCGCCGGCAGGAAGGTTCTCGGGATTCGTCACGAAACCGTGCAGGCGAGCGATGGTCCTGACCGACTCCGTGATCTCAGAAAACTCCGGGTCATCAATGTTTTCAATAAGGCGAGCCGCCTGCGCGGGATCCTTGAAGAGCGTGAGGGGGGCCAGAAGGACCCTCGCCCGGTTATTCTGAGGGTCCGATTGAACAATCTGCTCGAGGAGGCGTTGAGCCTCCGTGCCCTTTCCCTCCTGGATAAGCCGCTGCGCCTGCGCAAGCTGTTTTGCGAACTTGCCGGGGAGGGCCTTCTGCAGCCACCGCTCGACCTGATAATCAGGGAGCGCACCGACGAACTCATCGGCAACGGCCCCGTCGACAAAGAGCTTGACGTTCGGGATGCTGCGCACCTGGTAGCGCGCAGCGACTTCAGGGAATTGTTCCGTGTCGAGTTTTGCCAGCGCCCAATTCGTGCCATCTTCCTGCGCGAGTCGCTCCAGAATCGGGCCCAGGACACGGCAAGGCCCGCACCACTCCGCCCAGAAATCGACAAGCACAGGAATTTCGTGGCTCCGCTCAAGGACCTCCTGTTCGAAATTTAATACATTGTACGACATACGCTCAACTCTTCTCAAAATCAAAAGATTCCGATCGAAAGAACAATCGATCCTCTTGCGACAACGAGTGCCGCGGTACGGCTCTTTCTAAGAAGACGCTCGCGGAAGCGGAAAGGTTTCTGGCAAACCGGCGCTCGTCAAATCAACAACCTCTCATGGTTGAAGCGGTTTGCCGTCGTTGAAGGTGATCGTTGATATCTTGTGAAGATCGGCGGCGTTAAAGAATATTCCCTCGCGCTGCAACAACTCCCTCCGGGCGATCTCAACCTTCAGGAATGGATAGAGAGAGTCCTGGCCGAAGCTGTCGGACTCAATTCCGCGGCACGTTATCCCGATGCGGTCGAAGAACTCGGAATAGGGCTTGATCCATGGATCGGTGTTCAACACTTGAAGGAAATCGTAAAGATCCTGCTTCAGGTGGAAGACGGCGATCGGATCTCGCAGCTTGGGCCCGCTTGCGTCTCGAATATCGATCATGCACGAAAGGCGGCCCGCCGCCGGTTCAATCGCGATGCTCACCACGTGTGCATAAAGATCGTGCAGCGAACGGTCGAACGTGGAGATCCTCCAGCCGTCGGTCACATCGATCGTTTGGCCGGAGGTCAAATTCTGAAGCTCGTCCTCAAGATGAGCCGAGCGGCGGGGCTGGTCTTTCGAGGCGAGAACCTCCGCGCGAAGGCGCCCGATCTCCTGATCGCTCAAGAGCGACTTCTCTTTCGGAAAGGCCGGGAACGGAGTGTCGGATGTCTCACGATGAACGTCGCGAATCCTCTTCTTGTCAAGCTCCTCCTCAATGAAGAGGATCTGAGAAGCATAGCCCCGAAAGGAGAGGGCCGCCCGGATAAAATGCATCACGTTGGTAACGTCGAGCATCTCTTTCGAAAGGTACGCATATCCCGAGGCCATGCCGATGAACATGAGAACAAAGAGGTTTCCAAGAGTGCCCGCGAGGAGGAAGTCGGCGATCAGGTAGAACGTCAAGACGATCCATCCGAAGCCAGTGAGGGCGAACAGCCATGCGAGCATTCCTGAGGCGAAAATGCCCCAGTGGGGAAGGTTTCCTGCCAGCGAGGCCTGGCAGAGCTTCCGAAGGATCAGATAGGAAGCTGCGAAAAGGCCGAAGAGAGTGAGTGTGAATGCCATCATCACTTGCGCCTGCTTGATCAGAGAGGTTCTACAGGCGGGTCGAGAGATTTCGGACCAGTTCCTCCAGCCGCTTCTTCTCCTCCTCGTGGCTGGCGGCGAGCTCCTCGGCCATTCGTTTTTCCTCAGTAAGCTTGACAACCGGCAAGATGATCCCGCAGAGGACGATAGGAACAAGGACGTACAGCGGGTCGAACAGGACGCTGTATTGATCGTACAACCATATGCTCAACACGAGGACGCCCAGACCGAGGAGGAAAGAAATACCAAGGGTGAGGAGGCCCCGGAGGTTGTAGCTGAGAACGGAGAGGAGCACCACAATGAGTATGATGATGAGGAGATCGTAGTCGTTGTACCGTTTCACATAGTTACCACCCAGAATTGCGCTGATGATCTGCGCGTAGGTCCAGCTGTAGTTCGCGTAGGAGAGCTGCGAGAGGCCGCTCCAGTCCAGAATGACTATCTTGCCCTTGTAGTATTCCCACGCAGCATCGAGATTCTTCTCTCGCGGCGTTCCGCTCCAGGCCATGGGGAAATAGCTCAAAGAGTCTGTCTCCGGCAATGCCGTAGCATACACCCCACCCCGGTATCTTGGAAAAGAGAGGCCCTTCACATACGCGAGGCCATCTCTCTCGAGCGGGATGGTGTAGGCTCCGAAGGAGACGAAAGAATGTGACGTTCTGATCTCCAGACTGTCGGGGTAGCCAACGTATCGTTTGATGGCTTGAAGCGCGACATCCGGTACCTGCTCCCCTGTGTCAAAATCCTTGTACGCATTGGGGGCGATCCGATAGAGGACACCATATGAATCTGTGAGTACCGATGAGACACCCCATGGTATCTCGAGCCGGTGAAACGTAGGTTGCCGCGCCCACCTCGCCCTTCGTTCTTCGAACATCAAGGGTGTCCTTATCGAAAAGCGTGAGCGGGTTCGTATTCCCGAACTGAAGACCGCAATACTGTCGCTGTTGATCGCGTCGAGAAGGCTCAGATTGCTCGGAATTGTCAGCAGGTCTTCCGGAAGTGGTACGACCACCACCGCTGCCCCGATGTTCTTCAAGTGGTGAACGATCCGCCTCGCGCCCTGAAGGTAGGCTTCGTCTGAGATGAAGCCCCAGATGGGGAGCGGCGCGGCGGGCATCTCGGCATTTTCGGGGGCGCGGCTCTGCCAACGGCTGCGTGCAACCGCCGCGAGATCGAGGCTCCTGAGTTCCAGGCTGCGGAGCGCCCCGAAGCTCATGAAGCCTACAGAGAGCGCGAACAGGAGCATCGACCAGAGGAAGTACTTCAGCAGAAGATTAGTTTTCATGGGAACCGCGAGTTCATCGCCAGCCGGTCGCAGGACCTCGATGAATTGGTGGATGATGGAGGAGTTATGGCCGATCCACAGGTTACACGGCGCGAGGGTCGACCGCTTCAACCTAAGGACAGCCGCTTGGTGCCCGCGGCTGTCGGCAAGGCACGCCGGTGATCCGGACGGGCCTTCCGAGAGGCAGTTACGCTATCATCAACGTTGAGAAGGGGAGGTCGCCGCCGAGGGTTGGGGCGCCGCGGAAACCACACGAGTTGCAGGGAATCGAGGTGGTCTGCGCGAAGGAGCGATTACTTGAAGCTTGCGACCGCCCGATCAACGCTCTCGTAGGTCTTGAACACTTTGATGAGCTGTGTGATGGCGAAGAGACTTTCGACTTTGTCGGTAACACTGGCGAGCCGCATCTCGCCCCCCTTGTTCTTCACGGAGGTCATCGCGGCGATCAGTGTGCCGAGGCCCGAGCTGTTAACCCATTTCACCTTGCCGAGGTCAAGGACGATCTTGGTGAATCCCTCCTGGAGCAGGCTGTAAATCTTCTCCCGCACCTCGGTCGTGTCCGGTTCACCCATCAAGTTGCCCTTGAAGGAGATAACAGCTACATCACCATGCATCTTTTCTTTGATTGTCATAAAAGGTTCTCCAGAGAAAGTTCTACGAGATCGCGTGCAATGGACGGTGAGAGCGTCACATGGTTCTAGGCTTTTCGGCGACGAATGATACTGTCTTTTTCGCCGAATGTCAACATTCCCTCCGCCTCAGGCGGACAAGGCGCTCATCCGTCCTGCTTCAAAAACGGCTGATATCTCGGCCGAAGATAAATGTTTTAAACCAATCGAAGAGAACCAACAACTTGTTCTTCAAGCTGACGAGCTTCGTGATGTATGCTGAACGCCAGAAAAGCCAGCTGGAAAAGCCCTTGCCCTTGACGGCTGCAAGATCGGCAAGTGCCTTGTTGCTCCCGACGTACGCCAGCATCCCGTAATGCCGGTACCGGAAGGGGCGAGCGGACTGGCGCTTGGCCAATCGCTTCAGGTGATGTGCGAGGTAGCGCCCTTCCTGCTGTGCAACTTGAGACGTCGCCGGAAGGTTCAGCCCTTCGATGGTTGCACAATCGCCCAGCGCGTAAACGCCCGTTGTGCCCTTCACCAGGAAATACCGGTCCGTCAGCAGGCGCAAGCTTCTATCCTTTGGGAAAGGAAGCGTAGCCGCGAGATCGGTCGGTCCGATCCCTGTGGACCAGACCACGAGTCCGCATGGGATCTCCGAGCCGCTGCGGAGGATGACCCTATCGCTCTCAACGCGCGTGACGAAGGAGGCCGTGCGCACCTGAATCCGGTTGCGTTGGAAGAGCTTCATGGTGTATGCGCCGAGCGTCTGGTCGAACGTGCTCAGGATCTGATCCATTGCCTCGAGGAGCGTGATGTTGACGAAAGGAGCAAGGTGCGGGAAGGATGTTTCAAGATCCTCGTGGAGGAAGTCGTGCATCTCGGCCGCGAATTCGACGCCGGTCGGACCGCCGCCCACCACCACGAACTGGAGCAGCTGCCTTCGCTCTTCGTCGGTTGCCGCGGGCGATGCAGCTTCCTCGAATCGCTCGATGATCCGCTGGCGAATCGCCCGGGCGTCGCTGAGGTCTTTCAGGAACAGGGCATGCTCCTTGACGCCGGGGATGCCGTACGTGTTGCTGACGGCGCCGATGCCGATGACCAGGGTGTCATAGGCGACGTTGAACTTCCTCTTGTCCGACACAGCCTCGCAGGTGACCGTTCTTCCGGTGGAGTCTATGCCCGTGCAGGCCGCCTGGTAGTACTGAATGTTCGGACGGGCCCTGCGGACCGGTTCGATGATGCTGCGGAACTCGATGGTCCCAACGGTCGTGCTGGGGAGGAGCGGGGTGAACAGGAAATAGTTGCGCGGACTGATCACAGTGACATCAAACAGGTCCCTGTCAATCTCCTTCAACAGGCTGAAGGAGGCGAACCCGGTTCCAAGGACGGCAACGCGCG
>CAYZRX010000057.1:25223-26497 GCA_964480945.1 uncultured Ignavibacteriaceae bacterium | reverse complement strand
CGATCTCCATCCTCGTAGTCGATGATGACGAGTCCTTCCGTCAAACGCTCAAGCAAATCCTGGAGCAGGAGGACTACTTCGTTGAAACGGCCTCGGATGGGCTTGCCGCCATCAGTATCCTCCAAACGGTCCCGTTTGACCTGATCTTGCTCGATATCAATATGCCAAAGCTTGGCGGAATTGAGGTCTTGAAATTCGTGAAGGATCAGACGTTCGATACAGAAGTTGTCATGCTGACGGGCGTCGGCGAGGTCAAGACTGCCGTCGAGTGCATGAGCATCGGGGCGTACTACTATATCACGAAACCCTATGCCGCAAGTGAATTGCTCGTTCTCATCAATCGCGCGCTCGAACGTAAGCGGCTGCTGATTCAGAACAAGGCCCTCAGGCTTGAGCTCGCCTACCACGCATCCTCGTCGAGCATCGTGAGTCATAACAAGGGGTTTCTCGAGGTCTTGGATCTCGCGTTGCGCGTTGCTCCAACGGATTCGACGGTGCTGATCGAGGGGGCAACCGGCACAGGCAAGGAGCTCGTCGCCAGCTTTCTTCATAACAATAGTCTGAGGAAGGATCAACCGTTCCTTGCCCTGAATTGTTCGTCCATTCCCGAGACGCTCATCGAGAGCGAGCTCTTCGGGCATGAGAAAGGGGCCTTCACCGATGCGAAAGCGACAAAGCAAGGGTTAGTAGAGGTAGCCAACGGCGGTACTCTGTTTCTTGACGAGGTTGGCGAGATCCCGTTGACGGTTCAACCCAAGCTTCTGCGTTTTCTGGAATCCGGCGAATTCCGACGTGTGGGTGGAAACAAGAATCTCAAGTCAGACGTGCGCCTCCTGTCTGCCACCGGCAAAGACTTGCACAAGGAGGTGGCGGCAGGGCGAACTCGCGAGGATCTGCTGTATCGATTGAACGTCATTACATTGGAGTTACCGTCGCTGGGAGAACGGAAGGACGATATTCCATTGCTCGTCGAGCATTTTCTCAAAAGCCATGCTGGAGCAAAGGAGCCCAAGAGGATTGATGAAAAGGCACTTGAGATCTTGATGAAGTACGACTGGCCGGGCAATGTCCGTGAGCTCGAAAACGTCATTGAGCGAGCTACTGTTCTGTGCCAAAACGATGTGATCGGGATCGATGACTTGGCGCTGCCTCTTCGCGCGAGGTCGATGCTGGAATCCGCCGGAGATGCGTCATCGGCGAGAATTCACGCCGGCAGCGTCATTACGTTGGCGGAAATGCAGAAAGCTCACGTTGAAGGTGTTCTGGAATCCGTA
>CAYZRX010000057.1:7692-25123 GCA_964480945.1 uncultured Ignavibacteriaceae bacterium | reverse complement strand
TGGAGCCGAGCCCCTCGTCAGCCGTGTCGCGGGATATTGCACTCCCTGTTGCGCGTTGCTGCTTCCGCGAGCGGAGCCAAGAGCGGGACTACTGTTTGCTCCGTGCGAAGATCTTCAGGCACTGCGTGTGCGGCGAGGATCCCTTGCGTCGCTTGGATGAACATTCTCCTCAAGAATATGTCCCTGCACGCTGCAAGGTCGCCAAATTGCTGGCAGGAACGCGGGGCGAAAAAGGAAGAGGGTAAGAAAAGGCTCTCTATGGAAGCAGCAATGCAGAGGAGAGCTTCTTGGAATCGAGTTGTGAGGAAATCCCTATTGGCGAAAGCTGGTAGGGGGTTTTCATTGTGCGAGAGACTCATTATGGTATGCCCAGCGGAAAAACGGGGTGCGGAGACCTTGACCCCGCCTCTGTCAATCTCTGCTTAGTCGGCCGCCCACCAAACTCAGAATGGACTTTTCACTCATACCACTCCATGATGCTGTAGTAGCGAAGTTTGTTGATGTTCCTGGCTTTTGCGAGCGCTTGTGAACTGTACTTGACTTTTCCGGTGGTACCCGTTCCCTTCAGGGTAACTGACGCTCCAGCATTGCCTGCCACGATGACTCCCCCCACAATCTGCGGTGTTCCTGATGCGCCAACTTGTACTGTTGTATTGAATCCATCGACCACAACGAGCCCGTAGAAACTGAAGTTGCCGTTGAACTGGACATTTCCGCGGACAACCAGGATCCCGTACCCTACAACATTGCCTGTGAACTTGATGCTGAAGCTTGTATCATCACCCGCATTGCAGTAGACAATAGCTGGCGCAGATGGGCTTCCCCACGATACGTTGTTGTAGACACCACCACTGCTATACGAATAATCCGCATTTGATTTGTATTCGTCCAGAGACGCCGAGGGATCGATAGTCGTCGTGTCGACGTTCACCGGAGGGACACCTGTAATGTCAGTCCCGCCGGCATTCTTGACTGCTGTTGAGTCTGATTCGTTCATTGTGGCGACACCGGACAAATCTCCGCTGCCAATGAGATTTGTTCCCGTGGAGTCATAGTTGCGACCGTCCACTGATGCCTTCCCGGAAAGAGAAAAACTAACGGGCGTTGCCCGCAGACCAATCGCTGCATTCACACCCGGAAACGGCTTCGTGGTTCGCAGCAGCTTCACGTTCATCGTGTAGGTTGAGTCAGCATAGATCCCCTTCGTGGTCAGCCACAGGGTGTCTCCAGACTCTGTATGAGCAACCGTGTATGTGCCCCCGTCGAGGCTTCCGCTCGTAGGAATAGGCGACAGATTGCGGTCGTATGCGCGTAGTGTCATATGGACGGCCATCCGGGCAAGGTTGCGGGCTGTTGAGTACTTTGCGTATCCCGTCTGTGCTGTTACCAGATGGTTGGTTAAACCTCGGATGCTCAGGCCGATAGCGCCAAAGACCATTCCGAGTGCCGCCACCAATATCAACGCTGTTCTTCCCATAACGTGACTCCTTAGTCCTAGTAATTGAGATTCCCTAGATTCCTTGGTATGATTGTTTTCCGCCACGTGACTGCCGCCCACGTTGCACCCTGCATCGTGACAACTGGTTCGGCACTCTCCAGCCGAAATGCTACACTGATTGAATGGATCTTTGCCAAGTCAACCGCGCTCGTGATAGGGGTTGAGAGCTCCTTGTCCGCATTATCGTAGTAGGTAATCTTGAAATACGTCAGACCCCAGTTCTGCTTAACTGCTTTTCCATCTTCAGTCCGGAAGATCGGGAAGTCATCCCTGTTCTTCGTCATCGCGCATTGGTTTGTATCACCGATAATATATTGAACAGTATTGACGACCAGCTTGTTATCGAGATCCGCCCTGAATCGAATCTCTGTCGAATCCGCCAATAAGACCTTCTGACCTGACTCGTGGTGACCGATTTTCGCGAAATCCCATTCAATCTGACGGGCGAATTCCACCGCGTTTGTTTGTGTTACGACGTCGTTCTGGTTTTCATACATTGTGGCATTGATATTTGTCTGTACGCGCCCCACAGTCAGCGCCAGAACTCCAAATATCACTGCTGAAGTTACAATATCAATGAGTACGGATGACATTGCTCTGCTCCTTTGCTAGAAATAACGTCGGTACACTGCCACACCTTGGATGGCCAGCGGAATGACGTTGTTCTTGAAATCCTTCACAAGGTTCGGGTGTGAGACGGTGAGACTGACGCGCTTGCAGAACGTCTGATCCGTCGTCCCTAGATCCGGGCTATCTTCATTGGCGTAGTCAACGTGAACAGTGACGGTGAACCACCCGAGGCGGGTGTTCCACGACTTTCGTGTATAACCATTGTAGTCATCCACGTCGTTGAACCTAAGTTTTGATTCGAAGTTCTCCGTGCTCGAGGTATCAACTCCAGAGTCTCCGACGATTGTCTCGCTGCTCCCATCGGGACCAAAGTTGATAGTCGGTGTTAGATCGCTGTAGGAGAACGCACGGACTCCTGCCGCTGTATGTTGATCGAAATCCTGAGCGAGGATCTCATCCATCATTGTCTGAGCGATGGAAACGGCATCAAGGGTAGCTTCCATTTCTAGCCCCGTCGTGCTCGTGTTCACCAACGTGGCGTTCACGTTCAGAGTCATCGTCGAGAGGATGACAAATGCCCCAATGACGAGTATCGTTTGACCGGAATTCATATTGCCGCCTCCTGAAAGTAAGTTCAAGTAAGAATGGGGCACGAAAGGTGCCAGAAGATCACGCCAATCTGTTTTTGCCTCTCCGACGGCAACTCGTGCTCGGTCACAGCTTATGTCTTGCGGTAGGTTGTGCGGTAGGGCTACTACGTGAATGTAGGTTCTACAAACTGAGCCGGCTGAAAAGGGCGGTGCCATTCGCGTGAGCACACAGGAGCATCAAAGTGCGCAGATTATTACCCCGCTGCTTCATCGGAGCCACGAGAACAGGTAGGCTGGCGAGATGAGTCCATGGAATTCCACTGCATGGACCGCGGAAGAGCTTCTATTATAGCACAGGGAAGGTGAGGAAGGAACTCACCATCGGCTTCCACCGGGACTTCTTCGCCGGGTGTCATCGCGCGGGTGCTCGTCCGGAGGCACTTTTGTCTTCGTCAAGTCCTCGCGCCCATGGAGAAGCGCAGCTGGATGCCCCCGTCTGATACCCTACGATCAGTCTGCATTCACCTGAGGCGACCTCTCTCGTCATTTTTCACGGCCACTCGGCCCCCTATTTGAGATACGGCAGCTTGAGCTGTGGCCTGCCGGCATCTTCTTCACCCGACTCCCGATCCCTTCGCTCTTGGTTTGTAGATACTGCACCCACCTGGTCGCCGGAGGCTCGAACCTAGCTCCGCGCAGCTCTAGCCTTCTCGTTGTCTTCCTTTGAGTTACAGGTGTGCTGTCTCGGACACACCTGGCTGCGAAATCCGGCATGCGCGGTGCACCCATGACGGCAGCAACGCACGCAGGACAAGGAGACCACGATGTTCGCAAACTCAATACAAGGAATTCGCAGGAAGGCAGGCTTTGCTTTGATCATTGCCCTCTTAACCTCGAATCACCTGCTCGCCGAAAACAAATTCAGCTTGAAGAAGATTTCGGACAATGTGATTCTCGTCGAGCTCGCAAACACGGACCCCATCGCAGGGTTCCAGTTCTCGATCAATGCTCGCGGAGGTATTGCGCTGCAGGCGTTTGAAGGCACAGAGCGAACGTTTGGGGCCGGGCTGGCAATCTATCAGTATCTGAAGGATGGCTCGACACTCAACGTTGTGCTGCTTGCGCCGTTTCGGTCGTCTCTTTCGGCAGGTCAGGGTGTAATTGGGAAGGTTTCTTTCGAGCCTGCTTCTGGCAACTCGGCCGACAGCGCTCGCGTCTCCTTGACCAACGTAGTGATCTGCAATGCTGATGCCAAAACTCTCGAAGTGACAGCAGAGCAACTCTGCTGGAGTCTCCGTCAGAACAATCAAAACGCCTCCACTTCGTTTCGTCTTGAACAGAATTATCCGAACCCCTTCTCCGCCAGGGGCGGATCCGCCTTTGGCGGAAATCCATCGACCACGATCACCTACAAGCTTGAAAAGCCCGCACAAGTGCAGCTTGTGATCTATGACATCACAGGTCGGGAAGTTAGGACGCTTGTGCGCCAACAACAGCCCGAGGGTCAGTACGCTGTTAAGTGGAATGCTGTCGATGACAAAGGCGCGATGCTTCCATCAGGCATGTACATTGCCCGGTTGAAGGTTAACGATGAAGTGGCAACCAAGAAACTACTATTGATGAAGTAGTTCGGGCTATCTAGTGGGAAGGGCACAGACATGAAAACTATGAGACGATATATCGAGAAACCGCAGACCCTGATGGTCGAGTACAAAGACCTGAAGGCCAAGCTTTTTGGCGATCAGTCATTCGTACTCAGTGAAGATACATGGGAATGGCAGAGGTTCATTCAGCTGCTAGGCCTGTTCCATTGTTGCTTCCGTACGGACGCCTGGCAGAATCCGCTGCTGGAACAAACCGCTTGAGTGGGCAGGTAGAGCTCAAGATGATGATTCTCACCAAATAGTCGACTAAGGATGAGCAATATGACAAGGGATATCGGAACCGACGGTCTTAGCTCCTCTGTATTTCGGATTCCCATGCGGTTGGAAAGTCTCTGCAAGAAGCTTACTCACGCAGGCCGAGTGAATCTTGACGGCTTAACTCTAGCGATCGAGGCGGCGGCGCCGCTGCCTGGATTTCTCGTCTACGTCCAGGCGAAGACACTCTCAATTCGGTTGAACGGTGTGGAACCGGTGATCTTCTCGGCAGTTGATCTGAACACTCAGTTGCAGGTTGCACAGGTTTATCTTGCGGCGACGAGGGCGGCGGCAGTTGACTTCCTCGACTTTGTGTCGCAGAGCTTCCCGTTTGGGATTTCCCAAATCAGATCGCTTGCTCAGGCACCGTTTTACATTTCTCCAGGTCCCGATTCGGGTCGTGACTTCACATCCATCATGCGTGAGCGCGGCTTGTTCCACTCGACCTTTACACGTCCATCGGACGAGGTGTTGTTCTCACTCGTTTCGAAACTTACATTCGGCGGCATCTGTGAGGGTTCTCTTGTCTGTGCCTCGAAGGAGGGGATGCTCAGGGAGCTGGCCCGCTTTCTCTTCTTCCATAATAACTATCGTCCTCTTCCGTGGATTGGAGGGATGACGCCACTTCAGAAGCTGAAAGCATTCGAAGGGTTTGCGGGAATCCATTCGTTCGATCCATGTGGGCTTCCTCGGACAGACTATGCGGGTACTCACGTTCCGCAGTGTCTTCCGAGATTCAACGAAACAGATGAATCTGAAAGAGAAGAGCAGAAATCGGATCCTTCTGATTGATGTTGAACAGGCAATGGAAAGATCCTCGTCGGCAGGAAAGGAATGCATCCGGAGGCGAGACAGACAGATTTCGTTTTTGTACTGGTTATGCGGCACGCACCGATTGGAAATTTCTGAAAACAGTCATGCGGCGTGCTGAATCTCCCGAACAATCAATACACGGAGTCATCGTATGCTAGAACAAAGTCTCCATAAAATTGAAGTAGGTGGTACCCCATATCTTGATGTTGTCGACTACTGCAATGCTTTTGTTCGCATTCGTTCGATTGATCATCCCGAAGAGTACGTAAATGTTTACAAAAGCTCGTTGACCCATCTCGCGGACGCGCTACTGAAAACTGTCAGAGCGATCGGGAGATAGAAAGAACGTCTTTCCAGACCGACGGAGAAAGAAGTTCGACATGTCCCACGATCCGAACCGGTGCTTATATCATACCAGCAGCTCAGGGGAATGCGGGGCCGAGGTTGGGCACTGGAGTGTGGGTATTCAGAGGGGAAAACCCAATCATCCCAGGAGGGGTGCATCTCTTGCAGTCGCGAGGTGCTAGCCAAAAATCAAAAGGAGAATAGCATGAAACGGATTCTAGTTATCGACGATGATGAATCGTATCGCCAGATGGTGAGTGCTGTATTGAAACAGTCCGGTTTTTCCGTGCTGGAGGCGAGCAGCGGCCATAAGGGCATTGAACTTGCTCAAGCCCATGCTCTTGACCTCGTCATTTGCGACGTGATGATGGAAGACCTCGATGGTTTTGGCGTTCTCGACAGGCTTCGAATGGATCCAGCTACGAGCACAATTCCGTTTATTTTCATGACGGGCTTGTCGGACAAGGAGAGCATGCGAAAAGGCATGACGCTCGGAGCGGACGATTTCCTTGTCAAGCCTTTTACAGGAGAGGTTCTCCTCTCTGCCGTTGAGGCGCGCCTCGCCAAGCATCAGGAACTGAGCGACGAATCCGAACGAAAGCTCACACAACTGCGCACGAGCATTAGTCTGGCATTACCGCATGAGCTTCGCACCCCGCTCATTGCTATACTGGGGTTTTCCGAGATCCTATCAGATGAAAAAGGTACTCTTAGTCAGGCTGAGATTGCTCATATGGGAAAAGCGATCCTCCGGGCTGGAGTAGGCCTTCAGCGAGTGATCGAGAATTTCTTGATCTACGCTCAGATTGAAGTCATCGCAACAGATTCGAAGAAGGTTGAATCGCTAAGGAAAAGTCAACTTTCACATTGCTCCGAGCTGATCGAGCCCCTGAGCCGGAGAAGGGCCGAGTCCCACAAGCGCCTTGCTGATCTGACGCTCGAACTCTCCGATGGTCCGGTTGCAGTTTCTGCGGAAGCCCTGACCAAGATAGTTCAGGAGCTGCTCGACAACGCGTTCAAGTTCTCCGAAGCCGGCTCTTCTGTACACCTAATCACTTCGACCAACAAGGACGATTTCGTCTTGTCGATACAAGACCAGGGGCGAGGCATGTCACTTCAGCAGGTGGCAAACCTCGGTGCATACATCCAATTCGAGCGCAAGTTCTATGAGCAGAAAGGCACCGGACTGGGACTCATTATCGCAAAACGCCTGACCGAATTGCACGGAGGCAGAATGGAGTTCGGACCCAACGAAGGGCGCGGAACCATTGTTCGTGCCTACCTGCCAATCTCTCCGACGATTTGATTGTTCTCGTCGAACCTGGATCCTCCGCTGACAGCTTATGTCCCAGCATGAAATACTCGCGGTTTGCACTGCGAGCCCAGTTGAAAGTCCATGCGTCGGTGGTTGATTTGGTAGCGGTGGGGAGATCGTGACGGGGAGGGTAATGTTTTTCGCTCCAGGTCCGGGCGTATTCTTCAATTCCCGGCCCAAACAACGATCGCGTCAGCCTTTATAGACCAGCCGGATCACCTGCAAGAGTAATGGTCAGCCGGCAATCGCTTCCGGCCGAGGGCCGAGCAAGCCTGACAACAAGACTCGGATGAATGCTCCTGTCACTCCATTGATCAAATCTCCCACCAGCTCGAACACGCGGCCCTTCATGATTATTCCGGCAAGAAACCCGGCCACAATCGCAAATACCAATGTAAAAGCCGGACTTTTATGAATAAGGGATTCGTCGTTACGAGGACAGCACGATTCACAATTCTAAAATACTGCACCGATAACATCTAGCGCCAGCGTTTGCGTGCTGCCGTTAGACTCCTCACTTCAGGTTTTGTATAACTTACAATACCGACTAATCCCCCCCAGTTCTATTCAACCCGACAAGGCATTACTTTTCAACAGGTTAGCGAGACGCCTAACAGAAGCAACCGGCTGATCGAGGTGGCCTCTCGTGTGCTCTATTTGATAGCAGAAAGGTCACACGACAATGAAACCCTCTAGCAGGCTCACGAAAATTTCGAAGACGGTTCTTGAAACAGCGGTGCTCTCGGCAGCAACGTCTTCTTTCCTTCACGCAACGACCAAGAAAGGTCCTCTTGGTTACCTTCATTCGAGTCTCTCAATTGTGAGGATCTTCACTCCCATAATCCTATCGGTGCTTATGACGACCGGAACTGTTTGGGCGCAAGCCGGCAACAGCAGCGTTTCTCAGACCGTGACGATTGAAGTGAAGCCGATCGCCAGACTCTCGGTCACAGGAACTGCCGATCCCCTTATTATCAACGAAGCCGTTCCTGGATCCAACCTCTCAACTGTCAGTGACGAGAATACGAAGTATAACCTGATTACGAATCTGGATAACATGAAAATCGTTGCATCCATCAACGACAGGATGCCGGCGGGTACAAAATTGATGGTCAAATTGTCGAGCAGCAAGGCGGCAAGCATGGGATTGATCGATCTGTCGGGCGCTTTGAGCCCGGTGGATGTCGTCACAGGCCTCAGTAGAGTGAGCGAGGTGAATCAATCAATCAGCTACGCCTTTGCAGCGAATCCAGACGTTTACGAAATCCCCACTCAAACACGAGTTGTTACTCTCACGCTTACGAACTAGGGACGCAGCCATGAAGAACATCACTTTGATCGGCAAAATATTGGTTTTGATGGTCGTCATCAGCAGCACGGTAGTTGCACAGCGAACAAGTTCAGCAATTCAGAGTGTGACTTTTGGTGTCAACCGTTCTTACCGGTCATCTCTCAATAGTCTGTCGCTCGTCCAGGGCGCCGTTCATTCACCGCGCGGTTCTCAAATGAACGTTCTCCAGAATGATGTTTCGACGGGACTGACGAAAGTAACAGTTACTGCTCCTTCAGTACTTCCAGGGAGCGACGCGTCGACGACCGCATTACAGTCGTCGCCCCAGCCATCAGTCCCTGAAACAGTGCACGCTGGATCAGTTTCCCACATATCCACGCCTCGACGCAACACATCAGATATTCAGTTGGATGTTAGGTCTATTCTCATCTCAAAGGAATGGTCGACTTTCGACCGAACGCCTCTCGTTGTAACGATCACCGAGTAAATCCTCCAAGACTTTTTCTCCTCTCCCTTTCTCCTTTTTTTACCGCTGAGCAAGAAGTGCGTAGATCTCGCCAATTGATTGTCAGGAGTCTACATGGTTTCAGGACTCTCTCATCCAAGGAGACCCGCAAATGAGTTGAAAAACTCTTGGTTTGTAGAAGTGACTTGCTCACTCATTTCACTCGTTGAGCTTTCACGAGAGAAACTGGACTTTCCCATGGCATCTGGTTTGACACCATTAATGCAACGACTCAGTAGAGAGAGGCTAATATGAACGCTCCGACATTATCTGCGAGTATTCCTACCTACCCTTCGA
The DNA here is from genome assembly GCA_964480945.1 of uncultured Ignavibacteriaceae bacterium. Taxonomy (GTDB): domain Bacteria; phylum Bacteroidota; class Ignavibacteria; order UBA10030; family UBA10030; genus VGWB01. Next base: position 15,980 of record CAYZRX010000057.1, on the reverse strand, counting down.
CGGTAGTTTCCCCTATGCGGTCCAGGTTTTTGAGAGCCAGCCAAGTGGTTGAGCAGCCCCGGTGGGATTTTGGCAGGCTTTTCGAATCGGTGTGGACAAATTCGGTTGACGGTATGCGCATGACTGACGCCGAGGGAACAATAGTCCACGTCAACGAGGCCTATTGCAGGCTCGTTGGGATAGGCTCGGATGAGCTCATCGGAAAACCGTTCACCGTTGTCTACGATCAATCCTGCCTCCCCCCGAACATCATGGAAACATATCAGGGACGATTCCTATCCCACGGTGTAGAGGCGCTCTTCAGCCATGAGATCAAGCTTCGCGACGGTCGGGTCGTGTATCTGGAGGCCAGCAACTCGTACGTGAGCGCCGGCGACGGCACCGATCTGTTGCTGCGCATCGTTCGCGATGTGACCGCGAGGATTTTGACTGAGGAAGCGCTTCGGGAATCGGAGGAGAAATTCAAGGCCATTTTTGACAAGGCTAGCGACGGAATCTTTCTTCTAGACCTGGAAACCAGTAAGTTTTCTATGTGTAATGCGATGTGTGCGCGAATGCTGGGCCATACTCAAGAGGACTTTCCGAATCTGAATATCACAGATATGCATCCCGCGGAAGACCTGCCTTTTATCCGCGAGCAGATCGGGATGTTCATGAGAGAAGAAGAGGGTATTCGTAGTGATATCAGATTCAAGCGAAAAAATGGAGACCTTTTTTTTGCTGATCTCACTCCTACCCTTGTAACAATCGCTGATAAGAGATTTCTGCTCATTATCTTTACGGATATCACCGAGCGCAAGCAGGCGGAGGAGGCGCTGACCCAGGAGCGGAACCTACTACTGGGCCTCATGGACAACATCCCTGACCAAATCTATTTCAAAGATACTGACAGCCGCTACATAAGAATAAACAAGGCTCTCGCTGGCTTGTTTGGCCTCGCCGATCCCGCGCAAGCAGCCGGGAAGACGGCTTTTGACTTCTACACGGGAGAACACGCCCGGCCAGCGTATGAGAATGAACAGGAAATCATAAGAACCGGCCAGCCTTTGGTGGGTCTGGAAGAAAAGGAGACGTGGCCCGATGGAGGAGAGACGTGGGTCTCAACAACCAAGGTGCCTCTCCGTGATACTGATGGGCTGATCATCGGCACTTTTGGTATCTCCAGAGACATCACCGAGCGCAAAGCCGTGGAAGAGGCTTTGACGCGAGCTGAGCGGAAATACCACGAGTTGTTTGAAAATGCCGTGCAGGGAATATTCCAGAGCACCGTTGACGGGAAGATAGTCATGGCGAACGCTGCACTGCTCAAGATGCTTGGCTATTCATCCCTCAGCGAGCTTGCAGACGTGGACTTGGCACAGGCGGTATATGTCAATCCCGACGACAGGAAAAAACTCAGCAGCACATTGAAGGAAGAGGACTTGTGTTCAAACATTGAGTTGCAGCTTAAAACGAAAGATGGGAAAGTCATCACGGTTCTTGAGCATTCGCACACAGTGAAAGACTCAAGCGGTGGTGTTGTTCTCTTCGAAGGTATCATGGAAGACATCAGCGCTCGCAAAGCGCTAGAGGCAAGACTTCAAGAGCACGTTGCAGCTCTCAAGGCCTCGAGGGAATCGCTGGAGGCGCTTAACGCACAAAAGAACAAGCTGATGTCGATCCTCTCCCACGACTTGCGATCACCGCTGGCGAGCGTCTTGGGCTTTTGCGAGATCTTGCTCAATGAGGCGGAGAAAGTGACAGAGTCTGAGAAGACCGAGTTCGTGACGTACATCAAGGAGTCGGCGCAACAGCAGCTCTCCCTGGTCAACAGGTCGCTGGACTGGTCCAGGCTTGAGACAGGCCGTGCACAATTTGATATCAAAGAAGTGGATCTTCACATGATCGTCAGAAACACGATCAATGCGATCCTGGGCATTGCCAAGCAAAAGGATATACTGCTGTATTCCAGCCTTAAACCAGGAGTGACTATCCGTGGTGATGAATCTCAATTGACGCAGGTCTTTAACAACTTGATCGGGAACGCGCTGAAGTTTACGCCCGCGAAGGGTGTGGTTGCCGTCGAACTGAGTGAAGAGGCTGACAACAGGTGGGCGGTCGCGGTGAGAGATACAGGAATTGGTGTCCCTCAAAAAGACCTCGGCAAGCTCTTCAAAGTCGAGGAAAGGTACACACGACGCGGCCTCGGCGGCGAGGTGGGAACCGGACTTGGATTATCGGTCGTTCGAGAGATTGTCCAAGCGCACTCCGGTTCAATTGCTGTCGAGAGCGAGGTGGGGAAGGGAACGACATTCACGCTCACGTTTCCGAGAATCCTCCTGGCTGACGAGCAGAGCGTCCTGATTGTGGATGATGAGCAAGGGGTCCGCGTGTTGCACGCTCGATACGTCAACCGGGTCCTTCCACAAGCACGCATCCTTTACGCCTCGGGCGGAAAGGAAGCGTTTGAATGCGCCAAGAAGTATCGCCCGCAGTTGATCGTGACTGATTATGCCATGCCAGAGATGGATGGTTATGAGCTCTTGAACCTATTGAAACATGACTCTGCGACCAAGGACATCCCAGTGTTTGTCATAACAGCTTCGGATTCGACTGCAGGGAGAGAGGCATTGCTGCTCAGCGGTGCAGCGGCTGTGCTTGTGAAACCGGTTTCAGCAGTAGCGCTTGGAGAGATGATCAAGAGAACTATGGGGGTCGGCTGCGAAAACGTCAGGAGTCTGGCTGTGCCTCTTGGCGCACAACCAACGATGCAGCATGCGTAGCACAGATCACCAGACGACGCATCATAGAAATTCAAGAGAGGAGAGCGCAGTTCACTGCTGCGACGTAGAGGACAAGACACCGATGAAAACTGAAGGACGAATGGGATCAATCCTTGTGGTAGACGATGAAAAAGCGTTGAGGGACCTCGTGTGTGGTATTCTCGGGGAAGCAGGGTACAGCGTGCAGACCGCGGGTGATGGTCAGGAAGCGCTCTCTGTCTACACCAGGTATCAGGAGACCATAGGAGCTGTCCTGCTTGACCTTGACCTCCCCAAGGTGTCGGGGTGGGACGTTCTGAAAAGGATCCAGCAGGTGAATCCACACGTCCAGGTCATTGTCACGAGTGGCTATCCAGCAGAATGCTCGGCATCCGACACGAGTGGAAGTTGTGCGAACGCATTTCTTCCGAAACCGTATACCATTGACGCTGTTTTGACGGCTGTCCGCAATGCCCTGGTTGCAAGATGGACACCCAGTTCGGCAGGGTGCTCCGCTACGGTGCCGTCCCTTCTGCATGAGCGATGTATTCCTTACTCTCGGGGCTCGTCCCACCTCGTTGCGCGAGAGGCATTGCATTCTAACACCCCCAGTGCCCGCTTCGCGCCTCTCCAACCCATCACCCGCCAAGACGGAACTGAGGACGACCCCCCACAGAGGTCTTCGCCACTTTCTGGATAGCTGCGGTCAACTCAAGATGAGACGATGTGGAAGTCAACGCAAGCTAATTTCAAGAAGCTGCAATGGTCGAACGCATCGAGCAGCTTTCCTCCTCCCTCGATTGACTCTGATGTGAACGTTCTGCAGTCCCGCATTTGACCTCAGTTGCTCTTCTTTCCCCCTCCCGTTAAATTTGAATACATAAAATCTCACGGTCGGTGAACGAGGAGTCCCGGCACTGTCTCCGGACAAGCCGGTCTCTCACTTCGTGTCGCCGCAGCAAGCGGCCAGGCTCGGCGCCGACATGCAGTTCGAGCGCAAGTTCTCCGAGCAGAAGGGTACCGATCTCGGCCTCAGTATCGCGAAACGGTCGACCGAGCTCCACGGAAGGAGGATGGAGTTCGATCTGGACGGAGGAGCCGGAACGACCGTGCTGGTTCACCTTCCGGCTTAGCTCTTGCCCCCGCCCCACAGCTACTTCACCAACTCTTCCTTGCTCCTCGTGTCAGGAAGAAACGTCGTGAATGCTTTCCGCTCTTTGAGAGAATGATTTTATCTTGTCTGCACGTTTTCAGAGTAAGTGAGTGCGCCTCCCGCATAACACGATGTCACAGTTCCTGTGCTCGCCTCTCCGACTTGACTTTGGTCGGGGGCCGGATCGTTGCCGTGTCCTCCTGAGTTCCAATCGCGCAGTCCAAGCATACGCACACTATCGCGGATTCGGGACAAGAGTAAGGACTCATCGGGATTCTCGCGGTTCGCGAAGATAGCAATACAAGAATGAGAATCATTCTGCAAGGTCTTAGATCCAACGTTGGAACTCGCCCGCAGCTCTTGCCTCCTGTCGTGTTTTGTCATAACCGAAAATTTTTCCGTGGTTGTCTATAAGACAGCCACGCAGAAATTCTTCGCGTATTGTTCGTCTTCGCGAAACTTTCCTCCGCGCCGATTGGTTCTGAGTGGTGACCGCAACCGTTATGCGATTCCCACACTTGAACATCGCGACCTACCTGAACTTCGAATCAAGCCTCCAACCGTGTTCGAGCCCAGCGCAGTATCGCGCCACATAAGGAGAAACCGTAATGAAAAGTAGAATTCAATTTCTCAGAATCCTCGTTGCCGCCTTCTTGTCTTTCTTTCTCTGTGAGAATATTTCCTTTGCACAATCCACGCTTCCCTGCGGCAACTGCCATAACACTCAAGAGACTCTCTGGCTGTCGGGTAAGCACGCAGGCACCCAGGATGATGTGGCTGGTGAGCTGGCCGCCAGCTGGAAAGGCCTCCCGCCGGATTCGGTGATCAAAGGTTCATCGGCTGAAAATTGCGTGGCCTGTCACGGCCCGACCGCTGTTGCGGTCAGCGGTGGAATGAGCGAGGTGCAAGTGATGTCGCATTTCTTCACAACGACGGCCGGCCTGTATTCGGCTTCTACACTGTCCGCCGATACGGCGAACTGGCCGCATGTCGCGTGTGTTGCATGCCACGACGTTCCGGGCGATCACCCCAACAGCATGCCGACGCTCTCGTCGTTCAATTCGACTACGGCAGGCTACGAACCCGTGCAGCTCTCTTCATCGCTCTGTGGCAAATGCCATGGCACGCTGCGTTTTGCCGATACGGATCACAGGGCTTTTGATGCCTGGCGATCAAGCAAGCACGGACACGGAGGGCAGTCCGATGTTGCGGGAGAACTGGCCAGCAGTTGGGCGGGGCAGCCGCCTGACTCGCTCATCAACGGTTCTCAGGCGGAGAATTGTGTCGCATGTCATGCTCCCACGGCTGTGGACAGGAAATCTGGTATCACGGAGGTGCAGGTGCTGGCTCGTTACTTCACCACCACCGCCGGTGTCTTCACGGGCGCCACCGCCCCTGCCGATACAACTCACTGGCCCGAGCTGGGATGCACCACTTGTCACAATCCTCACAAGCCCAACACGATTTCTTTCTTCAACACGACGACCGGCGATTATCAGGAGTTGGCTTCTTCGGATCAATTATGTGGACAGTGCCACGGAAGATTGCGCTTTGCTGAGACCGATCATGGCACCTATGATGTCGAGAGTGGCAGTGGCGGCATAGGTGTGGCGAACAAAGTCACAATGCTGGGCGTGCACTGCACAGATTGCCATATGCTCAAGAGCGACGTTGACGGGACAAATTCGCAGATGTACAAAGGACACTCGTGGTCTGTTTTCATCCGTGAGCCGGATGGGAGCACAACCACCGCCTGCACGGGCTGTCATGCCGGGATGAGTGCTGATTCAGCAAGCGCGGCAGTCTCATCGTGGAAGCAGGAATACAGCACGCTGGATTCCGTAGCTCAAGCGAGGGTGACGGCGGCGGAGACCTTTATGAATGCCAGCCAGGATACTGTAAGACTCGCTTACCTCGCTGAAGCGCAACACAACCTTCAGTACGCCGAACTGGACGAGGGGGGCGGAGTCCACAACCATCTGTACACGGTCTCTCTTTTGAATGACGCGATCCAAAAGGCCGGCCTCATCGTAACCGGGATTGAAAATGTCGGCGCAGAAAGCGTTCCGGGGAAGTTTGAGCTCGATCAGAACTACCCGAACCCGTTCAACCCCTCGACCACCATACGGTTCACGCTACCCAAAGAAGGGATGGTGGAGATAAGGGTATTCAACGTGATGGGGCAGGAGGTGGCGACGGTTCTGAGCAAGAGGCTGAACGCAGGCGAGCACACGCTGACCTTCGATGCGTCGGACCTGCCCAGCGGCGTGTATTTCTACCAGATCAACGCAGGACAGTTTGTCGAGACGAAAAAAATGACGCTCGTCAAGTAGGAGGGTGTCGAGCGAGCGACGCAAATCTCTTCCAGCGGCGCGTTGGGCCTTCAGTTGTCGGAATGAGGTGTGAGGAACGAGGGTGGGTTCGGTTTCGCGAAACGCTGGTTCGAGCGAGGTGAGGTCTTTGGAGGCGTGATGACCGGACACACTCTCGCGTGGGTTTCCCTCACGCTGCTGTGATCGCGTTGTCCCGCGCCCATCACGCCATGACATGGCTCGAGAGGCCAGACGAGGGAAATGGTTGCTGATCCCCACGTCCGAAAAGGAGTCCGGGGGGCCATCCGCGGAGCCGTGTTTCAATCGCCATTCCTGCCGGTATACTTGATATGCGCCTGTGAAGTTGCTTTTCTTTCTTCTTTTGCCGAAATCTTGTTTGCTGGATTGACACCCTCCCCGGCTTGAGGCAATTGACCGAATCTCCAGGATGAGGTCTCCGTCATCCAAAGCCGGAATCTTCAGAGTAGGAATTCGATCTGGACGGAGGAGGTGGAACAAGGGTGTTGGTTTACCTTCCCGCGTAGGGTTGATCGAGACCGCCAATTGTTCGTGCGCCGCGGCACGGTCTCCGTCCACAGACTGAATTCGAACCGCGCTGAGCTTGCCGTCTGCCGACTCAGGACGCGGTCTTCTCCCGCAGCGTCCATCGACACCCAGCCGCTTTTCTTTAGAATGTGTTGTTCATCCGACTTTCATTCCTCCTCTCCATTTCTTATCTTTCAACGTTTCCCGTCTTGCTTTTCACAACTGACTGTTTACGGTTCACTCTTCACGCTCCACTCTTTCAATATCTCTCAATGAAACTCTCTATTATCGGTACTGGCTACGTCGGTCTGGTGCAGGGCGCGTGCTTCGCCGACACGGGCAATCAGGTCATCTGCATGGACATCGACGAGAAGAAAATCAAGGCGCTCCAGAAGGGCGTGATTCCGATCTACGAGCCCGGCTTGGAGGAGATGGTCAAGAAGAATGCTCACGAAGGGCGGCTCGAGTTCACGAGTTCGTTGAAGATGGCCGTCCACAACAGCGACGTCATCTTCCTTTGTCTCCCGACGCCACAGTCGGAGGACGGCTCCGCGGACCTGTCCCGCGTGCTGCAAGTCGTCGGGCAGATCGCCGGACTTGTGAACGGCGAGAAACTGATCGTCAGCAAGAGCACGGTGCCGGTCGGGACGGTCGACAAGATCAGGCAGATCATCAAGAGGAAGGCAAAGCATCCTGTTGAGGTGGCGTTCAATCCGGAGTTTTTGAAGGAGGGAACGGCGTTGCAGGACTCCTTGAAGCCGGATCGCGTGGTGATCGGTTCAAAGAGCAAGAAGGCCATCGAGGTTCTCAAGGAGCTCTTCGAGCCGTTCGTCAGAACGGGCAACCCGGTACTGGTTATGGATGAACAGAGCGCGGAGATGACGAAGTACGCCGCGAACGCGTTCCTCGCGACGAAGATCTCTTTCATGAACGAGCTGGCAAACCTCTGCGAGGCCGTCGGCGCGGATATCGATCTGGTGCGGAAGGGGATCGCTGCCGATCCTCGCATCGGGAAGCTCTTCCTGTTCCCGGGCGTTGGCTATGGGGGCTCGTGCCTGCCGAAGGACGTCAAAGCGCTCATCAAAACAGCCGAGCAGCGTGGCAATCGCCTCCGGATCCTCGGCGCTGTCGATGAGGTCAACGAGAGCCAGAAAACGATCATCTTGAGGAAGCTCGCAAGCCATTTCAAGAACCGGCTTAAGGGCAGGACGGTGGCTCTCTGGGGTCTTTCTTTCAAGCCGCAGACCGATGACGTCCGCGACGCCCCGTCTCTGGCGATCATCAGCGGGCTGCTCGAGATGGGCGTGAAAGTGAAAGCCCACGATCCGATTGCGATTCCGCCGGTCAAAGCACTCTTTGGGCGCAGAGTCAGCTTCTACGGGACGGGCTACGACGCACTCAAGGATGTCGATGCGCTTCTCGTCGTGACGGAATGGAACGAGTTCCGCCGTCCCGATTTCGCCAAGATGAAGAGACTGATGAAGCATCCGGTGATCTTCGACGGCCGCAACATCTACGATCCGGACGAGATGAGGG
>CAYZRX010000057.1:0-7592 GCA_964480945.1 uncultured Ignavibacteriaceae bacterium | reverse complement strand
GGCTTGCCGGTCCGCGGATCGATCGGCATGACCCGGCGCTCACGTGGAACAAACTGCGGGTCCTCACATGCCTCGTACACCAGGCATGCCGTGAGCACGACGTTGTTCTTCAAGTCATCGAAGACCAGCTTGTCGTACGTGTCGCGGTTCGTGTGCCACGTGTAGGAGAAATAGTCCCAGGAGTTCGAGCCGAGCCCGAATGCCGGCGCTCCCGCGGCGACAAAGGGTGCGTGGTCGCTGCCGCCCCCGAAGGGAATGCCGGGAAGTCCCAGCCTCAGATCCCGCGTAACCTGGTCCGGTGCTCTCGACAGCCATCGAGCCAGGTGCTCGCCTGCATCGACCAGACCTTGCGCGCCGATGCTTCCCACCCGTCCCGTACCGTTATCCTGATTGAATACCGCCTGGATCTTCTCGACGATGTCGGGATGATCCTTCACGAACGCCCGGGATCCGTTCAAACCCTGCTCCTCACTGCACCAGTGACCGACGATAATCGTCCGCTTCGGGTTGGGATAGTACTTCTTCAGAATTCTCATCGCCTCCATCATCGTCAGTGTCCCCGTCCCGTTATCGGTCGCACCCGACGAGCCGTCCCAGGAATCGAGATGCGCCGAGAGGATCACGTACTCGTCCGGCTTCTCGGTCCCGCGGATCATCGCAATGGTGTTGAACGTCGGAGTAGGCTCGAGGAATTTCGATTCAGTCTCGACTCTCACGACCGGGTTGTCGCCATATTCCACCAGGCGATAGACGAGGTTGTAGTCCTCAAGGCTGAGCGCAACGACCGGAATCTTCTTTGCGGCGGTGCCGAAGATCCTGAACGTGCCCCATCCCATCGACCACTGGGAGCTCAACACGCCGACCGCTCCCGCCTGCTCGAGCACTTCGGCGAGCGTATCTTGTCTGAACCCTGTTTTCCTCATCCGATCTCTCCACGCATCGGTCATCCTCGTCCGGAGCGCTTTCAGACTGTCGAACGACACCTTCGTGCCGAACTCCTCCCAGTCGTTATTCGGCCGCCCCGTGGGCTGCGGCTGCGAGACGAGGACGAACTTCCCTTTGACCGACGGAAGCCACTTCTGGAATGCAAGCGAGTCGGGGACGTCGGCGAGAATGATCAAGCCCGCTGTGACGCCTCCCTTCTTCGTGGCGGGACTCCAGGCGAGCATCATTCCCTCGAGTGACCGCACGCGCGGCTGCAGCAGATCGATATGCGAGATACCGCGTTCCCAGCCGCGCCATTTGCCGTACTCCTCATTCTTCGCCTCGATCCCCCATTTTTGATAGTGTGCCAACGCCCAGTTGTTCGCCTTGATCATCTGAGGTGAACCGACCAGGCGGGGACCGATGGCGTCGAACAGCTCGTGCGCAAGGCCCACGAGCTGCGACGAATCCATGGCTTCCGTCCAAATGTTCTTGATCACCTGGTCGTCGGTCGGGAATGTGGGCCCCAGCATAGGGGGTCCGAAGCGTTGAGCTGTCGCCGGGACTACGGCGAAGACGAGGAAGAGTAAGAAGAATCCGATTGACCGTCTGTTCATAAGACCTCCGTTTTGTTGAGAGGATAGTTGTCTGACGTAGGGAGGGGTGTGAGTTGGTTCATGGACGAATGCTGAGCGAAAAAGTATCGCAATTTTCAGGATGCATCAAGTCAATTCTTCGCGCCTTCTCAGTTGCGAGAATCTGACGGCCTTGCCTCTCAAATAATGTTGTGAGGGAGCTCCGGTCCCGAACAGAAGGCCGGATGCTCAGAGTTTGCATCCTGTGGCTCCCTTCGACACAACGCCGTCCACGTTGCGGCTCGAAATGCCTATTGGCTGTGCTCTCTCTTCGTTCCCACGGGGGACCGTGGGAACGAGCGATATGCGGAGCCGCCCCTCCGTAGGAAGGATGCCCAGGCCCCCGCCTCTCAGAGCACTCTTCTGCCGAAGGCATGGCTTCGCCAGACTCCGCGCTAGGGCTGGGCCCGTAAGCTTCCCTCAGGGTGAATCCAACCTTTGATTTCACAGTCAGCTCAGATGTTTGATTCTTGGCCAGAAAACCAATACTATTGCACACCGTTTTCGCCCTCTCTTCCGGGCTAGTACATGACCGGACTCCGGTCGTGGCCTGGGATCACAAGCAGACTGGACGGAGAGTTTTCGTGCAGCTCACGCTCGTCGACTGGATCATCATCTGCGCGTACTTCGCGTTTAACCTCGCAATCGGTATCTATTACCACAAGAAGGCGACCGGCAGCGTCAACGACTATTTCATTTCGGGGAGGAAGGTCACCTGGTGGCTTGCCGGCACATCGATGGTTGCGACGACATTCGCCGCAGATACGCCGCTGGCGGTGACGGGCCTAACGGCGCGGAACGGCATCGCGGGGAATTGGATTTGGTGGAGTCTGGTCTTCAGTGGCATGCTGACGGTGTTCTTTTACGCCAAGCTCTGGCGTCGGGCCGGAGTTCTGACCGATGTGGAGTTCGCCGAGATCCGGTACTCTGGCCGGCCCGCGGCATTTCTTCGAGGATTTCGCGCTCTCTACCTCGGTCTGCCGATCAACCTCATCATCATGGGATGGATCAATCTCGCCATGATCAAGATCCTGACGCTCATCCTCGGGATCGGGAAGATCGAGGCAATCTCCATCGTCATCGGTATCATGATTCTGACCGCATCCATCTCCACGCTCTCCGGACTCTGGGGCGTGCTCGTGATGGACCTCTTCCAGTTTGTCCTTATGATGGGCATGGTGATCGCCCTGGCGGTCTTCGCCGTCGATGCGGTCGGCGGTATGGCGAGCCTGAAAGAGGGACTGGTTCACCTGGACGAAGCTCGGAACGTCGGCACGGGCGCGACGGGATCGGTGATGTCCTTCACACCAGAACTCAACTCGCTCTGGATGCCGATGATTACCTTCATCGTCTACATCGCGGTCAACTGGTGGGCGACGTGGTACCCCGGGGCGGAGCCGGGCGGCGGTGGATACATCGCGCAGCGGATTTTCTCGGCAAAGGATGAGAAACATTCCATCCTCGCAACGCTCTGGTTCAACATTGCGCACTATGCGATCCGCCCCTGGCCCTGGATCCTCGTCGCCCTTGTTGCGATGGTGCACTTTCAACACGATGCCGCCTTTGCTCAGGATCCTGAATCGGGTTACATCCGCATCATGCTTCTCTACTTGCCGGTGTCCCTGAGAGGGCTGATGGTTGCAGCGTTCGCCGCCGCGTATATGTCCACTATCGGCACGCAGTTCAACTGGGGCGCTTCGTACCTTGTCAACGACCTCTACCGCCGGTTCTTCCGGAAAACCGGGACGGAGAAGCATTACGTCAGGGTATCACAGCTAGCGACGGTTCTGCTGATGATCTGCTCAGCGATCGTATCGTTCTATATGGAGTCGATCAGCGGCGCGTGGATGTTCTTGATGGCGCTTGGAGCGGGGACGGGGCTAGTCTACATCCTCCGCTGGTACTGGTGGCGGATCAACGCGTGGAGCGAAGTTGCCGCGATGGCCTCCGCCTTCGTCGTGTCGCTCGTCCTCGAGTTCGGATTTCACCTCAGCAGCGAGAACGCGTACGACTTCGCCTACCTCGTCCTGATCACGACGGGAATCACGACTGCCGTCTGGCTGATCGCCACCTTCCTGACCAAGCCCGAGCCCGACGAGAAGCTCATCCCGTTCTTTCGGAAGGTGAGACCGTCGCCGACGTTCTGGGGACCCATCGCAGCGAAAGTGCACGATGTCGTTCCGCGGAAAGACGGTCTCTTTAATATCATGAATTGGTTGTTCGGGTGCCTCCTCATCTATATGTCCCTGTTCGGCTTCGGCAAACTCATTTTCGGGGAGACCTTGGTCGGCGTCTTGTTCCTCATCGTCGCCGCGATCGCCTTCACTGTCATCTATCGAAACCTTTCGAAGCGTGGGTGGGAATCCCTGAGTCGGTGAGCTCACGTCGCGGACTCGTGACGCCGGAAGCGATCGTCTTCAGGGTCTTTGCACCGAAAAGGACGATGTTCACGCCCTTTTCGTTGATTCTGGAGACTCAATTCGGTAACTTAACAGCGCGGGGAAGAGGAGAGCGAAGTTTTGGAGTGATGGAGGAATGGAGTGGTCGGATGATGCGGTGGTGGAACATATGGAGTGATGGAATTAGGTGGGGGAGGAGAAGACCGTTATGGAGCATACGAGAAGAAGGAACCTGAATCGTGGCTTCATGAAACTTGAGGTCTGGAATGATGCGATGGAGTTGTTCGTTCTTGTGGACAAAATCCTCGGCGATCTTCACGGTGTCGAATTGCGGCTGAGAGGTCAAATCTTGGATTCGGCTCAATCTGTCTCATCAAACATATCTGAAGGGTACTGCCGCAGAACCATCAACGAGTACCTGTATTTCCTCAACGTTTCCCTTGGATCGATGGGAGAGGTGATGACCAGGATGATTGGTCTAAAGGCCACCCGCCGATTGACAGAATCTTCTTTTGAGTCTTTCGATGAGCTTCACTACAGGGTAGAGAACAAGCTACTCGCGTTGATCAAATCACTGCAGGAGAAGCGCCGAGAAGGGTCGTGGGACCAGGAGTTGCACGAGCGACCGCAGCCCTACGCGCCATAATCCCATAATTCCATTGTTCCACTATTCCATCATTCAACTCTTCCATTATTCCATTCTTCCATCATTCCATCATCCCATCACTCCATATCCTCGCATTCGTCTGAATCTGCCATGACCACCTCAGTCGTGACCGGAGGAGCCGGCTTCCTTGGCTCGCACCTGTGTGACCGCCTGATTGCCGAAGGCCACAGGGTCATCTGCATCGACAACTTGATTACCGGCTCGACGGACAACATCGCGCATCTCGCGGGGCACGCTCAGTTCAAGTTCATCCAGTACGATGTCACGAACTACCTCTTCGTAGAGGGGGACGTCGATTACATTTTTCACTTTGCCTCGCCGGCAAGCCCGATCGACTACCTCAAGCTCCCTATCCAGACGCTGAAGGTTGGATCTCTCGGGACGCACAAGGCGCTCGGACTGGCGAAAGCGAAGGGCGCGGCATTTCTTCTTGCCTCGACCTCCGAAGTCTACGGCGATCCACTCGTTCATCCGCAGCCCGAGTCGTATTGGGGGAATGTCAATCCCGTCGGCCCGCGGGGGGTGTACGACGAGGCGAAGCGGTTCGCGGAAGCGATGACGATGGCCTACCATCGATACCACAAACTCGACACACGGATCGCTCGCATCTTCAATACGTACGGGGAGCGGATGCGGATCGACGACGGCCGGGCGATACCCGCGTTCATGTCCCAGGCGCTGCGGAAGGAAGAGGTAACCGTGTTTGGCGACGGCAAGCAGACGCGCAGCATCTGCTACGTCTCGGATCTGATCGATGGGATCTACCGGCTGATGATGTCGGATTACGGCCTGCCGGTCAACCTCGGGAATCCTGAAGAGATCAGCATGGAGGCATTGGCGCGGGAGATCATTGAGTTCGCAGGGAGCGGGAGCAGGGTCGTTTTCAAGCCTCTGCCAGAGGATGATCCAAAGGTACGCCAGCCGGACATCGCTAACGCCAGGAAGATCTTGAAGTGGGAGCCGAAAGTCTCAAGGCAAGACGGTTTGCAGAGGACATCGAGGTATTTCAAGAAAAAGTTGGGATTGTAGTCCGACATTCGTTTCGGACCGGAAGGGACAAACAAGAATATTCGTCCCACCGAGGGTTTGTTAAAGGTTCGTTTCACCGTTGGTAGGTCCGACATTCGTTTCGGACCGGAAGGGACAAACAAGAATGTTTGTCCCACCAGGTGATGGTTTCGCTGAATCCTCCGAAGGATAGAAATTGGCGGAACGCGAGAGCCTCCAGATAACGAGAAGACACCTCCCTCACTGGACGATGAGAGGAGCGACTTATTTCGTGACATTCAGAACAAGCAAGGGAATGTTGAGCGTTGACGAGCAAGGAGCGGTTCTCAAACACGTGAAGAAAGGAGACGGCGAGTTTTATGATCTTACGGCAGCTGTTGTGATGCCCGATCACGTGCATCTTCTGCTGACCCCGAAGGAGGAGTACACGTTGAGTCGTATTATGAAGGGTATCAAGGGAGGATCAGCGCGTAGGATCAACACGATGAGACACCATTCAGGCCGGGTCTGGCAGCATGAATCATATGACAGAATCGTGAGGGACGAGGATGAGCTTCTCGAGAAAGTGGAGTATCTCTTCAACAATCCGCTCAAAGCTGGATTGACTGATGATCCGTTGAACTATCCCGGGAGCTACTTTAGCGAAAGCAAGGAATCATGTTAGGTCGGTCATTTCTTCTGGATCATGGGGGACAAACAAGTCCCGAAGGGATGGCTTCGCCAAATGTTTGTCCCGGGGGTTTGTCAAAGGTTTGTTTCACCGTTGGTAGGTCCAACATTCGTTTCGGACCGGAAGGGACAAACAAGAATGTTTGTCCCACCGGGGGTTTGTCAGGGTATTCAGCCAATGGTAGGTCCGACATTCCTGTCGGACCTCTGAGGACAAACAAGAGTGTTTGTCCCACAGATTAAAGAGAGAAACAGATGAGGATGGAGATTTCTTTTCGTCTCAGAAGATCATTTTTGTTTACGGTGGTTGGAGCCCTGCTGCTCGCTTCGGTCTCCCACTCCCAATCAATCTACCTCCCGACGTCAAACGAAGTCTACTGGTTTCTCAAGAGGATGGAGGCGCGCGAGCTCCTGACGAACTACCGCGACGCGGTCAAACCGCTCTCCCGCCTTGAGATTGCAGCTCATCTCAAAGCATTGGACGGTCAAGTTGATAAGATGACAGAGTTGGAGCGGGATGAGTACGAGTTCCTGAAGGGGGAGTTCCGCTACGAGCTTTCCTACCTGGCGGGGGATCCCGAGCCATCCGAGATACGCTGGCATCTCATCTCGACCGACTACGATGGGGGAGTGATGAACCTGGATCTGATCGGCCGCTTCAGCTACTCATCGCTCTACAATGGGTACGACCGTCTTCGGGATCAGGGTGTGCGGTTCTACGGTTATGCTTTTCACGATGTCGGCTACTACTTCAACTTTGTTGACAGCCGAGAGGTCGGGACAGGCATCAATGTGGTCAAGGTGAACACTCCCGACCCGGGCATCGTGCTCACCAAGCAGAGAGGCGACGCAATCGAGTACAACACGACGGAAGCACAGCTGACGTTTCATATCGGCGCCTTTCAGTTCTCGCTCGAGAAGATGCAGAACGATTGGGGGCTTGCCCGGCACGGGAACCTTGCGTTTTCCTACAAGCCTCCCTCATACCCCCAGATCAAGATGCGCGTGCCGGTGACCGACTGGCTGGATTTCACCTACATCCATGCCGAGCTCAATTCCAATATTATCGATTCGTCCCGATCGTACCACGCGTATTCTTCCTCGATGACGGACATCTATCGATCGGTCGACCACCTGAAGTATATGGCGGCGCACATGGTCGAGATCACGCCCTTCAAGGGTGTCGATCTCTCCCTCGGGGAATCGGTCGTCTACAGCGATGGAGGCCCGCTGCTGATCTATCTTATTCCCATCATGTTCTTCAAGTCGGCGGAACACTATAACGGGGAC
>CAYZRX010000056.1:21049-26759 GCA_964480945.1 uncultured Ignavibacteriaceae bacterium | reverse complement strand
TGGAGCCTGGAGCGGATCGGCTACGAGCCGATCAATGCCGAAATCGGCAGGGTCTATTTCGATTCGTTGAGTATCGACCGAAGGCCCCAGTTCAACTCAATTTTCTCCTTCACCATGCAGCGCGACAGGAGAAACGATCTGTTCTATCCGTCTGCAGGGTTCTTCCACTCGGGGACGATCGAGGAGGCCGGGCTCATCCCCTCCGCGTTCGGCGGTCTCTTCGGCATCGACCTGCCGTACTCCAAATACGTCAAGATCTCCGGCCGTGGGGCGTGGTACTGGGACCCCTCGCCCAACAAAACTCGGAACCTCATTTGGGCGGCCCGCCTCTACGGTGGATTTGCGGAGCTGTACGGGCATTCGCCCGCGCCGATCCCGATCAACCGGCGGTTCTTCGGGGGCGGAAGCGGAAGCATCCGGGGCTGGAGGGCACGTGAGCTGGGCGCTGTCAAGCTGCCTGAAGAGGGCGGCAACGCGATCTTCGAAACAAGTCTCGAAGCACGGTGGAACCTCCTGCAAAATGCGGGGCGGGTCTGGTTCCTGGACCTGAACAAGATTTCCCTGGTGATCTTCTACGATGCAGGCAATGTGTGGAGCGATCTCAATAAGGTCCGCGTTACCGAAATAGCGATGGCTTCAGGTCTGGGTTTTCGCTACGCCACGCTGGCGGGTCCGATTCGGATCGACCTTGGGTTCCGGTTGTACGATCCGGAAGCGGAACCGGGACGGCAATGGATCACCCAGAAGAAATTCTACAAGGAGACGCTGTCGAACCTGGTGCTGCATTTCGGTATCGGCAATGCATTCTGAGGCCAACGGATGGGCTGGGAACGTGTCATAGGGCAGGGTCGTGTGAAAGATCTTCTCCGGCGGATCCTCGCCAGCAAGAGGATCGCCCACGCGTATTTGTTCTTCGGCGGGGAAGGTGTCGGCAAGGACGCCGCAGCGATCGAGTTTGCCCGTGCCTTGAACTGCCAGAAGGACACCGTCGATCCTTGCGGCGAGTGCGGAAGCTGCAGGAAATTCGATCTCCTCCAGCATCCGAATCTCAAGCTGGTTTTTCCGCTGCCGATCGGCAGAAGTGAAAAATCCGGCGACGATCCCGTCGAAGTTCTTTCGGAGGATCAAGTCTCCGCCGTTCAGGAGCAGCTGCGGCAGAAGGCCCAAAATCCGTACCACAGGATCTCCGTGCCGAGGGCAAACTACATCAAGATCAACAGCGTGCGGGACTTGCGGCGGGATGCCGCGCTCTCGAGCTTCGAGGGCGGGAAAAAGGTCTTTCTGATCTCGAACGCCGAGACGATGAACGCGGAAGCGAGCAACTCGCTCCTGAAGACCCTCGAGGAACCGTCCTCCGATTCTGTTTTCGTGCTGACGGCCTCACAGAAAGAACAACTGCTGGAGACGATCCTTTCCCGATGCCAGCTCATTCAATTTGACCCTCTCGGAGAGGAGGAGGTCAAGGCGTCGTTGATCTCTCGTGAACACGTCGAGTCGGAACAGGCTTCACTTATCGCACGCCTTGCCCGCGGAAGCTACAGCGCGGCGTTGGACATGCTTTCGGTCGACATGATAGCGGAGCGCCAGGAGGTGGTTCACTTCCTCCGCCTCGTCCTCGGAACGCTGCGAGCACCCTTGGCGACGGACGTCGAGAGGATCGCTTCCCTCGGCGACCGGGCGGCGGTGGAGCGATGGCTGAAGATGCTGGAGGTCTGGCTGCGCGATGCGCTCGTGCTGCGAGAACACGGAGAGGGCGGCTTGCTCAACGTCGACCATACGAAAGAATTGAAAAGCTTCACCGAGAAATTTCCTCGCGCAGATCTTCTTGCAGCCCTCGACACGGTCGAACGGAGCGTTGCGCTTGTAGGCAAAAATGTTTATCTTCCTCTCGTGTTGACATCTCTCGCCATTGATCTCAGACGCTCTCTTGCTCCTCAAGCGTAAGACCTCGTGAAGAAGCCCCCTCGGAAGATACTGGTTACCGCCGCCTTACCCTACGCGAACGGCCTCATTCATCTTGGGCATCTCGCCGGCGCGTATTTGCCTGCCGACATCTACGTTCGCTACCAGCGGGCCCGGAAACGGGACGTGCTGTTTATCTGCGGGTCGGATGAACACGGCGTGCCGATCACGGTCACCGCTGAGCAGGAGAAAACGACGCCGCAGGCCGTGGTCGACCGGTACCATTCGCTGAACAAGGCGGCATTCGAAAAGTTCGGCATGAGTTTCGACAACTATTCGAGGACATCGCTCCCTCTCCACCACACGACGGCCCAGGAGTTCTTTCTCGAATTCCACAAGCGGGGAATTCTGAAGGAAAAGCAGGAATTGCAGCTCTATTGCGAGACGGACAGGATGTTCCTCGCCGACCGCTACGTCGAAGGCACATGCCCGAATTGCAAGTACCCGCAGGCCCGGGGCGATCAGTGTGAGAACTGCGGAACCTGGCTCAATCAAGTCGACCTGATCGATCCCAAGTGCAAAGTGTGCGGCCGGACGCCGATCGTGCGGTCGACGACGCACTGGTACTTTCCCCTCGGTGATTATCAGACGAGGCTTCGGCAGTACATCGAAGAGCGATCGAAACGGGACGGCTGGAAAGAGAACGTCCTGCGCTATTGCGAGAGTTGGTTCAAGGAAGGGCTCCAGGATAGGGCCGTGACGAGGGACCTCAGCTGGGGCGTTCAGGTCCCGGTGCCGGGGTATGAATCGAAGGTCATCTACGTCTGGTTCGACGCGGTGCTCGGGTACATCTCCTCAACAAAGGAATGGGCGAGCCGCACGCCGACCCCCGACCTCTGGAAGGCCTACTGGCAGGACGATGACACCAAGTACGTCGCCTTCATCGGCAAAGACAACGTTGTGTTCCACTGCATCGTGTTTCCCGCGATGCTGATGGCGTGGAACGACGGGGGTAGGGAGCAGTACGTGCTGCCGGAAAATGTGCCCGCCAATGAGTTCCTGAACTTTGAAGGGCAGAAATTCTCCAAGAGCCGAGGATGGGGAATCGATCTCCAGGACTTCCTGCGGTACTTCCCTGCGGATACATTGCGCTACACGCTGGCGATCAATTTGCCTGAGTCGCGCGACAGCGATTTCTATCTGAAGGACTTCCAGGCCCGGACGAACAACGAGCTCGCCGACATCCTGGGGAACTTCGTCAACCGCACACTGACGTTCATCCACAAGAACTTCGGCGGAACCATGCCGCCGCTGGGGGCCCTGGGCAAACTGGACAAGGAAATGGTCGCCAGCCTCAAGGCAGCTCCCGAGAACATCGGCGATCTGTACGAGCGCTACAGATTCCGTGAGGCTGTGATCGAGACGATGAACCTAGCTCGGGCCGCGAACAAATACTTCAACGATGGCGAGCCCTGGAAAACACTGAAATCAAACCGCGAACAGTGTGCGACGACGCTTCACATTTGCACGCAGGTGGTCCGATCGCTCGCAATTCTGTTCGAACCGGTCGTCCCCGTGTTGGCGCAATCGATCTGGCATACGCTGAAACTGGAGGGCTCCCCCTCTCAGGCCGGCTGGGAGTCCGCCGCCGGGTTGGCCATCGAGACGGGACGCGCTTTCGAGAAACCGGAAATACTTGTCACCAAAATTGAGGATAGCCAAATCGAAGGTATGGTCCAATCTCTCAGTACATCGTCCGACGGAGGAACTTCAACTCCACTGCTGCCCATCAAGCCGACAATCACGCTGGATGATTTCAAGAAGATCGACCTCCGGCTGGCGCGCGTCGTTGCGGCGGAGAAGATCCCGAAATCGGAAAAGCTCTTGAGGCTTCAGGTCGAGATCGGACCCGAGAAGCGACAGCTCGTCGCGGGCATCGCTCAGCATTACAAGCCTGAGGACCTTGTCGGCAAAATGATCGTGGTGGTCGCGAACCTCCAACCCGCGAAGTTAATGGGGAATGAGTCTCAAGGAATGCTGTTGGCAGCGAGCGAGCAGGACGGCAAGCTCGCGCTTCTCACAGTCGACGCTGACCTTCGTAGCGGGAGTACCGTAAAGTAGGCAACGTCTGTCTTCATCGCTCTCATCTGATGCCATCGCTCTCGATGGCATTTTTTTTCCGGCCGAGACGTGCCTTGCTTGAGGGCTCTTTTTCTGCTATATTGAATGAGCAAATCCTTCAACCCTCTAGGTAATTCATTTTGTCACAACGACTTAAGAAGTTTTCCAGCTTCGTTAAGATTGAACACACGCTGTTTTCGCTCCCCCTCATCTATAGTGGCGTCTATCTCGCTGCCAAGGCACCGCCATCGCTTTTGTTGTTGGGCCTGATTCTGTTCGCGGCGGCCGGCGCCCGTACCGTGGCCCTGAGCTTGAACCGCATCGTGGACCGGGAGATTGATCGGCACAATCCGCGGACGTCCGTGCGCGAGCTTCCGAGCGGCAGGATGAACCTGCGCGAGGCTGCGATCGTTCTTGCCGTCGGGGTTGCGGTCTATCTCGGCTCCGCCGCGCTCATCTCTCCTTTCTGCCTCTACCTCTCCCCGCTGCCGTTGCTCATCTTCTCGGTCTATCCCTATATGAAGCGGTTCACGGTCTTCGCTCACTTCGGGGTGGGATTGGGGCTCGCGATGGCGCCGCTCGGGGGTTGGTTTGCGGTCCAGCAATCGTTCCAAAACTTGCTGCCGGGCTTGCTCCTTTCGCTGTTCACGTTGTGCTGGGTGACCGGCTTCGATATCATCTATTCGACTCTGGATGAGCTCTTCGATAGAGAACAGAACCTCTACTCGTTTACTGCCCGGTATGGTAAAAAGACTGCCCTGCGAATCTCCGGGTTCCTTCACGCTGTGGCTTTCGGCATCCTCGCGCTTCTCTTTGTCGTCTACATCCGGGGCATCGCATCATTGCCGTTCCTGATGCTCTCCGGCTTTCTTCTCTACCTCGAGCACGAGAAAGCGGAAGACGTGGAGATGGCATTCTTCAGGATCAACGCGGTGCTGGGATTTGTCGTTCTCGGTATGGTCCTTGTGGGGGTCTATTTGCCATGAGAATCGTCGTTGGCATCACGGGCTCCTCGGGAGTCGCTTATGCTCAGGAGTTTCTCAGGCAGTGTGAAGGAGAGAAGTATCTTGTGGTGAGCAAGTGGGGGAAGGCGATCCTGAAGGACGAGTTGGGGATCACGGTGAAGGAGCTCTTGCCGCACGTGAAGCGCGAATTCTCGGACGACGATCTCTCTGCCCCGATCGCGTCGGGATCGAACCACTTCGATGTCTGTGTGCTCCTTCCGTGCTCGACCTCGACGATCGGGAAGATCGCCTCGGGGATCGGGGATACGCTGATTACGCGCACGGCTCAGGTGGCGCTGAAGGAGAGATTCAAGCTTGTGCTCTGCGTTCGGGAGACGCCGTTGTCGACCATCTCGCTGGAGCAATGCGCGAGGCTCTCCCGTGACGGAGCGATCATCATGCCGATTTCCCCTCCGATGTATTTTACCCCAAAGACCGTGCAGGAGTATCTCCAGGCGTTTGTCGAAAAAGTCCTGAGCGTGATCGGCGTTCGACAATCAGAAGGATGGAGGGCGACGGACCTGGGGTAGGAGCTGCTCCCTTGAGACCGCCCAACGAACACACGGACCCATGACCTTTCCCGCACTATCGGAATTCCTTCGGTACCTCGAATCCATCGGCGAGCTGAAGAGAATTTCCGTTCAGGTCGATCCGAACCTGGAGGTCACGGAGATCGCGGCACG
>CAYZRX010000056.1:0-20949 GCA_964480945.1 uncultured Ignavibacteriaceae bacterium | reverse complement strand
CGACGGCGGGAGGTTCGTGACGCTCGGCCAGGTGATCACGCAAGATCCGATCGACGCAAAACGGAACGTCGGCATCTACCGGCTGCACGTGTATGACAAGATGACCACGGGGATGCACTGGCAGATTCAGAAGGGGGGCGGCTTCCACTATCATCGTGCGGAACAGCTGGGACAGGATCTGGAGGTGGCGGTTGCACTCGGTACCGATCCCGCACTGCTGCTGGCGTCGGTTTCGGCGCTTCCTGAAGGGATCGATGAGGTGGCGTTTGCCGGTTTTCTTCGCGGCGCGGCGCTGCCTCTGGTGCGAGGCAAGAGTGTATCGATCGGCGTTCCGGCGAACGCAGAGTTCGTACTGGAAGGAGTTGTCCCTGCAAACGAGCGCAGGCTCGAAGGTCCGTTCGGCGACCATTTCGGCCATTACTCTCACGCCGCGAACTTCCCCGTCTTCCATCTGCGCTGGATCACGCATCGCCGTCATCCTGTTTACCCGGCGACGGTCGTTGGCATCCCGCCGATGGAGGACAAGTCCCTGGGAGATGCCTCCCAGGAGATTCTGGGTCCCCTCGCGCGAATCTTGCACCGCGAGATCCGCGCCATGTGGGCGTACTATGAGGCAGGATTCCATAACCTTCTCGTGGTTTCGATCGAAGAGCGGTACAGAAAAGAAGCGATGAAGGCTGCACTCGGCCTGCTCGGCACAGGACAGCTCGCACTGACCAAGTGTTTGATCCTCGTCTCTGCGGGCGTCGACGTCAGAGATTGGAGGGCCGTGCTGACAGAAATCCGTCAGCACTTTGACCCGCACTTCGATTTCGTGCTGATCCCGAAGGTGCCGCTCGACACGCTCGACTTCACGAGCTTCAAGATGGAGCTCGGCAGCAAGATGATCCTGGATGCGACGCGGAAAGATGTCGTGAGGTCAGGTGAGAGCGCTGCCGCGAATCGGAGATTCGCAACGGGAAAGGGGAGGGAGACGGGTGTGAAGTCGATGGATCGAAGGATCGTCGATGCTCACATCGAGCAGGAGTGTCTCCTGCTGGTGAAGGTGCGAAGCGGCGGCAGGGCTGTGGTCGAAAAACTGGTCAAGAGGAAGGAGCTCCAAAATCTGAAGATCATTGCCGCGGTCAGTGAAGATGTGGCTCTTCGTGATCGCGAAAACTCCATCTGGGGTGTCTTCACCCGATTCGATTGCGAGCGGGACGTTGTCTTTACAGAGCAGAGTCTGATCGGCATCTCGCCGGTCTACAAAGGTGTGATGGGTATCGACGCGACGTGGAAGCCCGGATATCCGGAACCCCTGAGAATGACGGATGTTGTTGTGAAGAGAGTAGAGAGAAGGTGGAACGAGTATTGGTCTTAGTAAGGGAGCTGCATGGGAGCGATGATGAATTTTCGAGATAGAAGGCTGATCCCGATTTGGGAGAAGCTGCAGAAGGGCGAACGCCTGTCGCTTGCGGACGGCGTGACGTTGTTCAAGACGAACGATCTGATTTCGCTGGGGAAGATGGCGCACCACATCCAGCGGGAGCGAAGCGGCGACGCGGTCTATTTCATCTTGAATCAGAAGATCGAGCCGACGAACATCTGCGTTCTGGCGTGCAAGTTTTGTGATTTTGCGACGAAAGCCGGCCGTCCGGATGCGTATGAGATGACCATCCACGAGATCCTGCACAAGCTCACGCCGGAGATCCACGAGGTGCACATCACCGGAGGACTCCACCCGGAGTGGAAGTGGGAATACTATCTCGAGATGCTGAGGCAGATCAAGACGCATTTCCCCAACGTCGACATCAAAGCGTTCACGGCTGTCGAGATCGATTTCTTCCACAAGAAGTTTAAGATGTCCGTCGAAGAGGTCCTGCGGCAACTGAAGGAAGCGGGGCTGCGAACAATGCCGGGAGGGGGCTCCGAGGTCTTCTCCGAACGCGTGCGCAAACGGCTCTTTGGTTCCAAGATCGGGGCGAAAGCCTGGCTCGACGTGCACCGGACAGCGCACAGGCTGGGCATTCCGTCGAACAGCACGATTCTTTACGGTCATATCGAGACCCTCGAAGAGCGTGTGGTCCACATGCTCAGACTTCGGGAATTGCAGGATGAGACCGGGGGGTTCTTGACTTTCATCCCCCTGGCCTTTCAGCCGGGAGACACGGGAATCAAACCTGCGAACCGGTTTACGTCGGCCATCGACGATCTCAAGATGATCGCGGTCTCGCGGCTGATGCTCGACAACTTCCAGCACATCAAGGCGTACTGGGTCATGCTCACGGAGGAGGTCGCTTCTGTCGCGCTCAACTTCGGCGCGGACGATCTGGACGGCACGGTGGGGGGTGAAAAGATCGCGCACGATGCGGGCGCGACAAGCCCAATGCAGCTTGCGAAAGACCAGATCATCAAGATCATCCGGGATGGCGGGAAAATCCCTGTCGAGCGCGACGTCTTCTACAACCCCCTGAATCTGTACGCCGAGGAAGTCATCGGCAAGATCCCGTACCTGAATTCGGTCCCGTTCTACGCCCATCTGGAGGCACGTCGTTTCAAGGTGCTCCCTGTGGCCCCCCGACGCATGGGCGTCCTTTCGGAGAAAGGGCAGATCGATGCCGGCCTCTTCTCGCTTGTGGACTATCTCAACCAAAAAGAGAAGCTGGAGCCGCTGGGCTTCTGTCTTGCGACCCGGGATCAGGTCAAGAGCGTGATGCTCTTCTCGAACTGTGGATGGAGAGAGCTCGACGGGAAGACCATTGGAATCATCGATGACACCGCGACGTCGGTCAAGTTGTTGAAGATCCTTCTTGAGAAGAAACACGGTGTGAGTGCGCGTTTCCGACGAATGCACTCCGGTGTTAACAGCTACGACGGGTACGACGCCGTCCTGTTGATCGGCGACGAAGCCTTGCGGCACAAGAAAACCGGCCTCAACGGGTTCGAGCTGGTCTACGATCTGGCGACGGAGTGGTATGAGTGGCAGAAGCTTCCGTTCGTCTTCGCTCTCTGGGCCGTCAGGAAGTCGCTGCCCGCGGAGCGAAAGACCGAGCTCTCAGCCATGCTGCTGGCTTCGCTTGAAAGAGGGGAAGGGGATCTGGCGGCCATCAGCCGTTCTCACGCGCAGCGGATCGGCCTGTCCTCTGAGGAATCCGTGGAGTATCTGGAAGGATTTAACTTTCGGTTGGGAGAGCGGGAGAAGGAGGCGATAGTGGTGTTCGAAAGCTTGTTGAGTACGGTCGAAGCAGTCGTTGACCGGTAAGTGGTTCAAGGGAACGGCTTCAGGGTGCACAGATCTGGTAGACCATGCCCGACGATGTGATCAAGAGATTTGAGGAGCTGGTGAACGAGGGTACGAAGCTCGTGCCTCTCGGCGGCTTCGATTTTTCCGGCTACAATGCCCGGCTTCAGAAGAAGTATCTCGATTGGCGAAAGGGGTGTCTCGAGATTCTTGAGCTCGTCGGCCCTATCGGGATGCCGTACAAAAACAAGATCCTCGCCGATACAAACGGGGGATTCTTCTACCAGTCTGCCGCGCATTTAATTCTGACGAACATCAGTGAGCTCTGGGAGAAGCTGAAAGCTTCGCCTGAGCTTGCCGCGATGCCCGCCGCTAAACCTGCTCCGGCACCTCCTGTCCAGGCCCCACCCGCACAATCGACAACGGCGGGTGCCACCAGAATCCTGAGGCCGCCGCCAAAACCCGCCACGGCGCAGCCCGCACAAGCTGCCCCCGGGCAGGCGAAAGCCGCGCCCCAGGGGCCGAAGAAAGTGTACGTGATTGGGGAAGGGAATGACCCTCTTCGCCAGCAGCTTGCTTCCTTTCTGGAGGAGGTCGGTATCGGCGAGATCGCGATCGAGCGGAAGCACGGGGAGATGATCGCTCTGGACAAGGTCGAGGAAAGCCCTGAGGCGAAATACGCCTTCTTCATTTTCAATGTGGACGATCTGAGCTACGCGATGTTCGAGCTGGGGCACTTCGTCGGCAAGCTCGGGAGGAACCATGTCTGCGTTCTGCATAGGACAGATGTCCAGGTCCCGAAGAATATGCCGGGTGTCGTCGTCAAACCGATCGTCGTGAAGCTGGAAGAGGCGAGCTTGAGCATCCTGAAGGAATTGAAGGCTGCCGGATACGTTCTATCATTGTGAGAAATTCTCTATGACGCTCGACCAAATCTATCGCAAGGTTCGCGACGGACATCGCATCTCCCGGGATGAGGGGGTTTTTCTCCTCCGGAATGCACCTCTGCTCGACCTCGGCGAGCTGGCCAATGAGATTCGTTTCAGAAAGAACGCGAACCCCTGGGTGACGTATGTTCTGGATACCAATCCGAACTATACGAACATCTGCACGGTGGATTGCATTTTCTGTGCGTTCTATCGGCACCCGGGCGAGGAGGGTGCATACACGCACACTGTCGGTCAGATGATCCAGAAGTTCAAAGAAGCGGCCGCGATCGGCGTAACGACTGTCCTGCTGCAGGGAGGCGTGAATCCCGGGCTTCCATTCGAGTACTATCTGGAGATGGTGCGACGAACCGTGCAGGAGGTCCCCGGTGTCACTCCGCATTTCTTCTCCACATCCGAGATCATCGGGATGTCGGAGGTCGCGGGCCTTTCGGTTCGGGATGTCCTGCTGAAGCTCTGGGACGCCGGCTTGCGGACGATTCCCGGGGGCGGCGCCGAGATTCTCTCGGATCGCGTCAAGAGGAAGATCAGCAGCAAGAAGGGAACGTCGGCGGATTGGCTGAACGTGATGCGCGAAGCGCATCGTGTCGGCTACCGGACGACCGCCACGATGATGTACGGGCACCTGGAAACGGAGGAGGACGTCGTCGAGCACCTCGAGAGCGTGCGCGCGCTACAGGATGAAACGGGGGGCTTCACCGCCTTCATTCCGTGGTCCTTC
This sequence comes from uncultured Ignavibacteriaceae bacterium, assembly GCA_964480945.1. Taxonomy (GTDB): domain Bacteria; phylum Bacteroidota; class Ignavibacteria; order UBA10030; family UBA10030; genus VGWB01. The sequence continues at coordinate 16,061 of CAYZRX010000056.1, read as the reverse complement.
AAGCCGGGAAACACCCCGCTGGAGAAGATCATCCCCCATTACGCAACGCCAACGCGCTATCTCCAACTGCTCGCCTTCTCCAGAATCTATCTCGACAATTTCCAGCACATCCAGGCTTCCTGGTTCTCCGAGGGGAAGAAGACCGGCCAGCTCGGCCTTCACTTCGGCGCGGATGATTTCGGCGGGACCATCCTGGAGGAGAATGTCCACGCGGCGGCGAATTTCGTCAACAAGACGAATGCGGAGGAATGTGTCCGGCTCATCCATGAGTCGGGTTTTGCCGCAGCCCAACGAACGACGCTCTACGAGATCCTGGGCGTCCTTCAACCGGTCGAAGCCGCTGCGTAGGGTTGCCGATCGCCTTGGAGACGTCACGGGCCTTGCCGCTCCGATAAGGGAGCATGTTCTTGGAAGAAAAGAGCGCAATCCTCGCTTCACTTCTCCTTCGTCTTCTTATTTGCTCAGCCCTCCCTCTGCCTCAGTCGAACCTTCTCCGTACGCACTCCGCCTCAGTTGAGGCTCGGGGCGCCTTTGCACAAGACAAGGGAATTGCACGGGATACGACGGTCAAAGCGCGGACTCAGGAGGAACAGGATCGCGGTAAGAGCAGACCAACCGCGCAACTTCGTCCGGAGTGGATGTGGCCCCGCCCTTCGGGCGCCTTGCCTTTCGTGCAGTCGCCGACTGGGTTCGAGCTGACGTTTGACATGCTTGACTCCCTCTCCCGGCTGCATCCCGAGTTGAAAGAGGCGCTGCTGCGGGAGGCGATCATCGCGGGGGCTCTGCGCGACGACTCTATCTATTGTGCATGGCACGACAACTATCTAAGGGCAATTTCGGGCTTGCGACTGCCCGGCGAGCTTGAGGCGGAGATGAGACAGAATCAGCAGAGGTTCGGCACGACGTACAATCCGATGCGGGGCCCGATGAACCCCTATCAGGTCGATGTCATGAAATTGCTCAGGTCGTTGGCCAACCTTTATGAGGTGATCTTCGGGAAGTAGTTTGCTGGAAGTGGCGGTAGCGCGGCCTACTGGTGGTCGACGAGGGACGCCATATTCTCGTAGAAGATCTTCTTGCCGTCGGCGAGGGGAATGCGCATCTCCAGCGCGAGCTTCGTCTGGTTGTCGACAATGTCGTACCGGTAACCTCGAGGGAACATTCCCGAATCGGAACCGAAGAGTATCCTGCCTGCGCCGAACGCGCTGAGCGATTTCTGCAGCACTGTCCGAAGATCCGGCTTGTCGGGGTGGTCCGCCATCCATGAGTTCGATCCCGCCGTGTCCACGTAGACGTTCGGGCATGCTTTGCCAGCCTCTAGGGTTTCCTCGAACCGTCCCGCCCCGAAATTCGGAATAATAAACCGGATCGCAGGATACTTCTTCGCGACCGGGATGAGATCCTTCGGGTTCGCAAACTCGTCATCGACGGGGGTCGGGATGCCCGCGTATTCACGCGGTTTCAACAGAAGCTTGCCGAACTGAGTGAAGACGACCGCCTTCGTCTCCTGGCAGAGCTGGTAGAGCGGATCGAGCCACGAATCATTCACGCTGATATGATACAGGGAAGGGTAGAGGAGGATTCCGCGGAGCTTGTCCTGCTTCAACCTGCGCTCGGCGTTCTCTATGAGCAGGTTGGAGTTCGGATCGACGGTGAAGAAGCCGGCGAACCTGTTGGGATAGGCCTGGACGGCTCTCACGACGGAATCCTCGTCTCCGGGTACGCTCGCGAAGAGGACGAGGCGTTCGATCTTCCACTTGTCGATGATCTCCACCCACCGCTTGGCGAGCATCACAGGATCATCGCCCGGGATCTCGATATGGCCCTTCGCAGCCAGGTTCTTCAGCTCGGCGTTGATATCAAGCCGGCGGGTCTTCTGCTTGATGAGGAAGCGGAAGTACGAGTTTGAATAGAAGTGAACGTGCGCGTCGAATATTTTGAAGAGTCCGATCATAGAAAGACCAACGCGTCCTACAGAAGCTGAAGATCAGCCACAACAGGAATTGCGTTCCGCTCGACGCCGAGTTTGTAGAGGAGCCCCAGCGCGTCCCTCCCTCGCTCTCCCATATCGATCGTCAGCTCGTTGACATACATCTTAACGAATTTTTCCCCCAGCTGCTGGTCGATACCGCGCCCGTACTGCAGGGAATACGAGACGGCCTCCTTCTGATGGGTGTAGCCGTAGTGGATGCTCTGTCTCAGACCGAGCGACAGCGATCGGGCAGTCTCTTCACCGAGATCCTTCCTCACCACGTCGAGGCCGAGCGGGAGCGGCAAATTGTACATCGAGTCCCACAGCTCGCCGAAATCAAGTATCTTGGTGAACCCCTCGCGGCCATAGGTCAGCTGCCCTTCGTGGATCAGGAGGCCGGCATCGAACTCACCGCTGCTCACGCGATCCATGATCTGGTCGAACGGAACATCGACGTGCTGGATCCCCTCTGTAAAGATCCTAAAAAGCAGCGTCGCCGTCGTGAGCTTGCCGGGTGTCGCAACGGTCTTGCCGCGGAGCTCGTCCAGCGACCGGTAACGCTTCGAGACAATCACGGGTCCGTACCGTTCGCCCATGCTCGCGCCGGTCCTCATCACCCAATATTTATCGGCGACGAAGGCATAGGCGTGAGCGGAAATAGCCGTTACCTCCAGCTCTCCGTTCAGAGCGCGCTCGTTCAACGTCTGAATGTCTTCGAGCTGATGCCGGATCGTGATGCCCTCCAGCTTGACCTTACCGCTGGAAAGCCCATAGAACATGAACGCGTCATCAGGATCCGGGCTGTGACCGACTCGTATGATTCTATCCAATTCTCTTCTCGAAGTTGACAAATACCTATTTTGGTTTCAGCCCCGTGTAGACAGTAACAATGCCGCCGGAAAGCGGCTGCTGCCGAGTGCGGGTGTATCCGATCGACGCCAGAACAGCCAGCAGCTCTTCGCCATCTGGGAACTGTGCGACCGTCTTGGGAAGATAATCGTACGCCTCGCGGTTCAGCGAGACGAGGCCCCCGATGACGGGGAGGACCCGCCTGAAGTAGAAGCCGTAGACCTGCTTCAAGGGAGTCCGTCGGGGACGAGAAAACTCGAGCATCATCGATATGCCTCCGGGGCGAAGCACTCGATACATTTGTGCGAGCCCCGCCTCGAGGTTCGTGAAGTTTCGTATGCCGAAAGCGACCATGACGGCATCGAATGAGCCGTCGGGAAACGGAAGCTCCTCGGCTGATCCTCGTTCGAGCCTGATCAGAGCCTGAAGGCGGGAGCGGGCGATCTTCTCTTCCCCCAGGCGAATCATCTCCGTGGAGATGTCAACGCCGACGATCTTCTCCGGTTTCAAGCTTGCCGCCTCGATCGCCAGATCGGCGGTGCCGGTCGCAACGTCAAGGATTTGTCTCGGATGGTGGTCTCTCAACGTCCGGATTGCCCGCTTGCGCCAGAGAACGTCAAACCCTGAGCTCAGGAAGTGGTTCAAGAAGTCGTAGCGAGGGGCGATTCTATCGAACAGTGACCGGACGTAGGCTTGATCGTACGTGGTTCGATCGGCTGAAGCCCTCTTCATGAGATAGGGAATGCGTAGGTCTAGGCTCGACAATTGGTTCGGGGCGCTCAAGCTTGGAGACAAAATATACGCAACAATGCCAACATTTCCAACCTGAAAAGCGCTCTTCGCATCCCGGCCGCGTCCGCGCGACGGGACGCCTTGATCCATCGTTCCTCGGGTTGCATTTGAGCGCGTCGATTGCTACTTTCACACTCGAATGATGAAGCTCCTCCTCGTTCTACCGACGGCGTTTCTCATCGCCTCCTGTGAACCCGGTCTCACGCCACCGCCTGAAGTCCAGCCGGGCTTCGGTGGAACGATCTACTTCGAGAACGGCACCTGGCCTCCGCCTGATAGTCTTCTGAATCTTTGGCTTTTTGCCTCTCAGCTCTATCCCCTCGATTCAGCGAAAGTGTTCACGGGGCTGTTCTCCAATCCGCCGCTTATTTTTCTCTACCCTGCGACCGACAAGAACCTGCCGTTCTTTGTCGACTCCGTTTCGTACGCCTTCAACCTGCCCCCGGGGAGCTACAAGTACGTGGGCATTCTACAGCGGTACGCGAATGAGTTCAGCGTTCGGAGCTTGCGGGTCGTGGGAGTCTACGGAACCGCGAGCGATCCCCCGCTTCCGATCCCGGTCATCGTAAGCGAATCTCAATTTATCAGCGGCATCGACATAAAAGTCAATTTCCATAAACCTCCGCCGCAACCGTTTTGAGCAGATTCCTGACATATGTTCTCCTGACTCTCGTCTCGGCCTCAGGACTGTTAGCGCAGACGCAGGGTGGAACGATCCTCGGCAGAGTGATCGATGCGGAGACGGGACAGGCGGTGATCGGAGCAAACGTCGTTATACACGGAACCTTCATCGGTTCTTCGACCAACGTGAGGGGGGAATATCGCCTCGTCAGAGTGCCTCCAGGATCATGTGCCATCGAGGTTTCGATGGTCGGCTACGACCGGCTGACGGTGGAGAACGTCGTTGTCAGCGCGGGGCAGCAACGGACGCTCGAGATCAAACTTCAGCCCGCACCGGTTCAAACGGGAGGCGTCGTCGTTACCGCCAGCCGGCGCGAGCAGAGCCTCCAGGAAGTGCCGGTGAGCATCGCAACCGTGACGGCGAAGGTGATCGCCGATCGGAACAATGTGACGCTGGATGACGCCCTCCGGTACGTGCCCGGAGTGAATATGATGGCCGATCAGGTCAACATCCGAGGCTCGACGGGTTACAGTCGCGGCGTGGGAAGCCGTGTGTTGGTTCTGCTCGATGGGTTGCCCTATTTCACGGGCGACACGGGGGAAATCAACTGGGAGACCATTCCGGTTTATGACATCGACCGGATCGAGGTTGTGAAGGGGGCGGGATCGGCTCTCTACGGCTCCAGCGCGCTTGGCGGCGTCATCAATGTCATCACGAAAGAGATCCCAAGCTCACCCCAGCTGCGGTTCCGCTTCTTCTCGGGACTCTACGACAAGGCCCGATATTCCGACTGGGAGTGGTCATCGAAGGCTCGGTTCAATAGCGGAGCAATGGCGAGCTACTCGAACAGGTCGGGCTCACTCGGCTACCTCTTCAGCGTCAGCCGCACCGTCGACGACAGCTATCGCCAGAACGACGCCTACCACCGGTGGGCCTTCTACTCGAAGTTACGGTATGATCTGTCGGCCTACCGGAGTCTGACCATCGCAGTGAATTACCTGGACCGTACGCACGGCAATTTCTTCTGGTGGAAGAGTCTCCGCGAGGCCACTCGACCTGCGGACTCTCAGCTCAACGGGAAGGTGACGTCCCGGCGCGGCAGCGTGGGATTTTCGTACAAGGAGTTCATGTCGGACAAGTTCTACTATACGGTGAAAGGCATCTACTTCGGGAATTTCTGGCGGGATGACAGCTCGGGGAGAGTGAACAACGTCTCCGCTTCACATCTCTTCAATGTCGATCTGCAGGCGACGTACAACTACAGCGCGTCGAACATCCTGACCTTTGGCGCGGCGGCCAACTACGATCGTGTTAACGCGAACCTGTTCGGAACACATCCGGGGGTCGGAGCGGCGATATACGCTCAGGATGAGCTCGGAATTTTCCCGCAGACGAAACTGACGGCGGGAGTGCGCTTCGACTGGCAGAAGGTCTCGATCCTTCCGTCGACGTCGCAGCTGAATCCGAAGCTCGGCCTGGTGTACACGCCCGACAAGGAGACGAGCATCCGTGCCTCCTTCGGCTCCGGCTTTCGCTATCCGGCGATCGGCGAGCTGTACATCGAGAGCTCGACGAACGTCTCCCAGGTCGCTATACTCCCCAATATCGATCTCCAGGTGGAGAAGAGCATCTCGTACGAAGTCGGCGCCAGCCGTTCGTTCGGCGAGCTTGTGTTTCTCGACGTCGCACTTTTCCGGAACGAGTTCAAGAATCTCATCGAACCGAGCGTTGAGATCAAAACGTACCGCCCCTATCCCTCGAGCCCAACGGAGATCTCAGGACCGGTCATCCAGTTCGAAAACGTCACCCGGGCGCGGATCGAAGGCATGGAGAGCAACCTGAAGATCGAGTGGTGGCGGACCCACCTCTCGACCGGTATCGGCTACACCTACACGTGGCCAAAGGATCTCACGGAGAATACCATCCTGAAGTTCCGGCCCCGTCATTTGTTCTACGCTTCCGCGTTCTCAACCTTTGGCCACCTGCGGGCGTCGGCGGACTTCCGCTTCGTCTCGCGCATTGAACGCATCGACGAGAACCTGATCCGGCTCGCGCCGATTGTCGACGGCGATCAGCGTGTGCCGATCAAGGTCCTCGATCTGCGCGCGTCCTACGATCTGCTCGGACTGGGACTCCCGCTGCGTGTTGGGTTCCACGTCAACAACGTGACGGACTATCAATACGTCGAACTCGTCGGCAACCTCGCTCCGGGCCGCACCTTCGTCCTCTCCCTCGACGGATCGTTCTAGTTCCGTTTCCTTTCTGACGCAATATCTGTTCTAACAGAATAGAGGCCCGAAATCGTAGGCAGGTGTGTTGGCCGTTTCCGCGTGCGTTTAAATTCCGGCCGGCTGTAGAGACCGAGAGAGATTCTACCCCTCACGGCAGGCCGGAATTTTCGGCATGTGCGGTTGGTGCTCGATCAAGTGCGTTCCTGCGCCAGAGGCGCATCCGCCTCTGGAGGAGATTTCGGGCAACGTTTTCTTTTGTCCATTTTCCGTTTTGTGGATCCCGCTCCGCGGGACTTTTCCTAAAAGAAATGGACAACCTAACCGGTGAAATTCGGCCGCCTCACATCCTCCCCGCTGGGTGGCACTTTCTTTTCAGAAAAGAAAGTGCCAGAAAGAAAAGTTGTGCCGGAATCGAAACCCGCGGGAAGATACCGCTCCCCGCTTGCCGAAATTCCCCCCCCCGTGGAGAACGGAACAATCGACAACCGTTTAGAAATTTGGCGGGGAATTAAACACACGCTTGAAAGCGTCTCACGCTCAGGCCGTCGATTCCGGCACCTGGGAGGAAGATTTGCCCTCCGATCCCAGACCTTCTTGCATGTCAAAGTGACCCGAAAGAAAGAAAACAATTTGATGCACCAGCAGGATGAAAGAAGAAGCTCTCTGAAGTCACTGCCGCGACCTGTTGGCCAGAGTTTGAGGTGGAAGGCTGCAGTCCAGTACTGAGCTAGTCCCTGCATCCGGGCCTGCCAACACCCTTTGGCCAGCCTTTCGCTGGAGTGACAACAGTCTGCTGTAACTCAAGTCTTTCAGCCAAATACCAGTGTCGTCTCAAGCGAGGCTTGCTGTCTCTTCGAAGTGATTCCCGTCCGGTTTCCGTCTCTTCAGCTTGTGCTTCTGTGGCTTCTCTGGGGCCGGTCTTTGAAATCGACGCACCGCTTTCTTCTGTAAAGAGTGTGCAAAGTATTCATCGAAAAACTTCTTGAAAGTCACGCAATATCTTTCTGCGGGTGGCGGGACTTCTCCGAATCGCCTCGCCTTCCTCATCTCCTTCCTTGCAACAGACTAAAGATGTGAGTATTTTTCAGCCCCATTGTTGAATACGAGCAGGCACTGCGAGGCTTGAATGTATATAGATTCACACGCTCATATCTTTCTCGAGGATTATGGAGCCGATCGCGATGACGTTCTGAAGCGCGCCCGGGAGGCGGGCGTCGAGTGCATCGTCGTTCCGGGAACGACGGTCGAAACCAGCAGGGAAGCGGTCGAGCTCGCGGAGCGGCACGATTTCGTCTATGCCTGTGTGGGTATTCATCCGCATGAGGCGTTGAAGGCCACGCCGGAGCAGCTCCGGGAGATCGAGGACTTGAGCAAGCACACGAAGGTCGTCGCCATCGGCGAAATCGGTCTCGACTATTACTACGATTTCTCACCTCCCAAGATCCAGCGAGAGTTCTTCAAGGAGCAGATTCAATTAGCGGTACGGCGCGACCTCCCGATCGTCGTGCACACGAGGGAATCGCTTCCGGAGGCACTGTCCATTGTTCAAGAGGAGGCCGGCCGCGCAGCCGCGTGGCGATCCGGGTTCTCGAACATTCACAGTCGTTTTCCCTCGCCGAAGGGCGTGTTCCATTGTTTCCCCGGCAATGCCGAAGAGGCATGGCAGCTGATGGAGAACGGGTTCTTCGTCTCGTTCCCGGGCATCGTCACGTTCAAGAATTCGTCGGCCCTCGAAACGGTTCGGAAGTTCGGCTACGACCATACCCTGATCGAGACGGATTCTCCCTATCTCACGCCGGTTCCACACCGCGGGAAGCGCAACGAGCCGGCGTACATCGCCCTGATCGCAGCAGCCATCGCGGACGCCTGCGGCGCTTCCGCGGAGGATGTGGCCCGAACGACGCGCCTGAACGCGAAGCGGCTCTTCAACATCGGTCCGTTCGACGCGCCGCAGATCGTCTACAAGCTTCGGAACTCACTCTACGTGAACATGACCATCCGGTGCAACGCCGATTGTGTATTCTGCGACCGGAAGGGGGAAGCGATCGTCAAGGGGCATAACCTCAAGATCGCGCACGAGCCGAACGGCCGGGAGCTCATCACGGCGATCGGCGATCCGACCGGATACGATGAGATTGTCTTCTGCGGATACGGTGAGCCGACGATTCGTCTCGATGTGATGAAAGAGGTCGGTCGCTGGGTGAAGGAGAAGGGAGGAAGGGTCAGGCTCAACACGGATGGGCACGGAAATATCATCAATCATCGCGATATCGTCCCCGAGCTTGTCGGCCTGGTCGACAGCGTTTCCATCAGTCTCAATTCCATCGACCCTGCGCAATACGGGGCCCTGATGAGGATCGACGGCGAACGGTACTTCAAGGCGATGCTGGACTTTGCGCGCGCATGCAAGCGATCTCTGCCCGAGGTCGTGATGACCGTCGTGGGGATGGATGACATCGATACCGAGCGGGCACGCGCCTTCGTCGAGAAGGAAGTAGGTGCCGAATTCCGCGTGCGACCGTACTTTTAGGGATCGACGAAATCGATGAAAGCGATCCGGTCGTCGGCCGACAGGGAGCCCGGCTCCCACACATTCTGCTTGACATTCGACGTCGTTGGAGGTACATTAGCGCAGCCAGATCTTTCGGCCTCAGGTTTTTTCAGAAGCCGGCAGATCCCCACACTGCACCGAACCGCTTTCAGAGATCCGCTGTGAAACTTCCGCTGACGCACCGACCCGACAGTTCGCATGCTCGCCGCGAGAACTGGTTTCCCGGAACTTTCGCTCGACTAACACTGAGCCGCCATGCGCCCCAGATCAATTCGAAGAACACTATGAGAACATTTGCGCTCCTTGGTCTCTTCATTGCATGTCACATCAGCTTCGCCCAGAAGATCCCCGCCGAGGTTCGCGAGATCCTCACGTTTCAGGATCAGCGATCACTTGGTGACGGCAGATTGCTCTCCTATCTTACGAGCGCCGACGCGAATCTCCGCTATCGGGCCGCGATCGCGCTCGCAAACCTGCAGGATTCGACGACGATCGCGGCATTGATGCCTCTTCTCGATGATTCCGAGCCAAATGTGCGTGCGGCAGCTGCCTTTGCGCTCGGCCAGATCGGTTCTCCGACGCCGCAAGGCTCTTTGCTAGCCAGGCTGAAAACAGAGGCGGTCCCTCAGGTTCTCGCGCGGGTCCTCGAGGCCCTCGGCAAGATCGGTGATGAGCAGGCGCTCGATGAGGTTGCTGCCTATCATGAGCCGCGTGAGGTTTCCGGCGACCTGGCCATCAGCATCGCTCGATTCGCGCTTCGCGGGGTCAAGGACGAACGCTCGGTCTGGCGGTGTTTTGACCTGGTCGGAAACGAGCGACCGGAGGTCCGATGGCGAGCGCTCTACGCACTCTGGCGGTCCGCCCCCCATGGTTTGATCGACATCGAGCTCGCCAAACGTGTTGAGGCCTTCACGAAGCTTGCCGCCGATCCAGATGTCGACGTGCGAATGAATCTCGTTATTCTGCTTGGGAAACTGACATCGAGCGACGCGCTGGACCTGCTGAGAGCGGCACAGGAAGCGGAGCGAGGGCCAAAGAGCTGGCAGGTGCAAGTCCAGCTCGTCCGGTCGCTCGCTGCGTTCGCTCCGGCCAACCCCGAGCTGCTCGGCGAGTTCCCGGAGTTCTTGAATTCTGCCAACGATGACGTCGCCATCGCGGCCCTCCAGGCGCTCGGCGGGCTTCCCAGCGAATCGATCCAATCGTCCGAGGATAGCACGAAGATCAAGGAGGTTCTCCTCAGACTCGCCTCGACAAAGAATCCCGGGGCCGAAATGGTGCGAGGTGAAGCATTTGTCGATCTGGGGAAGTTCTTTCCGGAAGAGTTTGTCGCGCGTAGCTTTCTGTCCGCGCAGGATCTCTCCATCCGGGAGAAGTCCAAAGCGATCGAAGCGGTGAGCCTCATTCCATCCGGACGGAGTCTTTCGATCATCGTCAATGCACTCGACGATCCTTCGGCACGGATTGCGATGACTGCATGGGACGTTCTGCGCAGGGTCCTGACCCCGCTGGTGCTCAGCAAGATCCGCGCCGGTGATCCAGACTGGGCAGACGCGCACAACACGCTGTATCACAAGACGATGTCCGCTCTCAATCGCGGCGATATGGCGATTACGTACCTGGTGGCGAACGCCCTGGCGGACACGACGTACTTCGGGATCTTCGAGGCGTCCGGACAGTTGGACTCGCTCGTTCTCGCCCTTGATACTGCCTATTCCCGTCTTTCGGCTCCGGTTGATGTGGAGGCGATGCAGAACGTCCTCGCGGCGATGGGCAACATCAGCGATGCGCGGTTCATTCCGACGCTTCAGAAGGCGCTTCAGGACCCGGACCGGACGGTGGCAACCGTGGCGGCGGCCGCGCTGGGACACATTACGAACCAGAATTATTCATCGAGAATCCCAAAGGCGACGAAGCCGCTCTATACTGACTACGATTGGGACACGCTCGAGTCACTCAAGCCGGACCAGGTGGCCGTGCTTCGGACGAGCAGGGGGATAATCAGGTTGCAGCTCCTCAAGGAGGATGCGCCGTTCACCGTCCTGAGTTTCGTGAAGCTGGTGAGGAAGAAGTTCTACGATGGGCTCGTTTTTCACCGGGTCGTTCCCGATTTCGTGATCCAAGGCGGTGATCCGAGAGGCGACGGGTGGGGCGGTCCAGGTTACGCGATTCGCTCGGAGTTCTCCCTCGTGGGCTTCACGAGGGGAGCGGTAGGGATTGCAAGTTCAGGCAAAGATACGGAAGGGTGCCAGTTCTTCATCACGCAGGTGCCAACGCCCCATCTCGACGGCCGTTATACGGTTTTTGCAAAGGTCATCGAGGGACAGGACGTCGTTGACAAGATTCAGGTAGGCGACACGATCACAGAGATCGTGCTGGAATAGCATCTGCCGCCGCCGTAGCAGCGAGAACTATTTACTGCGGTACGTATCGTACGTGCCCTGGTGCGGCGGATCGGCAGCGATCAGCCGGTCGTACACGTTGCGATCGCGGTAGGCGAGGAAGGAGTCGGCGATCTCGAGGTACTTCGAGTCGAAAAAGACCCTCACCAGAATGCTCCGGGGGTTCTGTTTCTGACGCAATTCTCCTATCGCCTCGATCGCCTTGAGCATTGCATCGAGTCCGTCCTGAGGCTTGGTCGCGAGCAGGTCGAGTCCGTCGAAGTGATAGGAGTAGAAAGAAAGGCGGAACTGCTGGTACTTCAGGTTCATCAGCTCATCGAGGAAGTTGAACCGGCCGTAGCTCCCCGCGCCGGATTGCCAGTCCTTGGAGTAGGATGTTGCCATTGCCTGGTTGCAGATGTTCAGTGCTTTCTGGAAGCACTGGGACCCGGATAGCTCATTGTAGGTTTCCAGGTCCATCCCGATGATGAGGTACGCGTAGAAATTCAGAACGCCCGTCAGCGGCTCGAATCGGTACTCGTCCTTGGTCATCGGTTGGTTGGGCACGTAGATGAACTCCCATTTGTCGTCGGCGATGCGGAGGACCTGCGTGTTCCGGCCGGACTTGTCGTTCCCGACGTACACCGGACGCTGGCTTCCCACGACAATTTGCGCCGTATAGTCGTTATCCCCTGCCACCGAAACGAAGTAGATCGTCATGCTGCAATCGATTTTCTCGCCTCCTAAGTCTTCATCCGTCCATTTGTTGTCGTTCAAGTACTTCTTCACGTCGGATTCAAAGTTCCTGAGGTACTCGCGCTGCGCCGAGTTGATTTTCTCCATGTTGACGGAGACTTCACAATTGAGCTCTTGAGCGCTCAGTTGGACGGCGGCGAAGAGAGCGAGGAGAGAAAAAAGAAGTGTCGTGCGTGACATAGATCTCCCGAGAAGAATAGAATTGACTAGAAGCCATCTCCAAAATGCTCACGCAAAGACGCTAAGCCACAAAGGGCATAAACAATTACATATTTTTGGCGACTTTGCGGCTTGGCGTGAGATTTTCTTTTGTTATGACGTTGTTTTTGAGATAGGTTCTACTCAAATATACCCATTTTGGGGGCGACTCACAAGGAATGTCCGGATGCTTGGCAAGGTCGGCTTACTGCTAATCGTGTGGACCGTGATCGCGAGTGCCTCCTCGGAGAACAACGGCCGGGGCGCGAAGGCGATCGCTTTGGGGAATGCCTTCGTGGCCGTCGCCGACAACCCCTGGGCCGTGGCATACAATCCTGCCGGATTGACGCAACTGACGACATTCCAGGGCTCGGTGTTCTTCGTCCCCCGGCAGTTCGATCTTCCCGAGCTGAAAACAGCCGCGGTTGCGGCCGCATACCCGTTCACGTTTGCGTCGTGCGGCGTGAGTCTCGAGCAGTTCGGCTTCGACCTGTATCGGGAAACCAGTGTAACGGTCGCCGCAGGAAGGACGATCGATTGGGGCGTGTCGGCCGGTATCAGTCTCAACCTTCAGAGGATCTCCATTGAACGCTACGGCAGCACCCAATGCGTGACGATCGACGTGGGGCTCCTGGCAAGCGCGCTGGATAACGTAACTCTTGGATTCGCGCTGAAGAACGTCGCTGCGGCGAAGATCGGCGCAAACGGGGAACGCCTTCCGCAGACACTTCTGATGGGCGCACGGTTCACGCCGTTGAGTGACTTTCAGCTCACGGTCGAAATGGAGAAGGACACGCGCTTCCCGTTCATGGTGAAGGCCGGCGTCGAGCAGCGGTTCTTCGACGTGTTCGCCCTTCGTCTCGGAGCGGCGAGCAATCCGGATAAGTTCTCCGGGGGGTTCGGAGTCCGGATTTCCATGTTCGAGCTTTCGTATGCTGGCTACAGCCACGCCCAGCTCGGGTGGACGCATCATCTTGATATCTCGTTTCAACCCTGGGAGTAGACCGTGTGCTCGCGTTCTGTGGTGATGTTCCTCGTGCTGCAGCTTCCGGGAGTTGCCCTGATTGCGCAGGAGGTCCGGAAACCCGATACGCTCCAGCAGCGCCTGGATGTCGATTTGGAGGATCTCCTGGCGCAGACGACCCAGGATGCAGAGGATTCAGAGGTCCTGGATGTTCTCACGGGTCTGCAAGAACACCCGCTCGATGCAAATGTCGCAACCGAGGCGGAATTCGAACAGCTGCCGGGAGTAACGCCGATTGTAGCGCACAATCTCGTTTCCTCCCGGTCAACACGCCTGTTCAAGAATGTGGATGATCTGCTCGTCGTGCAGGGTATGTCTGCTGATCTCCTCGATCGAATTCGACCGTTCCTCAGGGCAGGTCCACTCGATGTGAGGGGAGGCGGGGTGCGATTGGCTGCCGTTTCCTTCCGCACGAGGTCCACTCAGAATCTTCAACCACGCCGCGGCTTTCAGGACGGTACCTACCACGGATCTCCGTTGAAGTTGTACAATCGCATCCTTGCGCGCGTTGAGGGGGATGAAAATCAGAGACTGATTCCATCGTCCCTGGAGCTCGGAGTTGTAACCGAGAAAGATGCGGGTGAGAGGAGCATCACCGACTTCGTGGCTGGTCACGTCGCGGCCACGCTCCCTGCATGGTCAACGCGGATCGTCGTCGGGGACTTCGTTGTGGAGTCGGCTGAAGGTTTGGTGTTCTGGCGGTCGGTCGGGCTTTCAAAGGGGGCGGAGGTCATCTCGCCCGCGCGCAAGAATGGGGTGGGGATCCGGCCCTACTCATCGACCGATGAGAACGGGTACTTCCGGGGGGCAGCGGCAGACATTTCGCTGGGCTGGCTCAGCCTTGCCCTGATGTATTCGAACAAACCTCTGAGCGCTTCGGTGGATACAAACGGCATCGTGACGGCGCTTGACAACTCAGGGCTTTACAGGACGGAAACCGAGCTTCGGAAGAAGAACCAATTACGCGAGCGGATGGTAGGTGCGAGGGTTTCGGCTGCGCCGATCAAAGGCCTCAAGTTCGGCATGTCAGCTTATCAAGCCCGGTTCACCCGCCCCGTTCGCTTCTCGACGCTCACAGTTACACCGCACGATGTTGCCGCGGTCGTCGGTTGGGACGCAGCGTATACGCAAGACCGGGTCAGCGCATTTTCGGAGCTTGCGCGTGACCGCAACAACGCGTGGGCGGGTCTCGCCGGCGTTGTGCTCAGGCCTCATCGAAGCGTGGACGTGGCATGTCTGGTCCGATCGTATCCGAGAGACTTCCTCAGTCCCCACAGTGCCTCGTTCGGTGAATCAGGCAGCCCGACGAAGAACGAATCGGGTGCATACCTCGGTTTGTCGGTCCGGCCGTTCTCGTGGGTGAAGATAGCGACGTATTTCGACCAGTTCGCGTTTCCGTGGAAGACCTGGACCAATCGGCTGCCCTCAGCCGGTCACGACTTCCTCGCATCGGCTGAAGTGAAGGTCTCCCGGAAACTGATTCTCAATCTGCAGTTCAAGCAGAAGAGCAAATCCGACGAGAGCAAGGTTCTGGATGAGTTCGGCCGCCTCGACGAAGCTGTCGCGCCGAGGGTCCAGAAGAACTACCGGGCGACGATCGAGATGAATTCCTCGAAGACATTCCGCTGGCGAAGCAGAATCGAGGTGGTGGGCGTAGAGTATCGCTCGACAGGGTGGAGGGAGAAGGGGATCCTGGCGTATCAGGATATCCGGTGGGGCGCTTTCGCTCATATGCAGATCGATGCGCGCGTCGCGGCGTTTCAGACCGACTCCTACGACTCCCGGTTGTATGAGTACGAGAGCGAGCCCTTCGGTTCACTCGCGAATCCTGCGATGTTCGGAAGGGGGATACGGTGGTATCTCTTGACGCGATACGAGATCGGTGCAGGGCTCGATCTGTGGGTCAAGTACGCACGAACTCAGAAGGAGGGAGTGAAGAGCATGGGCACGGGTGCGGATGAGATCCTTGGGGATGTGGACAATCGTTTCACGTTCCAATTGGAGATTCGTCTGTGAAGTTGCTTCCTGTGATGAGACTGAGAATAGGCTATCACCCCTCCCCCTTGACGGGGGAGGTACGGAGAGGGTGATACGTTTCGAATGCTCTTTGGCGCTCCACCCTCCCCTGAGTCCCCTCCCGTCGAGGGAGGGGAGGCGGCACTTGGGATTTGTCGACCAATGACTTTTTCAGCAAGAACTGTGGAGTCATGTCTGATCAGCCTCTGCACCAAATATCACCTCCCCCTCGATGGGGGAGGTTAGGAGAGGGTGAAGCATGATGAAATCAAGGCTCACGCGGGTCGCCAGGATGTTGAGAAAGCGCTCGACCGACGCTGAGCGGCTTCTTTGGCAGCACCTGCGAGCACGACAGCTTGATGGACTGAAATTCCGAAGGCAGCAGCCGATCGGCAACGCTGTTGTTGATTTTGTCTGCTTCGAACGAAGAGTGATCGTCGAGTTGGACGGAGGACAGCACGCACTTCAGGAGAAGCAAGACAAGGAGCGGGAAGCCGAGCTCGCAGATTCAGGACTTAAGGTCCTGCGATTCTGGAACACGGAAGTCCTGACGAACCTGGATGGGGTGTTGGAGGAGATTCGAAAACGTTGCCTTACGTCAGATCTCCGGAACACGCTCACCCCTCCCCCTTGACGGGGGAGGTACGGAGAGGGTGATACGTTTCGAATGCT